>NZ_JBBCAR010000013.1:0-243466 GCF_037203725.1 Agrobacterium sp. CMT1
TTGCTGCGATCATCGCGGGGCTTGGTGTGGCGCTCAACATGCTTCCCTGGTCGACCGGCAAGCAGTTCAAGGTCGACGATCTGCCAACCGCAGAACTTCCGCCGAAATATCGGAAAGCTCGCGTCTCATCTCGTGTGGGATGAAAGCGCGGGTAGTTCCATAATAGAGCTTAGCCCGAGGTAGTCTGGAAACGTTCATGCTGACAGTTGCAGTCGGGAGCAATGGACGGTCGGTCGAAAACTGGTTCGCCGATTATCGGTGCTCGTCATTATGGCTTCGGCTCGATGTCACTGCTCAAGCTGTGAAACCAGCGCCTGCATGTTCACACGCAGTCCGTCAGGATCGTAATTGATCTCGACGCCCCCGTTCCCAGGAGGCCCATGCGGATCAGAACATCGGGTGAGGCAGATCTTATCCGCCACGGGCGTGGGACACCAGCAGGGGCACGACTTCGCGCTCAAGCCGCTCGACAGACCAGCTGTGCACAGGAGCGGATACGACGATGGCTCCCGCCGGACGACCCTCTGGTCCCGGTACCGCAGCAGCAACATTTACCTCGTCGCGGATCGACTGGCGATCCGTGAAAGCCACGCCTCGAACGCTTGCTTCCAGAATCTCTGTGCGGATTTCGTCCTTGTTCGTAACGGTAAAGGGAGTACCGGGCTGGACGGGGCTTTCCGAAAGAATTCTGTCAATCTCTCCAGGTGGCAGCCACGACAGGATCGCCCGACCACCGGAAGATGAAACGGCCGGAAGTCGCCTGCCCGGGTAGGCGGTTCTGAAAGCCGGTTGCGGTCGGCTTTGAACATGCAGCAGGTGGATGATTTCCGTGCCGTCCAGGATGCAGAAGGAACAACGCAGCCCGCATTCTTCCCGCAGCCTTATAAGCCGAGGCCATACCGACCGGAGCAACGCGTTTCCCATCTGGAAACGATAAAGAAGATCAAGCGCCCGCTCCGAGACATGGAAAGCGCGTTTGGGCTGATCTTTCTTCAGATAGCCCAGTCCCGCCAGCGTATCTGTAATGCGCTGGACAGTCGGCACCGGAAAGCCGGTCTGCTGTGAAAGTTGCGTCAGGGTGAGCAGCGGCGTTTGCAGGTGGAAAAACTGCAATAAATGCAGGCTTTTGGAAACTGCGGTCACCGCGAGCGGATCATTCTCGTCGTCGACCAGCGGCCACAGCGTGCGTGGATTTGGCTCGAGGTTGGCCGGGCGTACCGCCCGTGTCACCATCAACTCCCCCATGCGTGAGACGGTTTCGCAAAGTTGCCCGGTCACCGTGCCTGCTGCCTCCGTGTCTACAGGACCGGAAAGCGAAATCGCAGCAAGCGGCTGGCCGGCTGCATCGCGAAAAGCGGTCGCAATGACTTGGCGGGATCCGCCTTCGACAGTACCGTCAAAGGAAAATCCCACGCTGCGCTCAGAGGCTATCCGCTCGCGCAGCAAACCCGCGTCGCCTGTCCATGTTGCCAGAAATGTATCGAGTGTTGTCGCATCCATAAGAGACAACAGCGCCCGGCCTGGCGCGGTCTCGGCAAGTGCGACGCGGCTGCCAACCGGGGCAAGTGCCAGGGATGCGGCGGGTGACGGGACCCGGGCCAGCGTAACAGCGGTCTTGCCGTCGAGGAGCCAGAGGTCGGTGCTGAGGCCGGTGCGTGCATTCAGTTCCACGACCAACGGCATCACGAGATCGATCAACTCGTTGCTGTAAAGATAGACATGTGCGGGATAACACGCCCGGTGCCCGAGAGAAAGGACACCGCTCAGTGCGTCGCGTTCAAGCCAATGGGATTTGACAAGTGTATGAACCAGACGCTGGGCGCTGGATCTGTTCATCCCTCCTCGCCTCGCAACATCGGCAATTCTCAGTTCAGGCGTTTCTGGCCCGAACATCTCAAGCACGGCAAATGCCTTCTCCAGCGCGGCAATACGGGCCCGGTGATCGGACCCGTCTGAGGGTTTGGTAAAATTCATTTTGCGACGCAGCAAGATCGTTGACAAGGCTTTCAACGAACCTATAATCGATAGTCGAGAATAGCAATCGCATCGCGGTAAAATAATCCTAAGGGGAACGCCTTGCACTCTATGCCAATCGGAATGACATCATAGTCAGCTATGCCCACATGCTCGCCATGTGACGGTAAGCTGAACCTTGCAAGCCTGTCGCGTTGCGGTCTCACAGCCGCGGTTGCGAAAGCTATTGCAGTCGTATGTTTCGCCGCACCTTTGCGGCGGTACAAGTGCTCTTCGCTGCGCAAACTTTGAGGGATCGCAGCGACATTATCGAAAACGGTCCGGATCGGAAGGGTGCCGTGCGCTTGCGTGCGGGCCAATGCCCGCGCGTTTCGGTCGCTACCTGCCAAACAAAAAAGGGAACAGCGAAATCATGCACGCTCAGTTGACCAGAAAAGCAAGCCGGGCAAGAAGCCGGCTCGTTGCGGCGATCATCGCCCTTTCAGCCTGTGTTGCGGGCTTTGGAACGGATGCCTCGGCCACAACAATGATGGCCGTACCGCATTCTGGCCTGCGTATTCTCGATCCGATCATCACGACCGCTCATATCGTGCGCAATCACGGCTACATGATCTATGACACGCTGCTGGCGCTTGATGCCGATTTCAAACCGCAGCCCCAGATGGCTGACTACACTGTTTCGGATGACAAGCTGACCTATACATTCACGCTGCGCGACGGTCTGAAATGGCACGACGGCACACCTGTGACAGCAGAAGACTGCATTGCCTCGCTTCAGCGCTGGGGCAAGCGGGATACTTCCGGTCAGATCCTCTTCGACAAGACAGAAAGCCTGACGGCTACGGACGACAGGACCTTTGTTTTCAAGCTGAAGGAACCCTTCGGCTTCTTACCCGACGTTCTGGCCAAGCCGTCTTCGGTCGTGCCGTTCATGATGCCGAAACGTATTGCCGCAACCCCGGCCGATACCGCCATTACCGAATTTGTCGGTTCCGGCCCCTTCAGGTTCGTCACGGCCGAGTACCAGCCGGGCGTCAAGGCGGTCTATGAAAAATTTACCGATTATGTGCCGCGCAACGAGCCTGCGAGCTGGCTGGCCGGCGGAAAGGTGGTCAAGGTCGACCGTGTGGAATGGTTGAGCATGCCCGATGCCCAGACGGCAATCAACGCTATCCAGTCCGGGGAGATCGACTATATCGAAGCTCCGCCAGTTGATCTTCTGCCACTTGTCGAGAGCAATGACGAACTGACCGTCAAGACGCTAAACACGCTTGGCTCGCAGACCATGGGCCGCATGAATTTCCTCTACCCGCCATTCGATAACAAGAAGATCCGCCGGGCTGCTCTCAAAGCGATGAACCAGAAGGATGTTCTCGACGCGCTGATCGGCAATCCGGACTACTACACCATCTGCGGCTCGGTCTTCGGCTGCGGTACGCCGCTTGAAGCGCTGGCCGGTTCGGAAAGCCTGACCGGCGCGGGCGATATGGAAAGCGCAAAGGCACTCCTCAAGGAGGCCGGTTACGACGGAACTCCCGTTGTCATCCTTCAGCCAACCGACGTCGTGACCGTCAAGGCCCAGCCCGTCGTGGCGGCGGCTGCGCTGAGGAGTGCGGGCTTCAACGTAGAACTTCAGCCCATGGACTGGCAGACGCTCGTCACTCGCCGCGCCTCGCAGAAGCCGGTGGCTGAGGGTGGCTGGAACATGTTCTTCACCAACTGGATTGTGCCGGAAATCATGACGCCGCTTAACAATCCGATGTTGAACGGTCGCGGCGCCAAGGGATTTTTTGGCTGGCAGACAGACGAGAAGCTGGAAGCGTTGCGCGCCAAATACATCGCCGCGGCGACAGCTGAAGAGCAGAAGGCTGCGGCCGCCGAGCTTCAGGCCCATGCCATGGACGAGGTCAGCTACGTTCCGCTTGGCCAGTACAAGAACCCCTCCGTGTGGCGCAACCAGCTTTCCGGCTTCCTGGAATCGCCGGTTCCCGTGTTCTGGAACATCGAGAAAACAGAAGACTGAGCCTCGTGGAAGAACATGGCGGCATCCTGTGGATGCCGCTGCCCTGCCTGCCCAACCGACGTGAGGATGCTTATGCTCGCCTATACGTTCCGCCGAATTCTGGCCTCCGTTCCGGTAATGATCACGGTCGCCGTCTTCGTTTTTCTCCTGCTGCGCATAACGCCCGGCGATCCGGCCGCCATCATCGCCGGCGACATGGCCACGCCAGAGCAGCTTGAGAAAATCCGCGCTGCCCTCGGCCTCGACAAACCAATCGTCGTGCAATTCGTCTCGTGGTTCTGGCTGCTTCTCCAGGGCGACCTTGGCGTGTCGCTGATTTCCAATACGCCAGTCACTGCGATGATCGGCAAGCACATCGAACCGACCGTGAGCCTTGCGCTCGTCACGATCGTCCTGTCGGTGCTGATTGCCGTTCCACTTGGGGTCATCGCTGCGTGGCGCCACGGCACGTGGATCGACTATGCCGTCATGACGGTGTCGGTCGTCGGCTTCTCCGTGCCGGTTTTCGTGATCGGCTATATCCTCATCCAGGTCTTCGCCATCGACCTCAAATGGTTTCCGGTGCAGGGCTTCCGGAGCATCACCAAAGGCGTCGGTCCTTTCGCGGAACGCGCCATTTTGCCGGCCCTCACACTTGCTTCCATTTATATCGCGCTGATCGCCCGCATGACACGCGCCTCCGTGCTCGAAGTGCTGGGCGAGGATTATGTGCGAACCGCCCGCGCAAAAGGGCTGAAGGAAAATACCGTCCTGTTCCGCCACGCGCTGCGCAATGCCGCGGTTCCTGTGCTCACCATTATCGGCACCGGCTTTGCGCTGCTTATTTCCGGCGTCGTGGTAACGGAGAGCGTATTCAACATTCCCGGCATTGGAAGGCTCACGGTCGATGCCATTCTTGCCCGCGATTACCCTGTCATTCAGGGCATGATCCTGCTGACAAGCGGTATCTATGTGATGGTCAATCTCCTCATCGACCTCTCCTACTCCTTCTTCGATCCGAGGATACGGTACTGATGGCCAATTCCACGCTTTTTGGTGCCGCCATGCGGCTACCCGTTTTCGCCGGCAGAAAAAAACGCGGACAAGCTGTCCTCGTCCCTGCCATCGCGCTTGCAATTCTTATCCTGATCATTCTCATGGCTGTTCTCGCGCCATGGCTTGCTCCGCATGATCCCGTGGCCATGACGCCCTCTGCCCGCCTCAAGCCCGCCAGCGATATCTACCCGCTCGGTTCCGATGCCTACGGACGGGACCTGCTGTCGCGTGTGCTCTACGGGGCTCGCATCTCCCTTTTTATTGGTATCGGAGCGACTGTCATCTCGGTGGCTGTCGGACTGGGGATTGGCCTGGTCTCGGGCTTCTTTCGGTTCCTCGACGCCGTGGTCATGCGGATCATGGACGCACTGATGGCAATTCCAAGCCTGCTGCTCGCCATCGCCGTGGTTTCGCTCACCGGGGCAAATATCTGGACCGTCATGTTCGCCATTACTGTCCCGGAAATTCCTCGTGTGGTGCGTCTTGTTCGCTCGGTGGTGCTGACTGCACGCGAAGAGCCCTACGTCGAGGCCGCGATCGCTGCCGGTTCGGGCCTTCCGAAAATCCTCTGGCGGCATCTGATGCCGAATACCCTGGCGCCGCTCATCGTGCAGGCCACCTATGTCTGCGCCTCGGCGATTCTTACAGAAGCGATCCTGTCTTTCCTCGGGGCTGGTGTCTCCACGGAAATACCGACATGGGGAAATATCATGGCCGAGGGACGCGCCTATTTCCAGATCAATCCGCAACTGATCTTCTGGCCAGGTCTGGTGCTCTCGCTCTGCATTCTATCCATCAACCTTCTCGGTGATACGGCGCGCGATCTGCTCGATCCGCGCATGAAGAAAAGGGAGGCCGCGAAATGACGGCTGTTGCATTCGATCCCGCCACCGCGTCCGAAGTATTGCGCGTCGAGAACCTCGTCATCCGCCTGACCGGAGACGATGACAGCGTGCCGGTCCTCAACGGCATTTCGGTCACCATCCGAGCCGGAGAAACTGTGTGCCTTGTGGGCGAGAGCGGTTCTGGCAAATCGGTGACCTCGCTCGCTACGATGGGGCTCCTGCCGCGAAATTCTCTTGAACCTGCAGGGGGTACAATCCTGTTTGAAGGTGAAGACCTCCTCAAGGCCGACGCCGGCCGCATGCGGGCACTGCGCTCGAAAAGTATTGCCATGATTTTCCAGGAGCCGATGACAGCACTCAACCCGGTGCTGACGGTTGGCCGGCAGATTTGCGAGGTGCTTCAGGAGCACACGACGCTTTCAGCAAGAGAGCAGAAGATCGCCGTTCTTGAGATGATGCGGGAAGTGCATCTGCCCGATGTCGAGCGGATATTCGCAGCCTATCCCCATCAGCTCTCGGGTGGACAGCGCCAGCGTATCATGATTGCCATGGCCTTGATCCTCAAACCCAGACTGCTGATCGCCGACGAACCGACCACAGCCCTTGATGTGACGACCCAGAAGCAGATCCTCAAGCTCATCAATGAACTTCAGGAAAAGCAGGGTACCGCCGTTCTCTTTATAACCCACGACATGGGCGTAGTGGCCGAGATTGCAGACACCGTCTACGTCATGAACCGTGGCAATCTCGTCGAGAGTGGTCCGGTCGACACGATTTTAAGAGCGCCGGAAATGGACTATACCCGCACGCTTCTTTCTTCCGTGCCAAGCCTTCAACCGCGCGAGCCGCGCCCCGCGCTCTCGGACGAGGTCGTGCTCTCGGCCTCGGAGCTTGAGAAGGTGTATGGCAAAAAAGGCTTTTTCGGAAAAACCGCGGCCGAAACAAAAGCCGCGACGGATGTGTCCTTCACACTGAAGAAGGGTCGTACACTCGGTATCGTCGGTGAAAGCGGCTCTGGCAAGTCGACCGTCGCTCGCTGTATCATGCGGCTGATCGATCCCACCTCCGGCTCGATCCGCATTTCCGGACAGGAAATCGCCGATTTCTCCCGCCGGACCCTGCAGCCATATCGCCAGCATATCCAGATGGTGTTTCAGGATCCCTATCGCTCGCTCAACCCGCGTATCACGGTGGGGGAAAGCATCATTGAAGGGCCAGTAAATTACGGTACGCCGAGGCGGGACGCCCTGAAGCGAGCGCGCGAACTTCTCGCAATCGTCGGCCTGCCCCCGGATGCAGTGGGCCGCTATCCTCACCAGTTCTCAGGCGGCCAGCGCCAGCGCATCGCGATCGCCCGTGCCGTTGCCATGAACCCGAAGGTTCTCGTGGCCGACGAGGCAGTGTCGGCACTCGACGTATCGGTTCAGGCACAGGTACTCGACCTTCTTGCGGACTTGCAGGAAAAGCTCGGTATTTCCATCCTGTTCATCACGCATGATCTTCGCGTTGCCGCCCAGATATGTGACGACGTGATCGTTATGCAGAAAGGTCGCATTGTGGAATATGCCAGCGGCTACGAAGTGCTCACCAGTCCGGTTCATGCATACACCCGCCAGCTTATCGATGCCGCCCCGGGGCGGCATTGGGATTTCGCCAATTTCCGGCCGCTTGCCCCCGAAGCTGCATAATTTCCAGGAGAATGACCGATGACGTCCCGGCGTGTCGCCTTTGCCGGTTTCATTCATGAGACCAATACATTTGCTCCCACCAAAGCCACTTATGACGCCTTTCTGAAGGGATCGGGCCATCTGCCGCTCTGCCGTGGCGAGGAGATGATCGCTCTCGTCCGGGGCGCAAATACCGGTATCGAGGGCGCGCTCGATTACGCCCGGCAAGCAAACTGGGAAGTTGTTCCTATACTGCGGGCAAGCGCCGTTCCTTCTGCTCATGTTACCGAGGATGCTTTCGAGCGCATTGCCGGTGAGATCGTTGCCGGCATCGTGGCAGCGCTGCCCGTCGACGGAATCTACCTCGATCTTCATGGAGCCATGGTCTGTGAACATCTGGACGATGGCGAGGGCGAACTTCTCGCCCGCATCAAAAGCGCAGTCGGCCACGACATCCCCGTCGCTGTCAGTCTCGACCTGCACGGCAACATAACCAGGCGGTCGGTCGACGACGCCGATGTCATGATCGGCTACCGCACCTATCCGCATGTGGACATGGCCCTGACTGGCAAACGTGCCGCGGGTTTGCTTGACCGCCTGATGGATGGTGAGCGTTTTGCGAAGTCCTATCGTCAGATCGACTATCTGATCCCCATATCGTGGCAATGTACTGAGATGGAGCCGGCGCAATCCATCTACGCCCGCCTCGCAGGACTGGAGGAAGAGAAAACAATTGTCTCGCTCTCCTTCTTTCCCGGCTTCCCGGCTGCCGATTTCAACGATTGCGGTGCGACTGTTCTCTCCTATGGAACGACGCAGGAAGCAGCTGATCTTGCCGCCGACGAGCTGAAGGCCCTGATCGACGCCAGTGAGCCCGCCTTTGCCGGGCGCGTCTACAGCGCTGATGAGGGCGTAAAGGAGGCAATCCGTCTTTCCGCAACCGCCGCAAAGCCTGTCGTGCTTGCGGATACGCAGGACAATCCCGGGGCCGGTGGCGATTCCGATACGACCGGAATGCTGCGGGCTCTCATCGACAACGGTGCACAGAACGCGGCGCTTGGCCTGCTCTATGACCCTGAGGCTGCGCTGGCAGCACAGGCAGCAGGCGTCGGCGCAACGATCCGCATCGCGCTCGGTGGAAAATCCGGCATTCCCGGTGACGAGCCGCTTGAGGCCGAGTTCATCGTCGAAGCATTGTCCGACGGGTTGACACGCGTCACCGGTCCCTACTACGGCGACACCCTGATGCGGCTTGGACCTTCAGCGTGCCTCAGGATCGGTGGCGTTCGCGTAGCCGTAGCCTCTCACAAGGTGCAGATGGCCGACCGCGGCCTGTTCCGTTATCTCGGCATCGAGCCGGAAACGTCGAGCATTCTCGTCAACAAGAGCTCGGTGCACTTCCGCGCAGATTTCGAACCGTTTGCCGAGACAATTCTCGTTTGTGCCGCACCCGGTCCAATGGCCGTTGACCCGGCTGCCCTTCCATGGAGGAGGCTTCGCCCGGGCGTCCGCCTCTCCCCTCTCTCTGCCGCCCTCTCCTGATCCGTCACTTTTTTGAATTCAAGGATACAGCAATGCCCGTTATCGAGAAAATTGCCGCCTGGCACGATGAAATGACTGCCCTTCGCCGTGACATTCACGCTCATCCGGAGATCGGTTTTGAGGAGATACGAACTTCCGCCATCGTTGCCGATAAGCTGGCGAGCTACGGCATCGAGGTGCATCGCGGCATCGGCAAGACCGGCGTTGTCGGCGTTTTGAAGGGGGCTAAGGGAAGCGGGCGTACCATCGGCCTGCGTGCCGACATGGACGCGCTGCCGATGGAGGAGCGTACCAACCTGCCTTACTCGTCGAAAATAGCGAACCGCTTCCACGGCTGCGGCCATGACGGTCACACGACCATGTTACTTGGTGCCGCGCGATACCTCGCCGAAACCCGCAATTTTGCCGGCACGGCCGTATTCATTTTTCAGCCCGGCGAAGAAGGCTGCGGAGGGGCTCGCGCCATGCTTGCAGACGGCCTGTTTGAACGTTTCCCCTGTGACGAGCTCTACGGGTTGCACAATATGCCGAACGAGGAGCCGAACAAGATCGGCATCAAGCCGGGCACCGCAATGGCCGGCGCTGATTTCTTCGATTTTCACATCAAGGGACGCGGCAGCCACGGTGCGCGTCCCGAAGGGTCCAAGGATCCCGTCATTGTCGCAACTCACTTGGTCTCGGCCCTGCAATCGATCGTGTCGCGCAACATTTCTCCACTTCGGTCAGCCGTGGTGTCGGTCACGCAGATTCATGCCGGCTCCGCCTATAATGTCGTTCCGGAAGAGGCGACAGTCTCCGGCACCGTGCGTTATCTCGACCGCGAGGTGAATGAACAGATCCGTGAGCGTATGCGCACCATCGCAGCCGGCCTTGCCGCGTCTTTCGAAGTCGAAATTGAAACAGACATTCGCAATGTTTTCGACGTCCTCATCAATACGGAAGAACTTGTCGAGGGCTTCGCCGATGCCGCCCGCGACATCGTGGGTGCAGACCTTGTCTATGCGAAGGACGAGCCTGTCATGGGCAGCGAGGACTTTGCCGATATGCTCTACAAGGTGCCCGGCGTCTACTGCACCGTTGGCCATGCCGGATCGGTACAGCTGCACAATCCGGGCTTTGTTCTGGATGACAATATTCTGCCGGTTGGTGCGAGCCTTCTGGCGCGTGTCGTCGAAAAACGTCTGGCCGCCTGACGCCCATGCCCTGCCACAAGATCGGGATTGCTCCCTCCCTTGAGCGCGGGCGTCCCGTCACGATGAAACGAGCCCCCTATTATGGATTTCACCAAACTTCCCCTTGATATAGACGCCATGCTGAAGCGTCTCAGGCCCTGGATAGAATGCGAAAGCCCGACATTCGATGCTGCAGCCGTGGATCGCATGATGGATCTTGCTGCCACCGATTTCGCAACGATCGGTGCCACAATAGAACGAATCCCCGGCCGTATGGGACTTGGCGGCAGCCTGCGTGCGCGTTTTGGCGACACGCACGGCACGCCTGGAATTCTTGTCTCCGGTCATCTCGATACGGTTCACCCGGTTGGCACGCTGAAAGAACTCCCGTTTCGTATCGAGGATACACGTGCCTACGGCCCGGGCATACTCGACATGAAGGGTGGCAATTTTCTGGTACTGGAAGCAATGAGGCAGCTTCTGAACACGGGCATCGGCACCCGCCTTCCCGTCACCGTCTTGCTGACCCCCGACGAAGAGATCGGCACACCCTCGACGCGGGACCTGATCGAGGCTGAGGCCCGGCGCAACAAATACGTGCTGGTTCCCGAACCGGCACGGGAGGAGAACGGGGTGGTCACCGGTCGCTATGCCATCGCCCGCTACAACCTGGTGGCCCGCGGCAGACCCTCGCATGCCGGCGTTTCGCCGAAATCCGGGCGGTCTGCAATTCGCGAAATGGCCCGCAGGGTGATTGAAATAGATGCAATGAGCGACGACGACTGCACTTTTTCCGTTGGCGTCATGCATGGCGGGCAATGGGTCAATTGTGTCTCTTCGCTGTGCACGGCCGAGGCACTGTCCATGGCGAAAACCGATGACGATCTCGCGTCCGGTGTCGCCCGAATGCTCAATTTGTCAGGGGTGGAAAACGAGGTGGAGTTCTCGGTCACCTGCGGCGTCACCAGACCCGTCTGGCCACCGGACCGTCCGGAAACCATGGCGCTTTACGAAAAGGCTCGTTTGCTTGCCGACAGTCTTGGGGTTTGCCTTCCCCACGGCAGTTCAGGCGGCGGTTCCGACGGCAATTTTACGGGCGCGCTCGGCATTGCCACGCTCTGTGGCCTGGGGCTGCGTGGCGCAGGTTATCACACCCTCGAAGAGCACATCGAAATTGACAGCCTGATTGATCGCGGCAGGCTTATGGCCGGTCTTCTGGCGACGCTGGATTGAGGATAGAGTAATGACAGGCGACATCACCCGGCTCTCCGCAGCCGCGCTTTCCAGGGCAATCCACCTGCGGCAGGTTTCCTGCCTCTCCGTGATGGAAGCCTATCTCGATCGCATCGACAGTCTCAATCCGGCCGTGAATGCGATCGTCTTTCGTCGACCAAGCACACAGTTGCTGGAGGAGGCGCGCGCCTGTGACCGGGAACTTGAGGGGGGTCGCTCGCGCGGATGGATGCACGGGTTCCCCCAGGCGGTAAAAGATCTCTCCGAAGTTCAGGGCCTGCCGTGCTCCTGGGGGTCGCCGCTCTTTGACAATTTTGTTTCCACCGCCGACAGTCTCCATGTGGAACGTGTTCGCGCCGCCGGCGCGATTTTCATTGGCAAGACCAACACGCCCGAATTTGGCCTTGGGTCCCATACGACCAACCCTGTCCATGGCCCAACCCGAAACCCCTATGACAGGACCAGAAGCGCCGGCGGTTCTTCCGGTGGCGCGGCGGCGGCGCTCGCATGCCGGATGCTGCCGGTCGCAGATGGCTCTGACATGATGGGCTCGCTGCGCAATCCTGCCGCCTTCAACAACGTTGTCGGCTTCCGGCCGAGTTTTGGGAGGGTTCCAGGCACAAAAGGGAACGAGCTTTTCCTTGGCCAGCTTGCCACTTCAGGCCCCATGGGCAAGACGGTGGAGGACGCCGCTCTGCTTCTCGCAACGCAGGCAGGTTATGACCGGCGCGACCCGCTATCCCTGGCGGATGAAAGTCTCGCGATCCGAGGTCCTGCAACGACACAGGGAATGAAAGTCGCCTGGTTTGGTGATTTCGGTGGATATCTTCCCTTTGAGCCCGGGGTTCTGGATGTCGATCGCAAGGCTCTCGCCGTCCTGGCGAACATGGGCTGCGATATCGATGAACTCGTGCCGGATTTCGAACTGCCGAAACTCTGGGAAGCGTGGATGACATTGCGCAGCTTCAGCGTGACCCACGGCCTGCGCGCCTTTTATGACCAGCCGGAAACACGGTCGCTTCTCAATCGGCAACAGATGTTTGAATTCGACATCGCGCTTTCGTGCAGTGCCGCCGATATCTTTAATGCGTCCGTCGTCCGGACAGCCTGGTACCAGTATCTCTGCAGATTGTTTGAACGGTACGATTTTATTTTGATGCCGAGTGCACAGGTATTCCCTTTCGATATCGATCTCTCGTGGCCGACCGAAATCGACGGAAAAGCCATGGACACCTATCATCGCTGGATGGAGGTCGTGATCGGTCCCACGCTGGCTGGACTTCCCGTGGCGGCCGTTCCCGCGGGATTCGGGGTTAACGGGTTGCCGACTGGTATACAGCTGGTGGGACCACCACGCAGTGACCGGGCAACCCTTGAATTTGCACTGGCGTATGAGCAGTCAGCTGACATCCAGACGGGTGATGTGGTCATGTAAACCCCTTTGGCGCTCCGGGGCTTTCTTTGAAGCGCGAGCCGGTCTGAGACGGATAGCTTATGCGGCTTGTAGCAAGTAATATCGTCTCGTTGGACCGGGTCCTGCGTTCAATTGCGGAGCCATGAGTATGGTTTCTGTTGCATCCCGGGCTTCCGTCTGTTCGCAACAACACATCTCTGCCATTGCCTGTAGCGGCTGAGGCGCTATCATGGGGATGCTGTGGGGCGCTAAGCTTTGGGAGGAGCGATACGTGAGACGGATGTGGCCAGATGAATTTGCGTTTCTGCTGGACGATGCGGAAGAGGTCGACTTGCATATTCCACCAGTGGCACATGAGGATGGATCGCCGGGAAAAACCATTTCCAGGAAGGCTTTGAAAGTTCGTATCAGCCAGCAGGACTTCGAGAAAATTTGGCCGCTTGCCGAGGCTCGCTATCGGTTGAACGGCAGGTTTGCGGGCAAGGCCATTACGCTGATCGCCAATAATCCCCATTACCAGAAGTGGCATCCCTCCGATGGCGGCAGTGTCGAAACCGTGTCGGATAGCGGTCAAAAATATACCACGCCTTATGTGATCGTGCACTTTCTGCTGGATGATGTCCGCGAGCCTGTCGAGGTTTAGTTCGCAGAGCCGCCTGCCGTCAGTTAGCCCCGGCCTTTCATGGCGTCCCGATATTGGACGTTGCGGGAATAGTCTCTCGCTTCAAAGGCTCTCGCATATGATCGAACGATCGTTGAAGATTGAGGCAGCCATTGTATGAAAACGGGAGACGCGGCCGCTGGCCGCGCCCTTCGGGTTCAGAAGCCGCTTTTTGCAAGAAATGCCCTGCTGGCTGCCAGATCATCGAGAATGCTGCCAGTATTACGCGGATCGCGTTCCTGTTCGATGGTGATATAGCCGCCATAACCAAGTTCGGTCAGGAGGCTGCGGATGGCTGGATAGTCAATCGAGCCGCGGCCTATCGGACACATCACGCCCTTGGCGCAGGCCTCGAAGAAGCGGATGCGCTCCGCCATCACTTCCTGAAAGACCGCGGCGTCGATATCCTTGAAATGAATGTAGTCGACGCGATCCCAATAGCGGCGCAACGTGGCGACGGGGTCCATGCCGGAATAGGCCATATGGCCGGTATCGAGGCAGAAACCCGCAAGATCTGCGGGAATGTCCTCAACGATCTGCTGCAACTCATCGGCAAACTCGATGTAGCCGCCGGCATGGGGATGTAAGGTGGCGCGCACGCCATATTTGTCCCGGGCGAGCGTTGCGATGGCCCGGATGTTCTCCACCATGCCCCGCCAGGCGGTTTTATCGAGACGTGGCGCGCGGTCAGAATGTCCGGCGGCATAATCACGCTCGTCATGGCCCCAGTCCATCACCGTCAGATAGGGGGCGGAAAAACGTTGGCCCGCATGGGTTTCCGGCTTTGGCAGGCGCGTTATCAGCGCGCAGATCTCCTCAGTCTGGCGTAGCAGATTGTCGCGATTTCCGGGTGAGACCAGATCGTCGAAGATGGTGCCGGCGACGATCTTGAGGCCTCGTTCATCCAGCGCCTGCGAAACGCGCCTGAGGTCGAGCGGCAGATAACCGTAGGGGCCGAGTTCCAGACCGCCGAAACCGGCTGCTTTCGCTTCGTCCAGCACCCTTTCCCAATGGGGAAGATGCGGGTTCTTGACATCGTCGACGCCCCAGCAGCAGGGAGCGGTGGTGATGGTGATCGGGTTGGTCATTTGATCCTCATGGCGGCAGCGGCATCGGCCTGTTCTCTAGCCCGGTGCAACGTCTCATCGGTTGATGGCGGCTTGCAGGGCAACGATGGAGGGCCGGCTGTCCGCTTGGTGAATATGATGAAATCCTCACATGAAGGCTGACCCAGCCGGAGGAGGATTGATCCGGAATGCCCTTAAATTCATTATGCGAAATCGACCCAGGTGGCACCGGCATCGGCCGAACGAACGCAGTTTTCCAGCCAGCGGACGCCTTCTGTGCCGGCTGCGATGCCGGGATAGTGATGGGTCTTGAGAAAAGCCCTGTCACCGCGATTGGCCGCATCGATTGCCTGGGCGATCCAGAGGTAAATGTTCGACCAGCTATCACCGAGACCTTCGGTGTGCAGCGCGCCCATACGATCGACAGCAAGGCTCTCCTCTTCCAGATACGGCATGCCGTGATGCAGGATACGCTCCGGCTCGCCCTGAACCTGATAGATCAGCTGATCGGGACGCGAATCGGACCATTCAAGCGACGCCCTGGAACCGATGAAGCGGTAACGCTGCGACCCCATATTGCCGGCATTGACGGAAGAAACCCACAGACGCCCGCGTGCGCCATTATCATAATGCATGAGTACCGTCGCATGGTCCTCCAGCGGCGCCCGCGTCGGGATGAAAGCCTTCCGGTCGCAAAGCAGTCGTTCCACCTTCATGTGCGGCAGCACGATTTCCGAGAGATAATAGAGATGCGTACCGATATCGCCGAGCACGAAGGTCGGGCCAGCGGTACGGGGATTGGTGCGCCATTTGACGGCCTCGCCTGCGCCCGCATCGTCGCCGGCATTGAAGCCGTGGGTATATTGCAGATCGACGATGCGGATATCGCCCAGCATCCCCTTTTTGACCATGGCAGCCATCTGGTGCACCAGCGGATGGCCGGTATAGCCATAGGTGACGCCGACGATCAGTCCCTTCTGTTCGGCCAGCCGCGCCACCTCGTCACATTCTGCAACGGTGAAGAATAACGGTTTTTCGCAGATGACGTGCAGCCCGGCTTCAAGGCAGGCCTTGGTGATCTCGTAATGGGTAAAGTTGGGGGTGGCGATGGAGACGACGTCGATACCGTCTTTGCGCGCGGTTTCGCCAGCTATCAGTGCCCTGTAATCCGGGTAGCAGCGTTCCGCCTCCACGCCGAGATTGACGCCGAAATCGCGGCCCATTTCGGCATCCAGGTCGAAGGCGCCGGCGACGAGCTGGTAATTGCCATCGCGCAGGGCGCCGGTGCGGTGCTTGTATCCTACCTGTCCCGTGCGGCCGCCGCCCACCATGGCCCAGCGCAGCGGTCGCGAAATCAGTCTTTCTCCATTGATCGTGTCGATCGTCTTTCCGTCGGATGTTTCGAATGGCGTAGCCAGAGGCAGGTTCTGCCTGGGCACCGGCACCGGTTTTTCGCGTTATTTCTTGAAATAGAGGTCGATATAGTCCTGCATCTTGGCGCGCATGAACCGGCTCGATTCATCCGCCCTGTCTTCCCAGGCGAAGACGCAGGAGGTCATGATGCCGTCGAAACCGATTTCAGCGAGCGTGCCGAAGAAGTCGTCCCATGGCACTTCGCCCTGACCGATATTCAGGTGCTGGTGCACCCTTGCCTGTGTACCGGGCGGGTTGAGAATGTAGCGGAGCCCAGAACTTGCCCTGTGGTTGAAGGTGTCGCCCACATGCACATGGGCCAGCACGTCCTTGGCTTCCCGAAGCATCGCCTTGGTATCGTCGCCGAAATAGAAGGTGTGTGGCGCGCAATAGAGGAATTTGACGTTCCTGGAGTTGACCGTGCGGATGATATCAAGCGCCGGCTGCAGCGTTTCGCACCAGTCTTCCGGATGCGGCTCGACATGCAGGCTGATGTTCTCGCGCTCGAAGATCGGTACCAGCTCTTCCATCGAGCGCCACCATGCATCCTCGCAGGCCTCGATCATCGAACCCGTATGGCAGCAATAACATGAGCCCTTGTCGGGATGCGGTCCACGGCCGAACTCCGAGTTCATCGTGTCGACCTCAAGTTCGATTGCGATCTCGATAGCGCGTTTCCAGTGTTTGACCGCTGCCTGCCGCTCGGTTTCATCATTGGAGGCCCAGCGATACATTGGCAGCAGCGCGGCGATGCCGACATCGGCCTCTTTCAAAGCCTTCTTGAAGGACCTGATACGTTCGGGAAACACGCGCGGCGCCTTGAACCATTCGAGGAAATCGGCACGCGGGCTGAGTTCGATCCAGTCGTAACCGAGCTCCTTAACTTTGGCGGGCAGCTCATCGAGGCTGGTGAAACGGTGCATGTGGGGGTCGATGGCGATTTTCATCGATCTTGATCCTTCTTATGTCTCGACTGGATGGCGAGGGCGGATGGCCGCAAAGGCAATGGACGCCATCACAAGCGACGCGGTTCGTATCGCGAAAGATTTCCTGAAAAATGCCATTGCTTCCTCCCCGCCCATCCTCCCGATGGGCCTGAATGACAGGCCGATTTATATCTTTCATTTTCGCGGAAATGGAATTTATATTTCATTTGGCGTTGCATTTCGTATCATTTCATGTCATTCATCAATGATACGATTGAGGGCGCCATGAATCGACCCACCATTGCCGATCTTGCGAGAGCCGCGGGCGTCAGCATCTCCACTGTCAACCGGCTGCTGCACGGTTCGAGCGCCGTACGTCAGGATACGATCGATCAGATTCTCAAGGCGGCGCAGGAGATCGGGTTTTATGGTCTGGGCACCATCAAGGACCGAAGGCGCGAGGCCTTGCCACATTACAGGCTGGGCTTCCTGCTGCAGCAATCCCACCGGCCGCTTTACCGCCTTTGGGGAGAAGGGATCGTCGCTGCCGCACATCAGAGGCTGGAAAGCGTCATCGAGCCGGACGTGGTTTTTGAGGACGATCTTTCACCGGAGGCCGTTTCCGCCAATCTCCTGAAGATGGGGCAGTCCTGCAACGCAATTGCGGTTGTGACTGCCGATCACCCGCTGGTGAGCCAGGCCATTGATGAGTTGCGGAGCAAAGGTGTTCCCGTGGTGACCTATGTGTCCGATCTGTCAGCGGCGAGCCGGGCGGGTTTTGTCGGAACCGACAGCTGGAAACGCGGCCGGACGGCCGCTTGGTTCCTCAGTCAGACCGTGAAAGGCGAGGGAGTGGTCGTGCCCCTGATCGGCAGCAACCGTTATCAGTGCCAGGATGTTTCAGATGCTAGTTTTCGCTCCTACATGCGCGAGAACACGCCGGAACTGCAGGTAGCGGAAACACTGCTGACCCATGAAGAGCCGGAAAATGCCTATGCCGTCATTCGGGACATCATTGCTGCCGAACCAGGGCTCAGGGGGGTATATGTCAATGGCGGCGGCATATCGGGCGTCTTGCGGGCGCTCAGGGAGCTGCCTGCGGAGAAACAGCGCGGCATAAAGATCGTCTGCAACGATATCGGCCCGGAAACGCGCAAGGGCTTGAATGAGGGGCTGATTACCGCTTCGCTGCCACTGCCCCTCGACAGGATGCCGCAACAATTGATCGACGTGATGTTGCGGCGCATCGAGAACGCGGATTCGTCTTCCGTCGAACAGCGGATCGTACCCTTTGAAATCCTGACGCCGGAAAGCATCTGGACATGATCGCAGGGTGACGGGAATTCAAAATCCCCGAACCGCGTGAAATTACCGATTGGAAAAGCCACTCCACACAAAGACCGGTGGTGCGCGCGCCTGTTACGATAAGTGGTGAAGAATGGCAGCGGTTGGTGGCACGGTGCGAGAACGCGGACGCTTTTCGTAGTCGGCTTTTTATGGGCAACCATGCTTACCGCAGAACCGAAGAGAGAAACTCGCGGGTCCGCTCTTCTTTCGGCTCTCCAAAAATTTCCTCCGGCTTTCCCTGTTCGCAGATGCGCCCCTTGTCGAAGAAGCAGACCCTGTCCGATACCTCACGGGCAAAGCGCATTTCGTGGGTGACAAGCAGCATCGTCAGATCGTGCTCATGCGCGAGATCGCGGATGACGGAGAGCACTTCGCCCACCAGCTGCGGGTCCAGCGCCGAGGTCGGCTCATCGAAAAGCAATACACGCGGGCGCATGGCGAGCGAGCGGGCGATGGCGACACGCTGCTGTTGTCCGCCGGAAAGCTGAACCGGATAATGATCTTTCTTGTCCGCAAGCCCCACCATTTTCAATAGTTCGATCGCACGCGCCTCAGCCTCTCCACGGGCGATACCCAGAACACGCACCGGCGCCTCCACGATGTTGCGCAGCACGGTCATATGCGGAAAGAGATTGAAGCTCTGGAAAACCATGCCGACGTGGTTGCGGATCTGGCGCAGGTGTTTTTCCGAGGCCATGAAGGGGCCCTTGCCTCCCGGCTCATGATAGGACATGTCAGCCAGCGTCAGTTTTCCCTCCTGGAAGGGTTCGAGTGTCATGAGAATGCGCAGGACCGTCGACTTGCCGGAGCCGGAAGGGCCGATGAGGGTGACTTTTTCACCCTTCGCCACGCTGAAATTGAACTGGTCGAGCACCGTCAGAATGCCGAAGCGTTTCGTGACATCCGAAAATTCGATCAGTGGCTGATTGGTGGTGTTGGTCATCGCAAGGGTATTCCTGCTTTTGGGAGCGCCCTTTGCAGGCGGCTGAGGCCTGCCGAGCAGATTATGGTCAGAAGGAGGAAGATCAGGCCGACAAGCGTCAGCGGCACCAGATATTCAAAGGTGCGTTCGCCGATCATGTTGGCAAGCCCCATCATCTCGAGAACCGTGACGACTGATAGCACCGGCGTTTCCTTGATCATGGCAACGAGATAGTTGCCCATGGCTGGAACGATGCGCGGAATGGCCTGGGGAATGATGATATCGCGATAGGTTTGCATGCGCGTCAGGTTAAGCGCGGTCGCCGCTTCCCATTGGCCATGGTGTATCGCCTCTATGCCGCCGCGATAGACCTCGGAAGTATAGGCCGCATATTGCAGGCCGAGCGCCAGCGCGCCGGTCAGAAAAGCGGGCAAGACGATGCCGAAATCCGGAAGCACATAATAAAGAAAGAACAGCTGCACCAGAAGCGGCGTATCGCGCAGGAATTCGACCACCAGCGCGGTCGGCCAGGAAATCATCTTTACCCGGCTGCGGCGCAGCAGCGCAAAGACAAGTCCCAAAACCAGTGCGATGGCAAAACCGGCGGCGGCTGCCTTCAGCGTCACGGTCAGACCGATCAGGATGATGGGCAGGATGGAGGTCGTGTAGGTAAGCCAGGTGGTCGTGTCCCATTCGTAACCATACATCATGAGAAGATATCCTTACGAATGGCGCGTGCGCGGGAAGACATTGCCGCGCCGCACGAAGCGTTCGATCGCCCGGATGACGACCATCAGGATCAGCGACATCGCGAAGTAACAAAGCAGCGTGACCGAATAGATGCTGGCGCTGTCCAGCGTCAGGTTGCGGATCGACTGTGCCGCGAAGGTGAGATCGGCAATCGAGATCAACGAGACGAGCGAGGAAAGCTTTAGTGTCTCGATGGCCAGATTCCCGAAAGCCGGCATCATTTCGACGATCGCCTGTGGCAAGGAAATGCGAAAAAGCGTCTGCATGCGTGTGAAGTTCAGCGCGCGTGCGGCTTCCAGCTGTTGCACCGAGACGGAGGACAGCGCGCCGCGAACGATTTCCGCGCCGTAGCCGCCAGCATGGGCGGCAAGCACCAGCACCCCCGTCGTGACAGGATCGAAGCTCAACCCGACCAGCGGCAGGGCATAATAGAACCAGAATAGCTGCACCAGCAGCGAGGTGCCGCGAAACACTTCCGTATAACAGAGCGCGATTGCCGACAGGATGGGTCCGCCCTCGACGCGCAGAATGCCGAAGAAAAAAGCGAGTACGGTGCCGACGACAAGTGCTGCCACCGTAATCGTCATGGTGACGACGGCGCCTTGCCACAACATCGGCAGATAGGCAGTCATGTCCATCTGGAGTTTTCCCGAATTCCCGAGGAACGGCGCCCGGTTATGCCCGGACGCCGGCTGGCATTATTTGCCGGCGCAGAGATCGGCGACCTTCTTTTCGGCCGCTGCCGCGATACTCTGTTCGGAGAGACCGTATTTGGCGAGAATTTTCTTGTAGTCGTCGGTCTTGCGGAATTCGACCAGGGCAGCGTTGAAGGCGTCACGCAGCTCCTTGTCTTCCGGGCGGAAAGCGAAACCGCCGTAGTTGCGCACCGGCGCATCCTTCACGACCGGATCGGTGAAAGGCTTTACCTGCTCGACGTTCGCCTGACCCTTGGCGAGTTCCGAAACCGTCAGCTCCGTGGCCGCATAGGCGTCGGCGCGGCTCTGCACGGTTGGGATGGCGTCGGCATTGGCTGGGATGAAGACGATCTGTTCTTCCTTGACGCCAACGGCGCGCAGGAAGTCGACATTGTTCGCGCCCGACACGACGGCCACCTTCAATGAAGGGTCCTTTGCGATATCGGCATAGGTGGTCAGCTTTTTCGGATTACCTTTCTTCACCAGCAGGCCTTCGCCATAGGATGAGTTCGGCTCGGTGAAGGCCACCTGTTTGCAGCGCTCGGGCGAGATATTCTGTTCTGCGGCCGCAAAATCGAAGCGACGGGCCTTGAGGCCGGGGATCAGCGTGCCAAAGGGCGTCACCGTCCAGTTGACCTCTTCGATGCCCATCGATTTCAGAACCGCATTGGCCACATCCGGGCCGATGCCAGCGGAGGTGCCATCCGGCTGCATGTAGGAATAGGGCACTTCATTAGCCGTGGCGGCGCGAATGTAGCCCTGGCTTTTGACTTCTTCGACGGTGAGCGCGCTGGCTGACGTCACGCCGATGGTAAGGGCGAGGGCGGAAAGGCCGGCGAATTTGGTGATCTTCATGTTCTAACTCCTCTGGTTGGGTTGCGTGGTCCGTTTTCGGATCTCACGGTGTTCTGGTGGCTAGGTATTCTCCGTGACCGTGGCGATGACGGAAAGGCAGTCTCCAGCCTTGATGAGGCCGGGTACGTGGCGCGCGGCAAGCAGCCCTGACATGGAGGCGCGGTAATCGACCGGTGCGAGGCCGGTTTTCCCGATGGGATAAACCCGTGCGATTGTCTCACCAACCGTGACCGCGTCTCCCAGATCGCGGACAAAGGCGACGAGACCGTCGTCTTCGGCAAAGGTGAAGCAGTCGCTGGAGGGCATATCCAGCCAACGGCTTGGCGCGGCAACGGGCGAACCGGCCAATATGCCTGCATGTCGCAGCAGATTGATGGTGCCCCTGCGGGCGATATCGATCGATTTCGCGCTCGCCGTGCCGGCGCCGCCGAGTTCGGTGGTGACAAAGACCTTGCCCATTTCCTCGACGGTCGTGTCCAGCATGCCGACGGCGTCGATTTCCAGCATCTTCATCGAATAGGGGGCAGCAAAAGCGGCCACGGCATCAAAGCAACGGCTTTCCTGAGTTTTGTCGGGCAATTCGTGAGCCGCTGCATAGGGCAGGAAATCAAGCGTCCTGCCGCCGGAATGAAAATCGAGAACGATATCCGCGAGCGGTATCAGATGACGGGTGACGTAGTCGGCAATCTTCTCCGTCACGGTACCGTCAGGGCGACCGGGGAAGCTGCGGTTGAGGTTTCCCCGGTCGATGGGTGAGGTGCGTGTACCTGCGCGAAAGGCCGGGTAGTTGAGCGCTGGGACAATGATGATGCGGCCTTTCACTTCGGCCGGCTCGAGCCTCTGGGCGAGTTCGAAAAGCGCCGCCGGCCCCTCATACTCATCGCCGTGATTGGCGCCGGTCAAAAGGGCGGTCGGCCCCTCACCATTGGCGATAACGCAGATCGGGATCATCACCGAGCCCCAGGCACTGTCATCGCGGCTGTAGGGCAGCCGCAGATGACCGTGTTGCACGCCCCTGGCGTCAAAATCGACGGAGGGCGTGATCGGGGAGGGGCGAAGCGCGGTCTTCAGCATCGTCTCAGCCCTTCACGAAGAGTTGCCGCGGTACATTGGAAAGGCATTCGACACCGGTGTCGGTAATCGCGATGCTCTCGGTGATTTCGAGCCCCATGTCCTCCAGCCACAGGCCGGTCATGAAATGGAACGTCATGCCGGGTTTCAGCTCCGTGCGGTCGCCGGGGCGAAGGCTCATGGTCCGCTCGCCCCAATCAGGCGGATAAGAAAGTCCGATCGGATAGCCGGTGCGGTTGTCCTTGATGATCCCGTATTTCTTCAGCACGGCAAAAAAGGCATTGGCGATGTCTTCGCAGGTATTGCCGGGCTTGGCTGCGGAAAGACCGGCCTCCATGCCCTCGAGCGTTGCTTTCTCTGCGTCAAGGAATGCCTTTGTCGGTTTGCCGAGAAAGACCGTGCGTGACAGCGGGCAATGATAACGACGGTACGCGCCGGCGATTTCGAAGAAGGTACCTTCGCCTGAGCGCATCGGCTTGTCGTCCCAGGTCAGGTGCGGCGCGGAGGCGTCGGCACCGGAAGGAAGTAGCGGCACAATGGCGGGGTAATCGCCGCCGAATTCTGCGGTGCCACGAATGCCGGCATCGTATATCTCTGCCACGAGATCGCACTTGCGCATGCCCGGTTCAACGACGTCAACGATACGCTTATGCATCAGTTCGACGATCTTGCCGGCCTTGCGCATATAGTCGAGTTCGGTTGGGCTTTTGACAGCGCGCTGCCAGTTCACGAGGCCGGCGGCGTCCTTGAAACGTGCGTTTGGCAGATGTTTGTTCAGCGATGCGAAGGCTGCTGCCGAGAAATAATAATTGTCCATTTCGACACCGACCGTCAGGCCTGACCAGCCCCGTTCCTCGATGATCTGCGACAACAGGTCCATCGGGTGCCGTTCGGTCGATTGAACATAGTGATCGGGATAGCCGATGATATTTTCATGGGCGAGGTACGCCGTGCGCCTGGCGCCATTGGCATCCTGTTTGCGGCCATACCAGATCGGCTCGCCATCCGGCGGCACGAGCACAGATTGGTGGACGTAGAAGGACCAGCCGTCATAACCCGTCAGCCAATGCATGTTGGACGGGTCGGTGACGACAAGCAGGTCGATACCGGCACTTTCCATGGCTTTCCGGGTTTTAGCCAGGCGCGCGGCATATTCCTCGCGCGTAAAGTTCAGCGTTACACTCACGCTGCGTCTCCCATTTTTACGCTGTTTTCGATGATCTGGCCGCTGCCTGCGTCTTTGGCGCGGGCAAAGGCGAGATTGGCGATGGCTGTGTCCTGCACGCCGGTGCCGGTCAGATCGGCAAAGGTGATGTCTTCGTTCGAGAGGCGGCCCTGTGACTTGCCGGCAATCACCTCTCCAAGCTCGGCGAAGGACTGATCCCGCTCGACGTAACCCGCGGCAATCGCGTGATGCAATTCGCCGAGAATGCGTGTCTGCGTAAGCCTGTCCGCGACATAGCGCACTCTGGCGAATACGGCCGGATCGATCTCGTTCTTGTGTTCGGCATCCGATCCCATCGCGGTCAGATGCTGGCCTTGTTCCAGCCAGTCGGCGCGCAGGATTGGCTTTTCGGCCGGTGTCGTGGTGACGATGATGTCAGCGTTTCGCACCGCTGCCTGTGGATCAGCCACTGCGGAAACTTCGATGCCGTGTTCCCTGGCAAAATCGTTTGCGAGCTTCTCAGCCTTGTCATGGTTTCGTGCCCAGATCCGCGCAGCTTTAATCGACCGCACCAGCGTCAAAGCCTCGAGCTGCAGACGCGCCTGCATGCCCGCCCCGAAAATCGTTGCGACGGACGCGTCCTTTCGTGCCATGTGCCGCGCCGCAACTGCACCGGCCGCAGCGGTGCGCACATCGGTAAGATAACCGTTGTCGAGAAGCAGGGCCTCCACCAGCCCGGTCCTCGCGCTGAAGAGGATCATCAGGCCATTGAGGCTCGGTAGCCCAAGCGTCGGATTGTCGAAGAAGCCGGGGCTGACCTTGATGGCAAAGCCGTCGAAACCCGGCACATAGGCAGTCTTCACATCCACTTCGCCGCGAAACTCGGGAATATCGAGCCGGAGGATCGGCGGCATGGCGACAGCTTTGGTGGCAAGGGCGCCAAAGGCCTGCTCGACACAGTCGACCGCGGAAAGGTCGAGCTTAACGACGGCGCGCAGGTCTTTTTCGGTGAGGATGGTGATGCGGCTCATGCGGCTCCCCCGTCGATGATGGTCTTGTGGAGCGCCGGATCGATGTTTCCGCCCGATACGATGATCGCGGTCGGGCCGCTGATGTTGACCTTGCCCGACAGGACGGCAGCGAAGGCAACGGCGCCCGCGCCTTCCACCCTCAGGCCTTCCTCGTGCGCCGCATGGCGGATGCCTGCTGCGATCTCGTCTTCGGAAACCAGCACGATGTCATCAAGCAATGCCTGGCAAAGTGCAAAGGTCACACGGTTCGCCAGTCCAATCCCGCCGCCGAGCGAATCCGCCAGCGTTTCTTCCTCCTGGACCGAGACGGGGCGACCGGCTTTAACCGACGCATGCATGGCCGCACCCCGCTCCATGGAAATACCGACGACCCGCGCCCTCGGCTTCAACGCTTTCACCGCAACGGCGATACCGCCCGCGAGACCGCCGCCCGAGAGAGGAACGAGAATTGTCGCCAGTTCAGGCATGTCCTCGACAACCTCGAGACCAATCGTGCCTTGGCCCGCCACGACGTCGCTATGATCGAACGGAGGTATAGGGGTCAGGCCATGGCTTCTGGTCAGGCGCTCCACTTCCTCCTGCGCGTCATCCTGTGATCTGCCGACGATCCGGATGTCGGCGCCAAGCGCGCGGATTGCCTCCACCTTGTTTGTCGGCACTAGCGCCGACATGCAGATGGTGGCGGGAATGCCGAGTTTGGCTGCAGCGTAGGCCACGGCCCGGCCATGATTGCCTGTCGAGGCGGTGACGAGGCCACGTTTGCGCGCCTCATCGTCAAGCGAGAATATGGCATTCATCGCGCCGCGCAGTTTGAAGGCGCCGATTGGTTGACGGCTTTCAAGCTTCAGATGAACGGGATGGCCACAGCGTTCGGACAGATTGTCCGAGCGGACCAGCGGGGTTCGCTCCACCTGTCCGGCAAGCCGCGCGGCCGCCTGCTCTATCGCGGCCAGCGAGACCGGAAGCGGGCTTTTTTCGGCGGATATGGACAGGTTTTCGCTCTTCATGATTGTCATGTTGTGAGCGAAGTAAAATCATGTCAATTATTATATTGTAATGATTCAATGATTTTCGGCTGATTGCCTCAGCCGATCGAGCCGATATCATAGACCGGGGGCAGTTGCTCGAAGGTCTGCCGTACGGTGTTTAAAGCCTTGGCCAGGCTTGCATGATTGAGGCGGCCGCCGAGGCATATGCGGATGCCGCCGCCATGGCCGGGTCCGGCAATGAATGGTTCTGATGGGGTTACCGCGACATTCTGGTTTGTCAGCGCACGTACAAGGCCGTCCTCAGTCCAGCGTGGCGGAACCTTCAGCCAGGCACAAAAGGACAGGGAGTGGGTCGAGGCGATATGGTGGCTCAATATGTCCGCGGCAATTTTCTGCCGCATGCGCGCTTCAGCGCGCTGGACGTCCAGCAGCCGCCTTGCGGTGCCGTTTTCTACCCAGCGCGTGGCGATTTCTGCCGTGAGATAGGTTCCACTCCAGCTCGATACACGCAGGATGGAGGCGGCGCGGATGGAATAGGCGGGTGGTACGACGAGATAACCAACGCGCAGCCCGGTCAGCACCGTCTTGGTGAAGCTGGTGACGAAAAAGCCCAGATCGGGCAGCATTTCAGTGATGGATGGCAAATCATCCTCGATGATCGGGCGATAAACTTCGTCTTCGATGACAAAGACGCCGTAGCGTTCGGCAATTGTCGCAATCTCCCGTCTGCGCTCCGCGCCCGATACATGCCCCGTGGGATTGTTGAGGGTGGGAATAAGCACCAGCGCCCTGACGCCGCCTGATGCACACGCGGCCTCCAGCGCGTCCGGTAAAACGCCCTCTTCATCGGTCGGCAGGCCCTTGAGACTGAAACCGAGAATGTTCGACAGGCCGATAATGCCGTGGTCCGTGAGGTTCTCGCAGAGAACCACGTCGTTCGATCGAATGATGCAGCTCAGGGCAAGGAAAATGCCGTGGGCTGCGCCGTTAGTGACGAGGATACGCTCCGCACCGGCGGTCACGCCCATCATGGTGAGCCAGGTTCGGGCGGTTTCGCGATGGCTGTCGAGGCCGGCCACCGGCCGGCAGGGGCGCATGAAACCCGAATTGTCACCATCGGCCAATTCACGAAGGATGGCGCGTGAGGCGTTTTCATGCTCGTCGAGATAGACGCCGCGGATAATGGAGAGATCGAGGACCTCAGTCGGGCTGTGGTCGAGCATCATGCGGCCCGCCCGTTCCGTCACCCGTGTCTTCACGAAGGTGCCTCGGCCGATCTCGCCGCTGAGATAGCCCAGCCGCTCGGCCTCCTTGTAGGAGAGGCTGACGGTCTGGACGGAAAGGCCGAGTTCACGGGCGAGGTCGCGATGGGTCGGCATGCGGTCCATTGGCTTCAGAACGCCGGCGTCGATATCGGCGATGATGCGTTCGGTCAGTGCCGAATGTTTCGTTTCGCCCTTCTGCTTGGCGAGAACTGGCCGCCATGCCACCGGTTTCGTTGCGGGAACCGGATCGAGGCTGAGCGGATTGGCTTGACGGCGCATGAAATTGTCTCGTTTTAGACGAAGATGATTTCATGACATTATGCACGGTTCGGTGAAAAGATGAAGCCTTATGCAGCGTAGATGACAATTGCATCCAAAACAGGCGCAATCGTCATCTCCCTGCTGTCCAGACGACCAGTTCCCCGTCCGGTAAAAGCCTGGCTGGTGATCAGATTTTTTCGCCAGCCTGGACCAGATCATCCATGACGCTGCGGACGGCGGCTTCGGCGATGGCGATGATCTCGTCCACCTCCGCCTTCGTCGTCACGAGCGGCGGTGCAAAGCCCAGAATATCGCCATGCGGCATGGCCCGCGCAATAAGGCCGCCATTGCGTGCTGCCTTCGAAACGCGTGCACCAACCGCAAGACCCGGTGCAAAACGTGTCTTCTTTTCCCGGTCCGCCACGAATTCGATGGCACCCATCAGGCCCACGCCACGCACCTCGCCGACGATTGGAAGCTGTGCGAACCTTGCCTTCAACTGCTCCTGAAAATAGTTGCCGACGGCCCGTGCATTGCCCGGCAGGTCTTCCTTTTCCACGATATCAAGCACGGCGTTTGCCGCAGCCGCACCGATGGGATGTCCGGAATAGGTATAGCCGTGCGAGAAGGCGCCGACGCGATCAGCGCCGTCCTCCATCACCTTGTAGACTTTCTCTCCTACGATCGCGCCGGAGAGCGGGAAATAGGCTGATGTCAGCCCTTTGGCGACGGTGATCAGATCCGGCTCGATGCCGTAATGTTGTGAGCCGAACATGGAGCCTGTACGCCCGAAGCCGGTAATCACCTCATCGGCGATCAACAGGACATCGTATTTTCTGAGAACATCCTGTATCGCCGACCAGTAGCCTTCCGGCGGCGGCGTGATACCCCCCGTGCCAAGCACCGGTTCAGCAATAAAGGCACCGATTGTGTCGGGGCCTTCGCGCAGAATGAGCTCTTCCAGTTCGTCGGCGCGCCGTTTTGAGAATTCCAGTTCGGTTTCACCGGCTTCAGCGCCCCAATAATGGTGGGGGACGCCGGTATGCAGCACGCCAGCGCGCGGCAGGTCCATGTGGTCATGATAAAAGCTCATGCCGGTCATGGAACCGGAAACGACGCTGCAGCCGTGATATCCCCGCTCGCGGGAAATGATCTTCTTCTTCTCCGGCTTGCCGCGCAGATTGTTGTAATACCAGACGAGCTTTGCCTGGGTCTCGTTGGCGTCCGAGCCGGACATGCCGTAAAACACCTTGCTCATCTTGCCGGGCGCCATCTTCACCAGCCGGTCGGACAGGATCGCCAGTTCATCCGTCGTGTGGGCGGCGTAGGAATGATAATAGGCGAGCCGATAGGCCTGACGGGAAATGGCTTCCGCCACCTCGGTGCGACCATAACCGACATTGACGCAATAAAGACCGGCAAAGCCATCGATCAACTGCTTGCCGTGGGCGTCCTGAATGCGGATGCCCTTGCCGGTTTCAACGATGGTCGGTTCCCCGAGCTTGCCGCTGGCGAAGTCTTTCAGCTGCGTGAAGGGGTGCAGAACCGCATTTCGATCCATTTCCGCGATATTTTTGATGTCGATGGTCATAGGCGGGTTCCTTTCAGGCAGCCAGATTGCCGAAGCAGACATATTTGGGTTCAAGATATTCCATCAGGCCGTGGCGCGAGCCTTCGCGACCGAGGCCGGATTGTTTCCAGCCGCCGAAGGGAATTGGCGCACCGGTGAATTTCGGCGTATTGACGGCAACCATGCCGTATTCCAGCTGGTCGGTCAGGCGCATCGCCCGGCCCAGATCGTTGGTGTAGACATAGGCCGCAAGTCCCATCTCGGTTGCATTGGCGCGGCGGACGACCTCATTCTCGTCATCGAAGGGAAGGATGGCGGCCACAGGCCCGAAGGTTTCCTCACGTGCGATCAGCATGTCGTCAGTCACATCAGCCAGCGCGGTTGGCGTTACGAAATTGCCGCCGAGCGGACTGTCCTGCCCGCCGCAGACGAGGCGCGCGCCAGCGGAGAGCGCCTGTGCGATCTGCTGACGGCACTTTTCGGCGACCGATGGCCGTGTCATCGGCCCAATGTCGATGCCCGGTTCAAGGCCGTGGCCAACGGTCAGTCTGGAAGTTGCGTCGGCAAACCGATCGATGAAGCGGTCATACAGCGCTCGCTGAACATAGATGCGATTTGCCGCCAGGCAGTCCTGGCCAGATGTAGCGAATTTGGCGCTGATGCACCCCGCCACCGCTTGAGAAAGATCAGAATCCCCAAATACGATGAAGGGTGCATGACCACCCAGCTCCAGCGACGCTTTCTTGACGGTTGCCGCCGACTGGGTAAGGAGCAGCCGCCCGACCTCCGTCGAGCCAGTGAAGGAGAACGCCCGCACATCGGTGTGCTCCAGAAGACGACGCGCCAGAGGCGCGGCTTCACCGGGCAGTACCTGCAATACGCCGGCCGGCATGCCTGCCTCCTCCGCAAGTTTTGCCAGAGCCAGCGCCGAGAGCGGAGTTTCGGGTGCCGGCTTGACGATCATGGTGCAACCGGCGGCAAGGGCCGCTCCTGCCTTGCGGGCTATCATGGCTGACGGGAAGTTCCATGGCGTGATCGCTGCCGTTACGCCGATCGGCTGCATCCGTACGGAGAGATTGCCACCTTTCAGGTGGCTCGGTATTGTCTCGCCATAGGATCGCTCGCCTTCGCTCGCGAACCAGTCGAGAAAATTGGCCGCGTAGGAAATTTCCCCCAGCGATTCTTCCAGCGGCTTGCCCTGCTCGGCGCTGATGATAGTGGCGAGATCGCGCGCATTGTCGCGCATCAGTCTGCCCCAGCTCCGCAGGATGTCGCCGCGTTCTACCGGCAGCGTCTCGCGCCAGTGAAGGAAGGCTGCGCTTGCGGCCTCTATGGCGGAATCGACATCATCGAGAGAGCAGGCGGTCACATCCACGAGATGGTCGCCGCCTGCTGGGTCGATGACGCTCAGCCTCTCGCTGCGCTCCACCCATACCCCGTCCAAAAAGGCGCGATGCTCGATCAGATCGGGCCGGCGAAGGTTCTTCAACGCGGCGCTGGCAATACCTTTCATGAATATGCTCCGTTTTCATTTGCGTGGAGCTTAGCGTCGCTGCATGATCGATCTCCGGCATTTATTTCCTGCTTGACGCAGAAATAATGCTAATTTTACCCAACTACGCAGGAATTCTGCATGACCGATATTGATCGAGCCGACAGGGCGCTGCTTGACGCCGTGCAAAAGAACAACCGTCTGACGTCGGAGGAGCTTGCGCGGATCGTCAATCTCTCGCCGACGGCCTGCCAGAGGCGGCTCAAGCGATTACGGGAGGAGGGAGTGATCGAGGCGGATGTGGCGATCATCTCGCCCAAAGCCGTGGGACGGGGCATCACCATGATCGTCCTCGTGTCGCTGGAACGGGAGCGCGCGGACATCGTCGATCGCTTCAAGTCGGCGATCCGTGCGACGCGCGAAGTCATGATCGGCTATTATGTCACCGGCGATGCCGATTTCATTCTGGTAATCACGGCAAAGGACATGGAGGACTACGAGGCCTTCACCCGCCGCTTCTTTTATGAAAACCACGACATTAAAGGGTTCAAGACAATGGTCGTCATGGACCGCGTGAAGGCCGGATTCGCCTTTCCTATCGAAGACTGACCGGCCAGAGGCCTGCCAACATGTCTGTGTCGGGACTTCCGCCTTTTGTACGGTCGTTCGAGTTCTGGACGGGCTGCAAGACCCTGCCCAAGCAGCGGGGGAAAGGAAGGAGGCCCGGATATCCGTGCGATGACAGATCCGGAGCCTCCGGGAGCTGGGAGTTCATGTAAGCCCTGCGCAGGCAGATCATGCGCTCGCAATTTGGAACATTGTCGCGCGCTATTGCGTGATTTCGGGTTCCACGAGTTTGGCAAGCTTGCGCAGTGACTCCTGCCAGCCGAGATAACATGCATCAGCCGGAATGATATCCGGCACGCCCTCCTGTTCGATATTCACTTCGGTGCCGGATGCCACTGCCTTCATGCTCACCGTGACTTTCATTTCGCCAGGCAGGTTGGGATCGTCGAAGCGGTCCGTGTAGACAAGGCGCTCTCCGGGCACGAGTTCAACATAGGTCCCGCCAAAGGAATGACTGTCGCCCGTCGTGAAATTTCGGAAAGACATCCGGTGATTGCCACCGACCTTCGCATTCAGTTCATGAACGGTACAGGTGAACCCGAATGGCGGGAGCCAGCTTGAAATCGCATCCGGTTCGATGAACGCGCGATAGAGCTTTTCGGGTTTCGTTGCGAAGACGCGATGTAGACGAATGACGCTTGGCATGGTTTCCTCCTGTTGATGCGTTGTCATTCAACGTGGTCGATCATTGTCGGGCTGAACAGCAGCCGGATATAGCGGTGAAGATGGTCGAGGCTTTCGACGGCTTGCTGCGGATTCCCGCTCGCTTTTGCCAGAATGAAGGCGCCCTGGATGACGGCTTGAATGTGCAGGGCAAGACTTTCCGCCGTAAATGTCTCTGTTATCCTGTATTGATTCAGGGCTGCTTCGATATCGCTGACAAGTGTTTCGGCGTGGCCTGAAATGCTGGTCCAGCACGCTTGCCGGATCGCCTCGCTGGTCTCGTAAACCTCCTGCGCCATGGTGCCGACAAAGCAGGTAAAATCCGGCAAGTCGCCCTGTATCAACTGCTTGCGGAAGGCGACATAGTTCAGCAGTCGCTCCAGTGGATCAGCGGCATCATGATAGGACGCGGTTTCGAACACGGCACCGGTTACCTCCGACCAGTGCTGGGCAGCCGCGACCGCCATTTCCTCCTTGCTGGAGAAATGGTGAAAGAACGCACCTTTGGACAGCTCGGCCTTGGCGCAGACATCGTCAACTGTCGTCGCGGCGTAACCTTTCGTCCGGATGACGGTAAATGCCGCCTCCAGCAGGCCCGGCCTGGTCAATGGGTTCTGTTTCCTTGCCACATCAAATCTCCCTTGCTTGATTAAATACAGACTAGTCGGTATTTAATCAAGCGGAATTTTACTGGTGTGTTGTCCGGTGACTTCCCGGTCCAATATTGTTGGGCAGGATGGCGCATAACAGAAGGCGCGCGCTCGATCACGCGAGGGAGCGCGCCGCTCCCGCGCCGTCATTAAAATGCGCAGATCCGGGCAGTTCTACTCCAGCGCCACCATGTAGGCTGGTAACTGTTCTTCGAAAAATTTCGAGAAAGTTGCGATGCGGGGCGGCAGGGCCTGATAGGGCGGATAATAGAGCGTCAGCCAGAGTTCCGGCGGCGACCAGCCGGGCAGGACATGGACGAGGCGGCCGCTGTGGATATGCTGTGCGATGTTGAAGCCCGGCAGCAAGGCGACCCCTGCGCCATCCGCAGCCATATCGGCCAGAACCTCGCCGCTATTGGCGCTGAAGGCACGACCTGCCGTTATCGTGATACTTGACCCGCCATCTGACAGAACCCAATTCTCCCGACGGCTCTCGCCGCTGTAGGCAAGGCAATCGTCAGGCGTCAGTTCAGCGGGGTGTTTCATCTGCGCGAACCGGCTGCCCGGAGCCGCCACCAATATGCGCGGTACAGCCCTGATCTTGCGCCATATGGTGAATTTGTCCGATGGGGCGGACGAGATACGGATCGCCAGATCGTAGTCATCATCCACGATATTGACCAGGCCGTCCGATAACGAAATCTCGAAGCACATTTTCGGATAGAGTTCCCGGAAGCCCGACAGGATCGGCGGCAGCACCGTTTTGCCGAGCCATGTCGGCGCGCTGATCCTCAGGCGTCCCTCGTCGGCCTTGTGGGCGTTGCGAACATCGCGCCGGGCGTTCTCCAAAGCCTCGACCGCCGGCTGAATCTGTGCGGCGAAGACGGCCCCGTCCGTCGTGAGCGATACCTGACGGGTGGTCCGGACGAATAATTGCACGCCGAGATCATCTTCAAGTGCTGCAATCGCACGGGTGACGGCCGCTGCCGTCATGCCGAGTTCACGGGCCACCTGCGCGAAGTTGCGCTTTTCGGCCGCCATCAGGAAGGTTTTGAGAGCTTTGTGATCGTTCATCTCTATTATTTCAAAAATCGCAATTCATTCGAGAAAAATATTGCAATTCCGCGATGCAATCAAGCGGGTTACATCTTTCTCCATCGAAACGGGCATACCAACAGCGAAAGGCGCCGACGATGATCAAGGATATCAAGGGCCTGCACCACGTTACCTCGATGGCGTCGGATGCGCGGCAGAACAACAGCTTCTTCACCGATACGCTCGGCCTGCGCCGGGTCAAGAAAACCGTTAACTTCGACGAGCCAAGCGTCTATCACCTTTATTACGGTGACGAAAAGGGAACCCCGGGCACCGTCATGACGTATTTTCCCTTCGCCAACATGATGGCCGGCCGTCCGGGCGTCGGCGAAGTGGGCGAGACACAGTTTTCCGTCCCCAAGGGTTCGCTCGGCTTCTGGAAAGATCGTCTCATTACGAAAGGTGCCGCCGGCCTTCAGGCCGATACGGTCTTCGGTGCACAGCGCCTGCGTTTTACCGGTCCGGATGGCGATGGACTCGCGCTGATCGAAACGGATAACGATGCTCGCGCTCCATGGCTTGCCGAGGGCATCTCCGAAGACAACGCCATACGCGGCTTCACCGGTGCGCGCTTCAATCTGAATGATACGGCCGCGACCGAGGAACTGCTTCGCTTCATGGGATATGAGCGCGCCGATGTAGAAGGCGATGTAACCCGCTTCGTCATTCCCGGCGGCAACGGCGCCGATACGATTGATCTCGCCACACTGCCAAAGACGCCCTTTGCCCGTCCGGGAGCCGGTTCGGTTCATCACATCGCTTTCGCGGTTGAAAACCGTCAAAAGCAGCTGGACGTGCGCAAGGCGCTGATGGACACCGGCTATCAGGTCACCCCTGTCATCGACCGCGATTACTTTTGGGCGATCTATTTCCGCACGCCGGGCGGCATCCTGTTCGAAATCGCCACCAACGAACCCGGTTTCGATCGCGACGAGGATACCGCGCATCTGGGCGAAGCGCTCAAGCTGCCAAGCCGTTATGAGCCTTTCCGCAATCAGATCGAGGCGAACCTCGCTCCCCTTGCGGCATAAAGCGGGTCGTTGATCCGCATCCACCGAAGAAATCATATCCACGCTTTCAAGGCGGCTGCCCCTGCCGGGCAGCTGACCGGCGAAGCCTTGTCAATTTCACCGCCGTCGATCGGCAATCACCACCTGAACGGAGAACCACCATGTCGAAGCTTGAAGTCCTTACTCCCGCCAACAGCCAGATCATCTTCATCGACCAGCAGCCGCAGATGGCTTTCGGTGTGCAGTCGATCGATCGCCAGACCCTGAAGAACAATGTCGTCGGCCTCGCCAAGGCTGCAAAGATCTTCAACATTCCGACGACAATCACCACGGTTGAAACGGAAAGCTTCTCCGGCAACACCTTCCCGGAACTGCTGGCAGTATTCCCGGAAAACGACATTCTCGAACGTACCTCGATGAATTCCTGGGATGACCAGAATGTCCGCGATGCCCTGGCGAAGAATGCTGCCAACGGTCGCAAGAAGATTGTTGTTTCCGGCCTCTGGACGGAAGTGTGCAACACCACCTTCGCTCTTTCGGCGCTGCATGATGTCGCCGATTACGAAATCTACATGGTGGCGGATGCATCTGGCGGCACCTCTGTCGATGCGCATAAATATGCCATGGACCGCATGGTGCAGGCGGGCGTCATCCCCGTCACCTGGCAGCAGGTGCTGCTGGAATGGCAGCGCGACTGGGCCCGCAAGGAAACCTATGACGCCGTCACCTCGCTGGTGAAGGAACATTCAGGCGCTTACGGCATGGGCATCGATTATGCGGTCACGCATGTTCATGGCGGTGCTGAGCGCGTCAAGCACGGCAAGCGCATCGGCCCTAACCCCGCGAAATAAGCTTTCAACCCTGACGCGCCGGCGGGATCAATATACCGGCCGGCGCGGCTTTATCCACCCAAAGGAGGTTTCCATGAAAGTCTATCTTCTGTCGCTTGGCGCCGGCCTGCTCGTCGGCATCGTTTACAGCCTGCTCAATGTGCGTTCGCCCGCGCCGCCCGTCATTGCCTTGGTCGGTCTGCTGGGCATCCTGGTCGGAGAACAGATCATCCCTTTCGCAAGAACGATCATAGACAGGGAACCGGCCGCCGTTTCGTGGTTCAACCAGATCAAGCCGCACATGTTCGGTCATATGCCCAGGGGTGGTGTCGAAACGGTAGATATTGCCAAGGGCAACGCACCCATCGAGAGGGAGAGAAGCTGATGCCGACACGACGCACTTTCCTCGGCGCGGCATCCAGTCTCGCCTTTCCGAATCTGTTTTCACCGGCTAAGGCCGCTGATCCCATCAAGAGCGGAGCTTCGTCCATGCATCCAGATACCATCCTTCACAATGGCCGCGTCACGACACTTGATCGTGCCAATCCGAATGCAACGGCAGTCGCCATCAAGGATGGTCTGTTTCTGGAGGTGGGAAGCGATACCGAGGTCATGGCCCTTGCCGGGCCGGAAACGAAGATCATCGACCTGAGGGGCAAGCGGGTTCTGCCGGGCCTGATCGACAACCACACCCACGTCGTGCGTGGGGGCCTGAACTTCAATATGGAACTGCGCTGGGACGGCGTGCGCTCGCTTGCCGATGCCATGGACATGCTGAAACGCCAGGTCGCGATAACGCCAGCCCCGCAATGGGTGCGCGTCGTCGGCGGTTTCACCGAGCACCAATTCGTCGAAAAGCGTTTGCCTACCATCGAGGAGATCAATGCGGTCGCGCCGGATACGCCGGTCTTCCTTCTGCATCTTTACGACAGGGCGCTGCTTAACGGCGCGGCGCTGCGTGCCGTCGGTTATACCAAGGACACGCCGAACCCGCCCGGTGGCGAAATCACCCGTGATGCCAACGGCAATCCCACCGGCCTGCTGCTCGCCAAGCCGAATGCCGGCATTCTCTATTCGACGCTTGACAAGGGGCCGAAACTGCCGCTCGACTATCAGGTCAATTCCACCCGCCATTTCATGCGCGAACTGAACCGGCTGGGTGTGACCGGCGTCATCGATGCCGGCGGCGGCTTCCAGAATTATCCGGATGATTACGAGGTGATCCAGAAGCTGTCAGATGAGAACCAGATGACCGTTCGGCTGGCCTACAACCTCTTCACGCAGAAGCCGAAACAGGAAAAGGAAGACTTCCTCAACTGGACGCAATCGGTCAAATACAAGCAGGGCAACGATTATTTCCGGCACAATGGTGCGGGTGAAATGCTGGTCTTTTCCGCGGCCGATTTCGAGGATTTCCGTCAGCCGCGGCCCGATATGCCGCCGGAGATGGAAGGCGAACTTGAAGATGTTGTCCGGATTCTCGCGGAAAACCGCTGGCCCTGGCGCCTGCATGCCACCTATGACGAGACCATTTCGCGGGCGCTGGATGTCTTCGAAAAGGTCAATCGTGATATCCCGCTCGAAGGGCTTAACTGGTTCTTCGACCACGCAGAAACCATTTCTGACCGCTCCATCGACCGTATCGCCGCGCTTGGCGGTGGCATCGCCACCCAGCACCGCATGGCCTATCAGGGCGAATATTTCGTTGAACGTTATGGTCAGGGCGTGGCCGAAGCCACACCACCGATCCGGCGCATGCTCGATAAGGGTGTGAACGTTTCGGCTGGAACGGACGCAACGCGCGTCGCCTCCTACAATCCGTGGGTGTCGCTCTTCTGGATGGTGACCGGCAAGACCGTTGGCGGCATGCAGCTTTACCCGCGCGCCAATTGCCTAGACCGCGAAACGGCGCTGCGCATGTGGACGGAAAAAGTCACCTGGTTCTCGAATGAAGAAGGCAAGAAGGGCCGCATCGAGAAAGGCCAGTTCGCCGATCTCGTGGTGCCGGACAAGGACTTCTTCTCCTGTGCGGAGGATGAAATCTCCTTCCTTACCTCGGAACTGACGATGGTGGGTGGCAAGGTCGTCTATGGCGCCGGTGACTTCAAGGCACTGGACGAGAGCAATATTCCGCCGGCCATGCCAGACTGGTCGCCAGTGCGCAAGTTCGGCGGCTACGCCGCCTGGGGTGAACCGGATGGCGCCGGCGCCCGCTCGCTGCGCCGCACGGCCATCTCCACCTGCGGCTGCGCCAGCGATTGCGGTGTGCATGGTCACGACCATGCCGGTGCCTGGACATCGAAGCTGCCGATTGCCGATCTCAAAGGCTTCTTCGGTGCCCTGGGCTGCTCCTGCTGGGCGGTATAAGCTTCATCGGCAAAAGAAGCCCACTCACGGGCGGCGCATGTGCCGCCCGTGGGATACGACCAATAACCGATAAAAGAATATTACAAATTACGCAATTATATCGAAACTATTGATGCAATTGTTGGCGGTAATCCTTTGCGCCAATATCGCTCCATCAGATGAACGCCAGCGCCGCTCGAACCGAACGGCCAGTAGGAGCACATTATGACTGAGCCGTTTTCAACCCTTCGCCTTCGGGTCTTCCTTGCGGATATCGTTGCCGCACCCGCCACAAAAACCCTTGCGCTTCTGGCGCTTTGCTCGGCCTATATTCAGGGACCGCTGACGAAGATTTTCGACTTTCCCGGGGCGATTGCCGAGATGAACCATTTTGGTCTTCAGCCGGCGGCCGCATTCGCCGTCGTCGTCATCCTGTTCGAACTCACCGCCTCCGCTCTGGTCGTGTCGGGCTTCCTGCGCTGGGCCGGAGCTCTGGCACTGGCGGGCTTCACTCTTGCCGCCACCTTCATCGCTCTCCGCTTCTGGGAAATGGCGCCGGGCATGGACCGCATGATGGCCACCAATGCCTTCTTTGAACATCTAGGTCTCGCTGGCGCATTTGTCGTCGTCGCTGCAATCGATCTCACGAAAGGAACGGGCAAATGAGCGCCGCAAAATCCTCCGCAAGCAGTTTTGCTCCGCTTGCACAACCGGTCTTCGCCGTCCTCTGGGCCGCGACTGTGCTGGGCAATACCGGCAGCTTCATGCGTGATGTCGCGAGTTCATGGTTGATGACCGATCTTTCGGCCTCTCCGGCGGCTGTCGCCATGGTGCAGGCCGCTGGAACCCTGCCGATCTTTCTTCTGGCGATCCCGGCCGGCGTGCTGACCGATATTCTCGACCGCCGCAAGTTCCTGATCGCAGTTCAGCTGTTGCTGGCCTCTGTCAGCGTCACACTCATGGTTCTTGCGCACACCGGCCTTTTGTCCGTCAGCGCCCTGATCGGTCTCACCTTCCTCGGCGGTGTCGGTGCGGCGCTGATGGGCCCGACCTGGCAGGCCATCGTACCGGAACTGGTGAAGCGCGAGGATATCAAGAGCGCCGTGGCTCTGAACTCGCTCGGCATCAATATCGCCCGTTCCATCGGTCCGGCTGCTGGCGGCATCCTGCTTGCGGCCTTCGGCGCGGCCTTTACCTATGGCGCCGATGTCGCCAGTTACTTCGTCGTCATCGCCGCCCTTTTGTGGTGGCCACGGGTAAAGAACGCTGATGATGCGCTGGCCGAAGGTTTCCTCGGCGCTTTCCGGGCGGGCCTTCGTTACACCCGTGCCAGCAAACCGCTTCATGTCGTGCTGCTGCGGGCCGCGATCTTCTTCGCTTTCGCCAGCGCCGTCTGGGCGCTGCTGCCCCTGGTTGCCCGGCAATTGCTCGGCGGAGACGCCAGCTTCTACGGTATCCTGCTCGGTGCTGTCGGCGCTGGCGCCATCGGCGGCGCGCTGGTCATGCCGAAGCTGCGCGAACGTTTCGATGCAGATGCCCTGCTTCTCGGTGCTGCCGCCATTACCGCACTCGTCATGGCCGCGCTTTCACTCGCACCGCCGAAGTGGCTTGCCATCATCGTCCTGCTGTTCCTCGGCGGCGCATGGATCACCGCTCTAACGACGCTGAACGGGGCCGCCCAGGCAGTTCTGCCAAACTGGGTACGTGGCCGTGGCCTTGCTGTCTATCTCACCGTCTTCAACGGCGCGATGACAGCCGGCAGCCTTGGCTGGGGTGCTGTTGGTGAAGCCACAGGTGTGCCGGGTGCATTGCTGATCGGTGCTGCGGGACTGCTGGTTGCGGGCCTTGTCATGCACCGCCTGAAACTGCCTGCGGGTGATGCGGATATGGTGCCATCAAACCATTGGCCGGAACCGCTCGTTGCCGAGCCGGTGGCCCATGATCGCGGCCCGGTGCTGATCCTGATCGAATATAATGTCGAAAAGCATCACCGCTCCGCTTTCCTGCATGCACTCGACGAGCTTTCCCAGGAACGTCGCCGCGATGGCGCCTATGGCTGGGGTGTCACGGAAGACTCCGCCGACCCGCAGAAGATCGTCGAATGGTTCATGGTGGAATCCTGGGCGGAACATCTTCGCCAGCACAAGCGGGTCTCCAATGCCGATGCAGATTTGCAGGGCAAGGTGCTGGCTTATCATTCCGGGCTGGAAAAGCCTGTCGTGCGCCACTTCCTGACGATCAACCGTCCGGGCAAGGCATAAACAGAAGGGGCCGAAAGGCCCCTTTTTGTTCCTACCGTTGCACCGGCTGCTATCGCGCAATCCGCTCGAGCACGCGGCTCAATGCATCTTTCAAGGCCTTTGAACCGCCTTTGCCATCGAAGTCTTTGAGCACCTGTTCGTTGAGGCCGCCTTTGGTGGCGAATTCACGGCTGATATCGTTAAAATCCGCCTTGCTTCCGGCCAACACCGCCACCTCGGAGAGGCCGCCAAAGAGGGGCGCAAGATAGGCACGCGCCTTTTCTTCCGGCAGTCCGTTTTCGGCCAACCATTCCGTAGCTGTCTGCATGATGCCGAAATAAGTAGCCATCAGAGCGCTTCCGGCGGCCAGAAGGTCGTATTCGGCCTTGGTCTCGCATTCCACCGCATTGCCGAGCACGTTGAAGATTGCTGCCGTATCCCTATCGGCGGGATAAATGGCGGTGACGCCTTTGCGGCGGGCGACGAAGGGCAGCGGGATCGCCTGGGTGAGATGTACATCCGCATCGATCCAGTCGAGAAGGGTTTCCCGGCTGGTCGCAGCCACGACGCTGATGACTTTCTGTTCGTCCCTGAACCGTAGCGGCCGGATGACCTCCTCGGCGATCTGGGGACGGATTGCCAGCATGACGGTATCGCAGCCATCGACGATCGCCTGATTGTCGCTTGAGACGATCACCTGCGAAAAATCGGCAGCCAGTTCAGCCGAAACATCCGCGCTGCGCTGGGACACCATGACATGTGGTACGGCGGCGGGTCTGGCAAGCAGGCCGCGTACCATCGCGTCGGTGATGGCGCCTGTTCCGATAAAACCGATTTTTTGGGGCAGGGACATGAATACTCCACTGTGGCGGCTGGATCGAGAGATGGTCGGTCCTTCCAGTTTGGCGCGATGCTAGATTTTCCACCGGTAAATGTCGACAGGCGGTCGGGCTATCTGTGACGCCACGGCACTTAGGTCGGCCGATGCTCGCGAAAAGCGGCAGCGAGCGTTCGCAACGCCTCACGCGATCTGCTGTCCGTCAGGGTCGAGAACATGATGATTTCGGTGGAAGGCAGGGAAGGCAGCCCAAAACGCTGGCTCACCTCCACGGTGCCGGGTGGGGCAAGACGGGAGGAGAAGGCGGAAATCGCAAGTCCCGCCGAAACGGCCGCGGTTACCATGGACGATGTGCCGCCGAGGAAAACCTCCGTCCAGGCTATGCCAGCCCCGTCCAGGGCGCGGGTGGCTATATCACGCACGCCACAGGCGGGAGACAGTGCCGCAAGCCGCAACGGTTCACCCTGACGATGTTCGAATTGCGGGGTTGCATACCAGCCGAAATGCTCCGGTCCGAGAACCTCGCCATCGCGCCGGTCGTCCTCGCGTCTGATGATGGCCGCGTCGATTTCCCCACGGTCGAACGCGTCGAGCAGGGAGCGCGAATGGTCCATCCGCACTTCAATCGTCAGGCCCGGGTCACGGTCGTTGAGGCGGGCCAGAAGGGTTGGCACCTCCGGTCCTGCCACGTGGGCGGCAATGCCGAGGCCAAAACGACGGCGCGGTGAGGAAAAGCCTGCCAATGCGCGATCGTGTGCGGCGAGAAACTCGCGGGCGGGCGCCAAAAACACTGCACCCTGCGCGGATAGCCGCACCGAACGCGGTGTGCGTTCGAGCAGCCGCTGGCCCAGCCTGTCTTCCAATCGCTTGAGCTTGACGCTGATCGCGCCCTGGGTGGTGCCGAGCGCTTCGGCCGCGCGGGTGAAGCTCTGCATATCGGCGATGGTAACGAAGGCTTCGACGGCCTCCACATCCAGCGTGCTCATGTCGACTATTCCAATTTGTTGTCTCTGAAATAGTCAATCATCCAATTCAGTTATGGTCAAGCTTTGTCTAGCCTGTCGCCTCCGTAGATCGGTTTCACAGTTGCGAGCCGAGCCAAGAAAGGCTGAAGAATGACCCTTGCTATTACCGAACAAACGGGCAGCAGAAGCGCCATGGCGCTCGCTGCCGTTTGTCTCTCCGCTCTTATGTTCGGACTGGAAATCTCCAGCGTTCCGGCGATCCTGCCGACACTGGAACAGGTACTGCACGCGGATTTCCGGCAACTCCAGTGGATCATGAATGCCTATACCATCGGCGTGACCATGGTGCTGATGGCAACCGGTGCGCTGGCCGACCGCTTCGGCCGCAAACGTGTCTTTATTGCCAGTATTGCTGCCTTTGCCCTTTCTTCCCTTGCCTGCGGAATGACGCAGAATGTTCCGGTGCTGATCGGCGCGCGCTTCTTTCAGGGCTTGAGCGGTGGAGCGATGCTGGTGTGCCAGATCGCCATTCTGTCGCACCAGTTCCGTACGGCGCGGGAGCGCGGCATGGCCTTCGGCTGGTGGGGAATCATCTCGGGCGTTGGGCTCGGTTTCGGCCCGATCATCGGTGGTGCCATTGTTGCGCTGTGGAGCTGGGAATGGGTTTTCCTCGTTCACGTAGCGCTCGCCATCGTGACGTGGCTGCTTGCTTCGGGCGGTGTGAGAGAATCGCGTGACCCGGAGGCGGCACGTCTGGATATCGCCGGCATGGCCACGCTTTCGCTGTCCGTTTTTTGCCTGGCCTTTTTCATCACACAGGGACCCGAGCTTGGTTTTGCGAGCCCGGCGGCGCTTCTGATCCTTGGCGCCTCGGCTGCGAGCTTCATCGCCTTCCTGATTGCCGAAAAGCTTATCTCAAGACCGATGTTCGACTTCTCAGTGTTCCGCATCCGGCCTTTTTCCGGGGCGATCATCGGTTCGGCCGCGATGAATATCAGCTTCTGGCCGTTCATGATCTATCTGCCGATCTGGTTTCAGGCTGGCCTCGGTTATGACAGCGTCACCGCCGGGCTCGGCCTGCTTGCCTATACGCTGCCAGCCTTGGTGGTCCCGCCTCTGGCGGAACGCCTGTCGCTGCGCTACCAACCCCGCCTCGTCATTCCGGCAGGACTGTTCACTATCGGCCTCGGCTTCATGCTGATGAAGCTGGGAAGCGGTATCGAAGAGGCGAACTGGCTTACAATGCTGCCCGGCTGCATCCTCGCCGGAATGGGGCTCGGACTTACCAATACCCCCGTTACCAACACGACCACGGGCGCGGTTTCGCCCGCCCGTTCGGGCATGGCTTCGGGCATCGACATGAGCGCACGCATGATCTCGCTTGCCATCAACATTCCAATCATGGGCTTTATTCTGGTCGAGGGCGTGGGGGCGTCGCTTCGGGCGAACCTGCCGATCGGGGCGGATGTGTCTCATGTGCAGTCGCTGGCGGAAAAGATCGCCGCGGGAACTGCTGGCGCCTCGGCGCAGGGCGTTTCGGAAGAGCTTGTCCACCGGGCGCTTGCGGATGGGTTCGGCCTGGTCATGCTTTATGCCGGCATCAGTGTATGGCTACTCACCGCCATCAGCTTCATGATCTTCGGGCCGGCGCGAAAGCCTGCCCATGACTAGGGTGGAGTTCAGGATGCCTCCCGGAAAATGACGGTCACGATCGTTCCGCCCTCCGGACGCGCCTTTATTTGCAGATCGCTGTCATGCGCCTGTGCGATTGCGCGGGCAATGGACAGGCCGAGACCTGTCCCGCCGGTCTTGCGCGCGCGTGACGGTTCCATCCGCCAGAAGAGTTCGATGCCGTGCGCCTCGACGCCGGCGGGGAAGCCCGGCCCTTTATCCTCGATCGAGACGAAGGCGCGCCCGTCCTGAAGCCCGGTCGAGCAACGCATAAACCCGCCGCTCGCCGCGTAGCGGCGCACATTGTCCATCAGGATAAGCAGCAGCTGCCGAAGGCGTTGACGGTCGCCGCAAACTGATGCTGCCTCCAGCGACATCTCGAGATCAATGCCTGCTTCGTTCATGAGCGGCCGCGCCGCCTCCGCCACGGCCGCGCATTCGGCGGCAAGATCAAGTGGCTCGGTATCTTTGACGAGGCTGTTGGTTTCGGCCAGAGAAAGCGTGCGCAAATCATCCACGAGACGTGCCAGCCCCTCCACATGGACGATGAGGTGGCGAATGGCTTCCTTGTCGAGGGGAAAGAGATCATCGGCAATGCCGTGCAAACGGCCCTGCAGGATCGTGAGCGGGGTGCGCAGTTCATGGGCTACCGCCATCGTGTTGAACTTCAACCGGTGCTCCATCATCTGAAGTTCCCGGACCAAGCTCTCGAAACTGTCGACGAGAAATGCGACCTCTGCGATGTGGCTCCCCTTGATCTCTGCTCCTCCGCTGAAGTTGCCGGTCGCCATGCGCCGCGCTGCATCGGCAAGTTCGCCGAGAGGTGCCGCAATGCGCCGAGAGATGAAGTAACCAAGCAAGCTGCAGAGAAAGACACCGAGCAATCCGAAAATGAATACGGATTTGATAAGCTCGTTATCGGCCTCGTCCTCGAGGCCCGGCAAAACCCTGACAAGGGCCTCAAGCTGACGCTGGTCCGGCATCACACCCCGGTCTATATCCGAGAAGGCCTTGGAGGCATCCGGCGATAGCTGGGCGATCATGCGCTCCTGAATATTGTCCGCATACCAGGAAACGCCGAAATAGACCAACGCAACCGCAAAGATGAGCATTGTAGTGATCGTGATCGCCGTCATCGTCCGCAGGCGGAGCCGCCAAGGCTTCATGGTTTTTGCTCCCCTGCCAGCCGATAACCGATGCTGCGCACCGAGACGAGATAACCGCAGGCGCCATGGTCCGTCAGTTTTTTGCGCAGATTGGCGATGTGTGTGTCGATAGTGCGCGCCAGCGCATCGCTTTCCGGCAGGCAGGCGTCAAGAATATCGGCACGCTGAAAGGCGTGGGTGGGACGACGCGCCATATGGGCGAGGATCCTGAACTCGCTCAGCGTGAGCGGCAGAACGGCCCGCTGACCGTCGTTGCAGACGGCTGCGACATAGGCTTCGGTGTCTACCTCAATGGGCCCGAAACGTAAAACTCCGCCAGAGCCCGGTTGCCGCGTGCGTTTCAGCACGGCATTCACCCGCGCGATCAATTCATGCGGATTGAAAGGTTTGACGATGTAGTCGTCAGCGCCGAGGCGAAGGCCCGTCAGCTTGTCCATGTCCTCGGCGAGAGATGTGACCATGATGACAGGCGTCTCCCGTTCCCGCCGGATGCGGTTCAAAACCTCGATGCCGTCGAATTTCGGCAGGCGAATGTCGAGGAGAACCAGATCAGGTCTCAACATGGAGAAATGGGTCAGCGCCGTTTCTCCGTCGCTGGCTCTGACGGTTCTGTATCCTTCGCGAACGAGATAGGCGTCTAGGATCTGAATAATATCGGGGTCGTCTTCGACGATTAGAATTAGTCCTTTGTCCATACTCAATCCGCAAGTTTACTGGTGTCGGCCGTGGCAGCGCCGGGACGCTAAGCGGATGCGGAACATCGGGCAAGAGCCGCTGTGCCTGAATGGATCCCACCGGCACTCCTTTCCATACACTCTTGTGTCTTTCTCCGCAGAGCCTTGACATTTCTGCGGAAGAGAACTGGCCATGCACCAGTCTCTCACCCATAAAACCCACCCCAAAAAGCGGCGTTTGACCCAACGGTCGAAATTTCGTGTCAACTTTATTTCTGTCATTCGTCAGGCATTTGCGCGTGCCTCCTGCAGTCCCTTTGTGCTGGCTCTTCTGGTCGCCCTTGCGATGATGATTGTCTTTACGATCAGGCCGGATATCGATCTTGGAGTAAGCCGGCAATTCTGGGCGGAAGGTTTCACACTCGGCGAGGACGAGTTCCTGATTTCCGTTCGCGATCTGAACCGCAGGCTTCCCTGGGTCTTGCTGTCCGGACTTGTGTTCATGCTTGTCGTAATGCCCTTCTCGCGCGGCTTGCCACGGCTTTTTCCACCACACAGACTGCTGCTTATTATCGTCTTTTTTGCCCTAGGACCGGGCGCTGCGGTGCATGCCCTGAAAAACCTGGTCGGCAGGGCAAGGCCGCGGCATCTCGCAGAGTTCGGGGGAGAGCTGGTTTATACACCGGTTCTTTCCCTCGGTGGCAGCTGCACCCGAAACTGCTCTTTTCCTTCCGGTGAAAGCGCTTCCGCAATCGCCCTTCTGGCCTTCATCATTCTCCTGCCAGAGAAATTTCGCCTGATCGGCACCGCGATATTGACGCCGTTCATCGTGATTTTCTCCCTGAACAGGGTGGCGATGGGAGCTCATTTCCTCTCGGATGTCCTGATTGCATGGCCTTTGATGTTTGCGGTATTTCTTCTGGTCCATCGGCCGTTCATCAACAATGGGCGTGCGATCGACGCGACTTTTTCGCGCAAGAGCGATGGTGCGCGGCGCTCCGACGAAACAAGACCGTTTGCCGAACAATAACGCCCGTCGGGCATCCGACCGCTAATATCAAAAGGGCAGCGGAAACCGCTGCCCCTTCCGTTTCTTCTGCGCAGATGATGGCAGCCTTATTTCACCTTTGCGACGACAAGCTTGCCGTCGGCGCGTTCGGCGATGAACTCGATATTGGCGCCTTCCTTGAGCTTTTCGAGCATCGCATCGTCCTTGACGCGGAACACCATGGTCATGGCTGGCATGTCGAGGTTCTTCAGTTCTTCATGGATGATCGTGACCTTCTTGGCGGCAGCATCGACTTTCTTGACTGTTCCCTTGGTGAATTCCTCTGCAAATGCGCTGAATGGAGCGGTGAGTAGAAGTGCGGCTGCGACGGTGATCTTAATGACGGTCTTCATGGTGAGATTCCTTCGGTCGTGGGTTACTTGGCGGATACTTTGAGATCGCCGCGCATGCCGGCCTCGTAATGTCCGGGTTTCAGGCAGGCGAATTCGAACATGCCGTCATTGGTGAATTTCCAGATGATTTCGCCGCTTTCTCCCGGCGCGAGGGTGATAGCGTTCGGGTTGTCGTGTTCCATCTCCGGCGCCTTGGCCATTGCAGCCTTGTGCTCCAGATTGGCTTTTTGCTCGTCCATGATGAATTCATGGTCCAGCTCGCCGGCATTCTTGACAGCGAAGCGAACCGTCTTGCCCTTCTTGAATTCGAATTTGGCGGGCGTGAACAGCATCTTGCCATCGGGTGTCTCTTTCATCGTCACCTGAATGGTCTGGGTCACCTTTGCCTTGTCGCCCGGTTCGCCCACCGCCATCGCTTCATGGCCGCCGCCGTGGGTGCCGGATGCGAGCGCTGGCGTGGCAAGAGTGGTGAGAAGCAGTGCAATTTTCAGTCCGGTCATGTCATTGTTCCTTGGTTTGTAAGGGTGGGTCATATTCAGCCGTGTTTCATCGGATGCGGCGTGATCTGCGTTTTGGGGTCGGTGTTCTTTTGGCTGTCCGGCAATTCGCCGGTCCACTCCCAGGCCTGCGTGCCGGGCGGATTTTCGTACCAGCCGGGGTCTGCGTAATCGCCCGCGGAAATGCCTTCGCGAACCTTCACGACAGAGAACATTCCGCCCATTTCGATCGGGCCGTGCGGGCCCCACCCCGTCATCATCGGAACGGTATTTTCGGGGATTTCCATTTCCATCGCGCCCATGTCGGCCATGCCGGCGGTGCCCATCGGCATATATTCCGGCCGGACCTTGCGGATCTTTTCGGTGACGCTTTTTTTGTCGACGCCGATGAAGGTGGGGACGTCATGTCCCATGGCGTTCATCGTATGGTGTGACTTGTGGCAATGGATCGCCCAGTCGCCGACATATTTGGCGTCGAATTCATAAGCCCGCATGGCGCCGACGGGAATATCGATGCTGACCTCCGGCCAGCGCGCCTCCGGCCGCACCCAGCCGCCATCCGTGCAGGTCACCTCGAAATCGTAACCGTGCATGTGGATCGGATGGTTGGTCATGGTCAGGTTACCGACGCGCACGCGCACCCGGTCGTCCCTGGAAACCACCAGCGGATCGATGCCCGGAAACACCCGGCTGTTCCATGCCCAAAGATTGAAATCCGTCATCGTCATGATTTTGGGGACGGAGGTGCCGGGATTGATGTCGAAGGCGTTGAGCAGGAACACAAAATCGCGGTCCACCGGCATGAAGGTGGGGTCCTTCGGATGGACAACGAAGAAGCCCATCATGCCCATCGCCATCTGCACCATCTCGTCCGAATGCGGGTGGTACATGAAGGTGCCCGACTTCAAGAGGTCGAACTCGTAGACGAAGGTCTTGCCGACGGGGATATGCGGCTGCGACAGTCCACCCACCCCGTCCATGCCCGATGGCAGGATCATGCCGTGCCAGTGGATCGTCGTATGTTCCGGCAGCTTGTTGGTAACAAAAATGCGCACCCGGTCGCCTTCCACGGCCTCGATGGTGGGGCCCGGTGACTGGCCGTTGTAACCCCATAGACGGGCAGTCATGCCCTCGGCCATTTCGCGTTCCACCGGCTCGGCGACAAGGTGGAATTCCTTGACGCCATTGTTCATCCGGAAGGGCAGGGTCCAGCCATTCAAGGTGACGACGGGATTATAATCGGGACCGGCGGTGGGCTTTACCGGCGCCTGCGTTGCCGCCGTTTCCATCACTGCCGCTTCCGGCAGGCTGCTGTTGGAGGTTTTCGCCCAGGCCGCCGAGGAGACCATCGCGGCGCTGACGCCCAGAAGTTGTCTTCTATTGAACATGGTCTTTCCCTTTCTCAATGTCCGCCACCACCGCCGCCGGAAGCGGCGGCAACCTCGGTCTCTCCGCCAGACGCGCCTGCGCCGCCGCCATAAATGGCAGGGGCGAGGCCGGCTTCGGCGAGCCAGAAGTCGCGTTTGGCATTGATGGCCAGCAGGTTTGAATTGACCTTCTCGCGGCTGTCGGCCAGCAGCTCGAACGTGTTGGTGAGCATGCCGTTATAGGTCAGCAGCGACTCTTCCTCGATCTTGTTGCGCAGGGGCACCACGCTGTTGCGGTAATGCCGGGCGATATCGTAATTCGAGCGATAGGCCTGATAGGCCGAGCGGGCCTCCGAGCGGATATTGACCGCCTTTTCCGCCAGCAGATTGGCTGCACGCATATAAGCGAGCTCGGATTCCCGCATGCGCGCCTGGCCGGAATCGAAGATCGGAATGACGAATTCCAGTTCCGCGTTGCCGGTCGTCTGCTTGTGCTTTTCGCCGTCTTCCAACTCGCGCTCGGTCTCGAAACCGGAGCGCAACTCGAGATCGGTGACATAGCGGGTGGCTTCCGTGAGCTTGAAGGAGCGCGCGGTCGCCTCAAGATCGAGTTTTGCCATCTGCAGATCAATGCGGCGTTGCAGCGCCTCCGCCTCGATCATGTCACGCTTGGCGAGTGTTTTTGGAAGCTGCGGCAGGCGGTTGGGAATGGCGTATTCGATATCCGCTCCCCATAGACCCATCAGCCGCGTCAGTTCTTCCTTGGCGAGGCGGGCTTCAAGTCGCGCCCTGGCGATCTGGCCCGTCAACTCGGCATAAAACACCTGCTCGCGGGCCTGGCCTTCCTTATTGAGCGAACCCGCCTCGCCAAGCTTCTTGGCGAGTTCAGAGGCGGCGTCCGCCGCGGTCTGCGCCTGCGCCAGTTGGCCGACATTTTCGAGGGCGGCAACGGCGTTGATCCATGCCCGGCGCGTATCTGCCGCCAGTTGCAGCGTTTTCAGCGCGGCGGCAAGCTGCGCCTTGCGGAAGTTGGTATCGGCAATCGCCACATTCTGCTTGAGGGTGGCGAGTGCCAGGATATTGGTGACGACCACACCCTCGATTGACTTATAGGCCCTGAGGCCGGGGGTGCCGATCCCCGTCAGCCCGATGCCGACCCGCGGATTGACCAGCATGGTCGATTGCCAGGCGGTAGCGGCGGCTTCCCCCAGATCGGCATAGGCCGCCTGCAGGCCCTTGTTGTTCAGCAGCGCAACCTGTACGGCGGTTTCGGCATCTAGGACCTTGCTGGCCGCCATCAGCCTTTTGACGCGGGCCTGTGTTGCCTGCGCTTCGACCCGGTTCTGCACCCAGATGGCCTGTTTTCCGGTCGCTTCCGATGTCTTTGCCGAAACATTGATGAACCCAGCATCCGACGCCGCATATTGTGCGGCCGAGACACAGCCACTGAGAAAAAGCGGCATGGATAGAACGGCTGCCAGTTTTGCGCCGAGTTTGAATGCACGTGGTGTCATGATGCGTCTCCTTTTGGAGCCTGCGCATCGTTCTGGTCACGCCAGGGTTTGGGATCGACCGGCATGCGGGCCGTGTAAGCCGAGACCGGGCTTTGGTAGCGAAGGGGGGCGACGGCAAGCGTCGGGTTTGCCGCGTCGTCATAGGAGGCGGCGTCATTCATCATCGATGTGGCTGTGCAGCCGCCCAGAAGCAGGGGCGCCGCAACCACAATATAAATTGGGTTCATGGGTCGTTTCCGAACAGGAGATGTAACGGCGTAGCGGCGTTACAGCCGCTCACGCACGGTCATTGCCCAAAGGCGGGCTTTGCCTGTTCAGATGTTCGGGGGGCGGTGAAGAAGCGGGGTCTGCCCCAGCGCCTTGCTGTCGTCGAGGAAGGAGCGGATGCCGCTGACGACGGGCGTGCCGACTGTGCCGTGATCGATCAGAACCGCCATGCCGAGACAGAAATCGCCGCAGCATTGTGGCTTCGCGGTTTTTTTGACACCACCGTCCTCGTCGGACATTCCCTGCAGGTCCTGGACGCCGTGGCGACCATGAGTGTCGGACATCATCGCCGAGCCGCCATGATCCATCATCTTGCTGTGATCCATCGTGGCGGATTGAGCGTGCTGCGTTCCTCCGGCGTCGGGACCATGCATTGCGGCGTTCACGGTGGAAACGCTGTAGCAAGCCAGTGATAGGATCATCACCAGTCTAAACATAAGGGCCAGCAATTTCGATGCTCGCAACGTTTCACGCATGGCCTTTAGAAAAGCCGCTGTCCAGTGATTTGTCAATGGATATGGTTCATAACCATTGATGAAAACCTTGATGTGAAGCTGATCGCCCATCCGATTTCATGCGAACGACCACAGCCCGATGCGGCCCTTTCGCCGACGATGCGGGTAATATCGGCGTCGGCGATGAAGTCGGGAGGAGGTAGCCCAAAGCGGCTCCGTCGCAGAAATTGCGGGCTCGGAAATCGGCGATGGTGTGCATGGCACTATCATCCCCGCGCCGCCGGCGGTCTATTCTTCCGTCGGGCGAAATCGAAGATGGATGAGCGGATAGGGCCGCCCCTGTCCGTCGAGATCGGAGCGTCCCGTCGGCTTGAAGCCCAGCCGGCGATAAAAGCCCAGTGCTTCGCCGTTTTGCTCGTTAACGTCGGTTGTCAGTGCCGGGTGAAGCGCAAGCGCACTTTCCACCAGGGCCTTGCCGATGCCTTTGCCGTGATGGTCCGGATCGATGAACAGCGCCTCCATATGGCCTTCATGCAAAAACATGAAACCCAGGGCGCGGTCTGTCTCGTCGACGGCAAGCGTCAACGGCGCCTGCGGCAAAAATGCCCTGACTTCCTCGCCGATCGCAACGCGATCCTGCGGAAGTAGAAAGCCGTGGGTTGCGTCAACGGCCCTGCTCCATATGTCGAGGATGGGCGCCGCGTCGCCATTGGTGGAGGTGCGAAGTGATATCATTCCCGAGCTTTAGCAATTCGGACGGTTTCGCGCCATGGGCCTGCTCGATCTTTTCGTGGGCAAATATGTGGGGAATTGCCACCCTCGAAATGCTGCCTGTTTGTCCCGATCGATCCTGTCTGCCTTTCGCGTCGAAAAAAACTCTCAAGAAAAAAGTGCTTGCAAAACGCCATCGGAAAAAAATAGATAAAAACAAGTTCTATCTATTTATTTAAGGATTGGGAGTGACGTATGGATCAGATGGCACTGCGGACTAACGAAAAACCGGCTGCTTTGAGCGATACTGAAACGAATCCCGCCGTTGAGGAGGCAAAAATTATCTATAATTTACCCTTCAACGATCTTTTGTTTCGAGCGCAGCAGGTGCACCGGCGTCATTTTGATGCCAATGCAATCCAGATGAGCCGGCTTCTTTCGATCAAAACGGGCGGCTGCCCCGAAGATTGCAGTTACTGCAGTCAGTCCGCCCGAAATCCGACCGGTCTGAAGGCTTCCAAACTCATGGAAGTCGAGCGGGTGCTGGCGGAGGCGCGCAAGGCAAAAGAGGGTGGGGCGACGCGGTATTGCATGGGCGCGGCCTGGCGTAATCCCAAAGAGCGCGACATGGAGGCTGTGGTCGCCATGGTCGAAGGCGTGAAAGCGCTCGGCATGGAAACCTGCATGACGCTCGGCATGCTGACGCCGGAACAATCCGAGCGGCTGGCCGATGCCGGGCTGGACTATTACAATCATAACGTTGATACGTCAGAGCGGTTTTATTCCGAGATCACTACGACCCGCACCTTCGAGGACCGGCTGGCGACGCTCGCCAATGTCCGCGATGCCGGCATCAAAGTCTGTGCCGGCGGCATTCTCGGCATGGGGGAGACGGTCGAGGACCGGATTTCGATGCTGGTGACGCTCGCCAACCTTCCGGCTCCGCCGGAAAGCGTTCCGATCAACATGCTGATCCCGATCCCCGGCTCGAAACTGGCCAATGCCGATCCTGTCGATCCGATCGAATTCGTCCGCACTATCGCGCTTGCCCGCATCCTGATGCCGCGTTCGCATGTAAGGCTTTCTGCCGGGCGTACCGAGATGAGCGATGAGATGCAGGCGCTCTGTTTCCTGGCCGGCGCCAATTCCATCTTCATCGGCGAAACGCTGCTGACGGCGGATAATCCGGGGGAAGATCACGATACGGCGCTCTTCCGCCGACTCGGCCTCAAGCCAATGGAATTGCCGCCTGTGGAAGCAGGAGGCTGCCGGTGAACCTCGCGGCGCTCTCCCCCTATGAGGCGAAGCTTGCTGGCCTCAGCCGCAAATCGCGGCTTCGTGCGCTTGCACCGCGCGAGGGGGTCGATTTCACTTCGAACGATTATCTCGGCCTTGCCGAAGCGCCGCGCCTGAAGGCGGCAATCGTTGATGCCATGGCAAGAGGCGTGCCGGTGGGCGCCGGTGGCTCGCGATTGCTGCGTGGCAATCACCCCGAACACGAGGCGTTGGAAGCGGAAGCGGCGGCGTTCTTCGGGGCCGAAAAAGCGATCTATTTCAGCAGCGGTTTTGCCGCCAATGTCGCGCTTTTTTCCACCCTGCCGCTGCGGGACGATCTTGTCCTACATGATGCCCTTATCCATGCCAGCGTGCATGATGGCATTGCGGCGGGAAAGGCCAAGGCGGTGGCTGTGCCGCATAATGAGGTTGAGGCATTCGAGCGGGAAATAATCCGCTGGCGGCAGGCGGGCGGTGAGGGGCGACCATGGATCGCTGCCGAGAGCCTATATTCCATGGATGGCGATTGCGCGCCGCTCGCGGCGCTTGCCGATCTTGCCGAACGGCATGGTGGTTTTCTGGTTGTCGATGAAGCCCATGCCACCGGCGTCTTCGGCCCCGGTGGGCGTGGACTTGCTGCGGCACTGGAAGGCCGTGGCAATGTGGTGGCGCTTCACACCTGCGGCAAGGCGCTCGGGGCCTCCGGCGCGCTTTTGAACCTGCCTGCGGTTCTTGCCGATTACCTCGTCAACCGCGCCCGCGGGTTCATCTATTCCACCGCCCCTTCGCCGCTGATGGCGGCGGCGGTGCGGGAAGCCCTGCGCGTCGTCGCGGACGAGCCCTGGCGGCGGTCGCGACTGGCAGAACTGGTCAGTTTTACTGGCGAGGAGTTACAGCGCCAACTCGGCGTGACGCCAAGCGGTTCACAGATCCTTCCGGTGATGATCGGCGACAATGCACGCTCGCTGAAGATTGCCGCGCGGCTGCGGCAAGGGGGCTTCGATGTGCGGGCGATCCGCCCGCCGACGGTGCCGGAAGGCACGGCGCGGCTGCGCATCGCCATCACGCTCAATCTGGAGGAAAGCCAGATTGCCGCCATGATCGGGTTGCTTGCCCTCTCGTTGCGGGAGCATGCAGCATGAGCCCCCGTTTTGTCATCTCTGGCACCGATACCGGCATCGGCAAGACGGTTTTTGCTGCAGCGCTCACCCATGCCCTCAAGGCTCATTACTGGAAGCCCGTACAGTCAGGGCTTGAGGAAGAAACCGACAGCGAGACGGTTGCAAGGCTTGCCGGCGTCGCACCTACGCGCATCCTGCCGGAAGCCTATCGGTTGAAGACGCCTGCCTCGCCGCATCTTTCGGCTCGTCTCGACAATGTCACGATCGATCCCGCATTTTTACGGCCGCCGCGGCTGGATGGGCCGCTTGTCATCGAAGGGGCAGGCGGGCTTCTGGTGCCGCTGACGGAGAGCGTGCTCTTCGTCGATATCTTTGCCCGCTGGCAAATTCCGCTCATTCTGTGCGCCAGAACCGCGCTCGGCACCATCAACCACACGCTGCTGTCGCTCGAGGCGTTGCGGCAACGCGCCATTCCGGTGCAGGGCGTGGTTTTCATCGGTGATGAAGACAGGGAAAACCAGCGCGTTATTTCGAATATAGGCGCGGTGCGTCCGCTCGGCCGGTTGCCACGCCTGGCGGATCTGACCAGCGACGCGCTGCATCAGGCCTTCGCCCAACACTTCAATCTCGCTGATTTTCTGGAGGCACCGGAATGAGCCGTTCCCCGGTCTGGCATCCCTTCACCCAGCATGGGCTGGAACCGCCGATGAAACATGTGGTCTCGACGCAAGGGGCGTTTCTGGTGGATGAGGATGGCAATCGCCTGTTCGACGCCATTTCATCCTGGTGGGTCACCACCCACGGGCACCGGCATCCGGCGATCATGGCGGCCATCCGCGCCGCCACCGAGACATTGGACCAGGTTATTTTTGCCGAGTTTTCCCATGAACCGGCCGAGACGTTAGCCCGGGGGTTGATCGAGCTTGCACCTGCCGGACTAAGCCATGTGTTTTATTCCGACAGCGGCTCGACGGCGGTGGAGGTGGCGCTGAAAATGGCGCTCGGTTATTTCCACAATCGCGGTGAAAAGCGCGATCGTATCGTGGTGATGGAGCATGGCTATCATGGTGATACGATCGGCACCATGTCTACAGGCGAGCGCGGTGTGTTCAATGCCGCCTATGAGCCGCTGCTTTTCGGCGTCGACCGTCTGGCCTTCCCGGAGGCGGGCAGCGAGCAGCGCACATTGGATATGTTCGAGGTCTATTGCCGCTCGGGCCGCATTGCCGCCCTGCTGATCGAACCGCTGGTGCTTGGAGCCGGCGGCATGAAGATCTATGGCGCCCATGTTCTTGCCGGGCTGAAACAGATAGCCGAACGCCACGGCTGCCTCGTCATCGCCGATGAGGTGATGACCGGTTGGGGCAGGACCGGAACCCTGTTTGCCTGTGAGCAGGCGGCAATTTCGCCGGATATTCTCTGCACGTCCAAGGGGCTCACAGGCGGTTCCCTGCCGCTGGCGGCAACGCTGTGCAGCGCAAAGATTTTCGATGCGCATTTTTCGACCGACCGTCGCAAGACCTTTTTCCATTCGAGCTCCTATACGGCCAATCCGATCGCCTGCGCCGCTGCCGTCGCCAATCTTCAGGTCTGGCGGGATGAACCGGTTCTCCAGCGCATCGGGCAGGTGCAACAGGCGCTGGGCGATAATATCGGGCGATTTGCAGATGATGGCCGTTTCGCCAATATCCGGCAGGCGGGCACCATCGCCGCGCTCGATCTTGTGGTGCCGGCTGGGGGGTATCTTTCCGCAGCGGGGCCACGCATGCGCCAGTTGTTTCGCGAGCGCGGTTTCCTCATCCGCCCGCTCGGCAACGTACTTTACCTGATGCCGCCCTATTGTTCGACGCCTGACGACCTGACACGCGCCTTTGACGTCATCGGTGAGGTTGCCGGGATCGTTACTCAGGCTGCACCGGTAAATTCGCGCGCCGCCGGGAGCTAGGAATGGAGATGCCAGGACCGTTGCGAAAGTCATGATAATGCAGACACGCACTTCCCGTATGGCTGGTTTCGGCCATGCCGTTCCTGCCCGTTGCGTCGGCAATGCCGAAATAGAGGCCAACCTCGGGTTGGAGGCCGGCTGGATCGAGCGGCGCACCGGCATTCGCTCCCGTTATTGGGCAGAGAAGGACGACACGTTGAGTGGCCTTGCGGAAAAGGCGGGCCGGATGGCGCTGGCGGATGCCAAGATCGATCCCGATAACATTGCGCTTACGCTGCTTGCCACCTCCACGCCGGACCATCTTCTGCCGCCTTCCGCGCCGCTGCTGGCACACAGGCTCGGTTTGACGCGCTCCGGTGCGATCGATCTTGCTGGCGCCTGTTCCGGTTTTCTTTATGCGCTCACCCTCGCGGATGGTTTTGTCCGTACCCATGGCCGCGCCGTCCTTGTTGTCGCGGCCAATATTCTCAGCCGTCGCATCAATCCGGCGGAAAGGGCGAGCGCCGTCCTGTTTGCCGATGCCGCCGGCGCGGTGGTGCTCACCCCTAGCCCTGAGGCGAAACGCGGGCTGTTGTCGGCCGATCTGGTTGCCGATGGAAGCGGTTACGATCTCATCCAGATTGCGGTAGGCGGCAGCAGCCGGCCCTTTTGCGCTGATATGTCCGCCGAAGATGCCCTGATGACGATGCGCGATGGCCGGGAGGTTTTCTCCCGCGCCGTGGCGCTGATGAGCGAGACCTCACAGCGCGTGCTGGAAGAGGCGGAACTGACCGCAGCCGATATCGGCCGTTTCGTACCGCATCAGGCCAATGCCCGCATGTTTGATGCCGTCTGTGGCAATCTTGGTATCGAGCGGGGAAAGACGGTTCGCACCATAGAAAGCTTCGGCAATTCTTCCGCCGCCACCATCCCGCTTTCGCTGTCCATGACTAACCGCGGACGACCTTTCGCGAGCGGCGAAAACCTGCTTCTGACGGCAGCCGGCGCGGGCATGACGGGCGGAGCGGTTGTTTATCGCATCTAACCCTGCGGCGGCCTTCAGCGCCAGAACACGAGCGCCATGCCGATAACGACAAGAGCGGCTCCCACCCACGCACCAGATGCGGGCCGCTCCCCGGTTCTGAGCCAGAGCAATGGCAGGATGATGACCGGCGTGGTGGCCGAAAGTGTGGAGACAATGCCGACCTTTCCGCCAGAAAGCGCAAACAGCAGCAGCGTCATGCCGAAGCCGAGCGCGATCGTGCCGGTCAGCGCCGTCTGGAGGAAAATGCTGCCCGTCAATGGCCCCTTGGGTTTTACGGCCTTGATGGGGAGCATTGTCAACATCGTAAGGCAGATTGCGGCGACGCCCACCCGCAGCATGGACGCGGCGATGGGATCGACACCTGCTGCCATCACAGGCCTCGCGATCAGCGAGCCAACGGCTTGGCTGAGAGCTGCGAGAAGGCCGACGAGGACGCCGAGCCAGAGCGGTCCCTTCACGCTTTCCCATGCGTGCAGCTGCGACTTGCGCTTGCCGAAAAGGATGGCCAGCAGAACGCCCGCAAGGGTGAGTCCTATGCCGGCTATGGCTGTCACGGAAAGCTGTTCCCCGAGAACAGCCCAGCCAAGCACGGCGGCGATGGGAGCGTTGAGCGCAAACAGGATTCCGGAGCGGCGTGGCCCCAGCCGGTTGAGGCAGGTGAAAAGCAGCGTGTCGCCAACGAAGATGCCGATGAAGCCGGAAAGCAACAGCGCCCACAGCGCATCCGGTTGCAGGTCCCGCCAGGTTCCTGAAGCGAGGACGTAAAGACCGAGCACCGAGGCGACAAAAAGCTGCCTTGTCCTGTTGAAGGCAAGCGCACCAAGATGCCCCGCCGGGCGGGCGGCGAGCAGTCCCGTTATCGCCCAGCAGGTTGCAGCGCCCACGGCGGCCAGTTCATAGAGTACCATCTCGTTCCACTGCTCCGCGGGCTTTTCTTATTCACCCGCCCCGATCATGCGTGCTTGCGCGCCCACCGCAGGTTCTGCGTTTGTCCGCCATAACCATAGGTGTCGCCATCCACGGCGTGAACCAGCACATAGCTTGCTTCGTGCACGGGGCCAAGCAGCCTGTTCATCTCTTCATAAACACGGCGTACCCATTCGGTCGTCTCGTCCTTGATGTTTGTGTGATCGGTAATCGAAACCTCGACATAAAATGTGCCGACCTTCTGTTCGGCGACGCTCGATCCGGCGATGATCCAGTCGGCGGGATCGGCACTTTCGACGAGAACGGCGGTAACCGCCGGGTCTTTGTGCAGGATGTCCGCAGTCAACCGGGACAGGAGAGCGGCGATTTCCAGCTTCGGATCGTCAGCGTCTTGAGGTTTGGTGTAGCGGGTTTTGATCATGGGCATGGTGTTTCTCCTTGTTGCCGAAAACCACCTTGCGTAAATTTCATCATAATGAGAAGATAATGAATACTATTCTATTCATAGCGATTTTATATGATTGACCTTGAAAGCGTCCGCCTCTTCATTTTCGCCGTTGAACTGGGCAGCCTGACTAGGGCGGCCGACGCTGCGGGAACCGTGCAGCCCGTCGTCAGTCAGAAGCTGAAGATGCTGGAGCAGCGTCTCGGCAGACGGTTGATCGACCGCTCGCCACGCCACCTTCGGCTGACGGAGGATGGGCAGGTGTTTCTGCCGAAGGCCCGCGAGCTGCTGGCCAAACATGAGGATGCGCTGAACTTCAGTGACGAGCCACCGCTGCACTTTGCACTGGCGGCCAGCGATCACGCGATCGGGACCCGCCTTTCGGCGGCGATAAGAGCAATGCGCGCGTCGCTGCCGGCCAATGCTGTGATTGATGTGACCTTGGGTTTTTCCCGGCGGGTGAAGGAAAGCTTCGCTTCCGGACTGGCCGATGCCGCCATCATCCGTCGCAATGGCGGCGGGTCCGATGGCGAAGTGCTGCGCACCGACAGGCTGGGATGGCGTGTGGCCCCGGACTGGCGACCGCGCACCAATAGCGCCGTTCCGCTCGTCTCTCTTGGGGCGGGGTGTGGTGTCCGGGATATTGCGATAGCCGAGCTCGGAAAGGCTGGCGTCGCCTGGCGCGATGCGTTCACCGCTGGAAGCTGTTCTGCGCTTCTGGAAGGAGTGCTTGCCGGCGCAGGCATCGCAGCCCTCGGCGAGATCAGCGCGCGAGGCTTGCCGGATCGCGGCCCCGAGCTGGGCCTGCCACCGTTGCCAATCTCTGACATCGTGCTTCTTTCCCGCGCGCGTACACCGGCCCACGCCTCAGCCATCAGGGCGCTCGCCGTCGCGATATCGGCCGCGGGTGAGTAGCGTCGGAATGATATCCGCTACGAGACAAAAATCGAGGATGTAAAGGGAGTTAAGGTGTTGGCTGGGGAACCTGGATTCGAACCAAGATCGACGGAGTCAGAGTCCGCTGTTCTACCATTGAACTATTCCCCAAATGCCTGAAACGCGTTGTCGCGTTCGCTTTGGTGGGTCGTCATATAGATGATTTATTCCGGGGCGCAAGTCGAAAAAATCGAAAAATGCGTTTTATCCTGCTTTTGCGTTTCGTCTCTGTGTCAGAGCCTTGCGCGGGTGGAACGCGGGGTGGAGAGCAGCAGGCTGGTCTCGCTGCCGGTAATCCCGGGCACGAGGCGGATGCGGCGGAGCACGGCGTCGAAATCGCTAAGTGTCGCGGCATTCAGTTCCACGATCAGATCCCAGCGGCCGTTGGTGGTGTGGATTTCGGAGATTTCCGGAAAGCCGCCGAGTGTGCGGATGACGCGGTCCGTCACATGGCCTTCGATCTCGATCATCATGATGCCGCGGATTGCGGCTTCAACGGCGTCGGCGCGCAGGATAACGGTATAACCGATGATCGTACCGTCATTTTCCATTCTTTCGACGCGCGAGCGAACCGTCGCGCGCGAGGTTTCAGTCTCCACGGCCAGGTCGGAGATGCTGCGCCGGCCATTATGCCGCAGAAGGGTGATGAGGCGTTCGTCGAGTTTGTCCATACCTGCCATTTCGATAAAATGATTTTACCAAAACGGTAGCTTATTTCGATAATATTGCCAATCTTTGATGTTCGTTCTGCCATGTCTCCGTGGTCTAGTGAAGTTATCGGTAGGAAAAATGAGGACGGGAATGGATATCAGGCTTGTTGGTGCGCCGTTGCAGATCGGGGCCGGGCAATTGGGATGCGAAATGGGGCCGAGCGCCTATCGCGTCGCGGGGCTTGCCCATGCCCTCGAAGAACTGGGGCATCGGGTGGTGGATACGGGCAATGTGACGCCCGCGCCGCTTCGGGAATTTTGCCATCCGAATCCTGCCGTACACCATCTTTCCGAGACAGTGGCCTGGACAGAGGCGCTGACGGAAGCGGCCTATCGCGAAAGCGCGGACGCCGTGCCGATCTTCCTCGGCGGCGACCATGCGATTTCGGCGGGGACGGTTGCCGGCATGGCGCGCCGCGTGGCTGAGACGGGTCGGCCATTCTTCGTCCTCTGGCTCGATGCTCATACAGATTATCACACCCTTGAAACCACACGCAGCGGCAATCTGCATGGCACGCCGGTCGCCTATTTCAGCGGGCGTGACGGTTTTTCCGGTTATTTCCCGCCGCTTTCCCATGCTGTTCCGGAAGAGAATATCGGCATGATCGGCATCCGCAGCGTCGACCCTGCCGAGAGAGCCGCTCTGGAAAAAAGCGGCATCACCGTTCACGACATGCGTTCGATTGACGAGCATGGCGTTGCCGTGCTGCTGCGTGAATTCCTGGCGCGGGTTCAGGCGGCAAACGGGCTTTTGCATGTCAGCCTCGATGTCGATTTTCTGGAGCCGTCCATCGCGCCGGCTGTCGGCACCACGGTTCCGGGCGGCGCGACATTCCGCGAAGCCCATCTTGTCATGGAGATGCTGCATGACAGCGGGCTGGTCTGCAGCCTCGATCTCGTGGAACTCAATCCGTTTCTCGATGAGCGCGGCAGGACCGCGACGCTGATGGTGGATCTTGCCACCAGCCTGATGGGCAAGCGGGTCATGGACCGTCCGACGCGGGCCGGCTGAAAGGGGTGATGTGATGACCGTGATACCAAACCTCAATATCGTGCCTTTCGTCAGCGTCGATCACATGATGAAGCTGGTGCTCAAGGTGGGCATCGACACGTTCCTGCGTGAGCTCGCCGATGTGGTGGAGGAGGATTTCCGTCGCTGGCAAAGCTTCGACAAGACCCCGCGCATCGCCTCCCATTCGACGGAAGGTGTCATCGAGCTGATGCCGACCAGCGATGGCACGCTTTACGGCTTCAAATATGTCAACGGCCACCCGAAGAACATGAAGGAAGGCCGCCAGACCGTGACGGCCTTCGGCGTGCTTTCCGATGTCGGCAATGGTTATCCGCTGCTTCTGACCGAAATGACGATCCTGACCGCGCTGCGCACTGCCGCCACCTCCGCCGTCGCGGCGAAATATCTCGCCCGCCAAAACGCCCGTTCCACGGCCATTATCGGCAATGGCGCACAGAGCGAATTCCAGGCGCGGGCGTTCAAGGCCATTCTCGGCATCGATACGTTGCGGCTGTTTGACATCGACCGCTCCGCCAGCGAGAAATGCGCCCGCAATCTCGCCGGGCAGGGCTTTGCCATCAAGATCTGCGACAGTGCGGAAGAAGTAGTGGAAGGCGCGGATATCGTCACGACGGTCACTGCTGACAAGCAATATGCGACGATCCTGACTGACAACATGGTCGGCCCCGGCATCCACATCAACGCTGTTGGCGGGGATTGTCCCGGCAAGACGGAATTGCACCGGGATATTCTGTTGCGATCCGACATTTTTGTCGAATATCCGCCGCAGACGCGTATTGAGGGCGAAATTCAGCAATTGCCGCCGGATTACCCCGTTACCGAGCTGTGGCGGGTCATAACGGGTGAACAGCAAGGCCGGGCAAACGATAGGCAGATCACACTGTTCGACAGCGTGGGTTTCGCGACTGAGGATTTTTCGGCGCTGCGTTATGTACGCTCAAAACTGCCGTCCACCGGGCTCTATACGGAGTTGGACCTGCTGGCGGACCCGGATGAGCCGCGGGATCTTTTCGGCATGCTGCTGCGCTGCGAGGCGGCTCTCGTGTAGGCGGGCTCCGGCCGGCAAGCATATCAGCCTTGCCGGCCACCCTTCCGTGCGGTCATGTGTTCCCGCCAGATGGTGAAAAGACCGGCTGCTATGACGATGGCCGCGCCGATCACCATATTGGAAGTCACGACCTCGCCATAGATGGTGACGCCGATGATGGAGACGAGCACGAGCTGGTAATAGGAAAATGGCTGCACGGAAGCCGCATCCGCCAGTTCGAAGGCTTTAATCAGGCAGTAATGGCCGCTCATGCCGGTAATGCACAGGGCCAGCATCCATCCCCAGTCATGGGGCGCCAGACTGACCCAATAAAACGGGCCAACCAGCGTCAGGGCGACCGCGCCCGCCACGCCGGTATAAAAGAAGCTTGTCATGGCCGTATCGCTCCGGCTGCCGAGCCGCGTCAGCACACCATAAAGCGCCAGCATGAATGCGGCGACGAAGGTGATCAGCAGGCTCTTGTCGAAACCTTCGCCATCGGGTTTGAGAATAACGAGAACGCCGATGAAACCGACAAAAATAGCGCACCAGCGCCGCCAGCCCACTTTTTCTCCCAGCAGCGGCACGGAAAGCGCCGCGACGATGAGCGGGGCGGAAGCGATGATGGAATGGCTGTGGGCAAGGCCGACGATTGCGAAGGAGAAAATCGAAAAGACGATCTGTACGGCAAGGAGGACACCACGACTGATCTGCAGCCAGGGGCGATTGGCGATGGCGGCACCGCGAATGCCGCCTGAAGACTTCGCCGCCATCAGCAGAACGAAAACGGCAAAGGCCCAGTAGCGCAACATGGCGACGAAGACCGGTGGATAGGCGCTGCCCAGATGTTTCGATATGCCATCCTGCGCCGCAAAGATCGTGAAGGCGACAAGCGCATAAAGAAAACCGGTCTTAGCTGATGGCATGGAAAAACCGCTGTCCGGAGTTTGCCGGCAAAAAAGGATTCGGCGTGAATGAGATGGATATGGCCATATGTTATGGCCGCACCTTGTCAGACAACCTTATTTTCTGAATAGCAGCCATGCAAGCCCGGAAGCAGCCTGTTGTGGATTTGAGCGCCGCGGATCAATGTGGGATCTGGACGATGTGCCCGATATGCCCGCTGGCGAGGCCTTGGAAAAGGCACGGCTGTCCGCCGTCGACAATTGCGCGGCGGACAGAGGGTTCGGCAAGACGCGCGGCGCTACGGCCGCTACCTCAGGCGATCGTCACGACCGTTTTCGACGTTGCGGATTTCAGCGCCGCATCGGCGAGCTTCAGCGCGATCAAACCGTCCTTGATGGAAGGAGAGGGCGCGGTGTTATTTTCAATGCTGTCAATGAAAGCAGTGATTTCCGCAGCATAGGCTGCCGTGTAACGCGTCATGAAGAAATCATGCAGCGGTGGCCGGGTGTAACCATCCGCATTGGCGATTTCGATGGAAACCGGGCGCTGGTTTTCTGCCGCTGCCGAACCGAGCGAACCGTGTACCTCGATGCGCTGGTCGTAACCATAGGTCGCGCGGCGAGAGTTTGAAATAATCGCCTGCCTGCCGCTTTTCGTCGTCAGAATGATGCTGGCGCTGTCGAAATCACCGAGTGTGCCGATCTCCGGATTGACCAGAACGGAACCGGTGGCGAACACGCTTTCCACTTCCTCACCGAGCAGGAAACGGGCCATGTCGAAATCATGAATGGTCATGTCGCGGAAAATGCCGCCGGAAACCTTGATATATTCGGCCGGGGGCGGGCCGGGATCGCGACTGGTGATTGTCACCATTTCGACCTTGCCGATGCGGCCGTCGTCGATCGCCTTGTGAACAGCCTGAAAATGCGGGTCGAAACGCCGGTTGAAACCGAGCATGACCTTTGCACCGGTCTCTTCCACCACCTTGGCGCAGGCTTCCGCGCGGGCAACATCGAGATCAACGGGCTTTTCGCAGAAGATCGCCTTGCCGGCGCGGGCGAAACGCTCGATCAGATCCGAATGGGTGTTGGTCGGCGTGCAGATGATGACCGCGTCGATCGTTTCGTCGGCCAGAACCTCCTCGATCGTGCTGGCCTTGCAGTGGGCCTCCCGCGCGATTGCTTCCGCAGCGCCGGCCATGGCGTCCACGACAGCCACCAGCTGCGCGCGGCTGTCGGTGGTGATCGCCTTTGCATGGACCTTGCCGATCCGTCCGGCGCCAAGCAGGGCCAATTTCGTAACCATTTTTCCTCCGGTTCCTTCACACGTCCGCCCGTCACTCCCAGACAGGCAGAATATGAATGCAAACAATGTTTCGATATAGAATATATGTTCCATTTTGCTAGATCGACAGGCATGGCGTGTCAAGCGATTTGACGTCGCGCAGGGCAGCCGAAATCGGCTCCGGAGGGTGTCGGGGAGATGCCGTTCGGCTTAAAATGCGCCGTTACAAGCTGGGCAGCAGGCGCAGCCCATCAGGCGGCGACGGGCGCCGATGCGGGATTTTGCGGAAGAGCGTAAACTTCGACCGGGGTTTCGAGGCCGCGCAACAGCCAAGGGCCCAGACTTTCGAACCCGGTCCCGTTGCCAGCCATGCGCACGAATTCTTCGGAGAAGAGAACGTTTCGCCCTGTTTCCTTGGTCAGCGTCTCAAGCCGCGATGCGATGTTGACGGCGGGTCCGATAACGGTGAAATCGAGCCGGGTTTTCGAGCCGATATTGCCGTACATGACATCGCCGACATGAACGCCGATGCCATAACCCAAGGGGTCATGGCCTTTTTGCCGGTTGATCTCGTTGAGTGCGATCAGGCTCCGTTGCGCCCTGGCAATGGCCTTCAGGAGGTTTCCGCAAGCATCCGGGTTGCTGAGCGGGAAGATCGCCAGCAGCCCGTCGCCCATGAATTTCAGGATTTCCCCGCCAAATTCCTCGATCGGATCACACATGGCGTCGAAATAACCGTTCAGAAGCTCGATCACATCGTCACGCGGCCATAGATCGGAAATATGGGTGAAATTGCGCAGGTCGCAGATCAGGATTGCTGCTCCCACCGTCATGCCGCTGCCGCGTGTCGTGGCGCCGTTCAGGATCTTTTCGCCCGCATGTGGTCCCACATAGGTTTCCAGAAGCGTGCGTGTCATCCTGTTCTTCAGGCGAATCTCGCTTACCAGCGCGAGCGCGGGCAGGAGGTTTTTCAGCGCGACGATCTCTTCGTCGGAAAAGCCGCCGAGGCGATCGCTGGAAAACGATGCGACGTGGCGTTTGCCGAACGTGTGCTCAATAGGCCAGGCGCAATAATCCGTCAGCCCTTCCGACCGCAGCTCCTCATAGATCGTGTAACCTGTTTCGTCGATGGCGTCGACGTTCAGGCGATGCCGGATTTCGCTGGCGCCCTGGTGGATGTCCCTGATCGGACTGTTAAGATATTCGGGGGTGTTTTCCGAGCCGTAGCCATAAGTGACGATCTCGGCTTCGGACATGCCGTCTTTCCATAAAATCCGCGCGCCCAGCCATTGCGGATGGCGGATACGGAAAGCTAGAACGCCGCGCGCCACCGAAATTCCGCTTGCCCGCAAGCGGTTGCAAAGCTCCACGAAGATTTCGTCGATGAAGCGTTCGTCCTTGGTGCCGGTGACCAGCCAGTCGAGAGTCTCGGTTTTCTCCGCCGGCCACAATTCAGCCAATGCTGAAGAAACCCGTTCTTCGGTGTCGAGCGTAAATGTCATGGCAGGATTCCGGAGGTTGTTGCTGCTCTCGGCGGGCGGGATACATGTCGAATGTCGCTGAACGTCCCCGCTCGCGAATTGCATGTGGTGCCGGATAACGAAAATGTTAAGGGAGCGGATGCGGAAAATGTTCCGAAAGAATCGGCAGCCTCCGGGCTGCGTGCGCCGCCTCGATGTTCCCGGGAACATCTTCCCGGCGGCGCTGAGATTTTTCGTGATCGATAGGAAAGATCAGATAACGGTTTCGACCGGAATATGCAGCGCGGCGGCAACACGCCGAATGCGCAGGGGATCGCTGTCCGTGCCGTCTTCCAGGGCACGTATTTCGCTCGTTGTGAGGCCACAGGTCACGGCAAGCTGCTCGATCGTATAGCCGGCAAGATTACGCGCTGCCAGGACCTTTTTGGCGAAAGGAGCATCGGTTTCGTGATCGGAATCGGGTTGTGAAACTGAAATTGTCATTATTGCATCTCCCTGATGATGGACACTTAAATGCGGGCGGCAGAGAAAAGTTGCCGGGCCGAATGCGACCGCGTTGCCGGAGAAGAAATCGGTGTTGCAACGCAGCGAGGAACATAGCCGCTTCGTTGACCTACGCAATAGTTAAATTTTGTTAAGATTCGTGATCGCCGAATTGACGAGGCACGTTTCCATGCGAAAGCGGCTGCGAAACGGTCCTTTTACCTTCCGGATCGTCTGCAAGGGGCCGCTACAGCATGCCCCAGGCGCGGAAACGGCCGCGACCGGTAACCTCCCGCAATTCCAGCTGGTTGGCGAGGCCGATTGCGCCCTGTGGCGTAGTGCCGAGTTCCTTCACGATCATGGCTGCCGAGACCACAGGGCGGGAAACGACCAGCTCGACGAGTTCGGGCAATCGCGATGAGGAACGGCGGCCGGCCAACTTGCGCATCATCCGCTCCCGCGCGTGGCTCAGCCGGTCGTGTTCCTTCATGCTGGCCAGCGCCGCCTCATAAAAACTGTCGAGAAGTGCGAGGATGCGCTGTGTCTGGTTCCTGGCGTGCCGCCGCTCCCTCGGGATGGCACGAAGACCGGCGCTCAGGGCCGGCAGGTGATCGGGCGTGACAGCGCCGTCGCGCAGAAAAGCCGAGGCCAGAAGCCGCCCAAGCCAGGGGCTGCGCTGGAGCACCTCTATCATGTTCCAGGAATCAAGCAGGATGGCGGTGCGCAGAATTGCCGGCAGTTCCTCCGTCCGCGACTGCACGTCCCACCATTCTTTCAGCCGTTCGTCTTCGTCCCAGTCAGGCTCGTTGATGAGCGCATGGCTTTCCTCCCTGTGCATCGACGGAAGCGCGTTTCCCGTGGTGATCGCATCGAGCGTGGCTGCGCTTCGCGCCAGAAGGGCGTCGAGTTCGGAAAAAGCGCCGTCCAGCGATGTCTCAGCCTCATGTGCCTCCTCACCCGCAGGCTGATCGACGGTCTGCCGTGCGGGCAGCATCTCTTCGGCGGCGGGCGACGCCCTGCCGCGCAGCCGGGAAAGACCCGGTGCAGTGAAAGCCCAGCCGGCCGCATTGGCAAAGATCAGCCGCCGCGAGCGGAGGATTCGGTGTGCCGCCGTCATTTCATGGCTTGGCGCACGCACATCCATATGGGCGTCATGCAGCACGAGGTCTTCCATGTGCACGAGTTCGCCGTCCACCCACATGGAGGAGATGGCGTCGGTGAAATCCTGCCTTTCGATGAAGCCCTGTTTCATCGGCGATCTGCTTATCCGCTCGTCCAGCCGCGCCAGCGCTTCGCCCGCGCGGGCGGCGGCGATGAGGAGCTTTTCGAGCTGGATGTCGGATATGTCGTAAATCATTGATATATTTTAGTTTGAGCTGGCGCGGCTTACAAGGCGGTTCAAGGTCGTCCAGTTTTCCTTCGATGGTTTCTGCCCAGCAATCGTGATAAAAACGGGTGGCGAAAATGCCGGGGAGGAGGAAGTCTTTCAGACGCCACGGCTGCTTTTTCGGCAATATTGCAACGCGGTATAAACTTGCGCATCGCAACATGGCGGGTATATACCCTCGACAGGAGCGACAAATTATCACACCTTCCGTTCGCCCTTCCATCTCCAGACGAAGATGAATTGGAGTCAACCCGTGAATATTATGGCAAATGGTCCCGCCGCCGCGCCGGACCAGAAAACCCGTTTGAAATCCATTATCGGCGGATCGGCGGGTAATCTCGTCGAATGGTACGACTGGTATGTCTATTCGGCTTTCACCCTTTATTTCGCGCCGGTGTTCTTCCCCTCGGGCAATCAGACGGCCGAACTCTTGAGTGCCGCTGCCGTTTTTGCCGTCGGATTTCTGATGCGGCCCATCGGGGCCTGGTTCATGGGCACCTATGCAGACCGCAAGGGCCGCAAGGCGGGTCTGACCCTGTCCGTCACCTTGATGTGTCTCGGTTCGCTGCTGATCGCGATTACGCCCGGCCACGAAACGATTGGCATTGCCGCCCCCGCCATTCTGGTATTTGCAAGGCTGCTGCAGGGCATCAGCGTCGGCGGCGAATATGGCGCAAGCGCGACTTACCTCAGCGAAATGGCCGGCAAGAACCGCCGTGGTTTTTTCTCCAGCTTCCAGTATGTGACGCTGATTTCCGGCCAGCTTCTGGCGCTGGCGGTGCTTCTGGTGCTGCAGCGGGTCCTGACGCCGGAACAGCTCGGCTCCTGGGGCTGGCGCATTCCCTTCTTCATTGGCGGCCTTCTGGCGATTGCGGTGTTTTATATCCGCCGCGGCCTTGTCGAGACGCAGTCCTTCGAAAATGCCAAGACCGGCGCTGCCGACAAACCGAAGTCCAGCGGATGGGCGCTGTTCAAGCACTATCCAAGGGAAGCGCTGATGGTCATGGCGCTCACATCAGGCGGCACGCTCGCCTTTTACGCCTACACCACCTATCTGCAGAAGTTCCTCGTCAACACCTCGGGCTTCAGCAAGGAAAGCGCCACGGAAATTACCACGGCGGCGCTTTTTGTCTTCATGCTGTGTCAGCCGCTTGCCGGTGCGCTGTCGGACAAGATCGGCCGTAAACCGCTGATGGTGGGCTTCGGCATCCTGGGAACGCTGTTCACCTATGTCATTTTCAGCACGCTTTCGACCACAACCGATCCGATCATGGCTTTCGGCCTCGTGCTGATCGGCCTGCTGATCGTCACCGGCTATACCTCTATCAATGCGGTGGTGAAGGCGGAAATGTTCCCGGCCCATATTCGCGCGCTCGGCGTGGCGTTACCTTATGCGCTGGCAAACACCATATTCGGCGGAACGGCGGAATTCGTAGCCCTGAAGTTCAAGCAGATCGGCCACGAGAACTGGTTCTTCTGGTATGTGACGATCATGATCGCGTTGTCGCTGGTGGTTTACGTGAAGATGCGCGACACGCGCGACCACAGCCATATCCACGAAGACTGATCGGCTTACACAAAAACCAGCAAAGCCCCGCCCTTCCGGCGGGGCTTTTTCTTTTTTGCGTTCAGGCGGCTTCGCTAGGAATGATCACGCGGGCTTCAAAACCGTCCTGCTGACCTTCTGCGGGAGAGGAAAGCACCAGTTTTCCGCCGGTCTGTTCCACCAGGCTTTTGACGATGGCCAGACCGAGCCCGGTGCCGTCAGCCGTAGACTGGCCTCTGGTGAAACGTGTCGTCAGCTTGGGCAACAACACCGGATCGACGGTCGGCCCGGCATTTACGACGCGGATCGCGCCGTCTGTTTCCGCAATCACCTGCACGGGGCTTTTCGGCGGGCTGTGAATCAACGCATTTTCGAGAAGGTTGCGGATGATGATACCGAAGGCATCCGGACCGATCCTGCCGGACAGGGCGCCTTCACAGCGATTGGTGAAGCGGATGCGAGACGCCCCTATCGCCGTCCTGCTCATATCGTCGATAACGAGTTCGAGCACGGGGATGAGATCGCTTGTCTTATCCGTGAGCCCGATCCTGGCTTCAGCCCGGGACATCTGAAGCAGTTTCTCAGCGAGGTGGGCGAGGTGCTGCAGGGATTTTTCGATGTTTTCAACGCGTGGCGCAAGCTCCGGGGGGATATCGGCGTGCAGCCGCTGCGCCTGCGCCAGCGCACCGGCAATCGGGGTTCGCAATTCGTGGGCGCTATTGGCGGTGAATTCCCGCTCCGCCTCGATTGTCGAGCGCAGCCGCCCAAGCAGCAGGTTGACCGATCGCGCAATGGGGTGCAGTTCGGGCGGGAAGGGCTGAGTTGCAAGCGGCGCGAGATTGCCGCCGTCCTTCTTGCCGATTTCGTCGCGTAAGGTTTGCACCGGCTGAAGCGTTCGCCGCACGACGAGGATGACCGCAAAAATGCTGGCAGGAATGAGAATGAGCACGGGCAACACCAGCGCCGTGCCTGCCTCCACGATTGCCTCGCGGCGATTTGCGAATGCATCGGCGACCTGCAGGAAATAGTTGCCGTCGGGTGAGGCGACCGTGAAGATGCGCTGCGACGATGTTTCTGAAAAACCGGGGTCGAGAGAGACTTCGAAAGGCTCCGTCGAACTGTCATGCGAATGCAGCACGACCTGGCCTTCTCGGTCGCGAACCTGATAGGTCAGATATTCCGCTCCCTCCGCCGACTGGTTGAGCTTCTGCGCGGCCGGCGCGGTATTGTTCTCACGCAGGTCGTCGAGCAGAAGCGGCAGCAGTCTTTCCGCGGTTTCCTCGAGACCGGCATCGAAAATCTCAGCGAACTCGTCCTGCATCACCATGACGCCCAAACCGCAGGCGAGAAGCCATGATATGGCGACAACGCTGGTCAGCGCCATCACGAGTTTGCGGGTCATGCTGGTCGGTCTGGCCATCTGTATCTGCCTGGGGTTCGTCTATTTGATCGTGTAGCCAACGCCACGCACCGTCTCGACGCGGTCATGGCCGATTTTCTTGCGCAGCCGGCTGATATAGACTTCGACCGTGTTGCTCTCTATTTCCGCGCCGAATTCGTACAGGGTATCGTGCAGCTGCGCTTTCGAGACGACTGCGCCGGGATGCTCGACCAGTTTCTCCAGCACGGCCCATTCGCGGGCGCTGAGCGTCTGCGCCGTGCCATCGACCGTGATGTTGCGCGCTACCTGGTTGATCTCGATGCCGGGCAGGCGGATGACGGGGGCAGAACGCCCCTCGTAACGGCGCGAGACCGCCAGCATGCGTGCTGAAAGTTCGTTGAGATCGAAAGGCTTGACCAGATAATCGTCCGCGCCGGCATTGAGCCCGGCAATCCGGTCGGAGACCTGGTCATGCGCCGTCAGAATGATGACCGGCGTGGCGTCGTCGCGCTTGCGCAGGCTTTGCAGAAGGGTGATGCCCTCGCCGTCAGGCAGTCGCATGTCGAGCAGGATCAGGCCGTAACCCATCGTCAGCGTCGCCGCCATGGCGTCGCCCAGCGTCTTGAACCAGTCGACAGCGTGACCCGCCGCGGCCACATGGTCCCGCAGCGCCTCCCCCAGCACATGATCGTCTTCAACAAGCAGAACCCGCAAGACAGCTCCCTCTATCGCGTCGTCTTGCGTATCTTGTTCTCCGGATAAGCGTCAAGCACTGTCTGTTCAGCTCGTCCGGCGTTGGGTACAGCCGCTGAAGACATCGAGCGAGGGATCGTAGACCGAGGTGGAGACGTTCATCATTCCAAGGATGCTGTGGAAATAATTGTCGTGCGAGCGCCCGCCCTCTGCCGCGCTTTTCGCAAGGCAGGCCTTGTCCAGTCCCATGGATTTGGCAAAATCGTCATCGAACCACACGAGAAACGGCACATGGGTCTGCTGGTCGGGCGCGAGGAGATAGGGCGCGCCATGCAGGTAGACGCCGTTTTCGCCAAGCGACTCGCCGTGGTCCGAGGCGTAGATCATGCCTGTTGCCAGCTTGTCGGAACGCGCCTTCAGCTTGTCGATCACGGTCGAGAGGAAGTGGTCGGTATAAAGAAGCGTGTTGTCGTAGGAGTTGACGATTTCGGCGTCGCTGCAATTGCCAAGCTCGGCGGTGCGGCAGTCCGGCGTGAACTTGCGGAACTCGTCGGTGTAACGCAGGTAGTAGGTCGGACCATGGCTGCCCATCTGGTGCAGCACGATGACACTATCCTTCTTGACGTTATCGAGCCAGGCGTCGAGCTTGTCGAAAAAGATGTCGTCGCGGCATTCCCCGCCGGTGCAGAAGCGGCTGTCGTTGGTGGAAGGCAGGTCGAAATAGGGGATACGGTCGGCGACGTCCTTGCTGCCGGTATTATTGTCCAGCCAGGTCGCGCTGACCCCTGCATGGACGAGGACATCCATGACATTTTCATTCGCAAGCGCCTTCTTGTGGCTATATTGCGAGCGCGTGAATTGCGAGAACATGCAGGGAATGGAAATCGCCGTCGCGGTGCCACAGCTCGTTGTGCTGGGGAAATAGACCACATCGCGCTTCTTGAGCTCCGGATTGGTTTCCCGCCCGTAGCCATTAAGCGAAAAATTCGCCGCGCGGGCAGTTTCGCCCGCAACGATGACGGTAATGCGTGGCTTATGCACGTTACCCAATGCGGGCAGGACTTTGGCGTCCTTGCCGATTGGGCTGACCTGAATATCGACTTCCTTGCCGGCCTGCGTGAAATAATGCACCGTCGACATGATCGGTGACAACGGATTGACGCTCTTGACGATATCCTTGTGCTGGCGAATGGCGGTGGTGAAGGTCTTGGAGTTGGCGAAGCTGATGATGCCGGTTATGGCAAGGCAGACCAGGATGCTGATCGTGTTCCACAGAAGCTTGTCGAGGATCGGCCGGTGCCGGATGCGGACGGCGACGACGACGAGAGACGGCACCAGCCCGTAAATCGCCATATGCCAGAGAAAGCCGGGCGTGATCAGATTGCCCGCTTCCGCCTGCGTCGTCTCCATGGCGTTGCGGATCATGTCGCTGTCGATGACGATACCATAGCGATCCATGAACCAGGACGCCGCCGCCGCCGCGAAGATCAGGACGATCAGAAACGGCCTGAGGAGATATTTGGCGGAGAAAATCGTGATGAGCGCGCCGAAAAAGGCGATCATGGCAACATAGAGCGCGACGATGGCGACCGGATAGGCGGAAAGATAGGTATGAACCTTCGACCAGAATGTCCGGTTCGTGAAAAACAGAAGATAAGCCGCCGTTAGCAGGCTCAGCGCCACGCTGCCGATTTCCGGACGATAAGTTGTTGTTCCCGTCGCTTTCGCGGTAAAAAGAGCCACTGCCAGATCCACCAAATTTTCGATAGGCCGGCGGCGATGACAAGCGAGCGCAAACGCCCCTTTCCGGTTTGCCGCATGGGCCGGTCAATGGCGCATGCAGGATTTTGCTGACATCAACCTGAAAGCTTGTCATGAAAGTGTCATGTTGCATGGCATTGCCTCCATAGTGTGTGTGGCGCTGTTGCCGCGGAAAGACCATCAGTTGAGCCCGACAATGCCGGTTGCGGTGGTGCGCGTCGAAAATATCCGCGTTGCGCGGACCGGCAGCAGGCTGCCGGCGGGCAGGTTCTGGAAGGTCACGGTTGCCCCGGAAAGCACAGTCAGGCAAAGATGTCCGCCATTGCCCACATAGATCGCGCGTGTGGCGCAAGGAAGCGGCTTTGCATCGTCCGGAACGACGTCAAAAGCGTGGGAAGCCGGTGATTCGAGGCCGGCGGCGTAGTGGTCGTAAATCTCAGCCATTGCTGTCTCCCATAAATCGAAATCTGTCGCGATTATGCAGTGGGCCGGGGCGGCGGGGAGATGCGGGGAAGGAGATTTTTACCCGGTCACCGGAACGACGTCCGGCAGGCAGCCATCTGCCCGGCAATTCCGGGCATTGCGGCGCACCGTCGTCGCTCGATCAATGCCGCGCGACGGAGGGCGGCGGATTTTTCGTCCCCGGCGAACAAGGTGCGACACGGATATTTCCTTCCACGCGGCTCAATTGCGGGCGTGGAGAATGAAGGCCCTGACGGCGGGCGAGGCTTCGGTTTTCCGGTGGGCGATGGCGAGGTCCGACGTCGTGGCGCTTGCCGCAAGCGGCACATAGCGCACGCCGGGCAACCGCAGGCAATCAAGCGAGCGCGGCACCAGCGCAACGCCAAGGCCAATGGCCACCATGCTGACAATGGTCGTGTAGTCCCTGCCTTCCGGGCTGATTGCCGGCTGGAACCCGGCTTCGTTGCAGGCCTCGATGGTGTTGTAATGAAAGCCGACATCCGGCGGCTGTCGCGGCGTGATGAAGGCTTCACCGGAAAGATTTTTCAGATCGACCTGCGGGGCAAAAGCCAAAGGATGGTTTTCCGGCAGCGCTGCCATCAAGGGCTCCCGCAACACCACGTGGGTTGTCACACCTTCCGGAACAGGGGCGGGCGGGCGGATAAAGGCGAAATCCAGATTGCCGTCGGCAATCCTGGCCAGTTGCAGCCGCATTTCCATCTCGATCAATTGCAGCTCCACATCGGGATGGGAGGCGCGGAAACTGGCGATCGACTGTATCATCAACCCGGAATAGGCGGCGGAGGCGACATAACCGATGGAGATGCGCCCGGTTTCGCCGCGGCCGACACGCTTCAGCGTTGCAAGCGTCGCCTCGGCATTCGAAAGGATTTTCCGGGCATCCTCGTAAAGAAGCTGGCCTGGCATGGTGAGCTTCACCGACCGCCTTGTGCGATCAAGCAACGGCATGCCGACGATCTGTTCAAGCGCCATGATCTGCTGGCTCAAACCCGGCTGGGCAATGCCGAGGCGGGCAGCGGCGCGCTCGAAATTGCGCTCGTCCACCAGCGTGGTGAAATAGCGCAGATGCCGCAGCTCGAACGCGTCAGCCCGGTTCGCCGGTTTTCTGCCCATTGTCAGCGCCTTTTTTGGCAGGTTTTGAATAATTCCAAACTATTATGGAGAAAGATTTCATAACCAAAAATTATGAAAAAATCCAGTTTCACTTATTGGATCGAAATCCGCACCTTGCGTAATAAGATGACTTTAATTCTCCAGTAAATGACTGCCTATGGCTGGTGCGGGTGACGAGGGATTTTGGCGTGCAGGGAAAAATCAAACACATTTCCATTCTGGCTGGTGGCTGCGCCGCCATTGCTTATGTGGCGTTCCTGGCCCCGGCTTCCGCCCTTGCTCAGGACGCCGGAACCACGGTGCTGCAGACCATCACCGTTGACGGCGCGAAAAATCAGGACCCCAAGGCGCCCGTGAAGGGTTATGTGGCAACAACCAGCGCCAGCGCCACCAAGACAGGGCGATCCCTGATCGAGACGCCGCAATCGGTATCCGTCATCACCAGAGATCAGATGGATGCGCAGGATGTCCGCAATCTCGGCGAGGCGCTGAATTACGTCCCGGGGGTGGTTGCGCAGCCGTTCGGCGCCGATCCGCGTTTCGATGCGCCGCGCATTCGCGGCTTTCAGGGGAATCAGCTGCAGTTCCTCAATGGTCTGCGGTTGATGCGGCCGGCCGGTGCGCCTTCTTTTGAGGTCTACGGTCTGGAGCGCGTGGAGGTCATTCGCGGGCCCGCTTCCGTGCTCTACGGGCAGGGCAATCCCGGCGGCCTTATCAATCTCAGCAGCAAACGGCCGACCTTCGAACGGTTCGGTGAAGTCGGTGCGCAGATCGGCAGCTTCGATTATTATCAGTCGATGTTCGATATTGGCGGCCCGGTGGCGGATAGCGACAGTTTCGCCTATCGCCTGACCGGCCTTGCGCGCAACGCCCATGCCCAGACGGACAATTTGCAGAACGACCGTTATTTCATCGCGCCGGCTCTCACATGGCAGCCGGACGAGGATACGAAGCTGACTGTTCTTGCCTCCTATCAGCACGACAATCCGAGTTCGCCCTCCGGCCTGCCGCCGGCGCTGACCTATTTCAGACCCGGCAATATGCTGGACCGCAGCTTTTATGTCGGTGATCCGTCCTTCGATACATCAAACCGCAAGTTCACCAATATCGGTTATGAATTTGAACACCGCTTCGATGAGACCTTCACCTTCCGTCAGAATGCGCGTTATTCCAATTTCGACTGGTCCTACCGCGCGCTCGGCATGTCTTCGACCAGCGGCGGCATGATAGGCAATCTCATCCGTCGCAATGCGACGTTCCAGGACGAGCTGCTGAACACCTTCAACATTGACAACAGCCTCCAGGCGGATTTTTCCACGGGGCCGATCGATCATACCCTGCTTGTCGGGCTGGATTACCGCTATTTCGACAATAACGTCAAAACCGAGTTCTGGGCCGCAACGCCGCTCAATCCCGTCAATCCTGTTTATGGCGGGCCGATCAGCCTTACCTCGCGCACGCTTTATGCCGATGTGAAGACCGATATTTCCCAGATCGGCCTTTATGCGCAGGACGAGATGGCGATCGAGAACTGGCGCATCACTGCCGGCCTGCGGCAGGACTGGGCAAGCACCAGCGGCACGACCTTCAATGGCACCACCTATCGCACGCTCGACAAGGATGACCACAAGCTGACCGGTCGTGTCGGCGTCAGCTATCTGTTTGATGGCGGGATCGCGCCCTATGTCAGCTATGCAACCTCCTTCGAGCCGGTGCCGCAGCCGGCTGTCGGTGATGCGCCAAAACCGACCACCGGTGAACAATGGGAAGCGGGTGTCAAATACCAGCCGGAAGGTTTCGACGGTTTCTTTTCGGCGGCGATCTACGATCTGAAACAGAAGAACGTCACAACGACGGTTGGTGGCGTGACGCAGCAGATGGATGAGGCGCACGTGAAAGGCCTAGAGCTTGAAGGCGTTGCAAGCCTTGTCGACGGGCTCGACCTGCGCGCGGCCTATACCTACATGGACAGCGAGGTCTCCGGCCGTGTGAATAATGGGAACGAGCTTGATAGCACCCCCCGGCACGCCGCCAGCCTTTGGCTCGATTACACCTTCCCGGAAGATACCGCGCTCGAAGGTTTCGGCATCGGCGGCGGTGTTCGTTACGTTGGAAAACGTTACGGCGATGCCGCCAATACCTTTGAGATGAAGGGGCTCGCCCTGCTCGACCTCGGCGTGCATTACGAGAAGAACGGCTACCGCGCCTCGCTTATGGTGCAAAACTTGACTGATAAAGAATATATTTCTAGTTGCTCCACTTTCGGATGCTATTACGGTGACGGAAGAACGGTCATGGGCAAGCTGACCTATCGTTGGTAACGCCACATCTAAGTGAAGCAGCAGGGGCATGACGCGCAAGGATCGATGGATGTCTCCCGTTTGGGGACGGCGGGAGTTTTTGGCCCTGCTCGCTGCTGCGGCCTTTGCTGGCGCGACGCGGGCACAGTCGACCCCGCGCATTGCCGCCATTGACTGGGCGATGCTCGAAACAGCCGTGGCCCTTGGCGTCATGCCGGTAGCGGCGACCGAGCTTATCCAGTTCCGGGCGGGTGCGGTGGAGCCCGAAATCCCGGAAACCGTCGCCGATCTCGGCCTGCGCGGCGCTCCGAATTTCGAGCTCCTGCAACTGACCCGACCCGATCTCATTCTGATCTCGCCCTTCTACACCCGCTACACCGGCAGGCTTGAAGCTATCGCGCCGGTCTTCTCGTTGCCCTTTTACGTAAAGGGCGAGCCGCCTTTCGCAAAGGCGCTGGCGGCAGTCACGGCGCTTGGTGAAAAGCTCGGGCGGGCCGAAGAGGCGCGCAGGGTTCTGGGTGAAACGGAAGCGGCGCTGCACGCCATGCGGACCCGCCTCGCCGGATTTGCGGCGCGGCCGACCTATGTGATCAATATCGGCGACGCGCGGCATTTTCGCGCTTTCGGTGCGGACAGCATGTTCGGGGATGTTCTTGGCCGGCTGGGGCTCGCCAATGCCTGGGTGGATCGCTCGCAATTCACTTTCGCGGCTCCGGTCCCGATTGAAAACCTCGCGGCCTCGCCGGATGCCCGCATCGTCGTCGTCTCCGATATTCCGGTCGAGGCACGGGAAACGTTGCGCAACAGCGCAATCTGGCGGGCACTGCCTGCCGTGCGGGAAAACCGCGTTGTGACGCTTGCCAATGTCGCCCCCTATGGCGGCATCACCGCCGGCATGCGTTTTGCGCGGCTTCTGACCGAAGCGCTTTCGGTGCGGGGGGAAGCCCTGTGACGGCGCGCCCTCTCCAGATTGTCCTGGGGCTGCTGTTCGCTCTCGCCTGCGGGCTCTCCTTGCATGCAGGGCTGCTCCGGCTGCCGTTCAGCGCATGGCCCAGTCCACCGTTCGATGCTGCCAGCCTGTCGATGGATCAGGTGATTTTCGCCTTCAGCCTGATGCCCCGCGTGGCGGTTTCCGTTCTGGCGGGCGCGATGCTCGGTCTGTCCGGGGCGCTTTTCCAGCAATTGCTGCGCAATCCGATTGCCGATCCTTCGACGCTCGGCATCTCGGCCGGCGCGCAACTGGCCATCGTCATCGCCACCCTGTTTTTTCCGTCTGTTCTGGACGGCAACCGCGCCCTGGTGGCGCTTGCCGGGGCCGCTGCGGCCGCGGGTATTGTCTTCCTGCTTGGCTGGCGGCGCTCCTTCGAGCCGGTGACCATGGTGGTGTCAGGATTGCTGGTCGGCATCACCGCCGCTTCCGTTTCCGCGGCGCTGACGCTCGCGCAGGGCGAATATCTGATGTCTCTGGTGGTCTGGAACGGCGGCTCGCTCAGCCAGCAGGACTGGTCGAACGCCCTGTCTCTCACCTGCCAGCTTCTGGCAGGGCTCGTTCTGACCGGCCTGCTGATAAGGCCTTTGACGGTTCTCGGTCTCGGCGATTCCGGTGCTCGATCGCTCGGCGTATCGCTGTTTTCGATCAGGCTCGCGGTTGCGGCCGTCGCGGTCATGCTGGCCGCCTTCGTTGCTTCTGCGGTCGGTCTCGTCAGCTTTATCGGTCTTGCCGCACCGGCACTCACCCGGGCGCTGGGCGTGCGGCGCTCGTCTTCCGTTCTGTTCGTTTCGCCGCTGCTCGGCGGTCTGCTTCTATGGTTCTGCGATAGTCTGGTCCAGCTTCTGGCAAGCACGACGGCGGAAGTTTTTCCAACGGGAGCGGTGACGGCCCTGATCGGCGGTCCGCTGCTTCTGTGGCTCCTGCCGAAAATCCGGCCGACAGACGTGCAGCGCGGTGAAGGCGTCGAGCTTGCGACAAGACGCCGGCTTACGTCCCTGCTGCCTGCACTGGCCATCATGGCGGTGCTGGTGTCTGCCGCACTCGCCGTTGGCAAGGGACCGGATGGCTGGGAAATGCTGAAGGCGGACGATCTGCAAAGCCTGTTGCCGTTCCGCTGGCCCCGGCTGCTGGCCGCCATGGCCGCTGGCGGTCTTCTCGCGATGGCGGGTGCTCTTTTGCAGCGACTGACAGGCAATCTGATGGCGAGCCCGGAGGTGATCGGCGTCAGCGGCGGTGCGGGCCTCGGTTTTGCCGTCGCCATCACCATTTTTCCGGCAGCAGGCCTGCTGGAACTGTTTTGCGGCGCCGGCATCGGCTCGGCGGTCGTCATGATCCTTGTGCTCTTCTTCGCCGTGCGCAGACACCTCCCGCCGGAAAAGATACTGCTCGCGGGCATTGCCGTCAGTTCGCTCTGCTCGGCGGTGCTTTCGGCGCTGCTTGCCATTGGCGACCAGCGGGCATGGCAGATCCTCGCCTGGCTCAGCGGCTCGGGTTCGACGGCAACGCCGGCTTCGGCGATCTTTCTCGCCGTTCTTTCCATCGTGCTTCTGGCGGGAGCGTTATCGGTCACGCGCTGGCTGACGATCCTGCCGCTTGGGCGGGATGTGCCGCTCTCCCTCGGCCTGCCGCTCGGCGCTGCGCGAACCGCCGTCATCGCCGTGGCCGGCATTGCCACCGGTGCCGCCTCGCTGCTGGTTGGTCCCTTGAGTTTCGTCGGGTTGATGGCGCCCCATATTGCGCTGCGCTCCGGTTTCACAACGCCACGTGACCATCTCTTCGCCTCCTTCCTGTTCGGCGCGGTGCTGATGGCGCTTTCCGATCTTGGCGCGCGGACGGTGACCTTTCCCTATGAACTGCCGCTCGGACTTTTTGCGGCGCTTGCCGGCGCGCCCTATCTGATCTGGCTTTCAGGCAGGCGATGATGAATTTTTTGAAAGATGTATGGAGATGAGAAGCATGGGTCAGGCAGTGCCCGCGGCCGGTTACGATGATATGCCGCTTTTTTCTCTGGATGGCGTCACCATGGAAGTGCCGGGCAGGACATTGCTGCAGCCGCTGACGGCCAGTTTTGCGACCGGCAAGACCATCGGCCTGATCGGCCATAACGGTTCGGGAAAATCCACGCTGCTGAAGATTCTCGCACGGATACAGGAGCCGACGGCGGGCCGGGTGTCCTTCGAAGGGAAGGCGCTTGCCGCCTGGGGCAATCGGGAATTTGCGCGAAAGCTCGCCTATCTGCCGCAATACACGCCGGCCGCTTCCGGCATGCTGGCCAAAGAACTGGTTGCACTTGGCCGTTATCCCTGGCACGGCGCCCTGGGCCAGTTTACGAAGGCGGATCAGGAAAAAGTGGACGAGGCGATCGAGCTTACCGATACCGTTGCCTTCCGCGACCGGCTGGTGGATACGCTTTCGGGTGGCGAGCGTCAGCGCGTCTGGCTTGCCATGCTGGTGGCCCAGAATGCCGAAAGCCTGCTTCTCGATGAACCCATCTCCGCACTCGACCTGGCGCACCAGATCGAGGTGCTTTCGCTGGTGCAGAGACTGTCGCGTGAAAAAGGCCTTGGCGTCATCGTCGTGCTGCACGACGTCAACATGGCGGCACGCTTCTGCGACGAGATCGTCGCGCTGCATTCCGGCCGGTTGATTGCCCGGGGAACGCCGGAAGAGATCATGACGCCGGAGACGCTGGAGCGCATCTATGGCGTGCGAATGGACGTGATGACCCACGCCGCCACCGGCCTTCCCGTGGCCCTGCCGTTCTGATGTTGTTGCTGCAGAACCACGCCCGCCAACGCTTGCTGTTGATGGTGATTCCGCACGCATTTCCCGCCCTAACAATGTCTTAATGGCATCCTACCGCCATCAGACATTGTTAACCGTTCGGCTTTCATCGCCTCCAATTAAGTTGTTTTGGATCGATTTCAGGGAACAAACGTTAACAGTGCGGAATTCAATATCCGGAGAGGGCAAGAAGGGCTGCTGCGGGTAGGAATAAAACAGGAGATAATCAGATGAATAAGGCTGTTGCCGTAACTTTTGCCGCATTGACGATGGGCCTTGGCGGAACCGCATCCGCACTCGCTGCCGACCTTGCACGATACGAGCCGGCTCCGCAGGAGCAGGACGATCGCAACGGCGTCAAGATCGGTTACCTTACCTGCGATATCGGCGGCGGCGTCGGTTACGTTCTCGGCTCGGCCAAGGAACTGGATTGCACCTTCCAGTCCACGATCGGCGCACGTCGTACCGACCACTATAGCGGCGCTATCCGCAAGATGGGCGTTGACCTTGGTTTCACCACGCAGGGCCGTCTGGTCTGGGCCGTTTTCGCCCCGACAGCCGGTTACCACCGCGGTTCGCTTGGCGGCCTCTATCAGGGCGCAACGGCTGAAGTCACCGTCGGTCTCGGCGTTGGCACGAACGTTCTCGTCGGCGGTACTTCCGGCTCGATCCAGCTGCAGACAGTGAGCGTGACCGGCCAGGTTGGCCTCAACCTCGCCGCCACCGGCACCTCGGTGACGCTGACGGCCATGAACTGATCCGGCTGATGCCCGGAGGCTAGAGCCGGGCATTAGGTCGCATGACAAAACACGCCCTCTTCGTTGTCAGACGCAGAGGGCGTTGTATTATCAAGGGTATGATGTCCCCGATCAAAAAAGTCGCGGCCGCGGCCGCGTTCATCCTCCTCCCGGCGTCGGGCGCTTTCTCCGAAGGCGATGCTGCGCATGGCGAGAAGGTTTTCAGCCGCTGCTCCACCTGCCACAGCATCGACGCGCCGCGCACCCGCATGGGGCCGCATCTGATGGGCGTGGTCGGAAGACCCATCGCATCTATCGCTGACTACAGCCACTATTCACAGGCGCTGAAGGATGCTGGAGCGGCAGGCAGGGTTTGGTCGGAGGAGGAGTTGCAGAAATTTCTGTCCAGTCCGAAGAAGGCGCTCCCGGGAAATGCAATGCGCTTTTTCGGCCTCTGGAGCGAGAGTGATATCGCCGATCTCATCGCTTATCTGAAAACCCGTCCGCTGCGACAATAACGTCAGAGCGGTGCTTCCGATAAAATATCTTCCGCTTCTTCCGTCGTCATCGACATAACCTTCGACCCGATTTCGAAACCAAAACCATTGCGGGCAAATGCCGAAAACTCCTTTGCCTTGCGCTTCTCATCAAGCTCGACCCGACGGTAAGGGCCAAAAGCGCGTTTTCGCGCAAAATTGATGGCTGCGACCAGATCGTCGGTTTCCTGAAGGACGACGGCTGCGGTCTCCCGGTCTATCCCCTTAAGCTGAAGCTTTTGCGCCAGCCCCCGTTTCGATTTGCCGCTGCGCTGCCCGCTTCGCACGGTGATTTCCGCAAAGGCCGTATCGTCAAGCGCCTTGATCTCATAAGCGAAACGCACCGCGAAATCGCCAAGCGCCTTTATCTGCGCGGCGCCGATATCCTCGAATTTTTCCCGTGCCTTGCGCATGATGGCGTCGCGCAGCTGCTTTTCCGTCATCATGCGTTGTTCCAGCCGGTATAGAGCGGAATTGCGTGCCCAGGAGAGCATGCGGCTGGTTGGTTCAACGGCCGGCGCTTTGCCGTCGAACTCCATATCGTCAGTCAGGAAGAGGTTGGAATCGTCACTCATGGGCCAATTATAGCGCTCTGAAGCGATCTTGCCACTTCCTGCCAGACCAGCGTTTTCGGATTTCAGGGTGTCTGTGCACCGGTTGCGGCGACATAGACCGAATAAAGCGATTTTGTCGCGGTGATGAACAGGCGGTTCTTTTTCGGCCCGCCGAAGGTGAGGTTCGCCACTGTCTGCGGCACCTTGATCTTGCCGATGAGTGTGCCGTCAGGCGCAAAGCAGTGCACGCCGTCACCGGCGCTCGTCCACAGATTGCCGGCCGTGTCGAGGCGAAAGCCATCTGGCAGGCCATTGTCGATATTGCAGAATTCCCGGCCGTTGGCGAGTTTTACGCCATCCACGACGTCGAAGACGCGGATATGGCGGGGTCGGGTGACATCGTGGCTGTAGGAACTGTCGGCAATGTAGAGCTTCGTTTCGTCAGGCGAAAATGCGAGGCCGTTCGGCTGCACGAAGTCGTCGATGGCGATGTCGATCTTTCCGGTAGCGGGATCGAGCCGGTAGACATTGCGGGTCTTCTGCTCCGGCTCGGCCTTGTAGCCCTCGTAATCGGACAGAATGCCGTAGGTCGGGTCGGTGAACCAGACGCTGCCATCTGATTTCACCACCACGTCATTGGGCGAGTTCAGCCGCTTGCCGTCGTAGCTATCGGCAAGGACGGTGATCGAGCCGTCGACCTCGGTGCGGGTGACGCGGCGGCCCCCATGTTCGCAGGACACAAGACGTCCCTGCCGGTCGCGGGTGTTGCCGTTGGTGAAGTTGGAGGGCTGGCGATAAACCGAGATTCCGCCATCCGGCACCCAGCGAAGCATGCGCTCATTGGGGATATCGCTGAAAAGCAGGCAGTTCAGGTCGGCGAACCACACCGGTCCCTCTGCCCAGCGGCAGCCCGAATAAAGCTCTTCCAGTTCGGCATTGCCGACGATCAGGTGGCGGAAACGGTCGTCGTGAATTTCGTAAGGTGAAGTCTTGTCTGTGGTCATGAGCGTGGTCCGCTTTGGCTTGTCGTTCGGGGTCAGCGCGTGGCCTTCGGGCCGCTCGCCAGAAGAATGACGGAGATGATGATGAGACCGGTGAGGATGAGGCGGATGCCCGCGCCGAAACCATAGGTATTCAGCATCGAGACCACCAGGAACATGAAGAGCGATGCGCCCCATATGCCGGGCACGTTGGAATCCCCTCCCGCCACCGCTGTGCCGCCAATGACAACGACGGCGATGGACATCAGCAGATATTCCGAGCCCATGTTGAGCGCCGCACCGCCGGAGAAGCTGGCGAGCAGATAACCCGCAATTGCCGCCAGCACCGCACAGAGGACGTAGGTGACGAAGCGTGCGCCATCCACGGGAATCCCGGTCATGCGCGCAGCGAAGGTGCTCTGGCCGATGGCGGCAATCCAGCGTCCGTAGAAGGAGCGGTCCAGCAGCAGCCATGCAATGACGGAAAGCAGCAGGGCGACCAGGGCGACGTTGGGAATGCCGAGAAAACTCGATGTGGCGAATGTGGCCAATGTTTCCGGCGGCTTGATGCGCAGGCCGCGGTTCGACCAGATGGCGATGGACTGCACGATGAAGCTCATGGAGAGCGTCGCGATGATCGGCGGGATGCGCAGGAGCTTGATCAGGGCATAATTGCCGATGCCGATGGCGATACCGATGAGGATGGCGATCAGCAATCCCGGCAGAATGAGGCTGTCCGATACATCCATGAACTTCAAGGCAAGCGTCCCCGACAGCGTCATCGTCGCGGGAACGCAGAGGTCGATATTTCCGGGCCCGAGCGTGATGACGAACATCTGGCCGATGCCGACGATGACAGAAAAGGCCGCGAAGGTGAGTGCTGCGTGCGACAGGCCGAATGAGCTTGCGCCGCCAGTGAAGAGCACGGTGATGATCCAAACCGCAATGGTTGCGGCAAAGGACCAGATCCACGGTTTTCTGGTGAGGGAAGAGAGCCCGTTCATTGATTTTTCTCCCGCTTTTCGAGACGGTTGAGCAGGATGCGCAATGCCAGCACAATGATGAGGATTGCACCTTGCGCGCCAATCTGCCAGTCCGGCGAAATCCGCATGAAGGAGAGGAAGGAGCCTGCAAGCGTCAGCGTCAGCGCGCCGATGACGGCACCGATGGGCGATACTCTTCCGCCGACGAATTCGCCGCCGCCGAGGATGACGCCGGCAATCGACAGCAGCGTGTAGCGCAGCGCGATATTGGCGTCGGCCGATGTCGTCAGGCCCACGAGGGCGATACCGGAGAGCACCGCGAAGAAACCGGCCAGCGCAAAGGTAGCGGCGCGGATGCCGATGACTGACCAGCCGGAACGCTCGACAGAGCGGAAATTTCCGCCGACGCCGCGCATCAACACGCCGAACGAGGAGCGCATGACGATGTAGTGGGCGATGACCGCAATCAGGATACTGGCGACGATCGCGATCGGCACGAAAGGCGGTTTCGCCGTCATCAGCGTGCGGATGAAGGCAGGCGCCTGGCCGCCGGGCGAGGGGAGAATGAGCACGGCGAGGCCGCCCCAGACGAAACTCATGCCGAGTGTGACGACGATGGAGGGCAGGGCGCGGATATGGATGATGGCGCCGAGCAGTGCATAAACCGCGATCGCCCCGGCAAAGATCGCAATACCGAGGAATGGCGTCGTTTGCAGGAAGGTCGCGGTGACGCAGGCGCAGAAACTGACGAAGGTGCCCATCGACAGGTCGAGATCGTTGACCGACATGATGAGCATCTGCGCAATGGTGGCGAGTGCAATCGGCACTGCCAGATTGAACAGCAGGTTCAAGCCGGTGTAGCTCATGGCACGCGGCTGCATGTAGAAGACCGCGGCGAGCAGGAAGGCGAGCGAGGCGGCGGGAATGATGAGGCGGAGTGCGTTTGCCGAAAGTTTCATGCGTGGTCTTCTCCGGCAAAGGAAGCGGCCAGCACATTCTGTTCAGTGATGTCCTCGCCCACCAGTTCGGCCTGAATGGCGCCGTCGCGGAAGACATAAACCCGGTCACAGAGACGGATTTCATCCATCTCGGTCGAGTACCAGATGAAGGTGCGGCCGTGAGAGGCTTCAGTTCTCAAGATATCGTAGACCTCCTGTTTGGTGCCGATATCGACGCCGCGCATCGGATCGTCCATCAAAACGGTGCCGGCGGTGGTGGCGAGCGCACGGGCAAAAAGCACTTTCTGCTGGTTGCCGCCGGAGAGAGACAGGATCTTGTTGCCCATGTCGGGCGTGCGAATTTCGATACGCTTTTTCCACTGCGCGCCCAGTTCGCTCTCCTTGCTCCTGTCCACAATGCCCGCGGATGAAATATCCCGCAGCGACGCGATGGAGAGGTTCTTCAGGATGCTCCACAGCGGGAAGGTGCCGTTGAGGCTGCGGTCGCCCGCGACGAAAGCGATATCGGTCTTGCGCGTCGGCAGCCAGCTGCTGTTGCGGGCAAGATAGAGGTCGAGAAGCGCTTCGGTCTGGCCATGGCCGCCGAGGCCGGCAAGGCCGATGATCTCTCCGCGGAAAGCCTCGAAGGCAAGGCCTTCGCCCCGGCGCGCCGGCATGGAAAGCACCTCTTCGCCCGCCTTGCGGCTCTCACCCTTTTGCCTGTCCTGCGGCTTGACGACGCTGCCCATGGCCTCCACCAGCGTCCGCGTGGTGAATTCGGCGGCGGGCCGGTTGGCTACCACGCGGCCATCCTTCATGACAACGATGCGGGTGGCGGTTGAAAGAATTTCACCGAGAATATGCGAGATCAACAGAACGGAGCCGCCGGTGCGCACAAAACGCCGGACATAATCCATCAACTGTTCGGCAAGGCCCGCGTCGAGCGAGGATGTCGGCTCGTCGAGAATGACCAGCCTCGGGGCTTCAGGCGTGCGGCAGAAATTGATGGCGATTTCCACCATCTGCCTCTCCGCAATGGAAAGCTCGGCAATCGTCAGTTCGCAATCGATGCCGTGGCCGGGAAAAATCTCGTCGAGCGTCTTGCGGATCATGGAAAGAGCGCGACTGCGCCAGTTCCGCCCGTTCATGGCGGCATGCATGATGCGGACGTTTTCGCTGATTGTCAGGTTGGGGCAGAGCGAGAGTTCCTGAAAGACGCAGCGCACGCCGCTCGCACGCGCAGCGGCTATGCCGTGGCGGTTCTGGTCCCCACGATAGGAAATGGAGCCTTCATGCGGTGTGAGCCCGCCATTGATGACATTGACGATGGTGGATTTGCCCGCGCCGTTGTGGCCGACGAGCCCGAGGCATTCCCCGGCGCGGATGACGAGATCGGCCCCGTCCAGCGCCCTGACCGCGCCGAACACGACCTTCACGCCGCGCGCGGCGACGACTTCTTCCGCCTCGATGATGTCATTCATGAGCAATTACGCCAGTGATCTGAAATTGAATGTGGGATAACTGCGGCGCTTCCTTCGAAAGCGCCGCAGGGTCAGGTAGGAACCGCGGGTTACTTCGCCGCGGAAATCACCTTCTGGGCATCCTCAAGCGAATATTCCACATTCGCCACGCCACCCTTCTGGGTGTTCTTGAGGTTGTCCTCGAGATTGGCCTGGTCGATGCGCAGGAAGGGAACCGTCAGGTCCTTCTTCACATCCTTGCCGTCGAGAATTTGCTGCGCCACCCAGAAAGCCAGCGTCGAAACACCGGGTGCGATGGAGACGGACATGGTCTCATAGCCGCTCGCATCCTTCTGCTGTTTCCACCATTGCAGCTCGTCTTCGCGGTTGCCCATGACGATGGTCGGCGTCGGGCGCTTGGCGGCGGCAAAAGCCTGGGCCGCACCGTAACCGTCACCACCCTGCGTTACGACGGCCGCGATCTCGGGAAGGCTTGGCAAAATGCCGGCAACGGCGCGCTGGGCGACATCCTGTGCCCAGTCGCCATTGACCGAACCAACGATCTTGAATTGCGGGTTCTTGGCGACGGCGTCGACAATACCAGCATGGATTTCGTCATCCACGGAAACACCGGCTAGGCCGCGAATTTCGAGCAGGTTGCCGCCCTTCGGCATGGCCTTGGCAAGGTAGTCGATCTGGCTTGCGCCCATGGCCTTGAAGTCGACCGCAATGCGCCATGCACAAGGCTCGGTGACGATGCCGTCGAAGGATACGACGGTGATGCCCGCATCGCAGGCTTCCTTAACCGCGCCGTTGAGTGCAGTCGGCGAAGCGGCGTTGATGACGATGGCGTCGTAACCCTGCAGGATCAGGTTCTGGATCTGCGCCGCCTGTTCGGTCGCCTGGTTTTCGGCTGTCGTGAAGGCGTCAGCTGCGGCCACCTGCTTGTCGGCAACCGCCTGCTTGGTGATCTTGTCCCAGCTGGTCAGCATCGCCTGACGCCAGGAATTGCCTGCGTAATTGTTAGAAAGCGCAATCTTTTTTGCCGACGTATCGGCATGAGCGGTGATCGGCAGCGCTGCACATGCGACAGCGGCCGATGCCAGAAGCATCTTCCTGAAAGCCATTTGATTTCCTCCCTCGTGGCTTGCCCTTTTCGAGCCCGGAATTCTCGCACGCCGCAAATCTCCTCGGCGGCAGGCGGAATTCCTTTGCACTGGAGCTCCTTTCCCCAGTAGAAGCGAGAATGACCAAGAAGATTCGGCTTGTATAGGCGGATCGCGGCAATCTTCCTGCGGATTTCCGCATAAAGCTTGCGGGAACCCGCAGGACGAAAGGCCACTGCCGGGCGCAGAATGAAGAATGCGGACCCGATGGGTTAAATCTTCGCCGCAGGGATTGGAGGCAGACGCTTGGGAGGGCGTCCGCACATGCTGGATACGCCGAAAAGCGCTCTTTTTCATCACTATATGGGCATTTCGAGGCTGCTCGCCGGGCAGCTGGAGTTTAATGCCATCATTCAGGCGGTAGCAACCGAGATCAGCCATATCATCCCGCATGATCACATGGATGTCTGCATCAAGCAGCTGGATGACAAGTATCACATTGCCTATGAGAGCGGTCTGGTCAGCGCCTGGAGCCGACAGCCGCCCGCACTTCTCACCGGAAGCCCGATCCGGTCGCTGTTGTCGGGCTCGGTCGAATATCTTTTAAGCGGCGACGCCTGTTCCGATCCGCGCTTTCATTTCGAAGGGTCATTTTCCAGCCCCATCATCGAACTTGGCCTGCACAGCCGCCTGCATGTCCCCATGAAGGTGCATGGCGACATCATCGGCGCGCTCAGTTGCTCGTCGCACCAGTCGAACGCCTATACGATGGAAGATGTCACCAATGCGCGCGCCGTTGCGGATTTGCTGGCACCCTATTTCTACGCCATTCGTGCCGCTGAACAGGCCAAGCGCTCGGCCATCGAGGAGGCGCGCGCCAATGCCCGCGAAGAAGGCCTGCGCCTCGGCGCGCTGCAATTGACGGAAGCGCTGGAGGCCGAGCGGCAGCGCATCGGCATGGACCTGCATGACCAGACTCTGGCCGACCTGACGCGGCTTGCGCGGCGTATCGAGCGAATGAGCCACACTCCCGATATTTCCGGCGAGATGCTGGAGCCGGTGGTGCGCAGCCTGCAGCATTGCATGCAGGATCTACGCGAGATCATCGAGGAGGCGAAACCCTCGATCCTGCAATTGTTCGGCGTCGTTGAAGCCATCGAGACCTATGTGGACCGCTCCGTGCGCGACAGCGGATGCGCTATCGACTGGTCAGTGAAGGACGAGACGGAGGGGCTGGTTGAAAGGCTGGACAAGACGGTGGCCATATCGCTCTTCCGCATCGTGCAGGAGGCCGTGAACAATGCCATTCGCCATGCCCAGCCCGAAACGATTGCCGTGAGACTGGCCGCAATCGACGGCGGGTTGCGGGTGACCGTGAGCGATGACGGCAATGGCGGCGGTGACAGTGGTGCCCCCGGCGGTCTCGGCATGGGCAACATGAAGACGCGGGCGCGGCTGATCTCTGCCCGGTTCGACAGAGGCGGCAACCGTGATGGGGCGGGTACATGCATCACCGTCACCCTGCCTGCGGGCGCTTTCAATTTCCGGGAGGAGATGTGACATGGACGTGCTCATCGTTGAGGATGATGCCCTGCACCGGGCCTATCTAAACGAGGCGGTAAGAGCCGCCCTGCCGGAATGCGACAAGGTGCTGGAGGCGGCAAACGGCAGAACCGGCGAAAAGCTGGCGCGGGAAAATCGCGCCGCCCATATCGTCATGGACTTGCAGATGAACGAGCGCAACGGCATCGAGGCGGCCCGCACCATCTGGAAGGAAAGGCCGGATACCCGCATCCTGTTCTGGTCCAATTATTCCGACGAAGCCTATGTACGTGGCGTTTCCCGCATCGTGCCTGAGGGTGCCGCCTATGGCTATGTGCTGAAATCCGCCTCCGATGATCGCCTGCGGCTGGCCCTTCGCAGTATCTTCATCGAGGCGCAATGCGTGATCGACCGGGAAGTGCGCGGCCTGCAGGAGAAGAGCCTCGGCAAGGCGCATGGCTTTACCGATTCCGAATATGAAATTCTTGTCGATGTCGCGCTTGGACTTACCGATAAGGCGATTGCGCGCCGGCGGAACCTGTCGCTGCGCAGCGTGCAGAACCGTCTGCAAAGTCTCTACGAGAAGCTGAACGTGCATCAGGCGGCCGGCGATGACGAGGCGGAAGGCCGGTATAATCTTAGAACCCGCGCCGTTACCGTCGCTTTCCTGCGCAAGCTTTTGAATTACAGCGCGCTGGAAAAGGCCGAACGCGAACTGGCGGAATGGGTGGGAGGCCGCTGACCTGTCAGGGTAAAAAGGCCAGCAGACGTCGTTCATCCGCCCTGAGGCCGGAGACGGGTTTTGCCCCGACCTTCAAGATGCGGCTGAGCTTTTTCTGGGCCTTTTCCTCCGTGGCGATATCGAGAACAGCGGGGTGCACATAGCTCTTGCGGCAGATGGCAGGCGTATTGGAAAGCTCGGTCGCCGCAGCCTGGCACATGCCTTTTATGCTCGGTTTTTCACCGGCTGCCACATGCTCCATGGCGTTGCAGAAGGCCGCGAGCGTTCCGCCCCAGGTGCGGAAGGTCTTGGCGGAAATGCCCTGGCCGCCGATGCGTGAGAGATATGCGTTGAGATCGCTGGAATCGACGGAGTGAACCCGGTTTTCACTATCCTGCCAGACGAAGAGTTCCTTGCCGGGAAGATCGGCAATCTCCTCCAGGATTTTCTGTAGCCGCGGGTGTCGCAATTGCCTTTTCACCTTCTGCCCGCCTTTGGCGGCGAAGCGCAGTTCAATGGTTTCACCGAAGGAAACGTGGCGCTTGAGCAGTGTCGTTGCGCCATAGGTGCCGTTACTCTCAAGATAGGAGCGATTTCCGACGCGCAAATAGGCGGCATCAAGCAACAGGGTGAGGGCTGCAAGCGTCATTTCCTGCCCGTGGTCCTGTTTACCGACGTCGGCCATGGCGCGACGGCGGATGGCAGGGAGCGCCCTTCCGAAGCTTTTGAGCTGGAAGAACTTCGTTTCTCCCCTGAGCGTATGCCAGTCGGGATGATAACGATATTGCTTTCGGCCGCGGGCATCAAACCCGGTGGCCTGCAGATGCCCCGACGGGTCGATGCAGATCCAGACATCCTTATACGCGGGCGGTACACCGAGCGATTTGATGCGCTTCAGCTCATCACTATCGCAGAGGAGTTCGCCGCCCGGCAGCCGATAACAGAAACCGCGCCCGCGTTTCTCGCGGGAAATACCCGGTTCCTGATCACTGACATAGGCAAGTCCGATTTTGGCAAGAAGGCGGGTTGGCGGCTGTGGCATTGTTTTTCCCGGCAGGTTTCACGCTGCGGCAAACGAAAAACAGGCCGCCTTCGTTCCGGCGGCCTGCTGTTCCTGTCATGGCTTTCTCAGGTGGCCTTGGCGATCCGTAAAATTTGCGAGTTGCCGCCGCCGCGTTCTTCAGTCACGGCGTAGACAGCGCCATCCGGACCCACTTTCACATCACGAATGCGCGCTTCCAGCGGCAATCGGCTTTCCGTCGCAACCCTGTCGCCGTCAATGTGCAGGATGACGAGGCCTTGGCTCACCAGACCGCCGACGATGAAGGCCCCCTTCCACTCGGGAATCTGGTCGCCGTCGTAAAAGGCCATGCCGGACGGGCCGATGACGGGGTCCCAATAATAAACCGGCTGTTCCATGCCTTCCCTCGCGGTGGCGCCTTCGCCAACGGACCGGCCGCTATATTCGACGCCGTAGGTGATCACCGGCCAGCCATAATTGAGGCCCGCCTTCGGCAGGTTCAGCTCATCGCCGCCTTTCGGGCCATGTTCCACTGTCCAGAGCCTGCCCTGTCCATCCAGCGCTGCCGATTGGAGGTTACGGTGGCCATAGCTCCATATCTCGGGGAGGGCGTTCTGCTGGCCGGCGAAGGGGTTGCCCTCGAAGGCCTTGCCTTCGGCATCAATGCGGAAGACCTTGCCGAGCCCGCTCGAGAGGTCCTGCGCCTGCACACGCGGCGTTGCGTCTGAACGTTCACCGACAGTGACGTAGAGCTCATTGTTCTGGCCGAAAACCAGCCGTGATCCGAAATGCTTGTCGCCATCATAGGTCGGCATCTGGCGGAAGATCACCGAGACGTCTTCCAGTTTCGCCGCTCCACCGTCTTCTGTCAGTTTGGCCGATGCGACGGAGGTGCCGTTACCGCCCTCACGCGGCTCGGAAAAGGAGAAGAAGATTTTACTGGAGGTTTCGAAATCGGGCGCCAGCGCTATGTCGAGAAGCCCGCCCTGTCCATCGGAAGCCACCTCCGGCACGCCTTCTATCGCCGGCCCGGCCTTGCCGTCAGCGACGATATGCATGGCGCCCTCCTTGGCAGCGACGATCATGCGACCATCGGGCAGGAATTCCATGGACCACAGATGCGGCAGACCATCGGCGACGACGGTTTTTTCGATGCTCGGCTGGGCAGCAGCCTGCGGCGCGCGCGTCTGGCCCTCAAAAGCCGGTTTCTGATCCGGCGCATTCGGCCGTTTCGTTTCGGCAGCCGGGGCGGTCTGTGCGTTGGCTGCACCGGCCAAAGGAACGGCAAGCATCGCGCACAGGATCGTCGAATTCAGAAATCGGTTGTTGTGGAACATGGGTCTCCCTTCCGTCGTTTAGGTCACGCAGGAAACCATTTGGGGAGGATTTCGTTTCCTTCGACAGTTTCAAGAAAACTTGATCATTGCGTGTGCAGGCGTCACGCTCTTTTCTCATCCATGCGAATTCATAGGGAACCGCGAGCCGTGCGCTGCGTTTGGCCTCTGTTATACGGAGGGCGCCATGCAAATCATCGACAACAAGACCATAGACGCGAACAGAACCAAGCCGATCCTCAACGTGGCGGAGTTCTGCCGCCGTTATCGGCTCGACAAGGCTGAGGAAGTCAGGCTCAGAAAGCTGTTCGGTGAGTTCGCCTCGCGGCATGAGCTTCTGATGAACGCGCAGCGAAAGCCGAACTTCCGCTGATCATTCATCCTCGTCGTGGGATTTTCCGAAGATCATGAAGACATCATAGCGGGTGTTCTTACCCAGTATCTGATGTGAGGGCCTGCGAACACCCGGCATCGGGTCGGCGCGGAGCGGCCACTTCAGAACCACCCGCTTCGTCGCATTCTCCAGCGCAGCCTCCATCAGCTCAACCTGGTCCGGGTCGGCGCCGACCAGTTCTCTCAGCACCCGCATCTCTTTTTTCACCAACGCCGTGTTTTGGCGCGGCGGATGCATGGGGTCGACAATCACCACCTCCGGTGACAGCTCTTTCAGCAGATGCCGGGAGTCGCCGTGGAGCAATGTCATGCGCGCCGCCGCGTCGGCATAAGCGCCGCCCGCTTCCAGTGCACGACGAATGCCGTCAGCGAGGTGTGCGTGCATTTCCGGCGAGCGCTCGATGAGGGTGACGTCAGCCCCGAGCGATGCGAGCAGGAAGGCGTCTCGCCCGAGGCCAGCCGTGGCATCGACGATTTTTGGCGTGCGGCCCTTGGTGAAACCTGCGGCCTTGGGCAGTGCCTGTCCGCGCCCCTCGCCGGAACGAAAACGGTGCCCCACCGCGCCGCCGACGAAATCCACCACGAAACTATCGTCTTGTTCCTTCATATCGACCTCAGAACGGAGAGGGCACGGTATAGATGACATCCCGGCCGTCCGGATGACGGAATGCCACTTCCTGCGCATGCAGCATCAGGCGGGGCGCGGCGGAGAGCGCCTCACCTTCGGCATAAAATTCATCGCCGAGAATGGGATGGCCAAGCGCCTTCATATGTACCCGCAATTGATGGGTGCGCCCGGTGAGGGGAGTGAGCGCCAGCCGCGTCGCTGGAAGCGGCAGTCGTTGCAGCACCTGCCACAGGCTCTGCGCGGACTTGCCATTTTCGTGGTCGACCCGGTGGCGGGGCTTGTTTTCGGGATCGATGGCGAGCGGCAGGTCCACTTCTCCGGCCTCTCCCTCAACCTCTCCCCAGACAATGGCAACATAGGATTTGCGCGTCTGGCGGTTTTCAAACTGCGACGCAATCGCCGCATGCGCCCTGCGGTTCAGTGACATCAGCACGATGCCCGAGGTGTCCTTGTCCAGCCGGTTGATCATCAGCGCTTTCGGGAACTGCTTCTGCACACGCGTCATGAGGCTGTCGGAAAGCGCCGGATCGCGCCCCGGCACCGATAACAGCCCGCTCGGCTTATCAAGCACCAGCAGATCGTCATCGCGGTGCACGATGGTGAGCCAAGGGTCGAGTGGCGGATTATAGATAGGGTTGGAAAGCTCGGATGACATGTCGCTTCCTTAGCACGAATTGCGCATTCGGACAGGCGCTAGAGCATTTCCAGGAAAGGTGGCCCCGGTTTTCCGACCGGAAATGCGCCAAAATAAAGAGTTAGAGTGTTTCCGCGATTCGAAGAAAAGCGAAAACTCTAGTCGGGAATATGGAGATTGACGCGTCCGCTGGTCAGGTCGCTAAGGAGCCGGGTCAGTCGTTCGGTTTCCTCGGCCGGAACCGAGAGCACCATATCCGCGCCGGTGCCGGTAAAGTCCTCCCTCTCAAGCCGCAGGTTCGGCGTGGCGGAAAGGCGTGATTTCACCAGTGCCAGGTCTGAGAAAGGGCAACTCAGCGTGGCGCTGACATAAGCGATGACCGGTGACGTCTCGCCGAGGCGAAGACAGGCCGCCGCCGTGCCGCCATAAGCGCGCATCAGCCCGCCGCTGCCGAGCAGAATGCCGCCAAACCAGCGGATGACGAGAACCGCGACATTGTCGAGTGCCTGACCGTCGATAGCCTGAAGGATCGGTTTACCGGCCGTTCCCGAGGGTTCGCCGTCATCGCTAAAACGATAGGTCTGACCGCTTCGCCAGGCCCAGCAATTATGGTTTGCATCGGGATCGGAATGTGCCGCGAGGAATGTCTTCGCATCCTCTTCACCCGTCACCGGCGCGGCAAAGGCGATGAAGCGGCTTTTCTTGATATCCTGCGAAAAGGTGACGGGGCGGTCGAGCGTGAACATGGGCGCTTCAATATCGCATATATTCGCCTGCGGAAATCGCTATAAGGCTTTCAACGGTGAAGATGGCAATGGAGAGGGTTTTGGGCGAGGCGAGGCAGGTCGCAATTATCGGCGGCGGACCGGCGGGGCTGATGGCGGCAGAGATGCTCTCGGCTGCAGGCCATGCCGTGACGGTGTTCGAGGCGATGCCGACCGTGGCGCGCAAATTGCTGATGGCCGGAAAATCCGGTCTCAACATCACCCACGCCGAAGACTACGACAGTTTCCGCCACCGGTTCGGCGATGCGGAACCGAGGCTGCGCGCCGCTCTCGATGATTTCACGCCGGATATGCTGCGCGACTGGGCGCAGGGGCTGGGGCAGGAAACTTTCGCCGGCACTTCGGGCCGGGTGTTTCCCACCGTCATGAAGGCTTCGCCGTTGCTCCGGGCATGGCTCGCCCGGCTGGAGGCGCAGGGTGTCACCATCAGGACGCGGCATCGCTGGACGGGTTTTTCCGGCGAGCACCTGGTTTTCGCGACACCGGAGGGCGAGATCATCATCAAGGCCGATGCCGTTCTTCTGGCGCTCGGTGGCGCAAGCTGGCCGCGTCTCGGTTCGGACGCCGTATGGGTTCCGGCGCTGGCGGAGAGAGGCGTGGCGCTTTCCCCGTTCCGCCCCGCCAATTGCGGTTTCGACGTTGACTGGAGCGATGTCTTCCGCTCGCGTTTTGCGGGGGAAGCGGTGAAATCCACCATCACCATTTCGCCAGCCGGAGCCTTTCAGGGCGAATTTGTCATCACGAAGCATGGTATTGAGGGCAGCGTGATCTACGCCCATTCCGCCGCGCTGCGCGACCGGCTGGACGAGGCGGGCAAAGCGTCGCTCGCAATCGATCTTGCGCCGGGACGTACGGTGGAACGCCTCAGCGGCGATCTGGCGAAACTCGGACGGAAAGAGAGCTTTGCAAACCGCATGCGCAAGGCGGCAGGCTTATCGGCCGTGAAGGTCGGGCTTCTGCGGGAAATATTTCCCGATATCGCGGGCATGCCGGATGAATTCGTCGCCGCGAGAATAAAACATGCGGAGATTCCGCTTCTGCGGACGAGGCCGATTGCCGAGGCAATTTCGTCCGCCGGTGGTATCGCGTGGAGCGGCCTTGATGAAAACTACATGCTGGAAAAGCTCCCCGGCATATTTGCTGCCGGGGAAATGCTGGATTGGGAAGCGCCCACCGGCGGTTATCTCCTGACCGCCTGTTTCGCCACCGGCAAGGCGGCCGCAAAGGGCATGGCCGCGTGGCTCGAAGGCTCAGCCTGACAAACGTTCAGCCATGCCTGCTTCCTCACCATGTGCGGTTCGGACGAGGCAGCGCATGATGGCATCGGTGGTGATTGCACCAAGCGCCTTGCCGTTTTCTCCGACGACCGTGGCGCTGCTGACATTTTCCCGGACCAGCGCGCGCAGGCCCTCTTCAACCGTCATATCCGCATCGAGCTGAAGGCGGGACTGGCCGGCAAATTCCGGCTGCACCACGGCGCCAAGGCGAATGACGCGGCCGCGATTGACCTCTTCCACGAAGGCCTCGATATAACTGTCCGCCGGCGACATGACGATTTCGGCGGCCGTTCCCTGCTGGATGATTTCGCCGTCGCGCAGAATGGCGATCTTGTCACCCAGCCGCAGCGCTTCGTCGAGATCGTGGGTGATGAAGACCACGGTCTTCTTCAGCTCCTTTTGAAGTTCCAGCAGCACCGTCTGCATGTCGACGCGGATGAGCGGATCGAGGGCCGAATAGGCCTCGTCCATGAGCAGGATTTCGGCATTGTTGGTGAGCGCCCGGGCGAGACCCACACGTTGCTGCATGCCGCCGGAGAGCTGGTTGGGGTAATGGTTGGAGAAGCCCTCCAGGCCGACCCGCCTGATCCAGACCTCTGCCCTTTCTTCGCGCTCGCGCTTGTCGACGCCCTGCACCTCAAGGCCATAAACGACGTTTTGCAGCACGTTGCGGTGGGGCAGGAGACCGAATTTCTGGAACACCATCGCCGTCTTGTGGCGGCGGAATTCCAGAAGATCCGCTTCGTTGAGGCTGCACACGTCTGTGCCGCCATAGAGGATTTCGCCGGCGGTCGGGTCGATCAGCCGGTTGACATGGCGGATCAGCGTGGATTTGCCGGAGCCGGAAAGGCCCATGATAACGGTGATCTGCCCGCCCGGCATGGTGATGTTGATGTCACGCAGGCCGAGCACATGGCCGTGCTTGGCGTTGAGTTCCGATTTGGACATGCCGGCTTTGACGGCTTCGACATGATCCCCCGCTTTGGAGCCGAAAATCTTGTAAAGACTGCGAATTTCGATCGATTGACTAGCCATGCGCCACTTCCCGGTGTTTTTGCAGGCGAAGGCCATAGGCCTGGCTGATGCGGTCGAAAATGATGGCGATGCCGACGATGGCAAGCCCGTTGAACACGCCGAGCGTGAAATATTGGTTGGCGATGGCCTTCAGCACCGGCTGGCCGAGGCCCTGCACGCCGATCATGGAGGCGATGACGACCATGGCAAGCGCCATCATGATGGTCTGGTTGATGCCGGCCATGATGGTGGGCAGCGCGAGCGGCAGCTGAACTTTAAAAAGTTTCTGGCGTTTGGAGGAGCCGAAGGCATCGGCCGCCTCCAGAACGTCACGGTCGACCATGCGGATGCCGAGATTGGTGAGCCGGATCATCGGCGGAATGGCATAGATGACGACGGCGATGACACCTGGCACACGGCCGATGCCGAGCAGCATGACGACGGGAATAAGATAGACGAAACTCGGCATCGTCTGCATCACATCGAGAACGGGGTTGATCACGTTCTGCAGGCGGTTGGACCGTGCCATGGCGATGCCGATGGGCAGGCCGACGATGATGGACAGCACGGCGCAGACGAAGATCATCGAAACCGTCTTCATCGTGTCTTCCCACATGCCGAACCAGCCGATGGCGAAGAGAATGCCGCAACAGAGCGAAACAATGGTGGCGCTGCGGCTGCCGAACCAGGCAAGAGCGCCGACAATAAGAATAACGACCGGCCAGGGCGCGCCGATCAAAAGCCTTTCCGCCCAGATGAGGAAGCTCTGGAGTGGGGTGAACAACCCCTCGATTGCGCCGCCATAGGTTCGGGTAAAGGCCCGGAACCCCTCGTCGATGACTTTTTTCAGAGCGCGCAGAGCATCGTCATTCATGGTCGGAAATTTGAAAAGCCATTCCATATCCTGTTCTCCATGACGAACCGGAGGCGGGGATCGATGTCCTCCGCACTCCGGGAGTAAAATCGCCAGAGCGCCGCGCGGCCAACTGGACGCATGGGCGGAACGCTCTGTTGAACCGGCGCATCGTTATCAGCCAAAGCCGGGTAGCCGATGCGGTTCGGCGTCGCCGCGGGAGACGCCGGTTGCCGGGCAGATATGTCAGGGCGCGCTTTTTAAAGGGCGGCCTTGACCTTTTCCGCGACCTCGGGCGAGACCCAGCCCTTCCACAGGGCTTCGTTTTCCTTCAGGAACTGCTTGGCGCCGTCTTCGCCGGTGGCCTGATTATCCGTCATCCAGGCGATCAGCTTGTTGACGGTGGCGTTGGTCCAGGCACGCTTGTTGAGATAATCCATTGCCGGACCGGCACGATCGGCAAAGGATTTGCTGACCAGCGTCTGTACGTCATCGATCGGCCAGGCGTTCGGCTTCGGATCGGCGCAATCGGCGACGGATGTGCAGCGTTTCCATTCGGCCGCGTCGTACTCAGTGCCGAATCCAAGTTTCACCATTTCGTATTTGCCGAGCAGGGAGGTGGGCGCCCAGTAATAGCCGACCCAGGGCTGCTTGGCTTCATAGGCCTTGGCGATGGAGCCGTCGAGACCTGCGGCAGAGCCGGTGTCCACGAGGGTGAAGCCGGCCTTCTCGCCGCCAAACGCCTTGAACAGCTGCGCGGTGACGACTGTGCCGCCCCAGCCCTGCGGGCCGTTGAACACAGCACCCTTGGACTTGTCTTCAGGCGATGGGAAGAGCTCGGGATGCTTGAAAAGATCAGGAATTGTTTTGAGATCGGGGTTGGCGTCAGCGACGTATTTCGGAATCCACCAGCCCTGAACAGCGCCATCGGAAAGGATTTTTGCGGCCGCGACCACTTTGCCGCCTTCCAGACCCTGCTTGACGATTTCCGGCTGCAGGCTGACCCAGGCCTCAGGTGCGATATCCGGCTGGCCTTTTTCGGCCATGGAGGTCAGTGTCGGCACCGTATCGCCGGTAACGATTTCGGCGGAGCAGCCATAGCCTTTTTCGAGAATGAATTTGTCCAGGTTGGCGGCAACTTCAGCGGATTGCCAGTTCATGCTGGCGATTGTTACGTTTCCACAGTCGGCGGCATGGGCTGCGCTGCCTGAAAAGGCGAAGCCGGCGGAAAGAATTGTGGCACCCAAAAGTATTTTCATTGTTGTTCCCTCTGGTCGCGGTGTGGCGATGACCCGGGCGCTGACGGCACCGCGACCGCCAGCACCCTTATTGAGGCTTAATAAATCTTTTGTCGCCATCCCGTTTGCGGCAATTTCTGGCGTATTGAGGATGCCATTCGCCGGACGAAGGCGCGATCGCAGGGCCATATTAGCGAAAATTTCGGAATTAAGATATTGAAACATATAGTTGTTTAGCGGCGCATCAACGATATTTCACAAGCGAGGGAACTTTTTCATTTTTTTGAAAAGTCTGGGAACAATCAGGCGAAGTTTCTGTTCTCTTGGACTTTTATCCCGTTCTGTATTACGGGAGATTTCTTCTCGATTTTTGTGGTGATTTTGAATGACCAATCTTCGTGCTGCCCCGGTATGGCCCATCGGCGGCGGTGAAACGGGTGAGCTTGTGCGCCGCTTCGACTGGTCGAAGACATCGCTTGGTTCGATTTGCGACTGGCCGCAAAATCTGAGGCAAAAAGCCAATTCCGTCGTCAATTCACCTATTCCGCAGGTGCTGATGTGGGGCCGCGATCATGTGATGATCTACAATGACGGTTATGCGGAGATCGCCGGTAATTACCATCCGCAGGCGCTGGGCGGCACGGTGCCCGGCATCTGGCCGGAAATCTGGGACTGGAACAGCCGCATTCTCGAAGCCGGTTTTCGCGGTGAAGTGTTGGCATATCGCGACCAGCCAATGACGCTTATGCGACATGGCATACCGGAAGAGGTGATCTTCGACCTGTTTTACACGCCGATCTATAATGAAGGTGGTACGGTTGATGGCGTATTGTGCACCGTGCTCGAAAATACCGACAAGGTGAAAGCCGTTGAGGCTATGGAGCAGAGCCGCAAGGAATTGAGCCGGCTCACCAACGCGCTGCCCATTCTGGTCGGATATGTCGATCGCGATTACATCTATAAATTTGCCAATGACGGTTATCTCGAATGGTTCGGCCGCAGTGGTGAAGACGTCATCGGCCGCAGCGTTCCCGAGATTGTCGGCGAGGCATTTTTCGATGCGCGCAAGGCCTATCTCGACCGGGCGCTTGCCGGTGAGAAGATCGTTTCGGATACCGTCATCAGCAGACCGGATGGCACCAAGCGCGCCGCTGAAATCCGGTATGTTCCGCGCTACATTGCCGACGGCTCCGTCGACGGCATCTATGTCCTGATCATCGATATCGAAGAGCGGAAGCGCTCGGAGCAGGAAATCCTCATCAGCAACAACCGTTTCCGCGCGGCGGTGGAGGCCGTGCACGGTGTGCTGTGGACCAACAGTGCCGAAGGCAGGATGCTGGGTGAGCAGCCGGCATGGGCGGCGTTGACGGGCCAGACGCCCGAAGAATATCAGGGCTTTGGCTGGGCGGACGCCGTTCATCCAGAAGACAGACAGGGTTCAGTCGATAGCTGGAACAAGGCGGTCGCGGAAAAATCGACCTATATCTGGGAACATCGCGTACGCAGACATGACGGCGTCTATCGTACTTTCGCGATCCGCGGCGTGCCGATTTTCGACAAGTCAGGTGCTATTGCCGAATGGGTCGGCGTTCACACCGACATCACCGAGCAGCGGTGTGCCGAAGATACCCTCAAGGAACATGCGAGCAACCTTGAGCGTGAAATTCGCCATCGCATCCGGGCGGAAGAGCAGCTCCGGCAACTGAATGAAGGGCTGGAAGCCCGGGTCGAAGCTGAAATGGCGGAGCGCCGTCAGACCGAAAAGGCCCTTCAGCAGGCGCAGAAAATGGAATCCATCGGTCAGCTGACCGGTGGTGTGGCGCATGATTTCAACAATCTACTGCAGGTGATCGCCGGCAATCTGCAATTGCTGTCGAAAGATGTGATCGGCAATGAACGTGCGGAGCGCCGGCTGGAGAATGCGCTCGCGGGCGTCCAACGTGGCGCGAAGCTCGCGAGCCAGCTTCTGGCCTTCGGCCGCCGCCAGGCGCTGGAGCCGCGGGTCATCAATATCGCCCGTTTCGTAACCGGCATGGATGACCTGCTTCGCCGCTCGCTTGGTGAGGCGATCGAGGTGGAGGTCATCACGTCAGGTGGCCTCTGGAACACCTATGCCGACCCCAACCAGGTGGAAAACGCTCTTCTCAATCTCGCGATCAACGCGCGCGATGCCATGGAAGGGCACGGAAAGCTCACCATCGAGGTAGCCAATGCGGTTCTCGACCGCGATTACGCCCGCAAACATTCCGAGGTCACGGCCGGGCAATATGTGATGCTCGCGGTCACCGATACGGGTTCGGGCATGTCGCCGGAGATACTCGAAAAGGTCTTCGAACCGTTCTTCTCGACCAAGCCCGAGGGCAAGGGCACGGGCCTTGGCCTTTCCATGGTCTATGGTTTCGCCAAACAGTCCAGCGGGCATGTGAACATCTATAGCGAGGTGGGGCAGGGCACCACGGTGAAAATGTATCTGCCGCGTTCCGCAGCCGATGAGGACAGGGAGGTCGTGGTGCATAACGGCCCTGTCGAAGGTGGGACGGAGACGATCCTCGTGGTTGAGGACGATGAAGAAGTGCGCGGTACGGTCGTCGAAACTCTGAGCGATCTCGGTTACAGGGTGCTGACCGCACGCGACGCACAGGCGGGTTTGACGGTGGTGGAAAGCGGCATTCCGATCGATGTCATCTTCACCGACGTGGTGATGCCAGGCCCCTTGAAAAGCCGGGAAATGGCGCGTCGCGCACAGGAGCGGTTGCCGAATCTCGCCGTTCTTTTCACCTCGGGTTACACCGAAAACTCCATCGTGCATGGCGGCAAGCTGGATGCAGGTGTGGAACTGCTATCCAAACCCTATACGCGTGAAGCGCTGGCGCGGCGCATCCGCCACGTCATAGCCAACCGCAAGCAGGTTTCGCTGTCGAGGGCGCGGCCTGGTTCTTCGAAAATCCCCGAACCCGCCATGGCGGTCGACGACCGGGAGCGGTCAATCCAGGTTCTTCTGGTCGAGGATGACGAGCTGATCCGGATGAATTCCATGGAGATGCTTTCGGAGAGCGGCTTTGCCGTTGTTGAGGCTGGCAACGCGGCGCAGGCGCTGAAGGTTATCGAGTCGGAGCAGATCGACGTTCTCGTTACAGATATCGGCCTGCCGGACATGAAGGGCGGTGAACTGGCGGTGGAGGCCCTGCGCCGCAGGCCGGGTCTTGCCATCGTCTTTGCGACGGGCGACAGCCATCTGCCGGAGGGGGCACCGGAAAGCGCAGTCCTGCTCACCAAGCCCTACGATGAACAGCAGATCATTGCCGCCGTTGAAAAGGCCCATACGGCCAGGCCGGTGGCGGCCGAATAGGCCGCCTTGATGCCGGCTCAGTAACCGCGGTCCATGTCGACGGTTTCCGGCAGCTTGCCTGTTTCCCGCCATGTGCGAACGTTGCCGGCCACGATCCGCGCCGAACTCTCCCGGCTTGTCGGCGCGGAAATATGCGGCAGGACGGTAACTTTGGGATGCTGCCAAAATGGCGAAGCCGCAGGGAGTGGCTCGTGTTCGAAGACATCGAGTACGGCATGCGAGAGCTTGCCGGAATCGAGCGCCGCGATCAACGCATCGGCGACGATGACGGCGCCACGGGCGAAATTGATGACTGCCGCGCCCTGTTTCATTGCGGCGAGACGGCGGGCATCGAGAAGACCGCGCGTCGCATCGGTAAGCGGCACAAGGCAGATGAGAATGTCGCTTTTTTCCAGCAATGCCCGCAGCCCTGCATCGCCGGTCAACGTTTCCACGCCTTCGATTATCTTGGCCGAACGACTCCATCCTGCGACGTTGAAGCCGGCATGGATAAGGCGCTCCGCCGCGGCCGCGCCGAGTGCTCCGAGCCCCAGGAGACCGACGGTCATCTCGCCGGGGTGGCGGTAATCCAGTTCCTGCCAGAGCGCCTTTCGCTGATTTTCGCGATAGGCGGGCATGTCACGCTGCAGATAATAGGTCCATGCCAGCACCGCTTCGGCCATGACGCGGGAAAGTTCCGGGTCCTTCAGCCGAACGATGGGGGGAGCCTTGCTACCCAGTTCCAGCACCAGCCGCTCCACGCCCGCCCACAGGCTGTGGATCCATTTGAGGCCCGGAAGAGCGGCGATATCGGCCGGATCGGGATTGGCGACAATGGCAAATTCCACTGCCCGCCGCTGCTCATCCGTCAATTCGGAAAAGGAGAGGATCTCCTCCTCCTCCGGCATGGCGGCGCGCAACGCCTGTTTCCAAACGGCCTCCGTCTCTGCATTCATCCGTGAAACAAAGGCGATTGGTGAAGACATGGCATTGGTCCTGCTTGCGATTTTTTGCGTGACGCCATCAATGCGCAATTTCGGCGGGTAATGCCATGGGTGGAATGGGGGAATTTGTGATTCTTCCGTCATGCCGGACTAGATCCGGTATCCAGCCGCCGCGCGTCTGCGCGGCGCCAGGACTTCTTTCAGCTCAAGGACTTGGGCTGGCTGGACCCCGGCTCGGGGGCCGGAGTGACGGAGTGTGGATGCAACCGGCCTGTTAAATCTCTGCCACTACGCATCTTCTTTCACCGGCGGCTTTGCATCGCCGTAATAGGCCGAGAACGACTCGTGGTAATGCTCCGAACCGCCAGGTCCGGCATAACGCTGCAGTTCCGTCATGTCGGTCTTGTTGAGCACGATGCCGAGCGTCTTGTTGGCGATCTGCGGTTCGTTGGCCATCAGGTTCTGCACCATCTGGATCGGTGTCTTGCCCCATTCGGTGACGAAGACGAAGCCGTCCACCTGCGGCGCAAAGGCCTTGGCGTCGATGACGGGCACAACGGGTGCAAGGTCAACGATGATGTAGTCGCAGGCCTCGCGAGCCGAGTCGATAAACTTGCGCATGCCGGAAGAGGAGAGCAATTCGCTTGAATGGGCGAACTGGTTGCTGGTCGAAACCGGCAGAATGCCCATCTTGGTGCGCGTGTCCACTTTCACCGCCTGCGTCCATGGCACCTCGTCAAGCACGACCTCCACCAGACCGGCGGATTGGCGCGTGGTCAGCATGCGGCTGAGACCCGGATTGCGGATGTCGGCATCCACCACAAGCGTGCGCTTGCCGGTGGAGGCGATCAGGCCCGCGAGGTTGAGCGCAACGACCGATTTGCCCTCATTCGGCAGGCAGGAAATGACGCCGATGACCCGGCACTGGCGCTCCTGAATGACGACATCCGCCGTCAGTTTCACGTTGCGCAGCGTTTCCGCAAAACTGGAGCGCGGACTGTCAACGGCGAGGCGCAGCATTTTCTGGAACGAGACCTGTCCGCTGTCCTCAAGCGTTGCATTCTCGCCGCCGGGGGTTGCGGCGCTGTTTCCGGTCTTGGCGTTTTCCACACCCCTTTCGCCGATGAAGGGAAGGTAGCCGAGAAAGCGCATGCGCAGGTTATCACGCACATCGTTGCCGGTGTGGAAGAAGCGGTCGCGGAATTCGAGAAGTGCCGCAATGCCCCCACCCAGCATCAGGCCCAGTACGACCGAAAGCGCCATTGTCATGGTCTTTTTCGGGCTGGAAGGCGATGTGGGAAGACCAGCCTCGGAGATGATGCGGGCTTTGGCGATCGGCAGCGACTGCTTCTGCGAAGCCTCTTCGAAGCGTCCGAGATAGGACTGGTAGAGGGTGCGCAGGGCCGTCGCCCGCTGCTCGAGCTCGCGCAGCTGCACCATGGTGATGTTGGCTTCCGAATTACGGCCAGCCACCTTGTCGATACTGTCGCGCAACGACTGTACGCGCGAATTTGCGACGTCGTATTCGTTCTTGAAGCTGCCGGTCAGCTGCTGCAGTTCCTGGAAGATCTGCTGCGCCACTTCTTTCTTCTCGGCGTCCAGCGCGGCTGCCTGCGGATGGTCTGCTCCGAACTGCTGCACAATGCCCCGCTGCCGGTCGGAAATGGTGATGTAGCGCTTGCGCAGATCCTGAATAACGGAATTGTCGGTATCACGGGCCGACACGACGGCGTTGTCGACGGCCGTTTCCGGGCCGCGGTCGATGATGGATTTATACTGATTGTAACGGGCGGAGGCCGTCGCGGCATCCGCCTGTGCCGCAATCAGCTGGCCATTGAGATCGGCAAGCTGGCCTTCCGACATCAGTTCGCCGCGCGAGGACACGATATTGTTGTCGGACCTGAATTTCTGCACCGCAAGCTCTGCCGCCTGGGCGCGCTGGTTAAGGTCGGTCAGGCGTTCCTGCAACCAGACAGAGGCCCGCTCGCTGGCGTCAAAATTGGCGTTCAGCTGCTCGGTGAGATAGGCCTGCGCGTAGGTCTTGGCGATGTGTGCGGCCAGCTGGCGGTCAGTCGAACGGGTGGAGATTGCGATGACGGAACTGCGACCGACCCGCTCCACAGTCAGCGACTGCTGCAGCACGGCAGCGGCCTTTTCGCGGCGTCCGGCGCGGATTGCGGCTTCGGAGACCGGCGGATCGCCCGGCAGGACGAGATCGAGGATACCGCGCACGGAGGATTTGACGAGCTCGACCGGCGACATCGGCGGATTGACGATGGTGTCGTTCTCGTCAAGCTTGGCCTTGTCCACCACGGTCAGCGCCATTTCCTTGGATTTGAGGATTTCCACGGCGCTGGCAATGCGGTTGTCGACGATCTGGGCAGCGGGCACAGGCGATTCCTCTTCCGCATAACGGGAGAGGCTTTCATCGAGCAGCACCTGCGTCATCGCCGTATAAACGGGGGTCGCAAGCACCAGGTAAAGTCCGGCCAAAACTACGGCGGCAATGACGGAGGCGGCAATGACGTTGGCACGGCGCACCACGGCGGCCCACAGGCGGTCGAGGTCGATGAACGTGTCGGAATCCTTGCCGGATTCCGGAAAACCGATATTGGATTTAAAGGTCTTGTGGTGCATGGACCTACCTTGTGAATTAAAAATGGTACGCGGGAAGCCGAGCAACTCTCGCCTTCCCGCCTCCCGTTATTGGTGCGCCGGCCGCCTCCCCTGGCGGCGCGATGAAAGTCAGGCCGCCTGCACGCGGCTTTCGTGGTTTGCCACCAGTTCTTTCACCGAAGCGAGAACCTGCGCTTCCATGTCGGCGCGCAACAGCGAGAAGGCGACGTTGGCGGCGATGAAGCCCTGCTTGCTGCCACAGTCAAAGGTGCGGCCGCTATATTTCTGCGCATGGAAGGCCTGCTTTTCGGCGAGCCGCTTCATGCCGTCGGTCAGCTGGATTTCGTTGCCCGCGCCGCGCTCCTGCTTGGCGAGAATATCGAAGATTTCCGGCTGCAGAATATAACGGCCATTCAGGTAATAATTCGAAGGCGCCCTGGATGGTTCCGGCTTTTCGACCATTTCGGTCACGGCGAAGCCGTGATTGACCTTCTGGCCGACGCCGACGACGCCATAGGACGAAACTTCTTCCGGCAGGCATTCCTCGACACCGAGAATATTGCCGCCGACTTCATCGTAAAGCTCCATCAGACCGGCAATGCAGCCGCGCGCGCCATAGGAGACCATGTCAGGCAGCAGCAGGGCAAAAGGCTCCTTGCCCACCAGTTCGCGCGCGCACCAGACGGCGTGGCCGAGGCCAAGCGGCACCTGCTGGCGGGTATAGCTGACGGTGCCGGCAACCGGCAGCATCTTTTCCAGCTGCAGCACCTGCACGGTCTTGCCGGAGCGGGTCAGCGTGTTGATGAGTTCAGGCGCGCTGTCGAAATAGTCTTCGATGGCGGTCTTGTTGCGGCTCGTGACGAAAATAATGTGCTCAATGCCGGCCTGCATGGCTTCATCCACGGCATATTGAACGACCGGCCGGTCAACGATCGTCAGCATTTCCTTTGGCATCGCCTTGGTGGCGGGCAAAAACCGCGTGCCGTTGCCGGCTACCGGAATGACGGCTTTTCTGACAGTTCTCTTCAGGTCCATCGCGTTCTCCTTCATCAAGGTTTGATCTGTCCCCAGTCCCCGCGCAGACATGGTCCGCGCGCAAATTTTATGAAATCTGCCTTTTCACCCCTGTATTCGCCGCGGGCGCAAACACGGCGTCCCGCAGCCTCCTCAGCCGCACTGCAATCGGCATTCTCAGGTGCCCCAGCACGGCAGGATCTCGGATTGTGGTCTTCAAGGCGCCGATTACCGAGCGGCGCTTGATGTTTTCCACCAAAGTCAAAAAATTATGCGCCAGCCGCAGGCTGCGGGCTCTCGCCTGCTGCGCGTCCATGGCGGCCGGCAGCAAGGTGTAGTGGCTCAGGAATTCTTCGTCCGCCCGCATCATCGCTTCGACGTGATGAAGTTCGAGGACGCGGGAAATCGAACCTTCGCGGATATTGTAGATGTAACCCGGCTTCGGTTCGATGACGCAGAGGCCGCCAGCGGCAAGCGCCGAGGCGAGAAGAATATAGTCTTCGCCGATGCGGATATCCTCACGGAAGCGCAGTGCTTCGTTATTAAGGAAATCGCGCCGGAACATCGGTTTCATGTAGCCGAAGTTAAAGGTGGAGCGGAACAGGATGTTGGAGGAAATGAAGTCCTCCAGCGTGAGAACAGGCCGTTCCTCCAGAAACTCTTCGGGAAACATCGTCTCCATCGGCCGGCCATCGGTGTAGACGACATCGAGATTATCGACAGCGATGTCAGCGTTGGCGGCTTCCGCCCGGCACATCATGCAGGCGGAGCGCTCCGGGCGGATGACATCGTCGGAGTCGAGCACGGCGATCCAGCGCCCCGTCGCGGCCTCGATGCCGGCGTTGCGGGCGCCGCCCGGACCGCGGTTTTCTTCGAGCGCAAGCAGCCGCACGCGCGGATCGATTGCGGCGATCGCTTCAACGTAGGGAATGGTATCGTCGGCGGAGCGGTCGTCAACGACGATCACTTCCAGCGTCACCCCCTGCTGATCGAGCGCACTTTGGATGGCGGCCTCAATCGTATCGGCGGCATTAAAGGCGGCGATGACGAAGCTGATGTCTGGCGAAGAGGTGAGGTTCTCCATCAGGTCGCCTCCATGGCACCGTATTGGCGGATTTCGCGCACACCGAAGGCGCCGCTCACCGAACCCATATGCAGCGCGCCTCGCAACGCATAACGGTTGCGGCGTACGGCATTGAAACCGCTCAAGGCGGCAAAAAGAGCGCAATAAAGCACTTTCGAACCAGCTTTCACCACCTGGACGACGCGGCGCGCACCGGGTTTCTTTTCAGCCAGCACCCGTCCATGGGTCTGGCCGGAACGGAACCGGCGCTTGGCAAGCCATAGAAAGCTTGCCCGATTTTCCGGAACCGGCTCCGACAAGACAGCGTCTTCCGCAAAGACGATACGGCCGCCAGCGGCGTGGAGATGCGAGAAGAAATGTGTGTCTTCGCCGCCGCTCTGGCCAAGCGCCAGCGCGAAGCGCCGGCCCTTTACCGATGGCGCTTCCATCCTGAGCAGCGTGTTGCAGGTATAACCGGTGATGATCTCGCCATTGACCCAGACCGGAACGGTCGAGTGGAAATCTCCGCGTTTCATCCAGCCCGGCGCGTTGTCCCGGTAAACCGCAGTGACGGGGCCGAGAACGGTTTCTGCACCGGTCTCGTCGGCCTTTTCCAGAAGCGCGGCCAGCCAGTGTGGCGGCGCCGTTTCGTCGTCATCGATAAAGGCGAGATAATCCGCCTTGCATTTCGACAGGCAGGCATTGCGGGCAATCGAAATATTAGATTTCGGGCAATGCACATAGGTGATCTCGAAGGGGGCGGTTTCGCGCAGGCGATCGACGCTTGCCTTTGCGCTGGGCTCCTCGTCATTATCGGCGACAATCAGCCTAACTTTCACGCCTTCAGGCACATCCAGCTCGAAGAGTGACAGAAGTGTGGCGACAAGCGCCGGGCGTCTGTAGGTGCAGATGCCGATATCGACGGTCTTGAGATATTGCGTGCCGGTGACGGTGTTGTCGGTCATGAGACAGCCTTTCTTCCCCGGAATTTCAGGAGTTCCAGCCAGAAGCCGGTGGACCAGGCCAGATGCATCACCATTGCCGAAAAAGCGGCGAGCGGGCCGTATGGATTTTTCTGACCTATTGCCATCCACAAGCCATAACCCACACATGCGGCAATCCAGAGGCCGAGCGGAATAAGGGCTGCCCAATGCACCAGCGACAGCAGCGCGAAGATGAAGACCGGCAGCACGGCGAGCGGAATCATCTGGCGGAGTTTCGGGATTGAGCGATGTTTCAACAGGTTCTTCGCCCGGCCGCGGCCATAGGCGAGATATTGCTTGAAGAGCGGCATGACGCTGGCGCGCGGATAATAGGTCATGCGGGTCTTGTCGGTCATCCAGATGCGGAACCCGGATTTGCGCAGCCGGAAATCCAGCTCCGCATCCTCGTTGTGGCTGAAGCTCTCATCATAACCGCCTACCGCATCGAAAGCTGCGATCCGCATCAGCGCGTGGTGGCCGTGGTCGATCCAGTGGCCTTTTGCGCCTTCGCGGTGCTTGGAACCGCCATTGCCGAGCTTGGAATTCTGGGCAATGGCAGTCGCCTTCTGGAACAGGCCGTGGCCGACTGTATCCATGGCGACGACGACGGAGTCCGCACCCGTCCGTTCCGCATCCTCGATCAGCCGCTGGCAATAATCATCGGGATAATCGCCATGGGCGTCGATGCGGATGAGATAATCGAAATCCTCGCCGAAGGTGGCGACGGCAAGGTTGATGCCGGCGCTCTGGATACGCTTCGGATTAGCGAGAAGCGTGACGCGTTCGTCCTTTGCCGCAAAGGCGGCAACGATATCGCGCGTTCCATCCGTGCTGCCGCCATCGGCGACGACGATGCGGAACAGGCGCCCCTGCATTGCGCCGGTGAATTTGACAAGCAACCCCTCGATCGTCTTCGCCTCATTGAGGCAGGGTATGACGATCAGCGTTCTGATGCCGGAATGACCTGGACCTTCCATGATTTGCCCCCTACGCACTACACTGGTGAAAACTGCGCTTCACGGGCGTGGCCGGAAGCGGATTTGGCGAGTGAGGACAATTGCTGCACCAGCAGACGGCAATCGTCGCGGTCGGTCAGCCATTGTTTCCTGTCTGTTGCCGACAGGGTGTCGAAGGCATCCGCATAGGTTTGCGGGGTCATCTGGTTGAAGAGGGCGGCAAGATCGGCAGCGCCCGCCTGTTGCAGGACGAAGCCGATATTGCGTTTTTCAATGAAGCGAGCCGTTTCCGTGCCAGCAAGTGCAATCGGCAGAGTGCCGTAAAGGCAGCCCTCGTAAAGCCGGTTGGGCAGCAGCCAGCTGGAATTCTGGCCTTCCTCGAAAAAGTCGATCGCCCAGGTAAATTGCACCTCGTTATAGATGGCGGCTAGGTCCTCGGGATTTTTGTAAGGTCCGTTGAAATGCACATGTGGAGCAGCCGCCACGAAGCCATCGAAATCAGCAAACTCCGAATAGGCCGGCCGGCCACGCAGGATGATTTCGACCCTGCCTTCCATGCGGCGAGCGAACTCAGCGAGAATTTCAAGCGATTTGCGGCAGCGAAGCGCGCCGAACCAGCCGATTTTCCATGGTTCGCCGGGCGCGGGCGCCCGTGGTCTTGGCGTGGCGGCAACGGTGTCGTCGAGCGCCAGCACCTTGTTTTCCTGCAACAGGACAGGAAGGTCGAGGCCCGACACGGGCTTGAAATAATGCTCCACGAATGCCGGGGAACTTGTCACCAGAAGCTTTGCGTCGCGTGCGAAATAACGCTGCGCGGCATTCAGCATCTGTCCGGGCTTGCCTTTGTTGAGCAGCAGACGGTGAATATCGAGACATTCGTAAACCAGCGCCGGGCGGCCGGTATAGATCGACATGGCGCGCTTTGCCAGAGCCAGCATTTCGAGGTTCCTGGCGAGAACGACGTCGGGTGCCGGAATTCCGTTCAAGACTTTGCCGAGCGAAAGGCTGGATTTCGCCACCGCCGCCATGCGCTGCAGAAATTGCCCGTCGGCGGTTTCCCCGAGCACGATGGGTACGACGCCTTCGATCTCCGCCAGCCGGTTCTGTCCGCGCCGGAAACCGGCCAGCGTGACCCGCGCCCCGCCCGCAAGCAGCGTCAGCACCCGCCGACGAATGGCGGGGTCTGACAGATCATGCGCGAGGTAGAGAATATGGATCATGCAGGGTTCCGGTCGGTTCGCGGGTCAAAGACGCCGCAGCACAGGATTTGGTTCAAAAAAATCGGTCAATTCAGAGCGCAGGCAATGCTTTCCGGGAACTGGCATTTATCGCCGAGCGCGGTGAAGGCGAAGCGGTCAACGACCATCTGCGATGGCCCGGCATAAGCAAACTTGCCCATCCAGTCCTTCAGCGTATCGGTGCCCCACAGGCTGAAGAAAATCTTCTGGGCGTTCTGCGGAATTTTCGTCGCGTCCGTCACCTCATGAACGAGCTTGCCGTTGACGTAATAACGCAGGCGCTGCGGTTCCCAGACGAAGGCATAGTCGTTGAAGCCGGCATCGGCCCCGCCTTCCACCGGCACCAGCTTCTCATTGCCGCCCTTGGCGGACACATATTGGTTGAGCTGCACCTGACCGGTATTTTTGCCAAGAACCTCAAAGTCGATTTCGTCGTGCGGTTTTTTGTCGGTCGGGCCGATATAGGTGAAGAAGGCGGAGTTCAGGCCAGGGCCGGTGGCGGCCTTCATGCGCGCTTCATAGGTGCCGTAACGATAACGGCCCTTGGTCTGGATTTCACCGCAGGCGAAGTTGCGGTCGCCAGCCTTGGCTTCCTCGAAGCCCAGCGTCAGCTGGTTGTTCTCCACCGTTGCCAGCTTCTTCGACCAGGTGCAGTTCTGGTGCGCGCCATTGTTCCAGCCGTCAGAAACGTACCAGAAGCTTCTGTCCATCTGGTCGAAATTCTCCATGAAGGACGTACCATTGCCCTCTTGGGCGTTAACGGGGGCCGTGAATGCCGTTGCAGTGAGGGCGGCGGCAAGAAGAATGCGTGTCTGAACGCGGGTGACAAATGTTGTCATTGGTTCACCTCTGTCGTTGCGAATAAAGTGTTTCGGATGTGGGTGGGCCTATCGTGGAAGCCCGTTTGGCCGCGAATTCGGCCTTTGCCTTGCCTTTGCCGCTGCGGCTTCCGGTCAGTACGGCATAGACGGCCGGCAGGTATTTGCGGGTCTGGGCATTGCTGATCACCAAAATGACGAAGGCGCAAAGCGTCGCGCTGATGTAGAAAGCGGGATAGAAATCCGGCCCGCCCTTGTTCCAGACCATCCACATGATGACCAGCAGCGGATAATGGGCGCAGAATATCCAGAAGCTGAGACTGCCGGTCTCGGCAAGCCTCTGACCAAGCCGGCTGCGGATCAAGATCGATGAAGACACCCAGAAGCCGAGCGCGCCGAAGACCGCGAGCAGATTGCGCGACATATTCAGCCAGAATGTGAATTCAGGGCCGGTAAAATAGAGACCTGTGGCGAGAATGGCCGACGCGGCAAATGTCAACAGCATGATCGGCAGGGCATAAGGATCAAGTGCCTTGACGTCGACCCGGTGCAGCGCAAGCGCGATGCCGAGCGAAAAGCTGAAGAGGATGGATTTTTTCTGGACAATGAAGATCTTCAGGTCCGGCATGGCCGTGACGATCAGCAGGATTACGAGCGTCGGCAGCGCAAAGCGGCGCATCAGAAATGCGAGCACCGGCGACAGCAGAATGCAGACAAAAAGGTCGCGCAGGAAATAAAGCGGCACATTCACCGGCAGCTCTTCCAGCGCCGTACCATGGCTGAGTATTTCGCGCGGGCTGGCGTTCCATAGGTCGGGAAAATATCCGACGCCAACCTCGAACAGCTGGATCAGCAGCACGGCGGCAAACAGTGCGCCATTCCACAAGAGGAATGGCAGCAGCACGGTTTTCGTCTTGGAGCGGATCGTCGCCGGATAATCGAAAGCGCTCATGCCGCGGCGAAACAGCAGATAACCGGAAATGGCGCTGAGACAGGGCACGCCGATGCGAAACAGCGCGTCGCCCAGGAAAACCCGCAGCCAGTCGAAAAAGCCGTAAAGGCCAAGAAAGGGGCTGGTTTCGGCATTGTGCGGCACATGCACGAACACGATTCCTGAAATCAGCAATATGCGCATCAAGTTGATACGGGAGGATAGGTTCTGATCGACAGTCACATCAGTCACCCCTATTGGGCGGCGTCTCCCCACGCCGCGTTGCAACCAGAGCGAACTTAAGCCCGCACTGGGAAGTCTGGTTTCGACTTTGGGATAAAATGTGGCGACGCGGGAAAAACACAAGATTAGATTTTGCGGGTGAATGTCTGGCGTCAGCACAGTTTCTATCACGAGAAAAAATTAAATAATTGAAATAAATGACTTTTATATAAATTCACGCTTCATTAAAAATCTCTGAAGCGTGCGAATTTGTCATTTGCCGTGATGTTGCGCTGCAAAAAGAGCGCCGAACCCACCTTGCCACGGCGAGAGAAATCACCGTGGCAAGGCCCCTTAACGGCAGAAATGAGGCGCATTTTTCTGTGATATTTCTAACCTTGGGTTGCGGTATTCGGCATACGCCGTGATTTGACCATGCCCAGGATTTTTCCCAGCAGGGCACGTTCAGTCAGCAGGATCAGTATTGCATAGATGGCGCCGCCCACGGCAGCACCGATAAGAACCTGAAGGGTGGCATTGGGAACGCGATCGGCGAGAAGGTGAAGCAGATAGCGCACCGCAACGGCCATCACGAAAGCGGCGATCATCGGTCGACTGCTGACATAAAGGCCCCGGAAGAAAGGCGTGTCGCTGGCCTTGAACACGGCCCAGGAGTACGCGACCAGTGTGACCGCGTTGACGATGCAAAGCCAGACCATGGCGTCTATCAGCGTGCCATAAAGTGCCGCGAGCCACACTGCCACCGTGGTGACGATGGCGCGGATCGTCGCCGACCAGAACAATACGCGGCCGTAACCAGCACCCTTCAGGTACGGGATGAAGGTGCTGCACGGTGTGAGAATGGCCTTGGACAGGGCGAGGAGCCCGAGGACAGGCCAGGCATAGGCCCAGTTCTGGCCGAAGATGACAAGCATGGCCGGCTCGGCCACGGCCCAGAGACCGAACATCATGGGCGCGAGCAGTACGGTCAGCACCTGCGTGCTGAACATCAACGCATCACGACGGCGCTGCGGGTCGTCCATCATGCGGCTGAAGGCGGGAAACAGAACCCCCATGACGGCGGATAAAACCACCTGGTTGGGAATGCTGGCGAAACGGTTGGAGGCGGAATAGGCGCCGGCATCCGCCAGACCCAGGTGACGGGCAATGACCACCATCGGCGACTGGAAGGTGACAAAATTGGCGATTTCCGAGCCCATCAGCCCCGAACTGAAGCCGAGAAGCGGCACCAGCCGGCGTGGCTTCATGACAAAACGCGGGCAATAGCGGGAAACCGCATAAAGCCCGACGAGACGGATGAGAGCTGCGGCAAAAAGCTGGATGATAAGCGCCCAGACGCCGAACCCCATGAAGGCGAGCGCGACCGCGACAATCGCTGCGATGCTCTCCGAGGCCATGCTCCATAGCGCATCCTTGCTGAAGTTCATCCGTCGCGCCAGCAGCGAATAGGCGACATCGCCGGCAAGCTGCAATGGAATGAGGAAGGCCATGATGCGCAGCAGGTATGCGCTTTCCACCGCCCCCAGCAGTCCGCCGAAAAATTCCGCCCAGATGTAGAGGACGGCTGCCATGGTGCAGGAGATCGCCAGATTAGCCCAGAAGACGGTATGGATCGTTTCCATATCCTCTTCCTTCTCAACGATGAGAGCGGAGGTGAGCCCCGCGCCAGCAATCATGGTCAGGAACTGTACAACCGTTAGTCCTACCGCTACCACCCCGAATTCCTCCGGGGAAAGCAGCCTTGCAAGAATAGGGACCGTGACAAATTTAAGCCCGAATGTCCCTGTTTTTGATAAAACGCTCCAGCCGACATTCGTGGTGATGGTCTTTACATTTGGCGCTGGGGGCATACAAGCATCCTGTTTCTGGAGGCCGGCGGGAGGAAGCCGGTTGGGAGTTGCCGATACCATCGGGGCCGCTTTTAGGATCGGGCCCGACACTTCTTGATCAACGCAAGGGGCGAAACAATGGCAAGATTTACTGTCGTCATTCCCTACTATCAAAAGCAGCACGGTGTCCTGGGACGTGCACTCGCATCGGTTTTTGCGCAGACCTACCAGGACTTCGATCTTGTCATCGTCGATGACGAATCGCCATACCCGATCGATCAGGAACTTGCGGAACTTTCGCAGGAACAGAAAGACCGGATTCTTGTCATTAAGCAGGCCAATGCCGGCCCGGGCGGCGCCCGCAACACCGGTCTGGACAATGTGCCTGATGGCACCGACTACGTTGCCTTTCTTGATTCCGACGATATCTGGACGCCCGATCATCTGCGGAATGCGGCCTTTGCGCTCACGACCTATGGCGGCGAGTGCTACTGGGCGTCCATGCAGGCAAGTGACGAATTTTATTATCATTTCGCCATTTCCGAACTGGAGAAGAATGAGGGTGCGGCACGGCTTTCGGAGAAGCCGCTGGTGATCGAACTGCCGGATCTCGCAAGCGTCATGCTGCGGAACTGGAGCTTCCTGCATCTCTCCTGCATGGTGATCGGTCGTCCTCTTTTCGAGAAGATCCGCTTCGATCCGGCGCTCAGACTGGCGGCGGAAGACGTGCTGTTTTTCTGCGATTCCATCCTTGCATCGAAGCGGACACTGCTCTGTGACGACGCCGGCGCGATGCGCGGCATGGGCGTCAATATCTTCCACAGCATCGACAATACCTCGCCGGAATTCCTGCGCCAGCAGTTCAATACCTGGGTGGCGCTCGATACGCTGGAGGGACGTTTTTCTCGCCGGCCGGCCGATGTGGCGTCCATCGCTTCCTATAAAAACACGGCGCGCAAACAGGCTCTCTGGAGCCAGGCTGGCAACCTGAAACGGCGCAAGGCTCCCGAATTCGGTTTGCTGCTAAAATGGGCAATGCGCGATCCGGCACTGCTGCGCGCCGCTTTCGAACTCGGCGCCGGAAAAATCGTCCGCTCCAGATGAGCGAATTTTCGCCCGCAACAATTTATATGTTTTTCACCCAGGAGTGACCTCATGAAACCTTACCACTGGGAATCTCATCACGGAAATTTCGGTGACGATCTCAACCTGTGGCTGTGGGACTTTCTGCTTCCGGGCCTGCGCGATGTGCATGACGATGTCATGCTCGTGGGCGTCGGAACGGTGCTCAACGACGTTCTTTTGCCCGCCAAGCAGCGCAAGCTGGTGATTGGCAGCGGCTATGGTTATGGCGCGGTGCCGGATACCAGCACCGAGTTCTGGGATATCCGCTGTGTGCGCGGCGAAAAAACCGCCGCTAAGTTGGGGCTCGCTCCCGAAAAAGGCATTGTCGATCCCGCCGTGATGGTCACCGAGATGCTTGATTTCAAGGGGCTGCCAAAGCTCCACAAGAAGACTTTCGTCCCCCATTGGGAATCGGCGGAATTCGGCATGTGGGAAACCGTCTGTGAACCGGCAGGACTCACCTATCTCGACCCGCGCGGCGAGGCAAAAGCGGTCATCCGCGCCATTGCCCAATCGGAATTCATCGTGGCTGAATCCATGCATGGTGCAATCCTTGCCGATGCCTTCCGCGTGCCGTGGGTCGCCGTCAGCACTTCACCATCGATCAACAGCTTCAAATGGAGCGATTGGGCCGGCAGCGTCGGAGTCGAATATCAGCCGCGCTATGTGCCGGTTTCAACCCGCGCCGAAGCGGCGAAAAAGGGCTCACGCTTCTGGGGCATGAGCTTCCCCCCACCGCCCGCCCCCGTTGTCACCGCCGATTCCGTCTCTGCGCTTGAGGGCCGGGCGCATGAGGGCGATGTAATGGTGCGTCCGCAGGAAACGCAATCCCGCTCGTTGCGGAAGCTCGCCAAGCAGGTGCTGGCCGCACCTTCCACACTGGCGCTCTGGCAGGCAAGCCGAGCGGAACCGCGTCTTAGCCCGGATGGCAGACTGGAAGAACGCAAGGAGCGTTTCGCCGCCGTTCTGGAAACGGTAAAGCGGGATTATCTCTAGAGGTGAGGAGCGGATGCCGCAGAGAATTTTCTGCGGCTTTTGCTTGAGGACACCGTTGCTGCATCGCCATGCTTGGGCCTGTCCCGAGCATCTGCGACTGAACGCTTAGAGGATACGTGAGCAAATCCCCGGGACAAGCCCCGGGGCGGACGGCAGAGATTTGTCGTGAGTTGTCTTTTCCCTTAGGAAACCGGCGTGCCGTCCAGCAGATAACGCACGTCCCGCACCGGCGCCGCTTTGCGGAAGCGGGCGGTCTTGTCGCTCCAGATACCGCGTGTAATGGCGGGCAGGGCGGGCAGACGCGCAAGGGCGTGGCTCAGCGCTCCGCTCACACCCTTCTGTTTTTTTGTATCGAGAAAATGGCGAAGCTCGAATTTGGCGCGGATGTGTTTCTCGTGCTCGCGCAGGATCGCCGTTTCCTCTGCCGAGAGCCGGCAACCGGCGAGAATCGCCCTGTCTGCTTCGTAGAGAAGACGGAGATCTTCGGTTCGGTGGCGGCCACTCAGCGAGTTGCCGCGAACGATCGCACCGTAACCGCAATGACGGATGACCTTGTAGCGCGCGCCGGCCGCCAGCGCGCGCACGTAAAGTTCGTAATCCTCGCCAAGTCGCAGAGCCTCGTCATAACGCAGCGCATGTTTGTCGAGAAAGGCGCGGCGTATCACCGGTTTCAGGAAGCCGGTTTCCCCGCGCTCCACACCAGGCCTGGAAATATTGCCTTCCACGAATTCCGTCAGCGACAAAAACCGCGCCTGGGGCTCGAAGCGGGCAGGCTGCATGGAGGACGCGCCTGGAACGGATTGCTGGATGAAGGCGATATTATCGGCCACGAGGTCCCAGTCGTCATCGGCCAGCATGGCAGCGAAACGGCCGCGGAAGAAAAAATCGTCCGCATCAAGAATGCTGATGAGGGGAGCGGAGGAAATCGAGATGGCATGATTGCGCGCAGCCGATGGCCCGCGGTTGACGTCGAATCGCACCACCCGCAGGCGACCCGTGCCGTCATCCGCCGCATGCGCCACGTCGCTCGTTGTATCGGTGGAACCATCGTCGATCACCACGACTTCGCCGACCTCTGGCTCCGCAAGGGCGGAGCGAATGGCGATATCGATGGTATCAGATGCATTCTTTGCAGCGATGATGACGCAAATGGGCTGTGAACCGCTCACCATGGGGTGTCCTTCTGCTTTGACGAACCTTCAGGATTTGGCCAGCAGAAAGTGTCAGCGATATGGATGCAAGCGATTTTTTGCGATGCAATAAAAGCGCATGCGAAAAAACTTACATATCCGTCAGCTTTGCCCCATGCGGCGGTGCGCTTTTTGCGGTGTCTGCCGCAATTGTTTCAGCGCTGAGGTCCCGGGAAAAGGTCTCCCGCATCCGGCGTTTTTCACGGGCGACCAGAACCAAAATCGCCACGAAGTAACCGACTTGCAGAATGACTGCGCAAATGAGGGTCTGAATGAATGCCGTATAGAAGGAGCCGTGGATGAAATATGTCGCAACCGCAAAAGCAAGCAAAGCACCGATCATGCTGAAAAAAACACGAGGTGCATACATGTTGCTCTCCTCCCGAGAACGATTTCTCCATTTTTGACTGCGCTGCGGCATTTTTCTTCTTTGCAGGAAATATACGATGAGACCGGTGCTGTTTCAACACACATATACTTCTTCTACCTCCCGCGGCATGAAATTTCGGTAATCTTGATTGGTAAATTCCTCAGTAACTGCCGATTCGCATCGATGACGTCGGCCAGACAACAGTGATGCCTGCTTCTGATAAGTCTAAAACCGCCTCCGGTGCGGGCCTTGCGGAGCGTCTGGCCGGCTCTGCAGACTTCGTTAACCATCTCGCCTTTAAAAAGTCGGTATTGATTCCTCGAAGAGCAGGGTGCCCGCGTGACGACGAGTTCAGAAGTAATCGCCTTTCCGGCAAAGAACCGCATTGCCGACGTAAAACGATGTGCAACCATGCTCGACCGGCTGCATGGTGTGGAGGCGAATGATTTCTGGCGCAGGGAGTGCCGTGAACTGGCCGCCCGTCTGACGGCGCTTGGCTATGAGGACGCCGCCATGCGGCGCGAGGTCATGGAATTTCAAAACGCCGTGCAGGCTGAATTGTGGGCGGTGGATGCCGCGCCCGAGGCACGCCGCGACAGCCATTGATGGTTCTTTTTCTTCATTAAAAAAGCCGGCGGGTTATAAACCAGCCGGCTTTTTTATTGGTTCCGGACGCCTTAGGAGGCGCCAGCGGCGCCGCGCGTGCGGGCAACACCATCCAGTGCGGGCTTGTATTTGGGATCGAGTCGCGCCGCATGCGCATAGGACTTGGCCGCCTTGGCCATCTCACCGCGTCGCTCATAGACCAGCGCCTGGTTGGCCCAGGATTCCGCCACATTCCCGTCAAGCGAAATGGCGTGGTTGAAATCCGCGAAGGCGTTTTCGTCGTCATTGAGCGCGACGTAGGAAAGGCCGCGACCGTTATAGGGCTCCGGTGACGTCGATGACAACGAGATTGCCTTGGAGAAGTCCTCGATGGCCTGGGCATGCTGGTTACGCAGCTGGTAGATCAGGCCGCGATTGTGCCATGCGCGACCGTCGGTGGTTTCCAGCTCGATGGCGCGGGAGAAATCGTTGAAGGCTTCGTTGACGCGTCCGGACTGCCGGTAAAGATTGCCGCGACCGATCAGCGCCACATCGTAGCTCGGATTGATCTGCAGGGCGGCGTTGTAGTCCTGAAGGGCCTGCTGCTGCTGGCCGCTATTGCGGTAAACCAGCGCGCGGTTGGCATAGGCCTGGTAAAAGCGCGGGTTGAGCTGCAGCGCCTTGTTGAAATCTTCGATGGCACGGCGCGAATCGCCGGCGCGGCCGTAGGCCGAGCCGCGGACGTTGTAACCTTCAGGATCCTGCGGATTGGCGTTGATGACCGAGGTGAGCGAGGCGATGTTTTCCTGCGAGCCCTGTGCGCGGTCGATCCGGAACACATCTTCCGTCTGGTTGGATGTCGCGCAGCCGGAAAGACCGGCAAGCACGGCGCAGACGACCAGAGAAGCGCGGAACCCTCTGTTGTTTTTTAATGGCAACCGGCGCGTGGAGGCATCGGCGTTTTTCACAACACAGGTGTCGACAGCGATCATTCGGTGTGGGTTCCCTCGCAGGCCGGTCTCACGGTCGTTTTCAAGAGCGTTCTCCGGCCACAAACACAAAGAGCGGCGGCGAATTGATCGCCCCCGCCCAACAAGCATTCAAAAACGTCCAAAAGACGGCCTATTAACGGCCTGCGCGGGGGCCAGCAACCAGACCTTCGCGCTGTGCACGCTTGCGTGCCAGCTTGCGAACGCGGCGAACGGCTTCAGCCTTTTCGCGAGCGCGCTTCTGGGAGGGCTTTTCGTAATAATCACGCATCTTCATTTCACGGAAAATGCCTTCGCGCTGCATCTTTTTCTTCAGGGCGCGGAGCGCCTGATCAACGTTATTGTCGCGGACTAGTACCTGCACGTTAAACCCGTTCCTTTAGTTTGGTTATCTTGCTGTGTGAATAAAGGCATTCGCACGCAAACAAAAAGTGGTTCATCCGGCTGTTGAGCCGGGCGATTGGTGACGTGCAATAACAGATCATTTGCAGCAAGTCCAGCCGGTAGCGCATATTCAGCCACAAAATGCGCGCCGTCCCGCAATCTTTCGGCCATGTCGAAACAAAACCATTGCCGCGTCGCAAAATGGATATTGCCTCCCATCCCGATTTGCCATGTGTATGATACGGGCCGGGGCTATGTTCCAGGCCTCTGGCCGGTTCTCGAGGAGCAGATTGCGAATGCGCAAATATTCCGTTTTTGCCGTGGCGCGTGAGGCGCTTAGGGGTCATAAGGGCTGGGATGCGCAATGGGCCTCACCCGAGCCGCGCAAGGACTATGATGTCATCATCATTGGCGGGGGCGGCCACGGTCTCGGCGCGGCATATTATCTTGCCAAGGAACATGGCATTACCAATGTCGCAGTCCTGGAAAAAGGCTGGCTCGGCGGTGGCAATACCGGCCGCAACACCACCATCATCCGCTCCAACTATCTCTATGAAGAGAGCATGGATATTTACGAGCATTCCCTGAAGCTATGGGAGGGCTTGAGCCAGGATCTCAATTATAACGTCATGTATTCGGCGCGTGGCGTGATGATGCTGTCGCACAATATCCATGACCGGCAGTCCTTCAGCCGTCATATCAATGCCAACCGTCTTTATGGCATCGACAATGAGTGGCTGACGCCGGAGCAGGCAAAGGCGTACTGTCCGCCGCTCGACATATCCGGCAATGCGCGTTACCCGATCAATGGCGCAGCCCTTCAGCGCCGCGGCGGCACGGCACGCCATGACGCTGTCGCCTGGGGCTATGCGCGCGCGGCCTCCGACCGCGGCGTGCATATCATCCAGAACTGCGAGGTGACCGGCATTCGCCGCGGGCCTGATGGCGCGGTGACGGGTGTCGAGACCAATCGCGGCTTCATCGGCGCCAAGAAAATCGGCGTTTCTGCCGCCGGTCATTCCTCGGTCATCATGAAGATGGCGGATGTTCGCGTTCCCCTGCATTCCAACCCGCTGCAGGCGCTGGTGTCGGAGCCGCTGAAGCCGATCTTCCCCTGTGTCGTCATGTCCAACACGGTGCACGCCTATATTTCGCAGTCCGACAAGGGCGAGCTGGTCATCGGTGCTGGTACCGACCAGTATAATTCCTATTCGCAGACCGGTGGTCTCCAGATCATCACCCACACGCTGGACGCCATCTGCGAGCTGTTTCCGATCTTCCGGCGGGTGAAGATGATGCGCCAGTGGGGCGGCATCACCGATAACACACCTGATCGTTCCGCCATCCAGAGCGTGACGCCGGTGCCAAACCTTTTCGTTAATTGCGGCTGGGGCACCGGCGGCTTCAAGGCGACGCCGGGCTCCGCCAATCTCTTCGCGCATCTCATCGCCCGCGGTGAACCGCATCGCCTGGCGGCCGGGCTGACGCTTGACCGGTTCCGCACCGGCCGCCTGATTGATGAGGCTGCCGCTGCCGCGGTGGCGCATTGATGCTGGCGGCGGCCATGCTTGCGATCAATATATCAGGCGCGGCCGAGGCCGTGCCCGCCGGTAGCGTCATTCCCGGGGCCGAGGATTTTCGCAGCCAGAAGATTGCGAAGATGCAGGGTGAGAAAGACTGGCCCTTCACGGCGGAAAAAGGCCTGCTTTTGTGTGCTCCCAGCCTCGCGGACAAGATGGTCTATTTTGTCGGAGAGAATGAGGATGGCGAGCAGGATTATCCCTTCGCGATCGACACCGACATGATGGCGGTCGCCATCGTCAATATGGGCCGGGCCTCGGCGTTGCGTCCCTTCGATAATTTTGAGCAGCTTTTAAAGCGGCTTTCCCCTTTTGTAGCCATGGGGAAGCGGCTGTGTGACCAACCCGCCGGAACGATCCTTCCGGAAAATTCTCTCTAGGTGGAGCGACGATGCTTCTGATCCATTGCCCCTATTGCGGGGAAGACCGTTCCGAACTGGAATTCCGCTGGGCGGGCGAAGCCCATATCGCCCGGCCGGAAAACATCGCCGATATTTCCGACGAGGCCTTCGCGGAATATTTCTTCATCCGCGACAACGACAAGGGCCTCGTTTTCGAGCGCTGGCGTCACATTCACGGCTGCGGCCGCTTTTTCAACGCCGCCCGCGATTCGGTAAGCGACAGATTCCTGATGACCTACAAGGCGGGTGAACCGAAACCCGATATTGAAACGGTCCTTTCGGCAGAAAAGGGAGCCGGGCAATGAGCGGCGATTATCGTATCAAGGGCGCAGGCCGTCTCACGCCGGCGAGAACCGCGCGCTTTACCTTTGACGGCAAGATCTATCCGGCGCTGGAGGGCGACACCGTCGCGTCAGCCCTTCTGGCCAATGGCGTGCATCTGATAGGCCGCTCGTTCAAATACCACCGTCCGCGTGGTTTCCTGTCGGCCGGGCCGGAGGAACCGAATGCGCTGATTGACGTTTCCCGCGACAGCCTGCGCAAGCAGCCCAACGTGCGCGCTACGGTGCAGGAAGTCTTCGACGGCGCGATTATCGCCTCGCAGAACCGTTTCCCGTCACTGTCCTTCGATCTGAGCGCCATCAACGATCTTCTGTCGCCGATGTTCGCGGCCGGTTTCTACTACAAGACGTTCATGTGGCCGAAGGCCGCCTGGCACAAGATTTACGAACCGCTGATCCGCCGCGCCGCCGGTCTCGGCAAGGCGCCGAGCGAGCCGGATGCGGATCATTATTCCGGACGTTATGCCCATTGCGACGTGCTGGTGGCCGGCGCTGGTGTCGCCGGTCTCACAGCTGCGCTTTCTGCCGCGAAAACTGGCGTCAGCGTCATTCTGGTGGATGAGAATGCGGACGTCGGCGGAGCCCTGCGTTTCGATGCCGGCGCGGTCATCGACGGTCTCGCCGGTTATGAATGGGCGCAGAAGGTTTTTGCCGAGCTGAAGTCCCTGCCCAATGTGCGGGTTCTGACGCGCACGACCGCCTTTGGTTATTACAACCACAATTTTGTCGCGCTCGCCGAACGCGTCACCGATCATCTCGCGACGCCGGCCAAACATCAGCCGCGCGAGCGCCTTTGGCAGGTCCGCGCCAAAAAGGTCGTGCTGGCGGCCGGTGCGATCGAGCGCCACATGGTCTTCGCCAACAATGACCGGCCTGGCATCATGCTGGCTTCGGCCGCCCGCACCTATCTGAACCATTACGGCGTCGCCGTGGGCCACAATGTCGGTGTCTACACCGCTCATGATTCCGCCTATGAGACTGCCTTTGATCTGAAGAAGGCCGGGGTGAAGATCGCCGCCATCGTCGATTGCCGCGAAAATCCGGACCAGCGTCTGCTGGACGCGGCCCGGGCGCTCGGCATCGAGGTGCTGGCGGGGAACAGCGTTTACAACACCGCCGGCCGCCTGCGCGTATCTTCCATGACGGTTGGCCGCAATGGCGGGTCGAACAAGCGCAAGATCGCCATCGACGCGCTTGTTGTCTCCGCCGGCTGGACGCCTTCAGTGCATCTGTTCTCGCAATCGCGCGGCAAGCTGAAGTTTGACGCGGCTAACCAGCGTTTCCTGCCTGACATCCATGTGCAGAACTGCGTCTCCATCGGCGCCTGCAATGGCACGGATGATCTTTCGGCGCTGATCGCCGAGGCCGCGGCTGCGGGTGGCGGCGCGGTGGCGTTTTCCGGTGAAAACGCCCGGGCCTGGACAGGCGGCATGATTGGTGCGGCGGAGGGTGCAGGCGAGGGCACCGGCGTCAAGGCTTTCATCGATTTCCAGCACGATGTCTGCGCCAAGGATATTCGCCTTGCCGTCCGCGAAGGCATGCATTCGGTCGAACACATCAAGCGCTTCACCACCAATGGCATGGCGTCCGACCAGGGCAAGATGTCGAACATGCATGGCCTTGCCATTGCATCGGAAGCGCTCGGCCGGGATTTGCCCAAAGTCGGCCTCACCACCTTTCGCCAGCCCTATACGCCGGTTACTTTCGGCACGCTCATCAACCATTCACGCGGCGCGCTGTTCGATCCCGCGCGCAAGACGCCGATGCACGACGAAGAGCTGGCGGCTGGCGCGGTATTCGAGGATGTCGGCAACTGGAAGCGCGCCTGGTTCTTCCCGCGGGCGGGCGAGGACATGCATGAAGCGATCAACCGTGAATGCAAGACGGTTCGTGAGAGCGTTGGCGTGTTTGATGCCTCCACCCTCGGCAAAATCGAGGTGGTGGGCCCGGATGCGGCGAAGTTCCTGAACCTCATCTACACCAATGCCTGGGATACGTTGAAACCCGGCCGCTGCCGTTATGGCATCATGACCCGCGAAGACGGCTTCGTTTACGATGACGGCGTTGTTGGGCGCCTGGCCGAAGACCGTTTCCACGTGACGACGACGACGGGCGGCGCGCCGCGCGTTCTCCAGCACATGGAGGACTATCTCCAGACCGAATTCCCCGATCTCGATGTCTGGCTGACATCGGCAACCGAACAATGGGCCGTGATTGCCGTGCAGGGGCCGAAGGCGCGCGAGGTTATCGCGCCTTTCGTCGAGGGTATCGACCTTTCGCCGGAGGCCTTTCCGCATATGGCGGTGGCGGAAGGCAAGTTCTGCGGCGTGCCGACGCGGCTTTTCCGCGTCTCCTTCACCGGCGAACTCGGTTTCGAAATCAATGTGCCTGCCGATTACGGCGCAGCAGTCTGGTCTGCAATCCGGGAGAGGGCGGAAGCCGTCGGCGGCTGCCTCTATGGTACCGAAACAATGCATATCCTGCGTGCCGAAAAGGGCTATATCATCGTCGGGCAGGATACGGACGGCACCGTGACGCCCGATGATGCCGGGCTTGCCTGGGCTGTCTCCAAAAAGAAAACGGATTTCGTCGGCATTCGCGGTCTGAAACGCCCCGATCTAACGCGCTCCGGCCGCAAACAGCTTGTTGGCCTGAAGACGAAGGACCGGCTGACCGTTCCGGAGGAGGGCGGTCAGATCGTTGCCGATCCAAACCAGCCAAAGCCAATGACCATGCTCGGCCACGTCACCTCCGCTTATTGGTCGGAAAATCTCGGCCACTCCATTGCTTTCGCCTTGGTGGCGGATGGCAGGGCGCGCATGGGCGAAACGCTCTATATTCCGCTTGCCGATAAAACCATTGCCGTCGAAGTGACCGACATGGTCTTCCTCGACAAGGAAGGAGCCCGTCTCAATGGCTGATATGCTGCACGCAAAACGCAAATCCGTGCTTGAGGATTTTCACGGCGGTTCCCCCTTCGTATCGCTGAAGCCTGCGGCTTCTGCCTCGCGGTTGTCGCTGCGGGCACGCGAGAGCGCCGTGCCGGCGCTGTCCGAAGCGCTCGGTCTTGCCCTGCCGACCAGCCCGAAAAGCTCGGTCACCTCTGGTCTGCGATCCGCCCTGTGGCTCGGCCCGGATGAATGGCTGCTGATCGATCAGGGCGAAAGCGATCTCATGGTGGCGCTTGCCGGCGTTTCCGGCCTGTTTTCGGCAACTGATATTTCCCACCGCAACACCGCCATCATCGTTTCCGGCGCTGGCGCGGAAGCAGCTCTCAATGCCGGCTGCCCGCAGGACCTTTCTCTTGCAAGGTTCCCGGTAGGTGGCTGCTCACGCACTATTTTCGGCAAGGCGGAAGTGGTCCTGCTGCGCACGGGGGATGACACATTCCGGGTGGAGTGCTGGCGCTCATTCGCGACCTATGTCGGTGGGCTGCTGCAGGAGGCGGCTGAGGACGTGGCGGTTTAACTCTCTGTCCAACCCCGCCATTCCACCCATCGCCCATGGAAATCGGCGCGGCCGATTTCCTGCTTTTCGCCGCCCGGCCAGATTTGAAGCATAATTGCAGCACCGCCGGGCGTCGCATCCGCTTCCATTTGCAGCCGGGCAAGCGGGGCGTCCGGCGTGGCGCGGGTGCCGGCCTCGGCAATCACAGTCTCGCCGGCCTGTTTCAGGTCATCGGGCAGATATTGCCAGGCGACGGAATGATAGATGACATGGGCAGCGCCCGGATATTGCGTGGCAAGGCGGCGTTGCAGCCAGTCGACAGCGTCGGCCTTCTCGACATGCAGAGCGTGTTCCATCGCTATGCGCAGGGCGGCGGCCGTTCGTTCCAGCCTGTCGGTCTGGTCGGCCCAGACATAGGACATCAGCCGCAGACGATCTTCCGCGGATGACGGATCAAGTGGGTTGATATCGCAGCCGGCGCGCTCGATAACGTCGATCCGCTCATGGGCGGGGGTGTCGCCGCGCCACTCCGGTGACAGGAAAACATCGGATTGTTCACCCCAGACGAGATCGCCGAGGCGATATCGGTAACGGTCAAATTGCAAGTTGAGGCCAGCGCTGGCCCCGACTTCGGAAAGCACCAGCGGCTTGCCCGTCATTTTCGCAATCGAAAGAAAGCCAGGCAGCAGAACGGCAGAACGGCGAACCTCGTTGGTCTGCGGCGGTGATTGCAACCTTTCGAGGATGAAGGCGGAATGAAAACGCAGGGCGTTTGCACATGCCTGCCAGAGCGCTTCTTCGTTTTCCGGCGGAATATCGGCGAGCGGCGCGATCTTTTCCTCTATGGCAAGCGCATGCAGGGCGCCGGCCAGCCGTAGCGGTACGGAATCTCCGGATGGGCCGACATCGCCGGACCAGGACAAAATTCGCTCGCCGACCTCTGTCTGGCGGTCGAGCCTTGTTGCCATGGCGCGGCAAAGCCGTGCCGTGAAGGGAGAGCCGAGGCTGTCGCAGGCTCTTGCCTGAACGAGAAACGCATTCCTTACGGCTTCGTCATGCATGCGGTCTCTCCCTCGTGGGTTTCAGGCGTCCTCCGGCCTGTCCTCCGGATTGAACTGGCTGATGGTGGTCCAGCGCGCGGTTAGCGCCGGCTTTTTCTCGTTTTCGATTTCCACCGTCACATCGTAGGTGGTCATCAGCATGGAGGCTCCGCGAAAGCGCGTCTCAGCCAGGGTGAAACGGCCGCGCACGCGAGCACCGCTTTTGACCGGAGCGACGAAACGAATGGCGTCGAAGCCGTAATTGATGCCCATGGTCTGCTCGCGAATGCGCGGCAGGGCGTCGTAATTCAGGGCCGAAAGCAGAGACAGCGTCAGGAACCCATGCGCAATGGTGCCGCCAAAGGGACTTTCCGCTTTGGCGCGTTCCGGGTCTGTGTGGATGAACTGGTCATCCAGTGTTGCTTTTGCGAAGCTGTCGATCATCGTCTGGTCTACCGTGATCCAGTCGGAAACGCCCATTTCTGTGCCAACGTGGTTTTTCATCTCGGCCAGCGCAATTTCTTTTGTCATGTTACCTCGTCCGCATTGTCTCCCGCGACTTATACGGCGCGTGACGCGACGGGATCAACCGCGCAAATAAAACACCACCGAACGGGCTGGAAGGAAGGCGGGGTTACCGAAATCCGTGCCGATGGCGGACCAGCCACCGCCCGGCAGGGTGAAAGGCACGATCTCACGGCTGCGGTTTATCAGCACGGCAAGTTCAGCGTCGGCACCAGTTTCCCGGTCGAGGGTGGAAAGCACCATGGCAAAAGCCTGCGCAATTGGCCTTTCCCAGTCTGCCGTCGTCATCGGCTCGCCGGCGGGGGCGAGCCATGTCACATCGCCATGGCCTGAGAAGAAGCCTGTCCTCGAAAACACATCGAAACGTTTGCGCAATGACGCGAGAAAGGCCGTATGGTCGATCAATTCGCGGGAAAGCGATGACCAGTCGACCCAGCTTATCTCATTGTCCTGGCAATAGGCGTTGTTGTTGCCTTGCTGGCTGCGGCCGCCCTCGTCGCCCGCCGTGAGCATCAGGGCGCCGCGAGAGACGAAAAGCGTGGAAAGCAGCGCCTTCACATCTGCAGTACGCGCGGCTCTAATGACGGGATCGTCTGTCAGCCCCTCAAAACCATTGTTCCAGGAATGGTTGTCATTATGGCCGTCGCGATTGCTCTCGCCGTTTTTCTCATTGTGCTTATGTTCGTGGCTGACGAGATCGTAGAGGGTGAAACCGTCATGGGCAGCGAGAAAATTGACGCTGCGGGTGTTCTGGCGGCCATGGCGGGAAAAGATCGGCGAGGAACCGGAAAGCGCATCGGCCAGCGCCCCGGTCGTGCCGGCGTCCCCGCGCCAGAACCGGCGCATGTCGTCGCGGGCGCGATCGTTCCATTCGAGGAAGCTTTCCGGAAAATTGCCGAGCTGGTAACCGCCGGGGCCGATATCCCACGGTTCGGCGATTAGCAGGCGGTCATAAAGCGCCGGGTCCGAATGCATGGCCGAGAGCGTTTCGCTTGCCGTTTCGAAGCCATTGGCCGTTCGTCCGAGCACTGGGGCCAGATCAAAGCGGAAACCGTCCACGCCGGCACTCAGAACGAAATGCCTGAGAGAATCGATAATAAGCTGCCGGATATAGGGATGGTCGCAGGCGACCGTGTTGCCGGTGCCGGTATCGTTGACCAGAACCCCCGGTTTGCCCGGCGGGTGACGAAAGGCGGTGAGATTGTCGAGCCCGCGCAGCGACAGAACCGATCCTTCGATATCGCTTTCACCCGTGTGGTTGAAGACCAGATCGAGAATGACGCCGATTCCCTGCGCATGCAGCGCTGCAACCGTCTCGCGCAGTTCCCGCACACCACCGGGACAGAGTCGCGGATCAAGCGCCATGAAGCCGACGGGATTATAACCCCAGGCATTGGAAAGGCCGAGAGGCGGCAGGTGACGCTCGTCGATCCACGCGGTAATCGGCATCAGCTCCACCGCGTCGACGCCGATTTTTTTCAGGTGGGCGAGGATGGCGGGATGGGCGAGCGCGGCGACGGTGCCCCGGATGTCTTCCGGCACCTCGGGATGCAGCTGCGAAAAGGACTTCACGGAAAGTTCGTAAATCAGCCCACTTTCGGCGAAAAGCGGGGGTTGGCGCTTGAGCGGCTCATGGCTGGCAAGAATTGCCTTGGGCACGATGTGGCCCGTTTCCTGACCAAAGGCAAAAAGGGCTGGATCATGCCGGAAGGGACGGTCTATCTCGGTGGCATAGGGGTCGAGCAGCAACTTTGCGGGATCGAACCACAGGCCATGTTCGGGCGAATAAATACCGTGAGCGCGAAAGCCGTAACGCGTACCCGGGCCAGCGTCGGAGACGATCAATCCGTGAATGTCGCCTTCACCGCGCACCATTGGCAGGCGCGCCATCTCTTTTTCCCCGGCCGTATCGAAGAGACAAAGATCGATCTGGGAGGCGTGCCGGGAATAGACCGTGAATTCCGTTCCGTTTTCCGTCTGCAGCGCGCCTTTGGGGAAAACGGAAGGTGTCTGCATTATCTGTCTCCGCTAGATAATATCTCTTCTGAAAGGTATCGGCAGAATAGGAGGGTTGGAAATCCTCCTCCGTCATCCTCGAGCAAGCCCGAGGATGACGCCGAGCAGGGTGGCGGACGTGTCACTCCAACGAGTTGCTTTGTGAACTCATCGTATTGTGCCCGGCTCTCTCAGGAGAAAGCAGCGCCGCAGCCAGCTTATGTGATAACGCTCGGCGCGCTTCGTCCCGTATGAGCCTTGATGCCGGCGATCGTATCTGCAACGGCAATCAGGTCGGCGAGCGCTTCCTGCGTTTCGATGCCGTGACGCGCCGCGTCCGGCTCGTAACGCTCGACATAGAGACGAAGTGTGGCGCCCGCCGTACCGGTGCCGGAAAGGCGCAGCACGATGCGCGAACCGCCTTCGAACAGGATGCGGATACCCTGGTTCTTGCTGACGGACTGATCGACCGGATCGTGATAGGCAAAATCATCTGCTGCGGCGACCTTCAGATTGCCGTAGCTGGTGCCGGGAAGTGTCGCGAGCTTTTCGCGCAGGGTCGCCACCAGCGTGTTGGCGGCGTCCGAATCCACTTCCTCATAGTCGTGGCGGGAGTAATAATTGCGGCCATATTCGGCCCAGTGCTTTGTGACGATGTCCTTCACGCTTTCCTTGCGGGCGGCGACGATGTTCAGCCAGTAGAGCACGGCCCAGAGACCATCCTTCTCGCGTACATGATTGGAGCCTGTGCCGAAGCTTTCTTCGCCGCAGATCGTCACCCTGCCGGCATCCATGAGGTTGCCGAAGAACTTCCAGCCGGTTGGAGTCTCGTACATGCCAAGGCCGAGCTTTTCCGCGACACGGTCAGCTGCCGCACTTGTCGGCATGGAACGGGCGATGCCGGAAATGCCTGCCGCGTAACCGGGCGCCAGTCTGGCATTGGCGGCGATGATCGCCAGACTGTCTGATGGCGTGACGAACATGCCCTTGCCGACGACCATGTTGCGGTCGCCGTCGCCATCGGAAGCAGCGCCGAAATCGGGGCCTTCCGGGCTCATGACATCGTCATAAAGCTCCTTGGCGTGGACAAGGTTAGGGTCGGGGTGATGGCCGCCGAAGTCCGGCAGCGGTGTAGCATTGCGGACCGAGCCCTTCGGAGCGCCAAGCCGCTTTTCGATGATCTCAACGGCATAAGGGCCTGTGACGGCGCTCATGGAATCGACCACGACCTTGAAGCCGCCGGCGATGAGGGCACGGATGGCATCGAAATCGAACAGCTCTTCCATCAGGGCGGCATAATCGGCGACCGGGTCGATCACCTCGACCGTCAGATCGTCCACCTTGAAGCTGCCCACCTTGTCGAGGTCGATATCGGCGGCGTCTGAAATTTTGTAGCTGTCTATGACCTTGGAACGGGCGTAGATCGCGTCGGTGATCTTTTCCGGGGCGGGACCGCCATTGCCGATATTGTATTTGATGCCGAAATCTTCGGTGGGGCCGCCGGGATTGTGGCTAGCGGAGAGCACGATACCGCCGAAGGCCTTGTATTTGCGGATGATGTTGGATGCGGCCGGCGTGGAGAGAATGCCGCCCTGACCGACCAGAACCTTGCCGAAGCCGGCGGCGGCGGCCATCTTGATCGCCTTCTGGATGACTTCGCGGTTGTAGTAACGGCCATCGCCGCCGATCACCAGCGTCTGGCCTTCAAAGCCCTCAAGCGCGTCGAAGATCGACTGGATGAAGTTCTCGGCGTAATTTTCCTGGGCGAAGACGGGCACCTTCTTGCGCAGGCCTGAAGTGCCCGGCTTCTGGTCCTGATAGGGCTTCGTCTGAACAGTCTTGATCATTGGTTCAATGGCCTTTCGAAATAAGCTGGCTGTAAAGCGCGGCGTAAAGGCCGGCGCTCTTTTCCCAGGAAACATCGGATTTCATCCCGAGTTTCTGCATCTGTGTCCATAGTTTCGGGTCGTGATAATAACGGATGGTCCGGCGGATCGCCTGTTTGAGTCCATCAAGCGTGACGGGGGAAAATTGCACACCGGTCGCCGACTTGTTGGCGATGGCGGCATGGTTGGCGTCGATCACCGTGTCTGCAAGGCCGCCGGTGCGGGCGACGACCGGAATGCAGCCGTAACGCAACGCATAAAGCTGGGTGAGGCCGCAGGGTTCGAAGCGCGAGGGGATGATGATCGCGTCGCAGCCCGCCTGCATGAGATGTGACAGGGGTTCGTTGTAACCGATGGCAACGCCGACGCGACCATGGTGGCGGGATGCTGCCGCCAGGAGCGCACCTTCCAGCGCCACATCGCCCGCGCCCAGCACCACCAGGCGGCCGCCGAGGGAAACGATCTCGTCCACGGCTTCGGCCATGAGGTCGATGCCCTTCTGCCAGGTGAGGCGTGAGATGACGCAAAACAGCGGGCTGTCGTCGTCGTCGATGCGAAAATGTTCGGCGACAGACTTCTTGTTCAGGGCCCGGTTTCTGAGATTGGCGGCGGAATAATTGTCATGAATCAGATGATCCGTTGCCGGGTTCCAGACGTCCGCGTCGATGCCGTTGACGATGCCGTGCAGCACATGGGCTCGGCTGCCGATAACGCCGTGCAGGCCCATGCCGAATTGCGGGGTGAGGATTTCCTCGGCATAGGAGGGACTGACGGTGCTGAGCGCCGTCGCCGTCTGCAGTCCGCCCTTGAGGAAACTCACATCGTTATAATATTCCACGCCCTCCATGCCGAAAGCATGGGCTGGTAGCCCAAGCTTGCTGAAGATGTTGGCGCCGAACTGCCCCTGGAAGGCAATGTTGTGAATGGTGAGCAGGCTCGGAATTTCAGGCGTTTCGGCATAACGCATGTAGACTGGCGCCATGGCAGCCTGCCAGTCATGAGCGTGCAGAAGATCCGGCCGCCAGTCGGGAAATTCGCCGGCTGCAATGCGGGCCGCCGCCAGCGAAAGCGCCGCAAAGCGCTTCCAGTTGTCGGGATAATCCTTGCCCGTCTGGTCGAGATAGGGCCCGCCGGAGCGCTCGTAATAAGCGGGCGAATCGAGGATAAGGAGATCCAGTCCCTCGTGCCGGCCTTCGAGCAGATCGGCCTTTTCGCCCAGCAGGTCGGTGAATTCGTAACATTTCACCGCGTTCGTCACGGCAGCTTTCACCGCCGGATACCCGGGTATCAGCGTGCGCGTCTTTACGCCATAGGCTTCGAGCGCGATGGGGAGCGCGCCGGCAACATCGGCGAGCCCTCCGGTCTTGATCAGGGGGTAGATTTCGGATGAAACCGAAAGGACATTCATCGGCGCTACAGGTCCAGCTTGTCGATCATCGATTGGGTGATAAGGCAGATGCCGTTTTCGGTACGGCGGAAACGTTTGGCATCCAGTTCTGGGTCTTCTCCTACAATCAGTCCTTCCGGAATGACCACGCCATGGTCGATGACGACATTGCTGAGCTGGGCATGACGCCCGATCTTCACACTCGGCAATACTACGGCATTCTCAAGGCGGGAGTATGAATTGGCGCGCACGCCTGTGAACAGAAGGCTGCGGTTGAGCGACGCACCCGAAATGATGCAGTCACCGGAAACGACCGAAGACACGGCCGAACCACGGCGGTTCTCGTCGTCATGGACGAATTTTGCCGGCGGGGTGATTTCCGCATAGGTCCAGATCGGCCAGGATTTGTCGTAGATATCGAGGTCAGGCACCACATCCGTCAGGTCGATGTTGGCCTGCCAGTAGGCGTCGATTGTGCCGACGTCCCGCCAGTAGGGGCCATGCTCGAAATCCGAACGCACGCAGGAGTCTGCGAAGCGGTGGGCAACGGCTTTGCCGTGTTTCACGATATAGGGAATGATGTCCTTGCCGAAATCGCGGCTGGAGGTGGGGTCTGCGGCGTCGCGGCGCAGCGCTTCCATCAGGAATTTCGTGTGGAAGACATAGATGCCCATGGAGGCGAGCGCAAAACCCTCATTGCCGGGAATGCCGGGCGGATCGGCGGGCTTTTCAATGAAATCGATGATCTCGTCTTTTTCATTCACATGCATGACGCCGAAGCCGGTTGCTTCCATACGCGGCACTTCAAGGCAGCCGATCGTCACATCCGCACCGGAATCGACATGCTGCTGCAGCATGTATTCGTAGTCCATTTTATAGATATGGTCGCCGGCGAGGATGACCATGTATTCCGGCCCATAGGGCTCGATAATGTCGATGTTCTGGTAAACCGCGTCTGCCGTACCCTCATACCATTGCGTTTCGGAAACGCGCTGGGAGGCGGGCAGGATGTCGAAGCTCTCATTACGTTCGGGGCGGAAGAAGTCCCAGCCGCGCTGCAGGTGCCGAATGAGGGAGTGCGCCTTGTATTGCGTGGCGACGCCGATGCGGCGAATGCCGGAATTAAGTGCGTTGGAGAGCGCAAAATCGATGATGCGCGCCTTGCCGCCGAAATAAACGGCGGGTTTTGCCCGGCGGTCCGTCAGTTCCTTCAGGCGGCTGCCTCTGCCGCCCGCGAGGACATAGGCCATTGCATCACGCGCCAAAGGCTGAACTCTTTTTTCCGACATGGTGTCCTCCCTCTCTGTCTGTCAGTTTTCCGGCTCGAGCATGATCGTGGCGAGCGGCGGCAGGACGAGCATCGCCCCGATATCGCCGCCGGCATCGACCGCCTGAACGCGTCCGCCATTTCCCTTGCCGCTGCCGCCATAAATTTCGGCATCGGTGTTGAGAATCTCCCTCCACCGCCCCGCCTGGGGCAGCGGCACATAATAGTTTTCCCGATAGACCGGGGTGAGGTTGCAGATGACCGCGACCGGCTTTTCGCCGGGTGCCGTGCGCAGCCAGGCGAAGACGGAATTCTCGTGATCATCGACCACAAGCCAGCGAAAGCCGTCAGGTTCGCAGTCCCGGGCATGCAGGGCGGCTTTGGATCGGTAGGTGAGGTTGAGATCGCGCACGAGGCGGCGCATGCCTTCATGCATCGGATATTGGCGAAGGTTCCAGTCGAGCGCGCCCTTTTCGCTCCATTCGCTCCACTGCGCAAACTCCTGACCCATGAACAGCAGCTTCTTGCCGGGATAACCCCACATGAAGCCGTAATAGGAGCGGAGATTGGCGAATTTCTGCCAGTCATCGCCGGACATTTTGGCGATCAGCGACCCCTTGCCGTGCACAACCTCGTCGTGGGACAGCGGCAGCACGAAATTTTCAGTGAAGGCGTAAAGCAGACCGAAGGTCAGTTCCTGATGATGGAACTTGCGATGCACAGGCTCCCGCGAGAAATAACTCAGCGTGTCGTGCATGAAGCCCATATTCCACTTGAAACCGAAACCGAGGCCACCCTCATGAACGGGCTGCGACACTTTCGGCCAGGAGGTGGATTCCTCGGCAATCGTCATGACGCCCGGATGGGTGCCATAAACGAGGGAATTCATCTTCTGCAGGAAGCGCACGGATTCGAGATTTTCACGCCCGCCATATTCGTTCGGGATCCACTCGCCTTCCTTGCGGGAATAATCGAGATAGAGCATCGAGGCGACCGCATCGACGCGCAGGCCGTCGAGATGGAATTTTTCAGCCCAGTAAAGCGCGTTGTTGATGAGGTAGGACATGACCTCGACGCGGCCGAAATTATAGATCGCCGTGTTCCAGTCGGGATGGAAACCCTGACGCGGATCGGCGTGCTCATAGAGTGCGGTGCCATCGAACCAGCGAAGTCCATGTTCGTCGGTGGGAAAATGGGCGGGAACCCAGTCCAGCAAAACGCCGATGCCAACCTTGTGAGCGCCATTGACGAAGCGGGCAAACCCTTCGGGATCGCCAAAACGTGCGCTTGGGGCGTAGAGACCCGTCGTCTGGTAACCCCAGGAAGGGTCATAGGGATGTTCCGTAATCGGCAGGAACTCGATATGGGTGAAGCCCATATCCGTACAATAGGGAATGAGCTGGGCGGCGAGCTCGTCCCAACTTAGGAAGGTGCCGTCCTCACGACGCTGCCAGGAGCCGGCATGGACCTCATAGATGCTAATCGGCTGGCGGCGCTGGTCCACTTGCGCCCAATGCTCCCTATGGGCCTGATCTTCCCATTTTTGCGTCAGTTCGGACGTAGTGACGGAAGCGTTCTTCGGCCGCAACTCGGCGCGGCGGGCATAGGGGTCGGCCTTCAGCGGCAGCAGCTCGCCGTTTGCACCGAGAATCTCGAACTTGTAGGCGCAACCGGCATAGACATCGGGCGCGAAGATTTCCCAGATGCCCGTATCCTTGCGGAAACGCATCACATGCCGCCGGCCGTCCCAATTGTTGAAATCGCCAACCACGGAAACGCGCCGTGCATTCGGCGCCCAGACGGCGAAGTGAAAACCTTCAACGCCTTCGAGCTTCAGCGGGTGTGCGCCCATCCGGTCGAAAAGCCTGAGATGCGATCCTTCCCGGACGAAATAATCATCCATGGGGCCGAGAACCGGGCCGAAGCTGTAGGGGTCTGTCACAGCCCACTCGGCATCATCGCGGCAGGCGCGGTAACGCACCGGCTGGCGTTTCGAAATATCGATCGGGCCTTCAAAAAAGCCGTCCGGGTCCAGCTGCTTCAATTCGCCCACGAAATTTCCGTCCAGCGTCAGGACGGAAACCTCCTCGGCACCCGGAATGAAACAGCGGGCAGAAAACCCTTCCGGCGTTTCGTGAACGCCGAGAAGGGCAAAGGGATTGGAATGCAAACCGCTCTTGATCGCCTCGATTTCAGCCTTCGTGATGTCGCCAGTCTTTTTTTCTTCGGCCGAATTGAGCGGTTTTTTCATCAGGCTCTCCAGATCTCGGTGGCATATTGGCGGATCGTCCTGTCGGACGAGAACCAGCCCATGCGCGCCGTATTGCGCACTGTTTTGGCGTACCAGCTATCCGGATTACTCCAGATCGCATCTACTTCTCGCTGCGCACCGGCATAGGCGTCGAAATCGGCGGCAACCATGAACCAGTCGCTGTTGTAAATACCGTCGATCAGGCCGGCGAATCGTGAGCGGTCATCCGGCGAGAAGACGCCTGATGCGATGGACGAAAGGGCCTGCGACAGTTCCGACGATCCTTCGATGATCGCGCGGGGATTGTGACCCTCTGCACGGGCTCTGGCCACCTCATCGGCCGTCATGCCAAAAATGACGATGTTGTCTTCTCCGACATGATCGCGCATTTCAACGTTGGCGCCATCGAGCGTGCCGATGGTGAGTGCGCCGTTGAGGGCGAATTTCATGTTGCCGGTGCCGGAGGCTTCCATGCCGGCCGTCGAGATCTGTTCGGAGAGATCGGCGGCGGGTACCATGATTTCCGCGAGCGAGACGTTATAGTTCGGAACAAATACCACTTTCAGAAGCCCGCGCACGGCCGGATCGTTGTTGATGACCCGGGCAATATCGTTGGCAAGCTTAATGATCAGCTTCGCGTTGTGGTAACTCGGCGCCGCTTTGCCTGCAAAGAACTTAACGCGCGGAACCCAATCCAGTTCCGGGTGAGAACGAATCTGGTCATAAAGCGCGACGGTTTCCACGAGGTTCAGAAGCTGGCGCTTATATTCATGGATACGTTTGATCTGGATGTCGAACATGGCCGACGGATCGACGCGAATGCCCATGCGCTGCGCCACCGTATTGGCAAGGCGCACCTTGTTCAGACGCTTAACTTCGGCGAATTTCTCGCGGAACGCGGCATCGTCGGCGAAACGGTCGAGCGCTGTCAGCTTTTCCGCATCATCGAGGAAATCGTCGCCGATCGTTTCGCGAAGCAGGCTGGTGAGGCCGGGATTGCACTGCATCAGCCAGCGGCGCGGTGTGATGCCGTTGGTCTTGTTGTTGATACGGTCAGGATAGAGGCCGTGGAGATCGGCAAAGACCGTCTCCTTCATCAGCTCGGTATGGAGGGCGGAAACGCCGTTGATCGAATGAGAGCCGATGAAAGCGAGATTGCCCATGCGCACGCGGCGCTCGCCGCCTTCATCGATGAGCGAGATGGAGCGGATCTGCTGATCCGCCATCTTCTTTTCCTTACGGGCAAAGAGCAGCGTATTTGCGTTGATGGCGTAGACGATCTGCATGTGCCGGGGCAGAAGACGTTCGAGCAGCGGCACGGGCCAGCTTTCCAGCGCCTCCGGCAGCAGCGTGTGATTGGTGTAGGAGAAGGTACCCTGGGTGATCTTCCAGGCCTCATCAAATTCCAGCCCGTGCACATCGCATAGAAGGCGCATCATCTCCGCAATGGATATGGCCGGATGTGTATCGTTTAGCTGGATCGAGACCTTTTCCGGCAGCGAAGTAAAATCCGGATATTGCTGCAGATGGCGGCGCAGAATGTCCTGCAAGGAGGCGGAGGAGAAGAAGAATTCCTGCCGCAGGCGCAGTTCCTGACCGGCAGGTGTCGCGTCAGCAGGATAAAGAACCCGCGTCAGGCTCTCCGCCTTGTTGCTTTCACGCAGCGCGCCGATGTGGTCGCCAGCGTTGAAGGCAGCCAGCAGAATGGGATCGATCGGCTGTGCCGACCAGAGGCGGAGCGTGTTGACGCGCGTGCCGCGCCAGCCGACGACCGGCGTGTCATAGGCCATGGCGATGACGCGTTCGGCCGGTTTCCAGACGAAACGCTGCGGATCTTCATAACCGCCGATCGTCTCTACAGATCCGCCGAAGCCGATTTCGTAGGAGCTTTCGCGGCGTTCGAATTCCCAGGGGTTACCGTGGGCAAGCCATGTTTCCGGCAGTTCCACCTGCCATCCGTCAGCCATCTGCTGGCGGAAGAGGCCATGCACGTAACGGATGCCATAGCCATAGGCGGGGATATCAACCGTCGCCATGGATTCCATGAAACAGGCGGCGAGACGGCCAAGGCCGCCGTTGCCAAGGGCTGCGTCCGGCTCCAGCCCGGCGATGACGTCAAGATCGACGCCGAGGGAGGACAGCGCGTCGCGGATTTCATGCATCAGGCCGATATTGGAGATGGCGTCGCGCATCAGGCGGCCGATCAGGAATTCGAGCGACAGGTAATAAACGCGCTTGGAATTGTTGGCATAGGCCTTGCGGGTGGATTCCATCCACTTGTCGATGATGCGGTCGCGTACGACGAGAATGGTTGCGGTCAGCCAGTCATGCGGCTTGGCAACCTTGACGTCCTTGCCGATACGGTAGGTGAGGCGTTCGATGATTTCCGACGCCATGATTTCCGGGTTGGAACTGCGCGGCGCGGGACGGGGGAGATCGGCGGCGTTGAGATTATTGATCATTGGTCGGTCAGCACCTTGGTGGGAGGAGAGGGTCTGATGAGGTCGATCCGTGTTGCCTTTGCTGATGCCAGTTTATGCATCGATATGGAGGTGTGGCAACAGCAATTTTTTCGGAAAGTTGAACGGCTTAGGGTGATGAAAAATAAGACTTTTTACTCTGCGTTCCGAGGATCGCCGAAGGGATTGCCGGCCCATTATGGGTCGGTCCTGAACGGGTTTGCATGGTCTTCGCGATGGCGGGCAACGTGCAAGAAAGGGAGAGGCTGCAACACTTCTAAATGGTTCACCGGTCCTGAAATCTGTTTCGCTCTAATATTCCGTTTTGCGCGTCGAGCCGAAAATCGTGCTTATTCCGATCCGACGCCATGGACCACACACTAGCCTTCGCGGCTGCAAAAATTCAATGAAAATAAACGAGGCATCGCGGCAGCCGCACCGGTCGACGGAAGCGACGCCGCGAAACCGGGAAAATGCGGCCAGCAAAGCCGGGATTACGGAAGGAAAAAAGCCTGTGTCGTCATTTTTCCGGCGCGGATCGTCACGCTGGTATTTGGTGGAACGGCGCACCAGGGAGCACAATCGAAGGAAAAGGGTTCCGAACTCAACGCAATGCCTTCGTCCAGACCGCGCCAGTAAAGTGTCGGCGGCTTGTCATCGCTTGACCAGCGGAAGGCGTGAACGCAATCACCATCCATCAGAACGGCGCTGAATCTCAATGCGGAAGAGACACCTGCCGCCATCATCTTTTCCTGGCAAAGCCGCAGCGCGGTAGAGATGGCATTGACCGGGTCCACCTCAAGGCCATGGCCGGCGGCAATCAAGAAGATCGCTTCGCTATCGCCCGTGCCGCGTCGGGATGCATAGATGTCATCGGGGATAAGGTAATCGATATCGCGCCTGATCTGCTCATAGCCACCGATCTGGCCGTTATGCATGAAAAGGTATTTCCCATGCGCAAAGGGGTGGCAATTGGCGCGCGAGACTTCGCCCGACGTGGCGGATCGCACATGCGCCATGAACATGCCCGACCGAAGCTGGTGGCAAAGTGCCGCGAGGTTGGCGTCTGACCAGGCCGGCCGCGTGTCGCGAAAGACGCCGGGCGTTCCGCGTTCGCCATACCAGCCAAGGCCGCAACCATCACCATTGACGACGGTCTTGGCTTCCCTTGCTGCCATGGACTGGCTGACCAGCGAGGCTTCCGGCTCGATCAGCAGGCTGTCGAGCCAGACCGGTTTACCGGAATAGGCAAAGAGGCGGCACATTCATGCGGCTCTGTCGAAAGCCTTGTCTCCGAGCGCAAAGCCGACGGCGGCCTTCGCGTGAATGGCGGTCGAATCGTAACCCGGCAGCGGCAGGGCGTCGGGATCGATCAGCAGGGAAATTTCGGTGCAACCGAGAATGACGGAATCAACGCCGAGTGCGCGGGCCTTCTCGATGACCGCAAGATAGCGGTCACGCGAGCAGGACTTGATCTCGCCCTGGCACAATTCACCGAAGATGATGTCGTGGATGGCGGCCCTGTCTTCGGCATCCGGCACGACCACGTCGACGCCGTGGCGGCGCATCCGGTCCGTGTAGAAACCGTGTTCCATCGTGTAGCGGGTGGCGAGCAGCAGCGGCTTGCGGCGTCCATCCGTTTTCAGGGCGGCTGCGGTCTCGTCGATGATGTCAATCAGCGCCACGCCGGACATTTTCGCAACGGTATCGGCAACGAGATGCATGGTATTGGTGCAGATCAGTACACAATCGGCGCCGGCATTGGCAAGGCGCGCGCCTGCTGCACCCAGCAGCGCGCCGGCCTCATCCCAGCGGTCTGCCTTCTGAAGGGCGACGACCTCGGAAAAATCGAGCGAATGCATGACGATATCGGCCGAGACCAGGCCGCCGCGGCTGTCGCGAACCGCCTCGTTGATCATGCGGTAATAGGTTGCGGTGGATTCCCAGCTCATGCCGCCGATCAGGCCGATCCGTTTCATAAGAGTTCCCTTTTCAACTTTGATTGAAATAAGAATGCCATCGTCGCAACGAAAACGGCATGCGTTTTTGCGCAGTTTTCGCGGCCTGGATGCAAACTCGGCGCGCTTTCTGTCCCGGTGTCGCAAATTTCTTGCGCGCTTGCGTTAACCTGTGCATTGTTCACTGATGATTGATGACCGCGACCGCCGAATCCTTGCGATTCTCCAGGAAAATGCCGAAACCCCGCTCGCCGATATCGCAGAGGAAGTTTCCCTGTCGCTATCGGCCTGTTCGCGCCGCATCACGCGGCTACGAACGGAAGGTTACGTGACAGGCACCATGGCGCTGCTCGACCGGCGGAAGATCAATCTTCCGACCACGGTTTTCCTGCTGGTAAGAACGGGCCTTCATGCGGAGGACTGGCTGGACCGGTTCCATGCCGCGGTCAGCACCATCCCTGAAATCGTCGAGGTTCACCGGCTCACCGGCAATTTCGATTATATTCTGAAGCTCGTACTGCCGAATGTCGAATATTACGACACGGTCTACAAACAGATTCTACGCCGCGTGCAGCTTTACGACATGTCCGCCTATATCTCCATGGAGACGGTGAAACTGTCGTCTTCGCTGCCGACGACGCATATCTGAGGGCTATCGAACCGTGATCAGCGTGCTGCCTTGAAACGAACGCCAAAGCGGAAGCTTCGCGTCTCGCCCGGTCGAAGCGTGATTGCATCCGCGAGTTCCGCCTGGTTGAAGGCGTTGGTCGGCGTTTCCACGGGTTCGAGCGCGATGGAGCGCCGCCTGTCGCGTGCGAGCGTATCCCCGGTAAAGACATGCATGTGCCCACGCTCCTGCCAGACCGTCAGGCTTGAACCGTCATGCGGGTTTTCGAGCCTCGTCTCGTAACGCCCGTTTGCGGATGCAATCAGATCGGTGAAACAGGCATCGACCACATGCCCGGCCAGCGGGGTATGGAGAAAAAGGGTGTCGTTCCGTTTGACTAACCCGCCCTGTGGGTTTCGCAGGGGGATGAGATACTCGTTTGTTTCAATTGCTGTTCGCGAAGGCAGAGTGAGGAGAAGGTCGTCGATAGACGTGTTGCCGGGCAGGCGGAAATAGGGATGCCAGCCGGCCGCGAAGGGCAGGGGCCGGTCGTCGCGGTTGATGCCGCGTATGTCGATGGTAACGTCATGGCCGACGAAGCGATATTCCACTTCGATGGCGAGACGGTAAGGATAACCGCTGAAATCCGCAGGCGATATTTCGGCACGGAAGATGAGAGTATGAGCGCCGTTTTCCTCCGATGACTGGGCGAGGACGAAGGGCAGGGCTCTGGCAAATCCGTGGAAGACGAGGGCTTCATGGGCAAGCACCGGCTCAATGCGGTGCGTCTGCCCGGCAAAACTAAACCGACCATCCGGGATGCGGTTGGAGAAGGGCGCGAGAATGCCGTTCCTCACGCCATTTTGGGACTGCATTTCGGCGGGCGTCGAATATCCGTCGACAAGATTTTCGCCTCCGATGCCATCGGCAGAGACCGGCCGCCAGCTCAGAAGCGTCGCCCCTTGATAGGCGATTTCGGCAATGAAACCGGTTCCAGAAACGGTCAGACTGGCAATTCCCGTGCCTGTCGCGGAGGTGGTCATCGGGAAATTGTCCTTTGCATACATGCGTCTGCCGTCATCGGGGCCACTGCCGTGCCGATTCGCCTGATCATCTTCCCTGAAAGACAATTTCGCAATGGCTCGCAGGGACTGTATCAACAGGCTCCTGCCATCCCCTGTCTGCCGGTCAATCAGTCCGGAAAGCTTCGCTTTGCGCCGCTGAAAAACTCCATAAGCGCTGCCTGGTCCTCTCCACCGAGCCCTGCTGCCGTGAGCATCCGGTGCACCTCGGCGCAAACAGCCGTCAGCGGCATGGCCGTGTTGGTGCGTCGGGCGAGATCCTGCGCGCCGTTCAGGTCCTTCACCATATTGTCGATCCGGCCGGTGCGGCGGTAATCCCTGGCCACGTAACGCGGCATGTACTCCTGCAGGATGGCGCTGTCGGCGCGGCCACCCTTCAGTGCCTGCGGAATTTTTGCGGCATCGACGCCGGCGTCCAGCGCCAGTTGCGTCGCTTCCGCTACAGCAAGGAAGTTCAGACCGCACAGAACCTGGTTGATGAGTTTCGTGGTCTGCCCTGCGCCGCAGGGTCCCATATGAGTGTAATTGCTGGCCACATGTCGCAGCACGCGATGCGCATCGGCCACATCCTTTTCGCTGCCCCCCGCCATAAGCGTCAGTTGGCCGACAAGCGCCTTGGGCGCGCCGCCCGAAAGCGGGCTGTCCACCCAGCGCAGGCCCTTTTCGGCGGCATCGGCTGCCAGTTCCTTTGTGGCTTCCGGATCGATGGAAGACATGTCGATGATGAGCGTGCCGGGCTTGGCCCCCGCCGCGACACCATCCTTGCCGAAGACGGCAATGCGAACGATTTTCGGCGAATTGAGGCTGAGAATGACCACATCGGGAATCGACGCTGCTTCCGCCGCTGTGCTCGCGCTCTGCGCGCCGAGGCTCGTCAGTGCCGCCACCTTTTCCGCATCCAGATCGAAAACCGTCAGCTGATTGCCGGTCTCTATGAGCCGTGTCCCGATCGCCCCGCCCATGGCGCCTGCGCCGATCAGTGCAACTTTGTTCTTCTCGGTCATGGTGGTCACGGCCTCCTCCCAAAGCGTCGTGGTGTCGTCGTTCAAGCCCGGATGGCGGTGCAGCCGGCCATCCGGGCCTGGGGTGTCAAAGCGAGGCGGTAATGCCGCCGTCGACGTAGAGAATGTGGCCGTTCACGAAGGATGAGGCATCGGACGACAGGAAAATGCAGGCGCCGACGAGCTCTTCGACCTTGCCCCAGCGACCGGCCGGCGTGCGCTTTTCAAGCCATGCCGAAAAGGTCTCGTCCGCAACAAGGGCGGCGTTGAGCGGGGTGTCGAAATAACCGGGCGCAATGGCGTTACACTGCAGTCCATATTTGGCCCAGTCCGTCGCCATGCCTTTTGTCAGGTTGCCAACGGCACCCTTGGTGGCGGTGTAGGGGGCGATGCCGGGGCGGGCAAGGGCGGTCTGAACGCTGGCGATGTTGATGATCTTGCCACGGCCGCGGCCGATCATGTGGCGCGCGGCAGCCTGCCCGGCGTGAAACACCGAGGCGACGTTGGTTTGCAGCAGGCGCTCGAAGGCATCCGCCGGAAAATCCTCCAGCGGCGTTCGGTGTTGCATACCGGCATTGTTGACGAGGATATCGATGGCGCCGACCTCCGCTTCGAAACGGTCGATCGCCTCGCGCACCGCGCCGTGATCGGTAGCATCGAAGGCAAGCGTTCTGGCACCCTTGATGCTGGCTGCCGCTGCCTTCAGCTTCACCTCATCGCGCCCGTTCAGCACCACTTCCGCCCCTGCTTCCGCCAGCCCGTGCGCCAGCGCCAACCCGATGCCCTGGGACGAACCCGTGATCAGGGCGCGGCGGCCGGAAAGATCGAACAAATTAAGGCCCACTGTTTCCTCCAGTCTCTCGACATTGCATTCTTGAAAGTATATGTTACCGATAACATTCATCCCTTTGAGGGCGGATGTCAAGGCTGATGCGCCCGCTTTCGGTACGTATCGGGCGGGTGGCGAACTGACAAGGTGCATCGAGGCGCATCTTGCGGCAGCAATGGGATGAAGAATTTTATGCGCCATAATGGCGCGCGCTTGAACGGGAGTTGTCATGAAAGCGATTGTCGCCCACGGGGCAAAGGATGTGCGCATCGAAGACCGGCCGGAGGAAAAGCCGGGACCGGGTGAGGTGCGGCTCCGTCTGGCCAGGGGCGGAATCTGCGGCAGTGATCTGCACTATTACAATCATGGCGGTTTCGGCGCCGTGCGGTTGCGTGAACCGATGGTGCTGGGCCATGAGGTCTCCGCCGTCATTGAGGAACTGGGCGAAGGCGTCGATGGGCTGAAGATCGGTGGTCTGGTTGCGGTTTCGCCATCCCGCCCGTGCCGAACCTGCCGCTTCTGCCAGGAAGGCCTGCACAACCAGTGCCTGAACATGCGGTTTTATGGCAGCGCCATGCCTTTCCCGCATATTCAGGGCGCCTTCCGCGAGGTCCTGGTGGCCGATGCCCTGCAATGCGTGCCAGCCGATGGCCTGAGCGCCGGTGAGGCCGCCATGGCGGAACCGCTGGCGGTAACGCTGCACGCCACCCGCCGCGCCGGTGATATGCTGGGAAAACGTGTACTTGTCACGGGCTGCGGCCCGATCGGTATCCTCTCCATTCTGGCCGCGCGCCGCGCCGGTGCAGCTGAGATCGTCGCCACCGATCTTTCCGATTTCACGCTTGGCAAGGCGCGTGAGGCGGGTGCGGATCGCGTCATCAATAGCAAGGACGAGCCCGACGCGCTTGCCGCCTACGGTGCGAACAAGGGAACCTTCGATATTCTCTATGAATGCTCAGGCGCCGCCGTGGCGCTTGCCGGCGGTATCGCGGCGCTTCGCCCGCGCGGCATCATCGTCCAGCTTGGCCTTGGCGGCGATATGAGCTTGCCGATGATGGCGATCACCGCCAAGGAACTCGATCTGCGCGGTTCCTTCCGCTTCCATGAGGAATTCGCAACCGGCGTTGAATTGATGCAAAAGGGCCTGATCGATGTCAAACCTTTCATCACCCAGACCGTTGATCTCGCCGATGCCATCTCGGCCTTCGAATTCGCTTCCGACCGCAGCCGCGCCATGAAGGTTCAGATCGCTTTTTCGTAAGCAAGGTTTCTACGCGCGAATACGCCGACGTTTCGATTGGCGGCGGGTCATCTTGCCGCCCATTTTTTCGGCGGGTTCTTGGCCGTGGCGACTCGTAAAGATGTTATCGATATCATCGACTGCTTCGGGGACTTCGTTCCGGCCTTGAGCCGGAATCCAGCCGACACGCGTCTGCGCGACGAGAGAGGCCTTGCGGCCCGAGGACTTGGGCTGGCTGGATTCCGGCTCAAGGCCGGAATGACGGAGGGAAAGTGACGGACGCCAGCAAATGCTCCAGCCTGTCATACCCCCCAACGCGACTGCCGCATATTTTGCCCGGACTGCACCCAGGACCGTCTATACCAGCGTCGTCTCTGCCCATTTGCACATTTTGACGCAGGTCAAAAAGGTGATTTGCCGCCAGTCGTTTTTTGCGTTATCGAAATTTCAGAAATTACTGAAAATTCAGAAAGAAGAGAAATGTCTTCCAATCTCTCCCCGCTCGTTCAGTCCTTCGTGCTGCATTTCGGTGAGATGGGCAGCCGCTGGGGCATCAACCGCACTGTCGGCCAAGTCTATGCTCTGCTTTACATATCGCCACAGCCGCTCTGCGCGGACGATATTGTGGAGGCGCTCGGCATTTCGCGGTCCAACGTGTCGATGAGCCTCAAGGAACTGCAAGCCTGGAATCTGGCAATCCTCAAGCACTTCCCCGGAGACAGGCGTGATTTTTTTACGACGCCTGAGGATGTCTGGCACATCCTGCGAACGCTTGCTGAGGAGCGCAAGAAACGCGAAATCGATCCGACCCTCAGCGTGCTTCGGGAAATCCTGATGGAAACGCCGGAAAACGAAGATGAGCGTCATGCGCAGAGGCGTATCGATGAGATGAAGACGCTGATCGAGCAGCTGACGGGTTGGTATGACGATGTGAAAAGGCTGGAGACGGAACGGCTGGCTTCTCTTCTGGCGCTCGGCTCCAAAGTCACCAAGCTTCTGGAGGCCAAGGACAAGATCGTTTCCCTTGGTCGGCCCCGCGTCGCGAAAAAGGACGGCTAAGGCGATCATGACCATGTCCTCCCAGACCCCTCCCTTGGCCGTCAGCCGCGATGACGGCTGTTCCGCGCCGGTTGCACTGTCGCTCGGTGCGCGGCGGGTCTTTTCCATTCCTGGCGGCAAGCCCCTCGCCGATAAAGCGCCCACCCCGCAAAAAATGCACGCACCGGGGGCGGCAAGGTCGGCTTCCCTGCTGCATGCTCTCGTTTCGCTGTTCTGGTTGCCACAGGCGGGTCTGCTTGCCTTTTCCGTCGGAAAAATTGCTGATGGTGCGCCAATGATGGCGCTCATGCCGCCGGCTGCCGCCATTTTTCTTCTCGGTATCCTCAAGGCCCTTCTGGAAAAAACCGCAGCGCGCATGTCGTTCCGTATGGCGCGGGCGGCTCTTTCGCAGCGGCGGCTGGAAGCGCTCCACGCCTTGGCCAGGGTCTCCCCGCTCGACCTCTCGCGAACGGCTTCCGGTGAGGTGGCAGCTGTCGTCGCCGAAACGTCGGAAGCACTGGTGCCCTATCTTTCCCGTTTTCAGCCGGCAAGGATGAAGGCAACGATCGTTCCCGTGGCATATGCCCTCGTCATCCTTCCGTTCAGCTGGATCGCGGCGCTGGTGCTTTTGCTTGCCATGCCGACCATTCCGCTGTTCATGGCTTTGATTGGCTGGCAGGCCAAGGCCGCCAGTGAAAAGCAGCTTGTTGAGGCCGGCAATATGAACGCCTTCCTGCTCGACCGGCTGCGCGGGCTGGAAACGATTCGGGCGCTGGAAGCGGTCGATCTAACGGCCACACGCCTGAGCGCCGATGCGCAGAATCTCAAGAAGAGAACGATGGCGGTGCTCAGGATCGCCTTTCTCTCATCGGCAGTGCTTGAGCTTTTCGCGGCGCTCGGCGTCGCCATGACGGCCGTTTACATCGGTTTCCATCTGCTCGGCTTTCTCGATTTCGGCGCGTGGGGTCAGAAACTGACGCTTGCCGAAGGTCTTTTCATCTTGCTTCTCGCGCCGGCATTTTTCGAGCCTCTGCGGGAACTGTCCGCCGTCTGGCACGACCGGGCGGCCGGCGAGGCTGCGCTCGGCGCGCTCAACAATCTGGCGAAGGGTGGGGCGGCTATTGCAGGCACGGGCAAGGACGCGCCGGACGTGACAGTTGCGACGCCGGCAACCGTGGATATGCATGACCTGACCTTCGCCTATCCCGGTGCATCGCCCGTGCTTCGAAATTTCGATTTCAATGTCCGGGCGGGTGAAACAGTGGCACTTCTCGGACCCTCCGGTTGCGGCAAATCCACGGTGCTCTCCGTTATTGCCGGGCTCGCCAAGGCCCAGGGCGGCACGATAAAAATCGGCGGCACCGTACTCGACGATGAGACGGCGGACATACTGCGCAAATCCATCGGGTGGATTGGCCAGAAGCCGTTTTTCACAGCCGGCTCGCTGGAGGCGAACATTCGCTTCGGCCGGGCCGGCATCACGCGGAGCAGGGTTAAAATGGCGCTCGAAAGCACCGGCCTCGATCAATTGTCGTCTTCCCGCGGGCATCTGCCGGTGGGAGATGGCGGCCATGGCATTTCCGGCGGTGAAGCGGTGCGGCTCGCCATTGCCCGTGCCTTCGCCGACCCCGCCGCACGGCTCATTCTGGCCGATGAGCCGACAGCGCATCTCGACCGCGAGACGGCCGAACTCGTTACGGAAAACCTGCTGCAACTGGCAAAGGGAAGGACGTTGATCGTCGCGACCCACGATCCGGTGCTGGCCGCGCGCATGGACAGGGTCGTGGATATGGCGGCGGTGAGATCGGGAGATCCCTCATGATGTCGCGCTTCGCCATATTGAAACCCGTTATCGCCCTCTTCTGGTCGGCACGGAGCGGCATGTTGCTGGCCGGTGCGGTTCTGGCGGCGACCACAGTGCTGGCAGGCATCGGTCTGCTTGGCATATCCGGCTGGTTTATCACGGCCACCGCCATTGCCGGCCTGCTTCCGGCGACAGCTTATGCTTTCGACGTTTTTGCACCTTCAGCCGCCATTCGCCTTCTTGCGCTGGCCCGCACCGCCGCGCGGTATGGTGAGCGCATGACGACCCACGAGGCCACGCTTTCCATCCTCGCGGCACTTCGGGAAAAGCTGTTTCGCGGTTTTGCCGCGCCGCAGGCGGCGAAAAATCTCCAGGCTAGGCCGGCGCGCCTTTTGAACCGGCTGACAGCGGATATCGATGCGCTGGATTCACTCTACCTGCGTGTGCTGCTTCCCGCGGCCGTCGCGGCCCTTGCGGCGATCGCAACCGGCATCGGGCTTGCTTTCATTGATCCGCTTGCCGGTCTTCTGGCTGCATTGTTTCTTGTCGCTTCCGGCCTCGGTATTGCGGTGCGCGCAGCTGTGCGGGCGGAGAAATTCTCGCGCCGCAGGGCGGTCGGTCTGGAGGCGCTACGCGCTCGCGCGGCGGATCTTGTCGGCGGGCAGGCGGAACTGCTCGTGGCCGGCCGGCTTGCCTCACAGGTCGAGGCGGTGAAACGGGCCGATGATTATCTGCTCGATTGTGATGAAGCTTTGAACCGCATTGAGACGAATGCCGGGTTTTCCTTCGGTGTTGCAACGGCGGTACTTTTGAGCGCGACGCTTCTCGGCGTGGCCTGGCTGGCGGAGCAGGAAAAGCTCGGTGCGCCCGCCGCGGCGCTTGGCCTGCTGGTCTGTCTGGCGGCGCTGGAGCCGTTCACGGCGCTGCGCCGTGGTGCGATGGAACTGGGACGAACGCTTTTTTCCGCACGCCGGATTGCACCACGGCTCGCGCCTGCAGCTGCGTTGCACTGTCCGCCCCTGCCGGCTGGCGGCATTGCGGCCAAGCTTCAGGGCGTGCGCCTCGAACGTGAAGGCAACGTAGTGCTGACGGGTATCGAGCTTGAGATCTGCGCCGGAGAAAGGCTTGCGATCGTCGGTCCAAGCGGCGCGGGCAAGACAAGCCTCATCCAGCTGCTGGCGGGCGAATTGCAGCCGTCGGCAGGCTCGGTCAGCGCGCTGCCGTCCAGCCCTATGACACAGAGAAGCCAGCTCTTCCGCGACAGCATCGCCGACAATCTAAGGCTGGCAAATCCTGCCGCGACCGAGAGCCAGTTGTGGGATGTCCTCACGGCGGCCGGCCTTGCCGAATACGTCAAGGCCATGCCGGGACAGCTTGAGGCGAGGCTTGGCGAAGCGGGACAGGGGCTTTCCGGCGGCCAGTCGCGCCGGCTTGCGCTGGCCCGCTTCCTGCTCACCGACAAGCCCCTCTGGCTTCTCGACGAGGTGACGGAAGGGCTGGACGGCGAGACCGCCCGCGACGTGCTTGCCCGCCTGTTTGCCTCGGCGGAGGGCAGGACCGTCGTGGTCATCACCCATAATCGCCGCGAGGCGGAATTCGCAGACCGCATCGTCGTGCTGAAAGAGGGGCGTCAATTTGATGAATGTCAAAGCGGCACTCCGGAATACGGCGTAGTGCTGAACACATTGCGCCCGGACTGAGATTTTTTTGAGAGCCGGCGTCGTCTTACAAATGGAAGGCCGGCCTTCCGGAAAAGGTGGATAAGACCATGGAACTCGACATAGTGGCGCTGTCGCGCCTGCAATTTGCGGTGACGGCTCTCTATCACTTTCTGTTCGTTCCCCTGACGATCGGACTGTCGGTGGTGATCGCCATCATGGAAACGGTCTATGTCATGACCGGCCGCACAATCTGGCGGCAGATGACGAAATTCTGGGGCACCCTGTTCGGTATCAATTTCGTGCTGGGCGTCTCCACGGGCATCGTCATGGAATTCCAGTTCGGTATGAACTGGAGTTATTACAGCCATTATGTCGGCGATATCTTCGGTGCGCCGTTGGCGATCGAGGGCATGATGGCCTTCTTCCTGGAAGCCACCTTCGTCGGTCTGTTCTTTTTCGGCTGGGATAAACTGTCGAAGCTCGGCCATCTCGTCGCGACATGGTGTGTGGCGCTCGGCTCCAATTTCTCAGCGCTTTGGATATTGATCGCCAATGGCTGGATGCAGAACCCCACGGGCTCCGCCTTCAATCCCCAGACCATGCGCATGGAAGTAACTGACTTCTTTGAAGTCCTGTTCAACCCGGTGGCGCAGGCGAAGTTCGTTCACACGGTTTCCGCCGGTTATGTCACGGCATCCATCTTCGTGCTCGGCGTTTCCGCCTGGTATGTGCTGAAAGGCCGCCATGTCGATCTTGCCAAACGCTCGATGACGGTTGCTGCCTCATTCGGCCTGGCGTCCGCGCTGTCCGTCGTCGTGCTGGGTGATGAAAGTGGTTATCTTTCGACCGAACACCAGAAGATGAAGCTCGCCTCTATCGAAGCCATGTGGGAGACGGAGCCTGCGCCGGCCCCGTTCACCGCCATCGGCTTTCCGGATCAGGAATCGCGCGAGACACATTTTGCCGTGAAGATCCCGTGGGTCATGGGCCTCATCGGCACACGCTCGCTCGATACGGAAATTCCCGGTATCAACGATCTCGTGGAGCAGGCCAAAACCCGCATCCGCGACGGCATCAAGGCCTATGATGCCCTGATGCAGATTCGCGCCACCGGCAAGGGCGCCGAATTGCCGGAAGAGGTGCGCGGCACCTTCGCGGAACTCGGCCATGAGCTCGGTTACGCCCTGCTGCTGAAACGCTACGTGGACGATCCTCGTCAGGCGAGCGAAGAGCAGATCGCCAAGGCGGCGGCGGATACCATCCCGCATGTGCCGACGCTCTTCTGGTCGTTCCGCATCATGGTTGGTCTCGGCATGTTCTTCATCCTTCTGACCGCGACCTTCTTCTATCTTTCGGCCCGCCGCCGGCTGGATCATTACCCGTTGCTGCTGAAGGTGGCGGTATTCGCCATTCCGCTGCCATGGATCGCGGCGGAAATGGGCTGGGTCGTGGCCGAGTTCGGCCGCCAGCCATGGATCATCGAGGGCGTGTTGCCGACCGCAGCCGCCGTCTCCAGTCTCAGCGCGTCCACTGTCCTCATCACGCTCCTGTGCTTCATCGCCATCTACACGGTGCTGTTCATCGTCGAGATGGGCCTGATGTTGAAAGCGATCCGCAAGGGCCCCGATCCGGACCATCAGCCGGAAGCGCCGCTCGTTCCTGAAAAACTCGTCGCTGCGGAGTAAACGATCATGATATTGCACCAACTCATCGACTACGAAATCCTCCGCATCATCTGGTGGCTGCTGCTTGGCGTGGTGCTGATCGGTTTTGCCGTGACCGGCGGTTTCGATCTCGGCACCGGCGCGCTGTTGCCCTTCGTGGCGAAAACGGATGTGGAGCGGCGTGTCGTCATCAATTCCATCGGCCCGGTCTGGGAGGGTAATCAGGTCTGGCTCATCCTTGGTGGCGGAGCGATCTTCGCGGCCTGGCCGCCGCTATATGCGGTGTCATTCTCGGGGTTCTATCTGGCCATGTTCGCCACCCTGTTTGCACTAATCCTGCGGCCGGTCGGTTTCAAATATCGGTCCAAGCGCGAGAGCACCGCATGGCGCACCGGCTGGGACTGGGCGCTCTTCATCGGCGGCTTCGTTCCTTCGCTTATCTTCGGCGTGGCGATCGGCAACGTACTGCAGGGTGTTCCCTTCCACCTCAATGACGATCTCAGGATTTTCTATGACGGGACGACGCTGTTTGAACTTCTGAACCCCTACGCCATTCTCTGCGGGCTTGTATCCGTCGCCATGCTGGTCATGCATGGCGCCGCATGGCTGGTACTGAAAACGGATGGTCCGGTGGCGGCCCGCGCCCGCAGTTTCGGCTCCGTCGCCGCACTTGCCACCACCGTTCTCTTCGCGCTTGGCGGCGTTCTTCTGTGGCTTGGTATCGATGGTTATCGCTTCACCTCGGAAGTCGTGACCGATGGACCGTCCAATCCCTTGTCAAAGACGGTGGAGATTGCAACCGGGGTCTGGTTCTCCAATTATGCAGCGCATCCATGGATGATGCTGGCGCCGGCCCTCGGCCTTGTTTTTCCGCTCGTCGCATTGCTGTTGTTGACGCTGCGCCGGGAGGTGATGGCGCTGCTTGCCAGTTCGCTCGCAATCTTCGGCATCATCTCGACGGTGGGCCTCACGATGTTTCCTTTCATCCTTCCGTCTTCGGTCGATCCGAAATCGAGCCTGACGGTGTGGGACGCGTCTTCCAGCCATATGACGCTGTTCATCATGCTGGTCGTCGCCCTCATCTTCATCCCGATCATCGTCGCTTACACCTCGTGGGTCTATCGGGTGCTGTGGGGCAAGGTGGATGAAAAGGCGATCCGCGATGAGAGCGGTCATGCTTATTGATCAAGAAAGAAGGAGATCGAACATGTGGTACTTCGCCTGGCTGCTCGGCCTGCCTCTCGCCGCCATCTTCGCCGTCATGAATGCGATGTGGTATGAGTTGATGGAAGAAAACGCGAAAAAGGCCGAAGCCAAGCTGGATAGATAGCGGCTTGATGTGCGCGACACGAAAGGGGCGGCATCCAAACCGGATGACGCCCCTTTTTTAAGGCCGGTGCCTGCTAGGCGCTGCTTCAGTGGATAGCAATACCGCGCTTGTCCGCTTCTTCCTTGATAATGTCTTCGACGATGGTTCGCTTCAGACCCGGATCTCCCAAAAGGTAATCGTCGGCGATTTCGAAGATCGATTTCGGGTTCTCCGTTCCCTGCAGGGTGTCGAGATCGCGACCGATCTGCTCCCTCAAGCTGGAATAGTCGTCCATGGCGGCCTCCGTTTATCGGTTCAGTCCAGAAGTTCGGCCGGAACCTTGCCGCCGTTTTCGGAAAGTTTCTTGATGACGGCCTTGTGCAGCCAGATGTTCATGGTCGCCGAATCCGAGGTATCGCCGGTGTAACCGAGTTCGCTGGCGAGTTCCTTTCGGGCGGTCAGGCTGCTGTCGAGGTCGAGGGCCTTGAGAAGGTCGACGATGGAGTGCTTCCAGTCCAGCTTCTGGCCGTTTTTCTTGACCGCCGCATCCAGGATGGACGCTACATCGACGTTGCCGGTAGAAGCCGGTGCCGCCGTTGTCGGTGCAGGTGAAGCCGGTGCGGCAGGGGCTGCTGCAGTTGTGCTGGCAGTGCCCGTCGGCGTGCCGGCCGGAGCCGAAGTCTGTGGGGCGGCTTCCGCCTTGCCGAAAATCGCGTTCTTGATCTTGTCGAAAAAGCTCATTCTGTCCTCCCCTTAGCGGCGAAATGCACGCCCGACGGCAATAAGAATGCAGGCGCCGATGAAACCGGCAATGAGATAGCCAATCCAGCCGCCGAGCGAAACGCCCACCAGTCCCAGAAGGAAATTGGCGACGATGGCACCGACGATGCCAAGGATAATGTTCATGAAAACACCCATATTGCTTTTCATGAACTGTTCGGCGAGCCAACCAGCTACGCCGCCAATGATGATTGCTGCAATCCAGCCAACTTGTGCGTCTTCCATAACAGGCCTTTCCTTTCTAAGAGAGGTCAAAAGGCATATGGACCCGCTTTGTGCGCACGTCCCCCCGCCTTGAATCGACCCCAGGCGGAATAATAACGATGGCGCGGAAAATTTGTTCCGTGCCGCGTGCAGGCTTCAATTTTTGCTCTCGAAATCCAGTCCGATATCCAGAACCGGCGCGCTGTGGGTCAGCCAGCCGATGGAGATGAGGTCGACGCCCGTGGCGGCGATGGCCGCAGCCGTCTGTGGAGTGATGCGCCCGGACGCTTCGGTAATGGCACGACCGGCGACGATTTTCACCGCTTCGCGCAGCTGTTCAGGCGTCATATTGTCGAGAAGAACCGCATCGACACCTTCATCCATCGCCTCGCGCAACTGTGAAAGCGTGTCCACCTCGACTTCTATCTTGACGAGATGGCCGACACCCTTTTTTGCACGGCGGATCGCGTCACGCACGCTGCCCGCCACGGCGATGTGGTTGTCCTTGATGAGAACAGCGTCATAGAGTGCAAAACGGTGGTTCATGCCGCCGCCGGCGCGCACGGCGTATTTTTCCAGTGCCCGGAGGCCTGGTGTGGTCTTGCGGGTGCAGGCGACCGAAGCATTGGTCCCGGCGATGGCCGCGACGATCTTAGCCGTGACGGAGGCGATACCCGACAGGTGGCCGAGGAAATTCAAAGCCGTACGCTCTGCCGTCAAAAGCCCGCGTGAAGGCCCCCTGATCGTTGCGACGGTGTCGCCCGGTGCGACGGAAGCTCCATCCTGCACGTTCCGCTCTATCGTGATGGCCGGGTCCACGAGCTGGAAGGCCAGTTCCGCAGCATCAAGCCCGGCGACGACACCCTCTTCGCGTGCCGCCATGACGACGACCGACCGGTGATCGGCGGGAATGACGGCGGTAGAAGTGACGTCGCCAGCAAGGCCCAGGTCTTCCAGAAGGGCGTTACGGACCAGCGGTTCGATGATGAGGCGGGGCAGGGGGGCAAGGGTCATGTCAGGCGGTCCGTGCGAAGCTGGAAGAGGAGGGGCTGGTCGAGGAAAGGGCATGGGCAAGGTCAATCACCTCTGCCATGCTCAGGCGACGCCTCGTCGCCGTCGCATCCTTCCCAGGAAAATCATCGCGGAAATGCGCTCCGCGCGATTCCGTCCGCAAGGCGGCAAAAACAGCGATCGCCAGACCCACGAGGGCGGGATCGGATGCCGGGCCCTTTCCCTCCACGAGCGGCAGTAAATCCCGGATCGCCTCGGTTAGGCCCGCCGCATGTCTGACGATACCGAGATGTCGGGATATAATGGCGCGGACGGTGGCGGGATCGGCGGCAGGATGGTTCACCGTGCGGGCTGCAGAAGCGGTGGTACTCGGAGGTGCGAACGAGGGCTGGGTGGCGATATCCTGCGCCGCACGCATACCCATTGCGGCAGCTTCCAGCAGGGAATTGCTGGCCAGCCGGTTGGCGCCGTGAAGCCCCGTGCAGGCGGCCTCGCCGGCGACCCACAGGCCCGGCACCGAACTTCGGCCTCTGCCGTCCGTGGCAATGCCGCCCATATGATAGTGCACGGCAGGGCGGACGGGGACCAGTTCACGGGCCGGATCTATTCCAGCCTCCCGGCAGAGCAGGTCGATTGCAGGAAACCGGGCGGAAAAGCCGGAGCCAAGGGCCTTGCGGGCGTCAAGAAACACCCTGCCGCCGCGCAGGATTTCACGATCTATCGCGCGTGCGACGACGTCGCGGGAGGCGAGTTCCGCGCCGGGAACAGGGGCCATGAACCTTTCACCGCTTTCGTTGAGGAGAAGTGCGCCTTCGCCCCGCACCGCCTCGCTGACCAGCGCCAGCGGCCGCCGCGCTGAAGAAAGCGCCGTCGGATGGAACTGTACGAATTCCATGTCGGCAAGAATTGCGCCAGCGCGGGCGGCCAGCATGATGCCCTGTCCGAAATTGCCGGAAGGATTGGTCGTGGCCTCGTAGAGGCCGCCGAGGCCGCCGGTGGCGAGAACCACCCGCGTTGCCGGCAGAACGAAGCCGCCTTTCGGTCCGGCGCAGGCGAGGCCCGCAATCGCGCCGTCCTGTGTCAGCAGCCGGCGCACTTCTGTGCCTTCAAGAACCGTGATCGACGGTGTGCGCAGAACGGCGGCGGCGAGAGCCCTGACGATGGCCGCGCCCGAACCGTCGCCCTCGGCGTGCAGGATGCGCCTTCGGCTGTGGGCGGCCTCCAGCCCGAAGATGGGCCTGCCATCGGCATCCCGGTCGAAGCGCACCCCGGCCTGCTCCAGCGCCTCGATGACAGCAGGGGCGGCGGAAACGATATCGGCGGCCATTTCCGCATCGCAGAGACCGTCTCCTGCGGCGAGCGTATCGGCAAGATGCAGCGCGACGCTGTCATCGGGACCGAGGCTTGCGGCAATGCCGCCCTGCGCCCAGGCGCTCGACGTTTCGCCGCCAAGCGCACCACGTGTCAGAAGGAGCACGGGCTGCGGCGCAAGTGTCAGCGCCGCCATCAGGCCGGCAATGCCGCTGCCGACGATGGCCGTCCAGTCCTGCTGCGGCAAGCGCTCGCTCATACTTCCAGCATCCTTTCCACCGCGCGACGGGCGGCGGCGGCGATGGCCTGATCGACAGTCACTTCGTGGCGGTTTTCCTCAAGGGCTGTGCGGATATTTCCGAGCGTGATGCGTTTCATGTGCGGGCAGAGATTGCACGGGCGGATAAATTCGACGTCCGGGTGATGCACGGCGACATTGTCGCTCATCGAGCACTCCGTCAGAAGCACCACGCGGGCGGGGCGCTCACGACCGACATAGTCGGACATGACGGCGGTAGAGCCGGAAAAATCCGCGGCCTCGACAACCTCAGGCGGACATTCGGGATGCGCCAGTACGATCACGCCGGGATGGCTTTCCCGCAGCTCCCTGATGTCATCGGCGGTGAAAAGCTCGTGCACTTCGCAATGGCCGCGCCAGGCGATCAGTTCGACATTGGTTTCCATGGCCACGTTCTTCGCCAGATATTCATCCGGCAGCATCAAGACGCGCGGCACGCCGAGCGATTCCACCACCTGGCGGGCATTACCCGACGTGCAGCAGATATCGGACGCCGCCTTCACTTCGGCGGACGTGTTCACATAGGTCACAACAGGCACGCCGGGATAGGCCTTTCTCAGGAGGGCGATATCCTCCGGCGTGATGGAATCGGCAAGCGAACAGCCGGCAGCCATATCCGGAATGAGCACGGTCTTTCTCGGATTGAGCAGCTTCGCCGTCTCGGCCATGAAATGCACGCCGGCGAGAACGATGACATCCGCCTCCACCTCCATCGCCTTGCGGGCAAGGGCAAGGCTGTCGCCGACGATATCGGCGACACCATGGAATATTTCAGGTGTCTGGTAATTATGGGCGAGGATGACGGCATTACGCTTGCGCTTCAACTCAAGGATCGCCTCCACATCGTCCTGGAAACCCATCCATTCGGCCTTGGGGATGACGCGGGCGACGCGGTCGTAAAGGCTTGCGGCGGAAATCTGCTCGATCACGATGCTCTCCCATTTATGCTCGTTTTGAGTATATCTAGAACGAAGAGATATTCTCATTGTGAGTATATGTCAATTGCGGGAGAGCGGCAGTTTCGTTCCGGAAAGGGCGCGTTCATCGAGGACGGTCTGGCGGAAGCGGAAAAGCTTTGCCGGTCGTCCGCCGGTTTCCGTAGCCATGTCGCCGGTTTCTTCCACCAGTTGCTGCTGTTCGATCAGCCGTCGAAAATTCTGCTTGTGCAGCGTCAGCCCGGCCAACGCCTCGACGGCGCGCTGCAATTGCAGCAGCGTGAAGGTATCGGCCATCAGTTCGAATACCACCGGCCGGTATTTGATTTTGGCCCTCAACCGGGCAATTCCGGTGGCGAGGATGCGGCGGTGATCGGCGAACATCGGCCTTCCGAAATTGATCCGGGGTTCGGCCTGCGCTTCCTCAACCAGCCCCGCCTCATACAGCAGCTCATAGCGCTGAAGGGTGAGTTCCTCGTTCCAGCCGCCGCCGTCGAGGCCGAAGGTAAAATCGGCCCGCAAGTGGCGCTGGCTTTTACAGGTTGGGTCGGAATCCGCCCATGCCCGCAGCTTCTCGATGATGCTGGCGAGAACCGCGGGGTGTCCTTGGCGATGGTCTTCCCACGGGAAGTAATCGTACCACCCGTGCCAGAAAGGACGTTTGCCGTCCATCGCCTCCTGTTCGCGGACAAGTCCCAGATAGCCGATGGAGATGGTTCTGCCGCCCGGAATATCGTTGTTTCGGTCGCGATCGGCGAAGGTGTAGAGCTGCTCGAGATAACCGACGGGATGATGCGTCTGCTCGTGAATCCATTCCCGCAAGCCGCTTTGAAGCGTCCTGTGACCGAATTCGAAGGGTCCCGAAGGAAGCGCCGCCCCCGCCCGAACGGTCATCACGCGCGGTTCATCTCCGGTAATGGCGGTGACGACGGCAATGAGTTCGGCATGGGCAAGCCCGATGGTCACGGCGGCTCCTGTGATCTGTGGCGGCAAGGTCAACCTTCTTTGGCACAGGAAGATCGCTTCGCCAACATGGCTGCCGAAATGGCCTGTCGATAAGCGACCGGCCAAAAAAGATACTATATCAGACAAAAGAATGAATTCTTGTGGTTAGCCGTTTATCGTCCATTATGGTAGAGACCCGCCACAAGCATCTCAGACTGTTGAAGGCCGATGTTGAAGAACATATCTCTCGAAGAGACACTTGTGGGTTACTACACCTGGAACATTGGGCAAAATCTGGTTTATCTGGATGCCGTGGCCGCGCGCCTGCGGGAGGTTCGCCCGGAAAAGGCCGCCCGCGGTATCCCGGTAGAGGATTTCATTGCGCAAATCGAAAGCGGCTCCCGGGCGCGTGTGGCTGAAGCGGTCTATAATTCGCTGACGAACGGCGTGTTTTACGATCAGGAATATCGTATCCAGCTCACCTCTGGTGGTTTTCGCTGGCTGCGGACAACAGGACGCGTGATCCTCGACAGCGATCGGCTTCCGATCATGGCCATGGGCACGGTCAGGGATATCAGCGCAGGCAAGCTTCTATTGATGTGATGGGCGGCCGTGGCCTCTCGCAAGGGGACGTCAGGCCGATTTTATTTTGTTCATTGTTTTTGATTTTGCGGTGACATGGTCCGGCAGGTCGCAATTTTGCTGTTTCAGATCGTCCTGGTCATAGGCGTCGCCATAGCCGGCATGCGTATTGCCTCGCTCGTCAATGGCGAGACTGCCTCCGCCTCGGCAGGACTTGCGCCGAACACCGAACAGCTGTGGACCACCTCGCCCGTACGGGTTGACCCCATCCGGCAGGAATACGAGCGCGTTCCGACCCCGCCGGATCCCTTCCCGCTGAAGATGCATGCCGACCAGCGCCTTCGCGTTATCTCCAGCAGCCGCTTCACCTTCAAAAACGAGGAGTTCCGCCTCGCAGGCGTGGAGGAGGTGGAGAGAAACCGTGTCTGCACCACCCCGGACGGCCGCCGTTATGCCTGCGGCCTCAATGCCTTCAAAGCGCTGGAGAACCGTTTGCGCGGCAGATATATTGAATGTCGCGTGGTGGAGGAGAGCGGTGCGCTCCGTTCTCTGGAATGCCGTATCAACGGACAGGATGTGCGGGCGTTATTGCGATAGATGGCCGCGTGAGGTGGGACTGAAGGTCGCACGATCCAGATTTTACTGACGTGATGAATTTTATCTTGGGAAATTTGGTGGAGCTAAGCGGGATCGAACCGCTGACCTCTTGCATGCCATGCAAGCGCTCTCCCAGCTGAGCTATAGCCCCATAAGGGTTCCGGCATTTCTTCCGGTTCCGGGAACCGAAGCGGTTGTTGTTCCGTTCGGTGGCGGCTTACTACTGCGGCTTTCCGACGAGTGCAAGCATAAAAAACGGCCCGGCGTCATTTTTTTGTCGTCGGGCCGAATTGTCGAATAAAATCAAGCTTCTTCGTCGTCGCCCGATACGCCGATGATGCCGGACATGTCGTCGTCGTCATCTTCGTCGTCGGTTTCCAGGAAGGTGTCGTCGTCGTCGTCGATTTCAACGTCATCGTCGTCGCCGAGATCAGGGATATCGTCGCCGCTGTTGTCGCCGTCGGCATCTTCCAGCGACACGAGTTCGACTTCCGTGTTTTCGGTATCGACTTCCGCTACATCCTCTTCTTCAGCCTGCTCGAGCTTTGCCTGAGCTGTGCTTTCCTCGAAGAAGGAGAGCGGCCAGGACTTGCCGGTGTAAGGAGAAACGACCGGATCGCGGTTCAGATCGTAGAACTTCTTGCCGGTATCGGGGTCTGTGCGCTTGGTACCAAGTTCCGCTTTTGCCACTGTCTAAGCCTCAAATTGTCGAATGAGTTTCGGTGTGTACGCCGTAAAACCGGCATAGACGGTAAAATTTATAGCCGGTCCCCTTAATCGTTGCGCTCTTTCGTGTCAAAGACAAACTTCGGGTGCCTCCTGCCTTGGCGCAACCCCTGTGCGGGAATGCTGATATAAATCGTAAGGCGTGTCGCACTCTATTATATGAATAACAGATGCACAGGCGGAAAGCTTAATGACCTTCACGATCGCCATAGACGGGCCGGCTGCGGCGGGCAAGGGAACCCTGTCGCGAAAGATCGCGGAAGCCTACGGTTTTCATCATCTCGATACCGGGCTGACCTACAGGGCGACAGCGAAGGCGCTTCTGGACGCGGGCCTGCCGCTGGATGACGAGGCCGTGGCGGAGAAGGTCGCCCTGGAGGTCGATCTTGCGGGGCTCGACCGCTCCGTCCTGTCCCGGCACGATATTGGCGAAGCCGCGTCGAGGATTGCGGTGATGACGCCGGTGAGGCGGGCGCTCGTGATGGCGCAGCAGCGTTTTGCCTTGAGGGAGCCGGGTACGGTTCTCGATGGCCGCGATATCGGCACGGTAGTATGCCCGGATGCGCCAGTGAAGCTATATGTCACCGCCTCTGCCGACGTGCGGGCGCGCCGGCGCTACGATGAGATTCTGGCCAATGGCGGCACCGCGGATTATGATGCCATTTTCGCCGAGGTGAAAAAACGCGACGAGCGCGACATGGGCCGCGCCGACAGTCCGCTGAAGCCGGCGGAAGACGCACACTTGCTAGATACGTCGGAAATGAGTATAGAGGCGGCGTTTCAGGCCGCGCGCACGATCATCGACGCCGCTCTGAAGAGATAGGTTTTTCGCGGAACGGCTTCCTGCCGTCTGCGTTTAGTCAGGAATTGCCCGAAGACATGTCCTTGCGCCGGAAAGCCTTTTGAAAAGGCGGGCATGGGGTCGGGTATCAACAACACTAGCCCACCGGCGCTTTTGTATTCGCCATTGCGCGGATGCAATCAGGAGATTTCATGTCAGTATCTACCCCCACGCGCGAAGATTTCGCAGCGCTTCTCGAAGAATCCTTTGCCTCCAACGATCTTGCCGAAGGCTATGTTGCCAAGGGTATCGTAACGGCAATCGAGAAGGACGTTGCCATCGTCGACGTCGGCCTCAAGGTTGAAGGCCGCGTACCGTTGAAGGAATTCGGCGCGAAGTCCAAGGACGGCACGCTGAAGGTCGGCGACGAAGTCGAAGTTTACGTCGAGCGCATTGAAAACGCTCTCGGCGAAGCCGTTCTGTCGCGCGAGAAGGCTCGCCGCGAAGAAAGCTGGGTCAAGCTCGAAGCCAAGTTCGAAGCTGGTGAGCGCGTCGAAGGCGTCATCTTCAACCAGGTCAAGGGTGGTTTCACCGTCGATCTGGATGGCGCTGTTGCGTTCCTGCCGCGTTCGCAGGTCGACATTCGTCCGATCCGCGACGTTACCCCGCTGATGCACAACCCGCAGCCCTTCGAAATCCTCAAGATGGACAAGCGTCGCGGCAACATCGTTGTTTCGCGTCGTACGGTTCTCGAAGAGTCGCGTGCCGAGCAGCGTTCTGAAATCGTTCAGAACCTCGAAGAAGGCCAGGTTGTTGACGGCGTCGTCAAGAACATCACCGATTACGGTGCGTTCGTTGACCTCGGCGGCATCGACGGTCTGCTGCACGTCACCGACATGGCATGGCGCCGCGTCAACCATCCTTCGGAAATCCTCAACATTGGCCAGCAGGTCAAGGTTCAGATCATCCGCATCAACCAGGAAACCCACCGTATCTCGCTCGGCATGAAGCAGCTCGAGTCGGATCCGTGGGATGGCATCTCCGCCAAGTACCCGGTTGGCAAGAAGATCTCCGGTACGGTCACGAACATCACCGACTACGGTGCATTCGTTGAACTGGAGCCGGGCATCGAAGGCCTGATCCACATTTCCGAAATGTCCTGGACCAAGAAGAACGTACACCCCGGCAAGATCCTGTCCACGAGCCAGGAAGTTGACGTTGTCGTTCTCGAAGTCGATCCGTCCAAGCGCCGTATCTCGCTCGGTCTCAAGCAGACGCTTGAAAACCCGTGGCAGGCATTCGCTTACAGCCATCCGGCTGGCACGGAAGTCGAAGGCGAAGTCAAGAACAAGACCGAATTCGGCCTGTTCATTGGCCTCGAAGGCGATGTCGACGGCATGGTTCACCTGTCGGACCTCGACTGGAACCGTCCGGGCGAGCAGGTCATCGAAGAGTACAACAAGGGTGACGTCGTTAAGGCTGTCGTTCTCGACGTTGACGTTGAGAAGGAACGCATCTCGCTCGGCATCAAGCAGCTCGGCAAGGACGCTGTCGGCGAAGCCGCTTCTTCCGGCGACCTGCGCAAGAACGCAGTCGTTTCCGCTGAAGTCACCGCGGTCAACGATGGCGGTATCGAAGTGAAGCTCGTCAACCACGAAGACCTCACCTCGTTCATCCGTCGCGCTGATCTTTCCCGTGACCGTGACGAGCAGCGCCCTGAGCGCTTCTCCGTTGGCCAGGTTGTCGACGCCCGCGTCGTCAACTTCTCGAAGAAGGACCGCAAGGTCATGCTTTCGATCAAGGCTCTGGAAATCGCTGAAGAGAAGGAAGCCGTCGCACAGTTCGGTTCGTCCGACTCGGGCGCTTCGCTCGGCGACATCCTCGGCGCGGCTCTGAAGAACCGCGGCGAATAATCGTCTAGATCGTTGAAATGAAGAACCCGCCGGAATTTTCCGGCGGGTTTTTTCTTGGGCGATCCGCCGGCAGGCAATTTGGCGTTCAGAGAACGCCGCTCATCTTGAGGTAATAATTCTCCGCGCTGTCGTCGGAGGCCGTCGCCGTCGGACTTTCCTGCGTGTCGATCCCGTCATTGGCGGCAATGCGCTCTTCCAGGCCATCGCCATCGCCGGAATTTTCAGACTCCGCTCCGCTTTCGCTTTCCGCCTCATCGTCGGAAAAAGGCCCGCCGCCGCGGGGTGGCGTTTCTGATTCGTAATCATCATCGGCAGGGGGATAAGCGACGAGCGGCAGCGGCGTACCGTCTTTTGCCAAAGCGGCGGCGATCAGCGATTGCGAAGCGGATTGCTCCATCATCGCCATTCTCGCTTCCGGGTCCAGCGGGAGTCGCGAAGAGTAGGGAGTTTCAGGCCGGTGAGCCACTGTTTCCGCTTCTTCCCCTGTTGGGTGGGCAGCGGACGTCATCAGCCCCGACTTTTCGGTTGGCTGATCCTCCGGCGGCGGCGGCTCGATGCCCTGCGGCATGGCGGGGGGCTGCTGCGTCGTGCTTGCTCTCGCCGGCAGTTTGCCGGCCGTGGCGGCCAGCACAAGACTGGCCACGTTCTCTGCATCAGTTGCAGGCGGGCCGAAAATTGATGGTGAGGCGGTGCGGACGTCTTTCTGCTCGGTCTTCATCATCTCCCGAGGCGGAAGGGCAGGGCGTGTTTCGCCGGTTTGCGCGCGAGGCGGATTGCCTGGACGGGTCTCTGCCGGCGCTTCTTTTGTCATGCTGCCCGTCTGCGGCGGAAGCGGACGCGTTGTGTTTTCCGTCCTGCCTTCCGGTTTTGCCGGCTGGTCTGGCAGGTCAGGCGCATTTGCGGGCGCGGCGGAATGCCGGACGGCTCCTTCCGGTTGCGCGGTCAGCGCCGCGGGAGTTGCCTTCATTGCCGCACCGCTGAGGGCGAGTGGGCCGGTGAGCAGCGGCAACAGACGGCCGGTTGTCGTGGAGCCCTGCAATTGCGCTGCCGCGGGCGGATTGGAACGGAACTCCGCATTGGGGTTCGCGGCGGTCGGCTGCTGCCCGGGCTGGGCGGGCGCCGGACTGGCGGAATTATTCTGCTGATAGGAGGAGACCACCGCCCTCGCAGCCAGATCGGCCCCCCTGTAACGCGAAAGCTCGATCAGCAGCGCAAGCCGCGCCGCATCCGGTCCCGTCGGCTGTTTCAGGATTTCCGCGAGCATCGAAAGGCTGAGACCCTGCAGTGCTTTGCCAATCTGCTGTTCCAGCGCAAGACGCTGCGCGGGCGGCAGGGCGCGTAAGGCTTCCGTCAGACGCCCGACATAGGTTTCGACGGCTTCGCCGTCCCGTCGCGGCAGGTTCATCAGCTTGCCGAGTGTTTCCGCCAAGACTGCGGTGCTCCGGGCCAGCTGGAACTCGCCGGCGAGGGAGGCCACTGCAGCCCGTGAAAAAAGGCTGGCGCTCTGTTCGGGAAGGGCAGCGCTTGGTTGCGGCTGCACGACGCCTTTCGGCTGCGCGCGCTGTGCCGGCGCGAGCGAGGCTCCATAGGTGGCATCGGCTGCGGAAACTTTGGATACAGGCGGTAACATGCTGCGCTCCGTTTCTATCGGTGGCCGGCGCCGGCTGCGAAAGCGCCAATCCCCATTGGCTCTGTGATCCGCATCTGCCTCGAATGTTGAAAATCGCCACGCCGCTGGCATACAGGTGTCATCTCGCCCGCTCATGCGGGAGCGCCATGTGCACCATAGGCTCGAAGGCCCGCTCTTTTCAGCGCACACAGAATCATCAAGCCGAATCCTCGCCTGCAGATATTAAGATTTGGCTAACCAAGTGATTGCGACCGGCCGGACCGGCTCAGGGCGAAACGCCGATGAACATGCGATAAAGCCCGTTATCGTCCGAATTGACGGAGGAGATACGATCGGGTTCGCTCACCGTGACTTCCAGCGCCTCCGGCGGCATGGCATCCAGCCAGCTCGCTTTCGGAAAGCTCCGCTCCGGCTGGATTTCTGCGGGCGCGATAGTCGCTTCTTCGCCAGCCAGTGAAATGATGGCGGCATCCTCCGGCGCGAGGGGCGGAGCCGCCATGGAGAGAAGGGCCTGGGCCGCGTTCGGTTCGGCATCGTGAATGGCGCCGCCTGATACGCCTGAGATATCGACCATGTCTGAACTCACATCATGTTTCGCTCACGTGACAGTTCAAGACGGCAATCATGCCGCCTTTTTCTTCAGCAATGCATAGAGGCCGTTTTCATCGACCGAAATCGGCAAGATGTCGGTTCCGGCAGCTTCGACAGCGGCCTTTGCATCAAGCAGCTTTTCTGCCTCGTTTTCCGCATCGGCCGGCGTGGTGGCCGCATCCGCTCCCTCAGGCTCGTTATCGCCTTCAGCAGGTGGGGCCTCTTCCGCCGGCGTTGCCGCGAGCACGGAAATCAGGGCGATTTCCGATGAGATGTCGGCGGGGCCCTGGCCGGCTGCGCCATCCGTCTTCTCATCGGCGGAGGCGTCAATGTGCTCCTTCACGACGTCCTGAAGTTCCTGCACGTCCTCAAGCTTGCCCTGTGCGTCACGGGTCTGGATATCTTCTTCCCGTTCGGCTGCCACTTCCGCATCGTTGATTTCGCCAATGCGCTTTTCGCCACGTTCGGCCTGCAATTCTTCCTTGGACTTGGGATCCGCCACGTCTTCCAGACGCTGGATGACCTTCAGGGTCTCCCTTGTCATGAAGAGAGTGCCTTGCGCCTTGTCATTGAGCGCATCTTTTACCGCTCGCGCCTGATCTCCGTAAGGATTGGCGATGGCGGCGATCATCGCGCTGGCTGAGATGCCGAGCTCCTCGAGACCGGTCGATTCCTCCAGTTCACTGACGTTCCTGGGCAAGGTCGCCCGCGCGGCCATGATGGCCTCCGACATCTGCGCGCCAAAATCCTCCTCCGTTCCGGTGAGGCCGGCACGCTCGGCGATGCGGGCGGCAAGCGCCGCCATGGGATCGGTTTTGGCGTTGACGCCGTTGTTCAGCACATCGACGACCTGCAACTGCGAAACATCGAAGGAGGCGAAGGAAATTGTGGTGGCTTTTCCCCGCGCATCGGTTTTTTCGAAACCCTGGGTCAGGGTCAGCGCATCCTGAAGCCTTTGTGCGAAGGAAAAATTGGATTCATCCACGTCCTGCGTGATGCCGAGGGCGGCGGAAAAGCGGGAAACAAGCGAGGCGAAGGCATCCGGGTCCGGCTTCATGGCACCGAAGAGATAAGCGCTTATCTTCTCATTGGCGACGCGCTGGCTTTCATCCGGCTGCGGGTTCGTTCTGACCGCATTATCCTTCTTGGTGCCGTTGGCCTTTTCCTGCTCCTCGCGCTGGCGTTCCTCGATGGATTCGACCATCGAGCGCATGAGGTCGCTCACTGCAATGCCCGCCGTCTGTTGTAGCGGAGTAATCATCTGGAAAGTCCCCGGCCGCCCAAAGTTACGGCCGAGAATAGGCAAGTCTGGTAAATCAGTGTTTAAACGAAGGCGAAAACGCTCAGCTATGGGCGAAAATGTCGGTTTCGTCCCAGCCGAGCAGGTCTAGCTTCGCACGGGTCGGTAAAAACGCGAAACAGGCATCGGCATGATCAAGGCGGCCGTCGCGGATGAGACGCGCCGTCAGCTTGTCGCGCAGCGCATGCAGATAAAGAACGTCGGAAGCGGCATATTCGAGCTGCGCCGGGGAAAGCGTTTGCGCTGCCCAGTCAGAAGATTGCTGCGCCTTGGAAATATCGACCTCCAGCATTTCCTTGAGGTTGTCCTTCAGCCCGTGCCGGTCCGTATAGGTGCGGGTCAGCCGTGAAGCGATCTTGGTGCAGAAGACAGGCGTGGTCGTCACACCGAACGTATGGAAAAGCACGGCGATATCGAAACGGCCATAGTGAAAGATCTTCTGGTGGGCAGGATCGGCAAGCATGCGCACGAGGTTCGGCGCTTCTTTCTGCCCAGCGGCGATGCGGATGATGTCTGCCGTGCCGTCGCCCGGCGAAAGCTGGACGACGCAGAGGCGGTCGCGACGCGGCACCAGCCCCAGCGTTTCCGTATCGATGGCGATGGCGCCGGTATAGCGCGCGGCATCTTCGGCGGAAATATCGCCTTCGTGATAACGGATGGGTGCTGCCATGTCCTGCTCCAGAAATTCCTGTCTACTGCTCCGGCTATAACGGAAAGACTAGCGGGACGATACCGTTTTATCGGTCGGTCCGCCGCGCCACGCCGCACGCCCTTGGCACTTGCCTTTGCGAAAGTCCCCGGGTTAGGGTCGGAAATCTTTTCCTGACAAATCGCATGAATTCCCGATGACAAAGAAAATCTATCTCGCCGGACCGGAAGTGTTCCTCCCGAATGCGCGCGAAATGCTCGACCTCAAGGCAGCACTGGCGCGGGAGGCCGGCTTCATCCCGCTTTCGCCGGGCGATCTGCAGATCCCGCCGGCGGATACCAGGATCGGTCATGGCTGCAACATCAATGAAGTCGACGAACGGATGATGCTTGAAGCGGATGCCGTGATTGCCAATCTCACACCGTTTCGCGGCATCGCCGCCGACACGGGAACGAGCTACGAGCTGGGCTTCATGTGCGCGCTGGGCAAGCCGGTGTTCGCCTACACCAATGTCGCGGCCAATCACTTCAGCCGCATCAAGGCGCATTACGGCAATGTTGTCACCGTGGATGAAACGGGCCGGTATCGCGGACCGGACGGGTTGTCGATCGAGAATTTCGACATGGTCGACAATCTCATGCTGCACGGCGGGATTTTGCGGCGGGGCGGCAACGTTATTGTCGGCGACGTTTCCGATGAGGACTTGTATACGGATCTCGCGGCCTACCGGCGTTGCCTTGCAGCGGCGGCGGAAAAACTACTGACACCGATTGACCCTGAAAAAACGAATAGAGTGGAGGCATCATCATGAGCGGAACCATCCTCATCACCGGCGCGACGTCGGGCTTCGGAGAGGCTACGGCCCGACGCTTCATTAGAGAAGGCTGGAAGGTCATCGGCACGGGCCGTCGGGCGGAACGACTGGAGGCACTGGCGGCCGAACTCGGATCGGCTTTCTACGGCGCCGCCTTCGACATCACCGATGAGGACGCGGCCGAAAAAGCGCTTGCCGCCTTGCCGGAGGGCTTCCGAGACATCGATGTCCTCGTCAACAATGCCGGTCTGGCACTGGGCACGGCCCCCGCGCCGCAGGTGCCGCTAAAGGACTGGCAGACCATGGTGAACACCAACATCACGGGTCTGCTGAACATCACCCACCATCTTCTGCCGACACTGATCGACCGTAAAGGTATCGTCGTCAACCTTTCGTCTGTTGCCGCGCATTATCCCTATACGGGCGGCAATGTATACGGCGGCACCAAAGCCTTCCTGCGGCAGTTTTCGCTCGGTCTGCGCTCGGATCTGCACGGCAAGGGCGTCAGGGTAACCTCAATCGAACCGGGCATGTGCGAAACGGAATTTACGCTGGTGCGCACCGGGGGCAATCAGGAAGCTTCGGACAATCTCTACAAGGGCGTCAATCCGATCACGGCCGATGATATCGCCAACACCATCTATTGGGTCGCCTCACAGCCCAAACATATCAACATCAACAGTCTTGAGCTCATGCCAGTCAACCAGTCCTTCGCCGGTTTCCAGGTCTACCGGGAGAGCTGACCTCCCGCGGTAGGGTAGGTTGTGCCGAAAAACCGGGCAGTCATTCCGGAGCTATGCAGAAATGCAATGCTGCATTGCGAGACTTGCTCTGTTAAAAATCACAGATCCCGCTATATTCAAATCATCGAAGCGACGCACTCCTCCTCCCAGCGTCGCTCGATGTGGATCGGTGGTACTCCTCCTCCCAATCACCGATCAAGTTTGAAGCCTGCCGCACCTCCTCCCGCGGCAGGCTTTTTCCTTTTCTGGGCTCTTTTTTACGTGGTGGATTGGCGTCCGTTTGCCGGCTGCACGCGACGCGTGGATAAGGGGCCGGTTTCTCCCTTGGATTTCCGGGGGATTTTTGATTTCCGCGTCAAGGCAACGACTGCTGAAATCAGGCTCGCGTCGATCACGATTTCGTTATGTCTAGATAAATATGCACAGTTTTGTGGCGGTGCGTCCTCCCGCCCCATTGCTTAGCCTTCCCCCTGTGGTTAAGCATGGGCAAAAGAACGCTTGGGAGGTGCCGGCACGCCAGTGTCCGTGCGCCCGAAGGCGGCGGGGAGAGAATGGCAGACTTTCAAGAGGCGCTGAAGCAGTTTCAGCCGATCGCGGTTTCATCGATCGCTGAAGACGAGCTCAGGTTGCGGTTGCGTGGCCTGCAGGCGCGAATGACCCAGCAGAACATCAAGGCGGTCTGGCTCGACGCTTCGTCGTCGCTGACTTATTATACCGGTCTGTCGCTTGGCCTTTCCGAGCGTATTCACGGTGCTCTGGTGCCGGCCGAGGGCGAGCCGATCTATATAAGCCCGACCTTCGAGGAACCGAAACTCCAGACCCTGATCCGTATCCCCGGCGCAGTCGCCACCTGGGAAGAGGATGAAAGCCCGTTCGACCTGATGGCAAGGCGTATCGGTGCGCTGGCCTGTGCAGGTCACTTCGTCGCCATCGATCCGGCTACGCCCTTTGTTTTTGCATCCGCGCTCATGCAGCGTCTGGAAGGCCGCATCATTTCCGCTCAGCCCTTGATCGTCGCCCAGCGGCAGGTCAAGTCTGCAGCGGAGATCGCACTCATTCAGACCGCGATGGATGCGAGCTATAATGTGCAGAAGGCCGTGTTCGAAGGCCTGCGTCCCGGCATCTCCACCACGGAAGTCGCGGATTTCGTCAATGCCGCCCATATTGCCCTTGGCATGAAGCCGCTTTTTGTGGCGGTGCAGTTCGGCGAGGCGACGGCCTATCCGCATGGCGTGCCCCATGCGCAGACGCTGAACCAGGGCGACATGGTGCTGGTCGACCTCGGTGGTATTCTTCATGGCTATCGTTCCGATATCACCCGTACCTATGTCTTTGGCAAGCCAACGGAACGGCAGCGTTTTCTCTGGAATGCCGAACGTGACGCACAGGCCGCGGCCTTCGCTGCCGCCCGCGTTGGCGCCGCCTGTTTCGAGGTGGACAAGGCCGCCCGGGACAGTCTGAAGGCGGCCGGATTTGGCCCGGATTATCAGCTTCCCGGTCTGCCGCACCGCACGGGTCACGGGCTTGGGCTGGATATTCACGAAGAACCCTATATCGTTGCAGGAAATGCCACGGCGCTTGAGCCCGGCATGTGTTTTTCCATCGAGCCGATGCTGTGCGTTTATGGGGAATGCGGCGTTCGTCTCGAAGATATCGCTTACATGACGGAGGCAGGGCCGCGCTGGTTCTGCCCACCGGAAACGAACCTCGACCGGTTGTTTCAGCCGGTCGCCGGGTAATTGGTCGGGAGGCAAAGACCGAACGGCGAGACGGGCATCCCCGTGCCGCCGCTGACCAGAAGAAGGTAGGCCCCTGGAGGGGGCCGCAGGAACTCAGAAAAAGAGGGAAAGGACCATCAGATGAAAATGCTGACCCGCAGTTTGCTTATCGCTTCTGCACTTGCGATGACTTCCGCCATGCCAGCCATGGCGAAGACCTTCGTTTACTGCTCCGAGGCATCGCCGGAAGGCTTTGATCCGTCGCCTTACACCGCAGGCGGCACCTTCGACGCTTCCGCGCATCCGGTCTACAACCGTCTGACGGAGTTCAAGAAGGGCACGACAGAAGTAGAGCCGGGCCTTGCGGAAAAGTGGGACGTTTCCAAGGATGGTCTCGAGTACACTTTCCACCTGCGCAAGGGCGTCAAGTGGCACTCCAACGACAAGTTCACGCCGAGCCGCGAATTCAACGCTGACGACGTGATCTTCAGCTACAACCGCCAGGGCGACGCGAAGAACCCGTGGAACCAGTATATCGCAGGCATCACCTACGAATATTACAACTCCATGGAAATGCCGTCCCTGATCAAGGAAATCGTCAAGGTCGACGATTACACGGTCAAGTTCGTGCTGACCCGCCCGGAAGCGCCGTTCCTCGCCAACATCGCCATGCCTTTCGCATCCATCGTGTCGAAGGAATATGCCGATACGCTTGAGAAGGCCGGCACCAAGGAAGACTTCAACAACCTGCCGATCGGCACCGGTCCGTTCAAGTTCGTCGCCTATCAGAAGGACGCGGTCATCCGCTTCCAGAAGAACGCCGACTACTGGGGTGACGCCCCGAAGATCGACGACCTGATCTTCGCGATCACGCCTGACGCCGCCGTTCGCCTGCAGAAGCTGAAGGCTGGCGAATGCCACCTGATGCCATACCCTGCTCCGGCTGATCTCGCGACCATCCGCGCCGACAAGAACCTCAAGCTCGATGAACAGCCGGGCCTGAACGTCGCTTACTTCGCCTACAACACGACCGTTGCACCTTTCGACAAGCCGGAAGTCCGCAAGGCGCTGAACATGGCGATGAACAAGCAGGCGATCATCGACGCCGTGTTCCAGGGTGCAGGCCAGGTTGCCAAGAACCCGATCCCGCCGACAATGTGGTCCTACAACGACAGCATCAAGGACGATGCTTACGATCCGGAAGCTGCCAAGAAGGCTCTCGAAGCCGCTGGCGTCAAGGATCTGTCGATGAAGATCTGGGCGATGCCTGTGCAGCGTCCTTACATGCCGAACGCCCGTCGTACCGCCGAGCTGATCCAGTCGGATTTTGCGAAGGTCGGCGTCAAGGCCGAGATCGTCTCCTTCGAGTGGGGTGAATATCTCAAGAAGTCCACCGAAACGAAGCGCGACGGCGCCGTCATCCTCGGCTGGACCGGCGACAACGGCGACCCGGACAACTTCCTTAGCGTTCTCCTGTCCTGCGCCGCAACCGGTGAAGGCGGTGCGAACCGTGCACAGTGGTGCAACAAGGAGTTCTCGGACCTCTTGGCCAAGGCAAAGCAGACCACCGACGTTGCCGAGCGCACCAAGCTTTATGAGCAGGCACAGGTGATCTTCAAGGAACAGGCTCCGTGGGCGACGCTTGCGCACTCCACGCAGTTCGTTCCCATGTCCGCCAAGGTTTCCGGCTTCACCATGAGCCCGCTTGGCGACTTCACCTTCGAAAACGTCGACATCGCGGAGTAATCCCCGAACAACCGGACGCGCGGAAGAACCCTGTTCTTCCGCGCGTCTTTTCAGGAAAAAGCCATGATCCGGTTCATTCTCGGCAAACTTCTCTATCTCGTTCCGACCTTCCTCGGGATCACCATCGTTGCCTTCGCCTTCGTGCGCGTCCTGCCGGGCGATCCCGTGCTGCTGATGGCGGGCGAGCGTGGCATTTCGCCCGAACGGCATGCGCAGCTTGCCGAACAGCTCGGCTTTGCCCAGCCCGTGTGGCAGCAATATCTTCATTTCCTGGGACGGCTGCTTCAGGGCGATCTCGGTAATTCGCTGGTCACCAAGAAGCCGGTTCTCACCGAGTTCCTGTCGCTCTTTCCCGCGACGGTCGAGCTTGGTCTCGTCGCCATCATCATCGCAACGCTCATCGGCGTGCCGGTCGGTGTCATCGCCGCCATCAGACGTGGTTCCTGGTTCGACCAGATTTCCATGACGACGGCTCTGGTCGGTTTTTCCATGCCGATCTTCTGGTGGGGGCTGCTGCTCATCATCATGTTCTCCGGTATCCTGCAATGGACGCCGGTTTCCGGCCGCATCTCGCTGATGTATTTCTTCCCCTCCGTCACCGGTTTCATGCTGATCGACAGCCTGATTTCGGGACAGAAGGGCGCCTTCGCCTCGGCCTTTTCGCATCTCATCCTGCCCTCGGTGGTGCTTGCCACCATTCCGCTTGCCGTCATTGCGCGCCAGACGCGCTCGGCCATGCTGGAGGTTCTGGGCGAGGATTATGTGCGCACGGCCCGCGCCAAGGGCATGTCGCCTTCCCGTGTCGTCGGCATTCATGCGCTGCGCAACGCCATGATCCCCGTCATCACCACCATCGGTCTGCAGATCGGCGTGCTGATGGCTGGCGCCATCCTGACCGAAACCATCTTTTCCTGGCCGGGTATCGGCAAGTGGATGATTGATTCCATCTCGCGCCGCGACTATCCGGTCGTGCAGAGCGGCCTGCTGTTGATTGCGGGTCTGGTGATGATCGTCAACCTGCTCGTCGACCTCACCTACGGCCTCATCAATCCAAGGATCCGTCACAAATGAGCGATGTGACCACAGCTCCGGTCGTCAGGCTTTCTGACGCCGCCATCCGCCGCCGGATGATCGCCGATTTCTGGTTCTATTTCCGTCAGAACCGTGGTGCCGTCATCGGCCTTGCCGTGTTTATTCTCCTCGTGCTGGTCGCGGTTTTTGCGCCGCTCATCGCACCGCATGATCCAACCCAGCAATATCGCGATGCGCTACTGGTGCCGCCGGTCTGGCAGGAAGGCGGCCGTGCCGGATTCTTCTTCGGCACCGACGCCGTCGGGCGTGACATGTTGTCCCGTCTGATATACGGCGCGCAATATTCGCTGTTCATCGGCATCGTTGTCGTTTCCATCGCGCTCATTGGCGGCATTGTCATCGGTCTCATCGCAGGCTTCTTCGGCGGCTGGGTCGATACCGTCATCATGCGTGTGATGGACGTCATCCTGGCGTTTCCATCGCTGCTTCTGGCGCTGGTGCTTGTCGCGATCCTTGGGCCGGGGCTCACCAACGCGATGATCGCCATTGCCATCGTCTATCAGCCGCATTTTGCGCGTCTGACGCGTGCGGCGGTGATGAGCGAGCTTCGGCGTGAATATGTCACGGCCGCGCGCGTGGCCGGTGCCGGCAATCTCCGGCTGATGTTCAAGACCATCCTGCCGAACTGCCTTGCACCACTGATCGTACAGGCAACGCTTTCGTTCTCGTCCGCGGTTCTCGATGCGGCCGCACTCGGCTTCCTAGGCATGGGCGCTCAGCCGCCTGCCTCCGAATGGGGCACGATGCTGGCGGAAGCGCGTGAGTTCATTCTGCGCGCCTGGTGGGTTGTTACCCTTCCCGGCCTGACGATCCTGATCTCGGTGCTTGCCATCAACCTGATGGGTGACGGGCTGCGTGATGCGCTCGATCCCAAACTGAAGCGGAGCTGAGATATGAGCCTGCTGAAAATCAAGAACCTGACGGTGAAATTCGCCACCGCCACCGGTGCCTTCACCGCCGTCGACGGCATTGATGTGTCCGTGGACAAACACGAAGTGCTGGCCATCGTCGGTGAATCCGGTTCGGGCAAATCGGTATCGATGCTCGCCGTCATGGGCCTGCTGCCGGATACGGCGACGATTACCGCCGATGAGATGGTCTTTGACGGCATCAATCTGCTGGCCATGTCGCCGCAGGAGCGCCGCAAGCTGATCGGCCGTGAGATCACCATGATCTTCCAGGAGCCGGTCGCCTCGCTTAATCCGTCCTTCACGGTCGGCTTCCAGATCGAGGAAGTGCTTCGCCTCAATCTCGGCATGAGCGGCGCTGCCGCCCGCGCCCGCGCGCTGGAGCTATTCCGTGCTGTCGGTATTCCCGATCCGGAATCCAAGCTCAAAGCCTATCCGCACCAGATGTCGGGCGGGCAGTGCCAGCGCGTGATGATCGCCATTGCGATCGCCTCCAAGCCGCGTCTCCTGATCGCCGACGAGCCGACGACCGCGCTCGACGTGACCATTCAGAAGCAGATCCTCGACCTACTGATGAAGCTGCAGGAAGAATATGGCATGGCGCTGATCCTCATCACCCACGATATGGGCGTGGTTGCCGAGACCGCCGATCGTGTCGTCGTGCAATATAAGGGCCGCAAGATGGAGGAGGCGGATGTGCTGAGCCTCTTCGAAGCCCCGCAGCATCCCTACACCAAGGCATTGCTTTCGGCCCTGCCGGAAAATGCCACCGGCGACCGTCTGCCCACCGTCTCCGATTTCTTCGGCAAGGAGGGCTTTCGATGAGTATCGTGGTTGAAGGCAAGGGCATTACCCGCGACTATCACGTTCCCGGCGGCCTGTTCGGCGGTGCGAGGATGGTGCAGGCCCTGAAGGGCATCGATTTCGCCGTCGAGCGCGGCAAGACGCTCGCCATTGTCGGTGAATCCGGCTCGGGCAAGTCGACGCTGGCTCGCATCATTGCCCTCATCGATCCGGCTTCCGGCGGTGAATTGAAGATCGATGGCCAGCCGGTCGATATCGCCAGGCGCCGTCCCGGCACGGAAATGCGCTCCAAGGTGCAGATGGTGTTCCAGAACCCCTATGGCAGCCTCAATCCGCGCCAGAAGGTGGGTGACGTGCTGATGGAACCACTCATCATCAACACGAAGATTCCTGCTTCCGAGCGCCGCGAGCGGGCTGAAGCCATGCTCGTCAAGGTCGGCCTTGGTCCTGAGCATTTCAACCGTTATCCGCACATGTTCTCCGGCGGCCAGCGCCAGCGCATCGCCATTGCGCGTGCACTGATGCTGAACCCGGCGCTGCTGGTGCTGGACGAGCCGGTCTCGGCACTCGATCTTTCGGTGCAGGCACAGGTCTTGAACCTGCTGCGCGATCTGCAGGAGGAATTCGAACTGACCTACGTCTTCGTCAGCCACGATCTTTCCGTGGTGCGTTACATTGCTGATGACGTGATGGTCATCTCCAAGGGCGAGGCGGTGGAGCAGGGCACGCGCGAGGAACTTTTCGCCGATCCGAAGCACCCCTATACCCGTCAGCTCTTCGCCGCGACCCCGATCACTGACGTCGATGCCATTCGCGCCCGCGTGGAGCGCCGCAAGGCGGCGAGACAGGCGGCGACAGCCTGACGGTTGACGAAAGGTTGGGAGCAGGCCGGATTTCCGGCCTGTTCTTTTTTCAGGACTTCAGGAATCGCCCAATTGCCGCCAGCGCGCCCTGCTCGCGAATGTTGCGATAGGCGGCTTTCAGGGCTAGGACAAAGGTTTCGTTGGCGGGCAGGTCGCTGCCAAAGGTGCGTTCGAAAGCGAGGAAGCGGTCGACCACCGCATCCGGAGCCATCGCCAGTTGATCCGGCGCATCCCACTCTCTGAAGGCGGGGTCGAGAATGGTGATCGGCTGCCCCTTTTCATCCTCCTCTGCGCAGGACCTGATCCACAGCGCGACGGCAAAAATGACCGCTCCGCACTCAGCCTTTTTCGCCAGCAATTCTCGTAGTGGTGAAAGTATCCGCAGCGGCACTTTCTGCGACGCATCGGAGGCGATCTGCATGGTCTTGTGCTGCAATGAGGGATTGGCGAAACGCTGCCGCAGGCCGGCTGCGAATTCAGAACCATCGACGGCAGGGTCCAGCGTCCGTCCGACCTCACGCCAATAGACGTCGATGAAGTCGCGCACGGTCTTTTCAGCCCAGGCATCTGCCACCGTCGCAAGGCCGGCAATCTGGCCGATGGCGGCGATGGCGCTGTGGGAGCCGTTCAGCATCCTCAGCTTCATATGCTCGTAAGGTTCGACATCATCGACGAATTCCACGCCTGATTTCTCAAGCGCCGGCCTGCCATGGGGAAAACGGTCTTCGATGACGAAACGGAAATAAGGTTCCGCGACGACCGGCCATGCATCGCTGAGGCCGAGTGCGGCCGAAATCGCATCCCGGTCCGCATCCGTGGTGGCGGGAACGATACGGTCCACCATCGAGCAGGGGCAGGCAATATTGGCTTCGATGAAGGAGGCCAGTTCCTGATCCGCAAGGCTCGCGAATTCCAGCAGCAGCTTTCGCAGCATGTGGCCGTTGGCGGGCAGGTTGTCGCAGGACAGCAGCGTCAGCGGCAGGGAGCCTTCGGCACGTCTGCGCCGGGTCGCTGCAAGGATGAAGCCGAAGATCGAGCGCGGCCGCTCCGGGTTTTCGAGATCGTGGACGATATCGGGATGGTCGCGCAGCAGGCTGCGGGAGGCGAGATTGGTCAGGTAACCCTTTTCCGTCACGGTCAGGGTCACGATGAGAACGCGCGGGTCGGCCATCCGCTCCACCAGTCGTTCCGGGTTTTCCGGGGCGACGACGGTTTCAAGAATCGAGCCGACGATGCGCAGGCGCTCGCTTTGGCCATCGCGAAGGCAGAAGGTGTAGAGATTATCCTGCGGTTCGATGGCGTCGCGGGTGTCCGGGCTGCGCAGCGATGCGGCGACGATGCCCCATCCTGTTTCGCCGCGATTGAGGCAATCGTCGATGAAAACCGCCTGATGCGCCCGGTGAAAGGCGCCGACGCCGAGATGCACGATGCCGGGCGTGATTTTCACGCGCTCATAGGCAGGGGTCGTGACCGTGTGCGGCAGGCGGGGCAGGGTTCTAGCGGAAAGCCGGTCCATCATCAGCACAAAATCCCCCTGTGGAATGAGATGGTCTCGGCTCGCGCTGATGGAATCGCGACCCCGTGGTTTTCGTGCATGCAGTCCTCCACTTGTCTTTTAAATGATCAGGCGCCGGCCTCTTTGAGCAATCGGACCTGACGCAGCGTGTTCTGGCGGCTGCGCTCCAGGTGCCGCCACAGCGCATCGATGATCTGGGCCTTGCTGCCGGCGGCAATGGCATCGGCAATATTCTGGTGCTCCTCGACCGAACGGGCGTAATCACCGAGGATCGAGACGAAGACCGTGTGGGTCTGGTCTAGAATGCGCTCATGCGAACCGGAAATGACCGGAATGCGCGCCGCTGCGACCAGGGTCGCGTGGAAACTGCGGTCGTAGAAAAGCGCTTTCGACAATTCATCCAGCGTCGAGCCTTTGGCGAAGGCGCGATGTTTGTCGAGGCTTTCCAGCAGTGCCACGTGCAGCGTTCCGTCCAGCTGCCCGGCATCGAAGGCCACTTCCACCGCACCTTTTTCAAGCAGCATCCTGGCCGCGTATAGTTCCTCCACATCCTCGACCGTGAAGTCGCGCACCACCATCCCGCGCCGGGACGAATTGACCACCAGCCCATCCGCCTCGAGTTTCAGGCAGGCTTCCTTGACCGGCGTCGGGCTGATGCCGAGATCGGCGGCAAGTTCATTTGGCAGCAGACGTTCGCCGCCGCGCAATTTGCCGCTGACGATGCGTGCGCGCAGTTCCCGGTGCGCCTGTTCGGCGAGCGTGACTTTGACGAGTGTGTTCATGCCCACATCATCGCCCAGCTTTGCGAAGCAGGCAATGATCGAATATTAAAAATAAAAAATTTTTTATTTTACAAAATCCGTTTTTCCGTTAGCTCTATCTGCCATCGGAAGCCGGCTGCCGGAGGAGGGCGGTCCGGCAATCCCCTGACGGTTTGACTCGTTCAACCATTGGACGCGGGAGATGACGCGATTTCACCCGCCCAGTCGGCAAAGCGTGTCTCAGAAAGGGACTTCCGCCTTTCCTCCCCAGAAGCGTTCAAGCATCGAGGAATGACCGATCATGAAAATTACCGCCGTCGAACCCTTCATCCTGCACCTGCCGCTGACATCGGACTCCATTTCCGATTCCACCCACAGCATCACCCATTGGGGTGTTGTCGGCGCAAAGATCACCACCTGTGACGGCCTCGAGGGCTATGGTTTCACCGGCACCCATGCGCATCTGGCGTCGGACAGGCTGATCACATCCTGCATCAGCGATTGTTACGCGCCCTTGCTCGTCGGCGAGGATGCGTCGGAGCATTCACGGCTTTGGATGAAGCTCGCTCGTTATCCCTCACTCCAATGGGTCGGCAGGGCTGGCATCACCCATCTGGCGTTAGCTGCGATCGATGTGGCTCTCTGGGACCTGAAAGCGAAAAAGGCAGGCGTGCCGCTGTGGCACTATCTCGGCGGCGCACGCACGGCGGCAGTGGAAGCTTATAATACCGATATCGGCTGGCTTTCCTTCTCGTTGGACGATTTGCTTGCAGGCAGCTCAAGGGCGGTGGAGGAAGACGGTTTCACCCGGCTGAAAATCAAGGTCGGGCATGACGACCCGAATATCGATATCGCCCGGCTTGCTGCCGTCCGCAAACGCGTCGGCTCATCCATCCGCATCGCCATCGATGGCAACGGCAAATGGGATTTGCCCATATGCCAGCGCTTCTGTGCGGCAGCGAGGGATCTGGACATCTACTGGTTCGAGGAGCCGCTTTGGTATGACGATGTGACAAGCCATGCCCGACTGGCGCGCAATACCACTATCCCGATTGCGCTCGGCGAGCAGCTTTATACGGTGGATGCGTTCCGTTCCTTCATCGATGCCGGCGCCGTCGCTTATGTCCAGCCGGATGTAACACGGCTTGGCGGCGTCACCGAATATATCCAGGTTGCCGATCTGGCACTCGCCCATCGCCTGCCTGTCGTGCCGCATGCCGGCGAGATGAGCCAGGTGCATGTGCATCTGAGCTACTGGCATCCGGCGTCGACCATTCTCGAATATATTCCGTGGATCAAGGATCATTTCGAAGAACCGATCCAGGTGCGGGATGGTGTCTACAAACGGCCTGAGCAGCCGGGTGCGAGCACGACACCACTGGCGGAAAGCTTCGTGCGTTACGGCAAGGCGCTGAACTAGAGCAGCGGTATACCGCCCGGATTTTAACGGAGGGAAAGCACGTCCTCCGTCATGCCGGACTAGATCCGGCATACAGCCACGGCGCGTCTGCGCCGTAAAAAGACTCTTTTGCGATCAAAGACTTGATCGCGCTGGACCCCGGATCAAGTCCGGGGTGACGGCGTGTGGATGATACGATTTTTCCAGATTTAGCGCCAGCCAAGTGCCGGCGCTACCTGCTTCAGGATGGTCTCGATCACATGGGCGTTATAATCGACGCCCAACTGGTTCGGCACGGTCAGCAGCAGCGTGTCAGCTTCGGCGATGGCTTCGTCGGCCTTCAGCTGTTCGATCAGCTTTTCCGGTTCGGCGGCATAGCTGCGTCCGAAGATCGCACGCGTCTTGTCGTCGATATAGCCGATCTTGTCGTCGCCTTCGTTACCGTAACCGAAATAGGCGCGGTCGCGATCATTCACGAGGGCGAAGATGCTGCGGCTGACGGAGACGCGTGGCTCACGCGCATGCCCGGCCTCCTTCCAGGCTTCCCGGAACGTGCGGATCTGCTGGGCCTGCTGGACGTGGAAAGGCTCACCGGTTTCGTCCGTCTTCAGCGTGGAGCTTTGCAGGTTCATGCCAAGCTTTGCCGCCCACACTGCCGTTGCATTGGAGCTCGAGCCCCACCAGATGCGCTCGCGCAAGCCTTCGGAATGCGGCTCCAGCCGCAGAAGACCCGGCGGGTTGGGGAACATCGGCCGCGGGTTCGGCTCGGCAAAGCCTTCGCCCTTCAAAAGCTCGAGGAAGACCTCGGTGTGCTGACGCGCCATATCTTCTTCGCTCTGGCCCTCGGCCGGGCGATAACCGAAATAACGCCAGCCATCGATGACCTGCTCCGGCGAGCCGCGGCTGATGCCGAGCTGCAGGCGTCCACCGGCGATGAGGTCGGCCGAACCGGCGTCCTCCACCATGTAGAACGGGTTTTCGTAACGCATATCGATGACGCCGGTGCCGATCTCGATCTTTTTCGTGCGGGCGCCGACGGCGGCCAGAAGCGGGAAGGGCGAGGCCAGCTGACGGGCGAAATGGTGCACACGGAAATAGGCGCCGTCAGCCCCCAGTTCTTCTGCGGCCACGGCGAGGTCTATCGACTGCAGCAGCGTATCGGCCGCCGAGCGGGTCTGCGACTGGGGGGAGGGCGTCCAGTGGCCGAAGGATAGGAATCCGATCTTTTTCATAATGACCTTCCAGATTTGGAGGATGTCCGCTAGTGCAGCGACATCGTTGTTATCCCTCATATAAGCAACGGCGCAGATCCTCCAACCTGCGAGACGAAGACAGGGTGTCGCCGAAATGTGAACGATCGCGACTTCAGACCATGATGCCGCGCTTGAGAATAAAGAGCCTTTCGTGGGCGCGCGCGGTGGTGAGGATGAAATCCATCAAGGAGCGCACCCGTGGCACATTGGCAAAGTCCTGATGGCTGGTGAGCCAGTAACCTCGCCGCAGCTCGACCTCACCCGGAAGCACCATCTGCAAATCCGGGAAGCGCGCGGCGATGAAATTCGGCAGGATGCAAAGCCCTCGGCCACCAAGCGTGGCGGTCAGTTGCGCAAAAATGCTCGAAGACTGGAAATTTGGCCGCAGGCCCGGAAGCACATCGCGCATGTAGTCGAGGCCGGGTGAAAAGATCAGATCCTGCACGTAGCCGATGAAGAAGTGGTCGAGCAGGTCTTCCCGCTTCGTGATTTTCGGCTGTCCGGCGAGATAGGACCGTGAGGCGTAAATATGCAGAGTGTAATCGATGATCTGTTCATTGATATAGGGACCGGCCTTCGGCGGATCGAGCGTGACAGCCACATCCGCCTCCTTTCGGGAAAGCGCCATGATCTGCTGGATCGTCACCATTTCCACCATGATGTGGGGATGGGTGGCGGCGAAGTCCTTCAGCCTCTCGACGAAGAAAAAATTGGAAAAACCTTCGGGAGCGCTCAGGCGCACAACGCCGCGCAGCAGGCTGCCGCTTTCGGAAATATCCGATTGCAGCCGTTCAGCCTCTGCCTCTATGCGCTCGACGGTATCGACCAGTCGCCGCCCCACCGTCGTCAGCTCATAACCGCGCGGGTTCCGCTCGAAGAGCTTGGTTTTAAGCGAAAATTCCAGCCGGTCGATGTGGCGGGAGACGGTGGCGTGGCTGGTGCGCAGGCTTCTGGCGGCGGATGAGAGCTGCCCGGTGCGGGCCACGGCCAGGAAATATTGCAGGTCGTCCCAGGTGAAAGGGGTCGCCATAATTGTCTCCCATCAAGAGTTCTGTTCAAAAATGAACAGTCCCTGTTCGCAATTTGATGATGACACGCTCTTGTGTCAACGGCCGAATTCGAGAAGTCTACGCTCAGGATGCGCCGCTTTGAGGAGGGCGGTGCGGCCATTCATGTGCAGGGTTTCGGTTCACTGCTGCACAGACAATCTGAGGCTCGCAATCATCTCTGGGAGGAGAAGTCATGCGCAAGAGTATCGTTTTATCCACGGCCATGGCACTGGCCGCCGGCACCGCCGCTTATGCCGCCGAGATTTCGGACGGCAAGGTCAAGATCGGTATCCTGAACGACCAGTCCGGCGTTTACGCCAATTTCGGCGGCAAATACTCCTATGAAGCCGCGAAGATGGCGGTCGAGGATTTTGGCGGCAAGGTGCTCGGTGCGCCGGTGGAAGTGGTGACCGCCGACCACCAAAACAAGGCTGACGTTGCCTCCAATATTGCCCGACAGTGGTACGACACCGAACAGGTCGACTCCATCATGGAACTGACCTCGTCATCGGTGGGCCTTGCCGTGCAGGCACTTTCGAAGGACAAGAAGAAGATCACCGTCAACACGGGTGCTGCCACCACAGAGCTGACCGGCAAGCAGTGCAGCCCCTATGGTTTTCATTGGGCCTATGACACCTATTCGCTGGCTGTCGGCACCGGTGGCGCACTCGTCAAACAGGGCGGCGACAGCTGGTTCTTCCTGACAGCCGACTATGCCTTCGGTTATTCGCTGGAAGAAAATACGTCCAATTTCGTCAAGGCCAATGGCGGCAAGGTGCTGGGCTCCGTGCGCCATCCGCTCGCAACCACCGACTATTCGTCCTTCCTGCTGCAGGCGCAGTCTTCGGGCGCGAAGGTTATCGGTCTTGCCAATGCCGGTCTCGACACCTCCAACGCCATCAAACAGGCTGCGGAATTCGGTATCGTTGCAGGTGGCCAGCGCCTTGCAGCGCTTCTCTTCACGCTAGCCGAAGTCCATGGTCTCGGCCTTGAGGCAGCTCAAGGGTTGACACTGACGGAAGGTTTTTATTGGGACCGCGACGATGAATCGCGCAAGTTTGGCGAGCGCTTCAAGGAACGCACCGGGGCCATGCCGAACATGGTTCACACCGGCACCTATTCCGCTGTCTTGCATTATCTGAAGGCGATCGAGAAGGCCGGCACCGACGATGCAGACGCCGTCGCCAAGGCCATGAAGGAAATGCCTGTCAACGACGTCTTCGCCAAGGATGGCCATGTGGCCGCCAATGGTCGGATGATCCACGACATGTACCTCATGGAAGTGAAGAAGCCTGACGAAAGCAAGCAGCCCTGGGATTATTACAAGGTTCTCGCCACCATCCCCGGCAAGGAAGCCTTCATGGACCCCGCAAAGAGCGGTTGCCCGCTGGTGACGCAATAAAAGACTGACGCAATAAAGGGGAAAGTTTCATGACGATCGCTCCCGCCCCCGCCGGGCAGGCAGAACCTCGCGTCGTTCTTTCGGCGCGTGGTCTCACCAAGACCTTCGGCGCATTCGCAGCCGTGAAAAACGTCGATCTCGACGTGCATCACGCCCGCGTCCATGCGCTGATCGGCCCCAACGGCGCCGGCAAGACAACGGTTTTCAACCTGTTGACCAAGTTTCTCCAGCCGACAGGCGGGGCGATCACCTTCATGGGAACGGATATAACAAAAACGCCACCGGACAAGGTGGCGCGTCTCGGCCTCGTCAGGTCTTTCCAGATATCGGCGGTGTTTCCGCATCTGACGGTTCTGGAAAACGTGCGGGTGGCGTTGCAGCGGCCCAACAGCCTTGCAACGCAGTTCTGGCTGCCGCTCTCTTCGCTGGACAGGCTGAATGCCCGCGCCGAGGAGCTGATCTCCATGGTGGGCCTCACGCGGGAAAAACACGCGCTTGCGGCCGATCTGTCTTACGGCCGCAAGCGGGTTCTCGAAATCGCGACTACGCTGGCGCTTGATCCCAAAGTTCTGCTGCTGGACGAGCCGATGGCGGGCATGGGTGGAGAAGATGTCTCGCATGTGGCCGAGCTTATTCGTGAGGTGGCAAAGACCCGCGCGGTGCTGATGGTCGAACATAATCTGAAGGTCGTGGCCGATATCTGCCATCACGTTACTGTTCTGCAGCGTGGAGAAATTCTGGCTGAGGGCGATTATGCCACGGTTTCTGCCGATCCGCGCGTGCGCACGGCCTATATGGGCACGGAGGAGGCTTGATATGGCGGCAATGCTCGAAGTCTCCAACCTGAAATCCTGGTATGGCGAAAGCCAGGCGCTGCACGGCGTCGATCTGACGGTCGGCGAGGGCGAAACCATCACCATTCTCGGCCGCAATGGCGTGGGCAAGACCACGACGTTGCGAACCATCATGGGCATCATCCGCAACCGCAAGGGCGTCATCAAGCTCGGCGGCAAGGATCTAATGCCGGTGCCGCTGCATCGCACCGCAAAATGCGGCCTCGGTTTCGTGCCGGAGGAGCGCGGCATCTTCGCGACATTGAGTGTCGAGGAGAATCTGATGCTGCCGCCCGTCGTCGCCGCCGGCGGCATGACGCTCGATGAAATCTACGAGCTGTTTCCCAATCTTTACGAACGCCGCACCAGCCCCGGCACGAAGCTCTCCGGTGGCGAGCAGCAGATGCTGGCCATGGCGCGCATCCTGCGCACCGGCGTCAAGGTGCTGCTGCTGGATGAGCCGACCGAAGGGCTTGCCCCCGTCATCGTACAGCGCATTGGAGAGGTTTTGCAGAAGCTGAAGAGCCGCGGCATGACCGTGGTTCTGGTGGAGCAGAATTTCCGGTTTGCGAGCCGTATCGCCGATCGCTTCTACCTCATGGACCACGGCCAGATGGTCGGCGATTTTCCGGTGGGGGAGCTTTCCGCCCGCATGGGCGAGCTTAACAAGGTGCTGGGGGTTTAACCATGACGATGATCTTCGGCGTTCCAATTCAGTCGCTCCTCGGGCAATTGCTGGTCGGCCTTATCAACGGCTCATTCTATGCGCTGCTGTCACTTGGGCTTGCTGTCATCTTCGGGCTGCTGCGCGTCATCAATTTTGCCCATGGCGCGCAATATATGCTCGGCGCTTTCGTCGCCTTTCTCGGCCTGCAATATTTCGGCATCAATTTCTGGGTGGCGCTCATCGTCACGCCGCTCGTCGTCGCGCTGTTTGGGGCGATCATCGAACGTTTCCTTCTGTCGCGGCTTTATGATCTCGATCCACTCTATGGTCTGCTCTTCACCTTCGGCCTGGCGCTGGTGGTGGAAGGCACGTTCCGGTGGCTTTACGGCGCGGCGGGCCAACCCTATTCGGTGCCGCGCGAACTCGCAGGCGGCACCAATCTCGGCTTCATGTTCCTGCCGAACTACCGCGCCTTCGTCGTCGTGATCTCGCTGATCGTGTGCATCGCCACCTGGGCCTTGATCGAAAAGACGCGTCTCGGCTCCTATCTGCGCGCCGCGACGGAAAACCCGACCCTTGTGCAGGCTTTCGGCATCAATGTGCCTGTTCTGTTGACGCTCACCTACGCGCTCGGCGCCGGCCTTGCGGGTTTCACCGGCGTTCTCGCCGCCCCCATCTATCAGGTCTCGCCGCTGATGGGCACAAACCTCATCATCGTCGTCTTTGCGGTGGTGGTCGTTGGCGGCATGGGCTCGATCATGGGCGCCATCGTCACCGGCTACATGCTCGGTATCGCCGAGGGCCTCACCAAGGTGTTCTACCCTGAGGCCTCCAATATCGTCATCTTCGTCATCATGGCCTTTGTGCTGCTCATCCGCCCCGCCGGACTTTTCGGAAAGGACGCCTGATATGTCCAAAGCCACCCATAGCCCAACAGCCGGCGCAATGCCGCGGACGGAAGTATCGACGACGGCAGCAACCATCAAGACGGTGCTCATTCTGGCCGGGCTTGCCATTCTCATCGCCGCGCCGATGTTCGTTTATCCGATCTTCCTGATGAAGCTTCTCTGCTTTGCGCTCTTTGCCTGCGCCTTCAATCTGCTGATCGGTTATACCGGGCTGCTTTCCTTCGGCCATGCGGCATTCTTTGGCGGCGCTGCCTATTTCACCGCCTATTCGGTGAAGGAATGGGGTGTCACACCGGAAATCGGCCTTGTCATCGGCATGGCGGGGGCCGCTCTCCTCGGCCTTGTCATCGGCTTTTTCGCCATTCGCCGACAGGGCATCTATTTCGCCATGATCACACTCGCCTTGTCGCAGATGTTCTATTTCTTCTGCCTCCAAGCACCGTTCACTCATGGAGAGGACGGCCTGCAGGGCGTGCCACGCGGCCATCTCTTCGGTATTCTCGATCTCAATGGTCCGCTCAATATCTATTACACGGTGCTTGCCGCCTTCGTGTTGGCACTGCTGGTCATCTGGCGTTTCGTCAATTCGCCGTTCGGCATGATCCTGAAGTCGATCCGTGAAAATGAGCAACGCGCCATTTCACTCGGCTATAGCGTGCAGCGCTACAAGCTCGGCGCCTTCGTCATGTCGGCGGCGCTCGCCGGGCTTGCTGGCGGGCTGAAGGCGCTGGTGTTCCAGTTCGCGACGCTGACAGACGTGACATGGCAGATGTCCGGTGAAGTGATCCTGATGACGCTGCTCGGCGGCATCGGCACCATGATCGGCCCGATTTTCGGCGCAGGCCTTGTCGTGACCCTGCAGAACTATCTCGCGACCTCGGACTTCCCGGTCACCATCATCACCGGCCTCGTCTTCATGGCCTGCGTTCTGGTGTTCCGTCGCGGTCTGATCGGTGAATTTTATGCTTCCCGGCTGGGGCGGAAACTCGGCTTTCAGCACCGCAGCTAGCCAATTTTGAAAACACCTGGAAAGCCTCCCCGCGTTCGGGACGACGCGGCAAGGATGGCGTGTGGAGAAGAGAATGGGCGAATATGACTATATCGTCATCGGAGCGGGGAGCGCCGGATGCGTTCTCGCCAACCGCCTTTCGAAAGACCCGAACAACCGCGTGCTGCTTCTGGAAGCGGGCGGCAACGATAACTACCACTGGATTCATATTCCGGTCGGTTATCTCTATTGCATCAACAATCCACGCACGGACTGGTGTTTCAAGACGGCGGAAGAGCCTGGCCTGAATGGACGCGCGCTGATCTATCCGCGCGGCAAGGTGCTGGGCGGCTGCTCCTCCATCAACGGCATGATCTACATGCGCGGGCAGGCGCGGGACTATGACGTCTGGCGGCAGCTTGGCTGCGAAGGCTGGGGCTGGAACGACATCCTGCCCTATTTCCTGAAGTCTGAAGATTTTTATCGCGGCAAGAGTGACCTGCATTCCAGCGGGGGCGAGTGGCGTGTGGAAAAGGCCCGCGTGCGCTGGGATGTGCTTGATGCCTTCCAGAAGGCGGCAGGAGAAGCGGGTATTCCCGCGACTGACGATTTCAACCGCGGAGACAATGAAGGGGCCGGTTATTTCGATGTCAACCAGCGGGCGGGCTGGCGCTGGAACACGGCGAAAGCATTCCTGAAACCGGTGCTTGGCCGCAAGAACCTCACCGTTTTGACCAAGGCCCATGTCAAAAGGCTCATCATCGAAGAAGACCGGGTGACGGGTGTCGAATTCCATCATGACGGCGTCCTGAAAAAAATGCGGGCGCGGCGCGAAACCGTGCTGTCCGCCGGCGCAATCGGCTCGCCGCATGTTCTGGAGCTTTCCGGGGTCGGCCGTGGGGATGTGTTGCAGGCTGCGGGTATCGATACGGTGGCGGAGGTTCAGGGTGTGGGCGAGAACCTGCAGGACCATCTGCAACTGCGCATGGTCTACAAGGTCGCCGGTGTTCTGACGCTCAATGAGCGGGCCTCGACGCTCTTCGGCAAGGCGCGGATCGGCCTGGAATATGCGCTGACGCGCTCCGGGCCGATGTCGATGGCGCCGAGCCAGCTCGGTGTCTTCACCCGCTCTTCGCCGGAAAAGGAAACCGCTGATCTGGAATATCATGTGCAGCCGGTTTCGCTCGACAAGTTCGGGGATCCGGTTCACACTTTTCCCGCCATAACGGCAAGCGTCTGCAATCTGCGGCCGGAAAGCCGTGGCTCAGTGCATGTGAAAGGACCGGATTTCGCCATGCAACCGGAAATCCGCCCGAACTACCTTTCCACTGAAGGCGACCGGAAGGTGGCCATAGATGCCATGCGGCTGACGCGCCGCATCGTCGCCCAGCCGGCCTTTTCCCGCTTCAGGCCGGAGGAATACCGGCCCGGCCCCTCCTTCGAAAACGACAATGATCTTGCCAAGGCGGCAGGTGATATCGGCACCACCATCTTCCACCCTGTCGGCACGCTGCGCATGGGGTCGGATATGGAAAGTGTCGTTGATGCGCGCCTGAAGTTCCGCCGGCTCGCCGGGCTGCGCGTCGCCGATGCCTCGGTGATGCCGCGCATTACATCCGGAAATACCAATTCGCCGACGATCATGATTGCCGAAAAGGCCGCCGACATGATCCTTGCGGATAATCGCTGAAAGGAACCTACCGATGAAGACCATCGCTTTTCTGGGGCTGGGACATATGGGCCTGCCGATGGCCGCCAATCTCGTCAAGGCGGGATATGCCGTCAGGGGATACGATCTTGCCGAAGCCTGCCGTGCAGCGGCAAAGGAGGCGGGCATTCCGGTTGCCGCGAATTCTGCCGAAGCAGTCAACGCGGCTGATGTGGTCATCACCATGCTGCCCAAGGGCGAACATGTCGTTTCGGTCTATGACGATCTGACTAGTAAAATCTCTGCCGGAACGCTCCTTATCGACTGCTCGACCGTGGATATGGCAAGCGCATTGAAGGCGCATGAACTGGCCGCTTCCGCCGGTTGCCCTTCGGTCGACGCCCCCGTTTCCGGCGGCACGGGCGGTGCGGCCGCCGGCACCCTGACCTTCATGTGCGGTGGTGAGGCGGAGGCTTTTTCGGCGGCGAAGCCGCTGCTGGAAGCCATGGGCAAAAAGATTGTGCATTGCGGCAAGGGCGGCAACGGGCAGGCGGCCAAGATCTGCAACAACATGATCCTCGGCATTTCCATGATCGCGGTTTCCGAGGCTTTTGTGCTCGGCGAAAAACTCGGGCTTTCGCACCAGGCGCTGTTCGATGTCGCCTCCACCTCTTCCGGGCAATGCTGGTCGCTCACCACCTATTGCCCGGTGCCGGGTCCGGTGCCGACATCACCCGCCAACAAGGATTACCAGCCCGGATTCGCCGCAGCCTTGATGCTCAAGGACCTGAAGCTTTCGCAGGAGGCGGCCAATGGTGCTGACGCCTCCACGCCGCTGGGTGCTGCGGCGGCGGCGCTTTATGAGAGCTTCGTCGACGACGGGCAGGGCGGGCGTGATTTTTCCGCCATCGTTGAAATGCTGCGCGGGAGCAGAGCATGACAGCCGCCGCGCCATCTGACATTCTGTGGGTGCCGCCGGAAGAGAGGGTGAAGCGCTCGGCGCTTTTCGCCTTCGCGACAAGAACCGCAAAGATACACGGGCAGGCCGCCGATGATTATGCCGGCCTGCTGCGCTGGTCCATCGACGCGCCGGAAGAGTTTTACGATGCGCTGTGGGACGAGCTCGGCATTATCGGCACGCGCGGCGACGTTGCGTTCAAGCCGGGCGCGACGATCCGGGAGGCTGAGTTCTATCCGGGCGCGAGGTTGAATTACGCCGAAAACCTTCTGCGCGATGCCGATGAGCGGTTGGCCATCATCGCTCATCGTGACGATGGTACAAGGCGCGAGATAAGCCGCAAGGGGCTTTACAACGCAGTGTCCCGCATGGTGCAGGCGCTCGTGCATGCCGGGGTGCAGGAAGGTGATCGCGTCGGGGCGATCGTCACCCATGATATAGAGGCGATTGTGGGATATCTGGCCGTGAGCGCCATCGGTGCCATCTGGTCGTCCTGCTCTCCGGATTTCGGCCCGGCAGGCGCCTCTGACCGCCTGTCTCAGATCGGCCCGAAAATCATCATCGCCGTGCCGGAATATGGTTATGCCGGTAAACGCATCGACGTCGGCCCGACCATCCGCGCCGTGGCGGAGAGTGCGGCCCCTGAAAAGATCGTTCTGATCGGTGAAACCGTTCCCGAAAGCCTTACTGATCTCGGCTGCGTCACGCTTGCGGCTTTCGTTGCGCCTTATGCGGCGGGCGAGATTGTCTTCAACCGTCTGCCCGTCCAGGCGCCGCTGGTGATCCTTTATTCCTCCGGCACGACAGGCAAGCCGAAATGCATCACCCATTCCGGCGGCGGCCTGCTTCTTCAGCACATGAAGGAGCTGAAACTGCAATGCGATATCAAGGAGGGTGAGCGCTTTTTCTATTTCACCACCTGCGGCTGGATGATGTGGAACTGGCAGGTCTCCGGTCTCGCGCTCGGTACCACCCTCGTCACCTATGATGGCAATCCCGGCTATCCGACGCCCGGCCGGCTGATCGATCTCATCGACGCCGAAGGGATCGCCACTTTCGGCACGTCTGCGAAATTTATCGATGCATGCCTGAAGGCGGGACTGAAACCGCGGGAAAGCCATGATCTTTCATCGCTGCGAACAATTCTCTCCACTGGTTCGCCGCTCATCCCGCAATCCTTCGATTATATCTATCGCGACTGGAAGGCGGATGTGCATCTCGCCTCCATTTCCGGCGGCACCGACATCTGCGCCTGTTTCCTCGGCGGCAATCCCCTACAGCCGGTTCATCGCGGTGAATTGCAGGGCGCGATGCTCGGCATGGATATCGATACGCTTGACGATGAGGGCCGTTCCGTTCGCGGCGTTCCCGGCGAACTCGTCTGCCGGAATGCGCATCTGTCCATGCCGGTGAAATTCTGGGGCGATGAGGATGGTTCGCGCTATCAGGCCGCCTACTTCGATCGTTTCCCCGGCATCTGGGCGCATGGCGATTTCGCCGAACTGCGGCCCTCCGGCGGTTATGTGATCCATGGACGCTCGGACACGACGCTTAATCCAGGTGGGGTGCGCATCGGGACTGCGGAAATCTACCGGCAGGTGGAAACCGTGCCCGAAGTAGAGGAGGCCATTGCCGTTGGGCAGGATATCGACGGGGACCAGCGGGTCATCCTCTTCCTGCGCATGAAGGGTGGTGCTGCCTTGACGGAAGAGCTGGAAAAGACCATCCGCAGCCGCATCCGTTCGGGGGCGACGCCGCGGCATGTGCCGGCAAGGATCATTGCTGTCAGCGCTATCCCACGCACACGCTCCGGCAAGATTTCCGAAATCGCGGTGCGCGACACCATCCATGGTCGGCCGGTGAAGAATGCCGATGCGCTCGCCAATCCCGAAGCGCTCGAACTTTTCCGCAACCTGCCGCAGCTGAAGGACTAGGCCCATGGAGGATCAACCGAAAACCGTGCTTGTCACCGGTTCCACCAGCGGCATCGGACTTGCCATCGCCAGGCGTTTCGCCGAGGCGGGCTATCTGGTCGCTGTGCATGGCATAGAAACGGTGGAGGAGGCGACGCAGGCGCTGGAGGCTGTAGGGAAAGTGGCGCGGCAAAGGCCGGCCTATTTCTCCGCCAACCTCGCGAACTATGAAGAAAGCGCGCATCTGCCTGAAAAGGTCATTGCGGAATTCGGCCATGTCGATGTCCTCGTCAACAATGCCGGCATTCAGAAGGTCGCGCCGATCGATGAGTTCGACTTCGCGGATTTTTCCCGCATCGTTGCCATTTCTCTCGACAGCGCCTTTCACACCATCCGCGCTGCTTTGCCGGGCATGAAGGAAAGAGGCTGGGGCCGCATCGTCAACATCGCTTCCGCGCATGGTTTGCGCGCGTCTCCCTTCAAGGCTCCCTATGTGGCAACCAAACATGCGGTGGTGGGACTGACGAAAAGCGTTGCGCTGGAGGTTGCCGAACTCGGCATCACCTGTAACGCCATCTGCCCCGGCTATGTCTGGACCCCGCTTGTGGCCGCGCAGGTCGCGGATCAGGCGAGGGTACACGGCATGAGTGAGGAAGATGTGGTGAAAAAGGTGATGCTTGCGCCGCAGCCGACAAGACGCTTCATCCAGCCGGAGGAAATCGCCGAAATGGCACTTTATCTCGCTGGCGATATGGCCCGTTCCATCACCGGCACCACCATTTCCATCGATGGCGGCTGGACCGCGAAATAACCGAGAGGCCCGGACGCCCTCTTCCGGTAAGGGCCAGATTGCGCCATGTCGAATGCGCCGGCCCCTCGCGGGAACAAAACCTCTCCCTGTGGATTAGATTGACAGAGTTTAGGGAGTGAAAGACATGGCCAGAGAAAATACCAGCTATCTCGACGGTCGGGATGCTCCGAAAAAGGAGACGGCCACACGGGCACGGCAAGGATCGACAGGACGTCCGGTTCTTGTCATTCTGATCGTCAGCGTGTTGTTAGCGCTGGTGGTCTGGGCTGTCGTGGAATACGCGGTTTTCGAACCGGACGAGAACCTGCCGCAAAATCCGCAGACGGAGAACGCCCCCGTCCCGCAGCAGCCCTCGGGTTCGGAAAGCTTCGACAACAATCCCGCGAACGGCGGTGCTTCGCCGCCGGCTTCAACGGAGCGAAACCCTTCCCCGCAGGACTCCACGGGGGCGCCACAGAACCCGTGACGCAGATGCCATGAATTTTCGTGGCGTTTGAATGGAACCATATTGCTCCCGATTTCATTTCACACAAAGTGACAGGAATCGGGGGTTTCATTCATGGCAGTCACCGTCACTGCAGTTTTTCTCACGCTCATCGGCCTCGCGCTGTTCGGTTTCGGCTCCCAGCTTGTGATGCTTGGGGGCAGTTTTTATTATGTGCTTTCCGGACTGGCCTTTCTGTTGACGGCCGTTCTGCTCTTCAAGCGCAATCGCGCAGCACTTCACGTCTATGCCGTCTTCATTGTCGCAACACTTGCGTGGGCAGTCTGGGAAGTCGGTTTTGACTGGTGGCAGCTTGGCCCGCGCGGCGGTTTTATCATTGTGATAGGCCTCTGGCTCTTGGTGCCCTGGGTGAGGAAGCCACTCGGTTTTGCAAGCCCGACGGGGCTAAGCTATGGGCCGAATGCCTGGCCGCTGGCGCTTTCCGTTCTCGCTTCCATCGCGGTTGCCGGATATTCGATGGCACAGGACCCGCATGATCAGCCAGGGTCCTTGCCGCAGGAAACGGCGTCCGCGACGCCCGCCTATGGCGGCAATGTGCCTGACGGTGACTGGCATCAATATGGCCGCACGCCCTATGGGCAGCGTTATTCCCCACTGACCCAGGTCAATGTCGACAATGTTTCGCAATTGAAGGAAGCTTGGCGTTACCAGACCGGCGACGTGAAGCTGCCGGACGATGTGGGCGAAACCACCTATCAGGTGACGCCGCTCAAGATCGGCAATACGCTTTTCATCTGCACGCCGCATAATTGGGCCATCGCCATCGATGCCGCGACCGGCAAGGAAAAATGGAAATACGATCCGAATGTCGGCCTCAATCCGGATCGCCAGCACCAGACGTGCCGCGGCGTGTCCTATTATGCCGAACCGGGTGCCGCGCCGGGAACGGCCTGCGCCGAGCGGGTCTATCTGCCCACGTCGGATGCACGGTTGATCGCGCTCGATGCCGCCACCGGCCAGGTTTGCACCTCCTTTGCCGATCAGGGTGTGCTGCATCTCGAGCAGGGCATGAAATATAATCCCGCCGGCTATTATTATTCGACATCGCCGCCCGTGATTGCTGCGGGCAAGATCATCATCGGCGGCGCGGTGAATGACAATTACTCCACGCAGGAACAATCCGGCGTGATCCGCGCTTTCGATGTGAACAGCGGTGCGCTCATCTGGAACTGGGATTCCGGGAACCCGCAAAAGACCGAGCCGATTGCGGCCGGTGAGACCTACACGACCAACTCGCCGAACAGCTGGTCCGTCTTCAGTTATGACGAAGGCCTCGGGCTCGTTTATGTCCCGCTCGGTAATCAGGTCCCGGACCAGCTCGGCATGGGCCGCAGCGAGAATGTGGAGAAATATTCTTCCTCCATCGTCGCGCTCGATATCAATACGGGCAAGGATCGCTGGGTGCGCCAGACGGTTCATCACGATCTCTGGGACATGGATGTGCCGGCCCAGCCGGTGTTGCTCGACATAACCAAGGATGGTCAGACCGTTCCTGCGCTCGTCGGGCCAACGAAGCAGGGGGATATCTACGTTCTCGACCGGCGCACCGGCGAGCCGCTTCTGCCGATCACGGAGGAGCCAGCCCCGGGCGGTGCGATCCCCGAGGACTTCACCTCGCCGACGCAGCCGACAACGGCCCTCTCGTTCAAGCCGGAGCCATTGCAGGAAAAGGACATGTGGGGTGTCTCCATGTTCGACCAGCTCGCCTGCCGCATCCGCTTCCACCAGCTGAACTACAAGGGCCGCTACACCCCGCCGTCACTGACCGGCTCGATCATCTATCCCGGCAATTTCGGCACCTTCAACTGGGGCAGTGTGGCTGTGGATCCTGAAAGGCAGGTCATGTTCGGTATGCCGACCTATCTCGCCTTCACCTCCCAGCTCGTCCCGCGCAATCAGATTCCGCCGAAGGGTCAGGACGAAAAGGGCAGCGAGCAGGGTCTGAACCGTAATGACGGTGCGCCCTATGGCGTTTTCATGGGACCGTTCCTCGGCCCGCTGCAGATTCCCTGCCAGGCGCCGCCGTGGGGTTATGTCGCCGGCGCGGACCTGCGCACCGGGGATGTGGCCTACAAGCACAAGAACGGCACGGTCTATGACATGACCCCGCTGCCGCTCCCCTTCAAGGTGGGCGTGCCGGGAATTGGCGGACCGATGATCACCAAGGGCGGCGTAGCCTTCCTGGGTGCCGCCGTGGATAATTATCTGCGGGCCTATGACCTCACCACCGGCAAGCAGCTCTGGGAAGCGCGCCTGCCCGCTGGCGGTCAGGCAACGCCGATGACCTATGCACTGGAAAACGGCAAGCAATATGTGGTGATGGTTGCGGGCGGTCACGGTTCCGTCGGGACCAAACCGGGCGACTACGTCATCGCCTACACCCTGCCGTAACCTTCAGGCTACGACGACAATAAAAAACCGGAATGGGTGACCATTCCGGTTTTTCTTTGAGCCGATGCGGATGGCGTCAGGCAGCCTTCTTCTCGGCCGCGGCGTTCACCGAAGTCTTGGCAAGCGCGGTCAGCGCGTCGTCGGTCTTCGACTCTTCCTTAAGAGTGGCATCGAGCAGCGATACCGCCTTGGTATGGCCGAGCTTTTCCGCCCAGGCCTTCAGCGTGCCGTAGCGGGCGATTTCATAGTGTTCGACCGCCTGGGCCGATGAGACGAGACCGGCGTCGAGGGCGGGGGTGCCCTTGAAATCCTCCATGATTTCCTCGCCCTCGGCGATAATGCCCTGGATGGCTTCGCAGGTCTTGCCCTGGGCGCGCTTGCCAATGATCTCGAATACTTCCTGCAGGCGCTCTACGTGGCCCTGCGTTTCTTCCTTGTGCTTTTCGAAAGCCTGCTTCAGCTTCGGGTCGGTCGCCGCCCGCGCCATTTTCGGCAGGGCTTTCAGGATCTGCCTTTCGGCGTAGTAGATGTCCTTCAGCGTGTCGTAAAACAGGTCGTCGAGTTTCTTCTCGGCCATTGGTCCTTCTCCCATGAAGTGGAAATGCACGATGTGCGCTCATGCGCACGGGAAACAAACTTTCAGCTGCTCCTATGGTTCCGGTTCGGTTGTACGCAACGTTTATATTGCTGTGCGGAACCATCGCGCCTTTTCGAACTTAGTGTGGAGAAATTTCCGGGAGGAGACGCGACAGTGCCCCAAAGCCTTGCAGAAGAATTTTCCATGAATATTTCCATTCCGTTCGAGGTGCTGCTGGTGCGCGTGTTCGGCGCGGTCATCCTGTGCGGCCTGATCGGTCTGGAGCGCGAATTTCACAAAAACACCGCTGGTCTGCGCACCAATATGCTCATCGGCCTTGCCGCCGTCACTTTCTGCGTCATCACCATCCATATGATGGAAACGATGGCGGAAGGGCATGAGGCAGCCCGGCTCGATCCCATCCGACTGGTGGAAGCCGTAACCGCCGGTATCGCCTTTCTCGCCGCAGGTGTGGTCGTTTACACCAAGGGCGACGTCAAGGGGCTGACGACGGGCGCAAGCATGTGGCTTTCGGCGGCGATCGGCCTCTCGGCCGGTCTCGGCATGTGGCCGCTCGCTCTGCTCGCCGCAGCAATGGGCATCGTCGTATTGTGGACGCTTCGCCGTATCCAGGTGGTAACCGGTATCAAGGATGAATGAACGGCATCAGCGGAAGTGAAAAAGATCGGCGTCGGGGTCGGTACCGCCATTGATGGCGGCGGCCACGATTTCGGCGGCGATCTGGCTGAAAGTGATGCCGTTGCCGCCGAACCCCATCACCGCATAGACATTCTTCATGCCCGGAACGAGGCCGATCAGCGGCAGGCCCGTGGTGGTCGTACCAAAGGCTCCCGCCCAGCGATAATCGGGTTCGCCGATATCCACGCCCAGCAGTGTTTCAATCTTGCGGCGGATTGTTCGTGTCTTGCCTGCCAGCTTGCTCTTCGACTGATAGGAGACAGGATTTTCCTCGTCCTCGCCGCCGGCAATCACTCGTCCCTCACGGTCGGTTCGCAGATAGAGATAGGGGTCTGCCGCCTCCCATACGATGTGGCTTTGCAGCCAGTCCGGCAGATCCAGCCCTTTCCTGCTGGCCAGCGCCCAGGTGGAAATGATCCGGTGTGTCGGGCTTTCAAGCGCTTTCAAGAACTCATACCCGGTGCAAAATACGATGTTGCCGGCGGAGAGGATTTTCCCGTTGGCAGTGGCGACGATTACTTCGTCGCCAACGTTTCTGAGATCGGTGATTTCCAGAGGAGCGACGATTTCCGCTCCAGCGCTCGCGGTATGGCGCAGCAGACCCGCTGTCAACTGGGCGGGATTGGCGGAGGCCGATATGTCGCTGACGATGGCGGCGGTCCGTTCCAACCCATAATGCTCTCTCAGTTGCGCGGCGCCGAGAAACTCAGCCTCGATGCCGGCTTCTGCGCGGGCATCCGCCTCTGCCTTCAGCGCGCGCGAACCCATGTCGTCACCGGCGAGGTACAGTGCCTGTTTTCGTCTCATGCCGCAGGAAATATTGAGCGAGGTGACGATTTCCTCCAGACGAAGAACCGCGCGCGCCGAGCGCTGCCAAGCCCTGTCTGCAGCCTCCCTGCCGATCATCGTCCGGAGTTTCGTCAGCGGCGTGTCGATCTCGTGCTGTATCATTGCGGTGCTCGCCATGCTGCTGCCTTTGACGGGTTCGCGTCGGTCAACGATCAGCATGGATCGTCCCGGGCGATGCAGCGAGTGGGCCACCAGCGCGCCGCTGATACCGGTCCCGACAACGATTGTGTCGTAGTGGTTGTCTTTCGGCGTCTTGCCGCTTCTGACACCGATCCGCGGCGTATCGGCCCAGAGCGGGGTTGACTCCCTGAGGTCGCGTTCCTTCGTCAGGTCTGATGCGGTCATGAAATGGTCCTGAAAACTGTCACGGTTCGGTATAGCCGGCGACGTTGATGACAAGCCTCCCGCCTGCGGGATCGTTGCGGAAGAAAAGCGTTCCGCTGTCGCGCGATTCCGAGGCGACGTAATCGAATGTCACGTCCGCGCTTTCCTGCGTGCCGCCGTCCTGCTGCAGATCTCCGCGTACCTGCACCTGCGCCGCCGTCGTCATGGAGAGATTGCGGATATCGAATTTCACCCGATATTGCCCCGGCTCACCGTTAACGTCTGTCACGGCGATCTCGAAGCGGGCGTCGTCCGGTTCGTAGCGATAGATGTCGTAGAGGATCCAGCCGAGCATGGAGGCGACGAGCAGGGTGCAGATGGCGCCCGTGACCCATTCGATCCAGTGCGGATCGGAACTTTCCGTGTGTTTTCCATCCTTGGAGATTGTCATGATGTCCTCACAGGATCAGCCGGGCCGAGGCGGCGCCGATCGAGGCGGGAACGCCGAGAATGACGGCGGCATTCAATATCTGCGACAGGGAGGTGTGGTCGAGGCGTTCGAAAGTCCAGAGCGTGTAGATGCTGATGCCGATGGCGATGACGTAGCCCGGCAGGGTGAAGCGGATGAAGGATTGCCACCATTTCTGTCCCTCGTGTAGCCGATGCGAGCCCTTGAAATGAAGCGCGTAGACGAAACCATGCATGATGGCGATCGACAGCAGGCACAGGGCGAGAATGTGATAGGGGGTCACCTTATAGGCGATGAGGATCATTTCTTCCGTCGGCGCGACGTTGAGATTCAGAAAGAGCGCACCCACCACCATCATGAAAAGCTCGTGCAGATATCCGGTCTCGCCCGAATATTCGCCTTTCTCTTCATCCTGCTCATCGGAATGCTGTCCAAGCTGGCTGCGGCCAAGCAGGGCGCCTATGCTCGCGGGAACGGATTGTAACGCAACCTTTGTGACGATGTTGGAGGCGGTGATCTGGTCGTTGAGGACACCGAACAGCAGAAGTGCGGCCGCGCTCACCGCGACGCCCAGCCCATAGGCGGTTATTGCGTCTCGCGCCGCCTGGCTCCAGGAGTGAATATTCTCGAACCCGATCCGACGGGCGAGAAGTAGAAGCAGCGGCAGGTTGAGGACGCAAAGCAGCAGGAGCCGCCATGGGCTGATGTAAAGGCCCAGAAACCACATCTCCATGGTCATCAGCATGGGCAGGGCAAACAGCAATGCGCCCGCCGTTCCTCGCGCCAGACCTGTCAGAAACTGTCTGACCTCGTCGTCGCCTTCACCGTCCCGATCGATTGTCGCCGCCATGCCATCCCCCGTGTGAAGAGATAACGCAATGGCGTTTTTCCGGTTCCGCGGGATTATTTCGCGGGGTCGATGAGGGCTATGCCGAACTCACTGATATAGCTGCGTCGCAGTTCTGCGGGTGTTTCGCGGATAACCACCTCCAGTGTCGGTCGTACCACGCCTTTCAGAAAGTGCCCGCCCTTGGTCGAGCCATCGTCAAAGCCCAGAACGACATGCAGGTGCGGGTTCGGCGTATCGTTTTCGTCAAGGGTAATATCGCCGAGCAGGCTCAGGACCTCGCTCTGTTCCGTCACGGGTATTTCTTTGTATTCTCGCGATAAAAGGTCGAAAAACGCAAGCGTCGCGGTGGAGAAGGCACCGATCGCCGTCACCGACGCCGCGTTGATGTTTTCGGTCCGCGCAAAGCGGCGGATTGCGTCGAATGCCTCTTCTTCCGGCTCGATCACGAGAATGAAGGTACGTTCGGCGGCGCTCGCCAGCAATCTGCTTTTCATGACTTCCTCCCAAAAAAAGTGCCGCCGGAAGCCGGCGGCACAAAGGAATGCGGAGCTTATCAGGCGGCACGGCGCTCGTGGCGACCTTCCTCCACCTCTTCGACGATCTTGGCCACAAAGGCATCAAGGTCATCGGGGCTGCGGGAGGTTATGATCCCCTTGTCGGTAACCACCTTTTCATCCTTCCAGTTGGCGCCGGCGTTTTTCAGGTCGGTCTTGATCGACCAATAGGATGTGGCGTCACGGCCGCGAAGGGCGTCGGCTTCGACCAGAAGCCAGGGCGCGTGGCAGATGGCCGCTACCACCTTGCCGGATTTCAGAAAGTCGCGGACCACCCGCATGGCGTCTTCGTCATGGCGCAGCACGTCCGGATTGATCTGGCCGCCGGGAAGCACCAGCGCATCGAAATCATCCGGGCGAACGCTTTTCGCGAGGAGATCGACGGCAATACTGTCGCCCCAGTCCTTTTCATCCCAGCTTTTGATCTCTCCTTCCTTGATAGAGGCGATCTTTACATCCGCGCCTTTGGCCTTGAGCTGATCGTAGGGCACCCTGAGCTCCGAGCGTTCATAGCCGTCAGTTGCCAGGATAAGGATTTTTGCGGCGTTAATAGCAGTCATATCTGTCTCCTTTGGGTTCAATCTTCCTTGTCCGAATTCACGGAGGGGAGGAAAAATTCCACGTCCTTGCGGCGTTCCGCTTCGAGCGGTTCGATGTGCGTCTGCCAGAATGTCTCGGCTGCAGCTGGTTCGTGCTCCCATTGGCGCACAAATGTCTTGTTGTCGTCGATCATCACCTGACGCGTGCCGCCGAGCCGCAGATATTCTTCCGCAAGTTTGCGCGTTTCGGTTTTTTCCATGTCGCGGCTCCTAGTGTGTGGAATCGGGAACGGAGGGACGCCGGATGGGTAAGAAGCTCGACTGCCGTTTCGTTGGCCACCGGGAGAAAACGGAAAAACCCCGATGTTCTTCAGCGCCATCATGTCCGTTTGACACGGCGGCCCTCCTGCCAGAACAACGTGAGCTTTCCGGTATGGTTCCGCAGTTTTTTGACGGCGCATGCGTGCTGCGGCCCAATAAATCGCGCGCAATTTTTGCCGGAACAAACGGGCCGCTTGTGCTGTTTTACCCCTGATGCAGGGGAGGCAGCATGGTAGCCAGACACAGCGACGGCAAGGATGAAAATACGGGCTTCTGGACGATCGGGTTTGGCAATTCGCCGGTTATCGGCACGGCCATCCATGACGGTCACCGCATACGGCCAGATATAGCCGGGCTGATGGCCCTTTCGGGCGAACAACGCCTGAGAGAGGAAGATCCGTTCACCGGCGACATGATTGCGGGATTGACCAACCGCGTCATTGTGCACCACTCACGTTTCGAAATCGACCTCAACCGCGCCGCCGATCAAGCCATCTATCTGAAGCCGGAACAATCCTGGGGGCTTGAGGTATGGAAACAGGAGCCTGCGCCGGCAGCGGTCCGGCAATCTCTGGATTTCCACGCGGATTATTACGCGATGCTGGAAAATACGCTGGCCGCGCTCGAACGGCGGCACGGCGCTTTTGTCGTGCTAGACGTGCACACCTACAACCATCGCCGGCAGGGTCCGGCTGCGCCGCCGACCACGCCTGCGGAAGCACCCGATATCAATATCGGCACCTTTTCCATGGACCGCAGCCGCTGGAACGATATCGTCAGCGCCGTCGGTCATCATTTCGCGTCAGCGACCATTGCCGGACGCCGTCTTGATGTCCGCGAGAACGTGGCGTTTCAGGGCAAGGGGGAACAGACCCGTTTCATTCACGAGCGTTTCGCGGAAAACGGCTGTGCCATCGCCATCGAGTTCAAGAAATTCTTTATGGACGAATGGACAGGAAAGCCGGACAGGCGCGTAGTGTCGGAAATACGGGACATGATCACGGCACTTCAGCCCGTTGTCGAGGAATGTCTGAGGTCGCGGCGATGAATGTTTCTGCCGCCCGTGATGTCCCTTCTCCCACTGCCGAGCTGGTGGATGACGTGACATCCTGCCTCCAGGCAGGCAAGGCAATACGTCGCGATATCGGCAAAGACGGCCGGCTTCATATCGACCGGCCACTACCTTTCCTGTGCCTGCATCTGACCGGCGGCACGAAAGATCTTGCCGCGCGCGACATTGCCGCCGCTCACGCTTCCTATCTCATTGCTTCGACCGTTCAGGAGGCCGCGCCGTTGATCGAGGCCGTGGGTACGGCCATGCGGGAGCGTTTCGGCGCCTTCATCGTGCTCGATATCGGTGAGTTGGAGCACGACATCCTGCTTGCCGACGATTCACCCTTCTTACCGCATTATGAGGTCTCCGTTTCGGCAACAGCCGAACCGGAAACACAAAAGGCCCGTCGGGTATTCATCAAGGCTGTGTGTGACGCCGAGGTACGGTTTCGTACACCGCGCATCACCCGGCCCGAGCCGGAAGGCGACCCGATCCTCCGGTTTCAGAATGCAGGACTGGACTTTCCCTGTATCAGTGTCCGTTTCGCGCCGATCTATAGACAGCCGGAATCCGGTGCCGATTATCCGGGCCTGCGCGAGACGATGATCGCCGATCTTTTCGACGCGGGCCTGCAAGCCTTCTCGTCATTCTCTGCAGGGATGGACGCGCTCAAGGTGACCAGCCACAGGGCGCTCGGCCGCAAGGCCTTCGTCGATGCGGTCAGGCGCGCAGACAGGTCCATCGACGATATCGTATCGTCCTTCGATTTCCTTCTCTCCGTCACGCCAATCAATGCCCGCCGGGCCTTCGAGGAATTTCGGGACGGCAGCTTCCAGTTCGCGCCGCGTCTTCTCTACCGGCCGTTGGGCGTCGATGTCGAGGAGCAGAAGCGAAAGCTCTATTCGGTGGTTTTCGATCATCTGGAAGATCCGGTGCTTTACCATCTCTATCGGGAGAAACAGCAGGAGATCGATCTGCAACTGACGATGCTGGCCAATCTGCACCGGCGCACTTTCACGGATTTTTCCCGCGCCCTCTATGGCGCCGTCGAACCTGCGCTGCTGACGCTGGCGCTGCGGGTGCTGGAGGATTGTCCCCGCCGGGAGGAGGGCGGCGAAATCGCGATGGTAGATTGTTACGCCGTCGCACGGAAGTCGCGCGAGATGGTCGAGTCCTACTTGGCCGAGGAGCCGGGCTTCAAGGCACGGGTAGAAATCCGCGACGACCTGCCGCCGGGTCTGATGGTGACGGGCGAGAAACTTCTTATTTCCCGGCACACCGTTATGGAACAGCGCCGTGTCGAAGCGCTCCTGTCGCATGAGATCGGCGTGCATCTCCTCACCTATTTCAATGGGTCGTTTCAGGGGCTCAGGCTCTTTCGTACCGGCCTCTCCGGCTATGAGGGCGTGCAGGAAGGGCTGGCGGTGCTCGCGGAGCATCTGGCTGGCGGAATGACGCGCGAGCGCCTGCGGCTGATTGCGGCCCGCGTCGTCGGCTGTGCCGCCATGCTGGATGGCGCCAGCTTTGTGGAGACGTTCCGGCTCATGACCCGCGACCATGGTTTTGATGAGGCTGGCGCCTTCAACATGACGTTGCGCATCTATCGCGGCGGCGGCCTCTCGAAGGACGCGATCTATCTGCGCGGGCTGGCCGAGGTGCTGGACCATCTGCGCAAGGGCGGTGCGCTCGATCCGTTCTGGATGGGCAAGATAGCCGCCCAGCATTTCCCGGTCATGCAGGAGCTTGCCCTGCGCGGCCTTTTGCGCCCGCCAGGCGTCAGGCCCGCATTCCTGCTGCCGGCCAGGGCCAACGAGCGTCTGGAAAAAATCCGGGCGGGAATATCCATTGCCGAACTCGCGACATTATAGGAGGGGCTTCATGCGTATCGCATTTTTCGTCAATTCGATTGAAACCGAGGGGCCGAATTTTGCAACCGGCCTGCTGGCCATGGCGGCGCTCAATCGCGGCCATGAGGTTATCTATCTGACGCCGGGTGACTTTACCCTGCGTTCGGATGACAGCCTGACGATCCATGCCACGGTGCTGCCGAAGGCGAAATACAAGAAATCCGAAGCGTTTCATGCTGCTCTTCAGGACAAGACGCTGGAACGGCGGACCATGGATGTCGAGGAGGTCGATGCTCTGATGCTGCGCAACGATCCCTCGCTCGACCAGACCACACGGCCCTGGGCGGTCCATGCCGGCATCCTGTTCGGTCGGCTCGCCGAACAGCGCGGTGTCGTCGTACTGAACGATCCCGAAGGTCTGGCGCTGGCGCAGAACAAGCTCTATTTCCAGAGCTTTCCCGAAATCGTCCGGCCGACCACGATTATTTCGCGCAATGTGGATGAAATCCGAGCCTTCGCCGATGCCCATCCAAAAGGCGTCATCGTCAAGCCGCTGCAGGGCTCCGGCGGCAAGAACGTCTTCAAGATCGGCTCCAGCAAGGAAACCAATCTCAACCAGATTTTCGAAGCCGTCAGCCTCGAGGGTTATCTGATCGCGCAGGCCTATCTGCCGGCTGCTAAGGACGGCGATATCCGCTTCTTCATGATGAATGGCCGGCCGCTGATGCGCGACGGCAAATATGCCGCCCTTCGCCGTGTGCCTGCAAAAGGCGATCTGCGTTCCAACATCCACGCCCGCGGTACGGCGGAGGCCGTGAAGGTGACAGACGACATCGTGGCGCTTGCCGAAATGGTGCGGCCGAAGCTGGTGGAGGACGGCATGTTCCTTGTCGGACTTGATATCGTCGGTGACAAGATACTGGAGGTGAACGTGTTTTCACCGGGCGGGCTTTCCAATATCCGCGACCTCACGGATATGGATTTCAGCGACACGATCATAGAGGCAGTGGAAACCAAGATCGCCATGCAGAGCGCGTCCGGCGGCACCATCTCAAATCGCCTGCTGGCAACGCTGTAGTTATTCCTGCAGCGAGGAGGATTGCATCTGCCGATACCAGGCGACGAGGGCCTTGATGCCCTCTTCGACCGACGTCTGCGGCACGTAGCCGGTAAGGGCTCTCAAAAGATCGGGCGAGGCGAAAGTGCGGGGAACGTCACCCTGCTGCATCGGCAGCATGTTGCGGACCGCCGGTTTCCCAACCGCTTTTTCGACCGTCTCGACGAAATGCATCAGTTCCACCGGCTGGCCGCCGCCAATATTGACCACGCGGAATGGTGCATGGTGGGAGAGCGTGTCGGTGACGCCTTCTTGTGTGACGCGGTTTTCCTCGGAAGGGATGACCGCGCTCAGTCGGACGATGCCCTCCACCAGGTCGTCGATATAGGTGAAGTCGCGGCTCATTCTGCCTTGACCGTAGATATCGATCGGGCGGCCGTTCGAGATGGCGTCGACGAATTTGATCGGCGCCATGTCCGGCCGCCCCCAAGGACCGTAGACTGTAAAGAAACGAAAGGCGGTGGTGGGCAGTTTGTGCAGATGGGCATAACTGTGCGCCATCAGTTCCATCGACTTCTTGGTGGCGGCGTAAAGCGTCATCGGCTCATCGGCCTTGTCGCTTTCCGCAAACGGGATTTTCTCATTGGCGCCGTAGATGGAGGAGGTCGATGCCAGCATCAGGTGCTTGACATCAAGGCTTCTGGCAAGCTCCAGCATGTTGAACGAGCCAAGGAGATTGGAATCGACATAGGCGCGGGGATTTTCAAGGCTGTAACGCACACCCGCCTGGGCGGCGAGATGAATGATGATTTCAGGCTCGGAGGCGTCGGCCGCGCGCTTCAGCGCATCCGTATCCTCGAGCATGCCGATCTCCGCCCGGAAGCCGTTGGAGCGGGAAAGAATGGCGTGACGCTTTTCCTTGAGGCTGACATCGTAATATTTCGTCATGCCGTCGAAGCCGGTGACGAAATGACCAGCATCGAGCAGACGCTTGGCGACGTAAAAGCCGATAAAGCCTGCTGTGCCGGTGACCAGATAACGCATGATGATTTCCCGAATCCATTGGTGCGTCTGCGGTTAAACCGAAACGCAGAAAACCTTTTGATGAAACTGCGATGGCGACGCCTTCAAGCGTCGTTATCAGAACCGCCTTCCTGCGGGCGACCGACGGCGGCATAGATGAAGCCATGGGCGGCGACTTCGTCGGTGCGGTAAATATTGCGTAAATCCACCAGCACCGGGCTTTTCATGATCGCCTTGAGGCGCGGCAGGTCGAGGGCGCGGAACTGGTTCCACTCCGTCACGATGACCACCGCGTCAGCGCCTTCCGCAGCCTCATAAGGCCCGGTTGCGTAATCGATGTCCTCGATCAGATGGCGGGCATTCGCCATGCCTTCCGGATCGTAACCCACCACCTTCGCGCCCCCGTCCTGCAGGGTCTGGATGATGGCGATCGCCGGGCTGTCGCGCATGTCGTCGGTATTCGGCTTGAAGGTGAGGCCGAGCACGGCGATCTTCTTGCCGCGCACGTCACCACCCACGGCGTTGATGACCTTGCGGCCCATGGCGCGCTTGCGGTTGTCGTTGATGGCGATGGTGGTCTCGATCAGCCGCACCGGCGCGTCATAATCCTGCGCGGTCTTGGCGAGCGCCAGCGTATCCTTCGGAAAACAGGAGCCGCCATAACCAGGGCCGGCATGCAGGAATTTCGGGCCGATACGGCCATCGAGGCCAATACCGCGCGAGACATCCTGCACATTGGCGCCAACCTTTTCGCACAGATCGGCCATTTCGTTGATGAAGGTGATCTTCATCGCCAGAAAGGCGTTGGCGGCGTATTTGATGAGTTCGGAAGCACGTCTGGTGGTGAAGAGCAGCGGCGACTGGTTGAGATAAAGCGGGCGGTAAACCTCGGTCATGACCGGCCGGGCACGTTCATCCGACAGGCCGACGACGATACGGTCCGGCCGCTTGAAATCCTCTATCGCCGCACCTTCGCGCAGAAATTCCGGGTTGGAAACCACGGCGAAATCGGCCGAGGGGTTTTCCTCATGGATAATTCGTTCCACTTCGTCGCCGGTGCCGACGGGAACGGTGGATTTGGTGACGATTACGGTAAAACCATCCAGCGCATGGCCAATTTCCTTTGCCGCCGCATAGACATAACCGAGATCGGCATGGCCGTCCCCGCGCCGTGAAGGCGTGCCGACCGCGATGAAGACCACGTCGGCCTTGGCAACGGCGGCGGAGAGATCGGTGGTGAAGCTCAACCGCCCGGCTTTGGCATTGTTGGCGACGATGGTCTCCAGACCCGGCTCGAAGATCGGGATATGGCCATTTTTCAAGGCTTCGATCTTTTCCGGCATCTTGTCGACGCAAACCACGTCATGGCCGAAATCTGCAAAACACGCGCCGGACACAAGGCCGACATAACCCGAACCGATCATCACAATCCGCATTCTTTTTCCTTTCGGTTAGCGAGGCCATGGTAACGCAGCAATATCAGCCGGGGAAATCATCGGGTGAAAATCGCAGGATAATATTTAGCCGCCTTCATGCCCGTCGCCAAGCGCCGCGATCAACACCGGCTAACGTCTTTCCATGACGGGGATGTGATGGCGGACGGGACAAATTTGCCGCACCTTGCAGCCATTTGCACTGGTCGCGTTCAATCGGACCATTTTACGATTTTTCCGGCTTGCACTCATAGGTAGCCGGGTCTAGCCGTAGGGAGAGGATCAAAATCTGCCAGACTGTCTGTCCCCCGGAGTGGGGGCGTCCAGGCCGCGTTCCACGCGGCTGGGAGAAGCTTTGCGTTGCGGTCGATTTTCGGGGACGTTTAAATGCAAAAGGGTTTTCTGCTCGGTCTGTTCGCCTACGCGACCTTTTCCATGGGCGATGCCACCATCAAGTCGCTTGGATCGCAGATCAGCGTTTTCGAAATCGGCTTTTTCAGCATCCTGTTCTCCGGCATCTTCATCTTCTTCAGCAAACCGCGCGAGGAAAGGTGGCGTGAGTTCTGGCGCATGAGCCGGCCGTTCGCGGTGCACGGTCGCGCCATTTCCGGCCTGTTCGCGGGTATTTTCGGTATTTATGCCTTCACCACCATTCCGCTGGCGGAAGCCTATGCGCTGATCTTCCTGTCACCGCTCTTCGTCACCGTGCTTTCCGCCGTGGTGTTGAAGGAGAATATCGGCCCCTGGCGCTGGGCGGCGGTTCTGGCCGGCATCGTCGGCGTCATCCTCGTCGTGCGGCCGGGCTTCAAGACGCTGGAACTCGGGCATATCGCCGCCATCGGCGTGGCATTCCTTGCCGCCATGACCATCGTCCTGTTGCGCTCGCTGGCGGGCAAGGAAAAGCGCACCTCGATCATGGGTGTGCTGTTGATTTACGGCCTGACTTTCAACGGCATCGCTTCCATTCCCGAATTCGTCATGCCCAACCTGCACCAGTTGCTGGCCTTCGCCTTCATCGGCCTTTGCACGGCCACGGGACAGATCACGCTTCTGGTTGCCACCCGCATTGCGCCGGCAAGCCAGATCGCGCCCTCGCACTATTCGCAGATCCTCTGGGCGGTGGCGATCGGTATGACCTTCTTTCACGAATATCCCGATGCCATCGCGGTACTCGGTCTTGCCGTCATCGCTGGCTCGGGACTGCTGACGATGATCCGCGAAAAGGTCAGGCTCGGCACCGTGCGCTGGAACCCGTTTTTCCGCAATCGCCTCTGATCGCCGATGTGAACCGAACTGGTGCGGATTAAACCGGCTTGCCGACCTGATCGAGCAGCCAGGCCTGAAAGGCGCGGGCAAGCGCATTGTCCCGCCGTCCTTCCGGCAGGGCTACGTAGTAGCTCTTGTCGGTCTGCAGGGGGATGTCAAAAACGATTTCGAGGCGGCCGGAGGCAAGTTCCGCCTCGATGAGATATCTCGGCAGGAGGGCAAAGCCGATGCCGCTCGCGGCGGCTTCGATGATCATCGAAAACTGGTCGAAACGGCTACCCTGATAAGCATTGTCAGCCGTCACACCGTTCATTTCCAGCCATTCCGTCCAGAGCTTCGGCCGGGTCGTGACATGCAGCAGCGGCTGTCCGGCCAGATCCTGCACCCGGTTCACGCCGGCGCGGCGAAGCAGGGAAGGGCTGGCAACCGGCACGATCACCTCATTGCATAAGAAGGTGCAGGTGCCATGCGCCCAGACCGGCTGCCCATAATGAATGGCGAGATCGAAGCCCTCCTCATCGAAATCGAACGGATGCGAGCGTGAGCCAATCGTAATCGTCATGTCAGGATTGGCATCGATGAAGCGGGACAGGCGCGGCATCAGCCAGCGGCTACCGAATGTCGGCAGCGTCGCGACGGAGAGCGATGCATGCGAGGTGCCCGCCGAAACCGCCCGCACCATCAACTGTTCGGATTGCTGCAACAGGCGCCGTACGTCGGGCAGGAATTTGCGCCCTGCTTCCGAAAGTACCACCCGTCTGCGGATGCGCTCGAAAAGCTGCATGCCCGTTTGCGCTTCCAGCTCGCCGATCTGTCGGCTAACCGCGCTTTGCGTGAGGTTGAGTTCTTCGGCAGCGCGCGTAAAATTGCCATGCCGTGCCGCGCATTCGAACGCTTGCAGGGTAACGATATCAGGAACCAGTCTTCTGCGCGGATCCATTCCATTCTCGCATCAACTTACCCGCGTTTGTCATTGGAAACGGGTTGTTATGGTCATATATGATTACGGGAAAGAATGGAACGGCGTTTTCCGCGTGGCCGGTCCCAGTTTCAAACAACGAATGAAAAATTCGGGGAAAGATGAGTGACGGGAGTTTAAGCGCCGTATCAAACGGCCTTTCCTCCCCTTTCAACCAAAAGGACGATGGACATGGATGCGATGACGAAGCTTGACGTGAAACAGGAAGCCGCCGCCCTGCTCGAGAGGATGGGCGTTGCCCGCGATCTCTACACTGGTGGCGACATGGCCTCTTTCAGCCCGGTGACAGGCGAGCGAATTGCAAGTCTGAAGACCGTGTCGGTCGAGGGCGTAGCGGCCGTGATCGACAGGGCGGAGGCTGCCTTCAAGGCGTGGCGTAATGTTCCCGCGCCGCGCCGTGGTGAGCTGATCCGGCTGCTTGGTGAAGAACTGCGCGCTTTCAAGGCCGATCTCGGCCGTCTCGTGTCGCTGGAAGCGGGCAAAATCCCGTCAGAAGGTCTGGGCGAAGTGCAGGAAATGATCGATATCTGCGATTTCGCGGTCGGTCTTTCCCGCCAGCTTTATGGCCTCACCATCGCCACCGAACGCCCCGGCCACCGGATGATGGAAACCTGGCATCCGCTCGGCGTCGTCGGCGTCATCTCCGCCTTCAACTTCCCGGTCGCCGTCTGGTCGTGGAATGCCGCACTTGCCCTCGTCTGTGGTAACGCGGTTGTCTGGAAGCCGTCCGAAAAGACGCCGCTGACGGCGCTTGCCGTGCAGGGCATTTTCGAACGCGCTGCCGCCCGCTTCGGCGATGCGCCGGAAGGTCTGTCCCAACTGCTGATCGGCGACCGCGCGGTCGGCGAGGCATTGGTGGATAATCCCAAGGTGCCGCTGGTTTCGGCCACCGGCTCCACCCGCATGGGCCGTGATGTCGGGCCGCGTCTGGCGAAACGCTTCGCCCGTGCCATTCTTGAACTCGGTGGCAACAATGCAGGCATCGTCTGCCCCTCTGCCGATCTCGACATGGCATTGCGCGCCATCGCCTTCGGTGCGATGGGCACGGCCGGCCAGCGCTGCACCACGCTTCGCCGCCTTTTCGTGCATGAAAGCGTGTATGACGAGCTCGTGCCACGCCTGAAAAAGGCCTATTCTTCCGTCTCCGTCGGCAACCCGCTGGAAACCTCCGCACTCGTAGGCCCGCTGGTCGACAAGGCGGCATTCGAGGCCATGCAGAAAGCGCTCGAAGCGGCCAAGGCGGCCGGCGGCGTGGTGAATGGGGGCGGGCGCGTGGATACGGGTGCGGCAGATGCCTATTATGTGAAACCGGCGCTGGTCGAAATGCCGAAGCAGGTTGGCCCCGTTCTGGAAGAGACTTTCGCCCCGATCCTGTACGTCATGAAGTACAGCGATCTCGATCAGGCGATTGAAGCGCACAACGCCGTTGCCGCCGGTCTTTCGTCGTCCATTTTCACCCGCGACATACAGGAATCGGAACGTTTCCTGTCGTCGGAAGGCTCCGATTGCGGTATCGCCAACGTCAATATCGGCACGTCGGGTGCGGAAATCGGCGGTGCCTTCGGCGGTGAGAAGGAAACTGGCGGCGGCCGTGAATCCGGTTCGGATGCGTGGAAGGCGTATATGCGCCGCGCCACCAACACGATCAACTACTCCAAGGCGCTACCGCTGGCGCAGGGGGTTTCCTTCGATATCGAGTAATCGACTTTTCGATCGCGTTGTCGGAAGAGAAATTGATCCATCATGCCGGTGCGGCTTCCTCCGCGCCGGCATTTCTGTTCGATGGGTCTGACAAGGGCCTCCGCGATGATTTGCGGAAAACATGTGGTTGCGCGAAATTTTATTCCCGCAACATTGCCGATATTGAATTATCGTCTCTCTATCGTTTTAATGGAAAACCATAGCATTGCTCCATATCGTGATCCGGCCAGAGGGGCTGGTGATAAGGAGATGAAATGCCAGCCATCACCCGACGCGCGCTTTCCGCCAGCCTTTTTGCCGCCGCCGCATTCTCCGTCCTGCCGCTGCAGGCAGGGGCGGCGGAAGAGTTGAAGATCGGTTATCAGAAAACCGGCCTGCCTGTTATCGCCCGCCAGCAGGGCGTCATCGAAAAGGCGCTCGAAGCCAAGGGCGTGAAGGTTTCATGGGTCGAATTCACCGCAGGCCCGCCGCTGGTGGAAGCCCTGAATGTCGGCTCCATCAATGTCGGCTGGACAGGTGATGCACCGCCGATCTTCGGCCAGGCAGCGGGTTCGGCCATCGTTTATGTGGCGGCGCTTCCCTCGAACGGTAAGGGCGAGGCGATCTTCACCAAACCCGAAAGCGGCATCAAGTCGGTTGCCGATCTGAAGGGCAAGAAGGTTGGCGTCGGCAAAGGCACCAGTGCACATAACCTGCTCGTCGCGGCTCTGGAAAAGAATGGCCTGAAATTCAGCGATATCGAGGTGACCTATCTCAGTCCTGCCGATGCCGCGGCAGCCTTCGCCAGCGACAAGATCGACGCCTGGGCCGTCTGGGATCCTTTCTATGCGATTGCCGAAACCCGATACAAGCCGGTGACGCTGGCCCGCACCAGCGATGTGCTTGCTGTCAGCACCTATTTCCTCGCCAATCGCGACTACGCCAAATCGCATGGCGATACCATCAACACGACGATCGATGCGCTCGGTGAGGCTGCGAAGTGGTCCGCCGCCAATCGCGACAAGGTCGCTGCGGCGCTGCATGAGGTGACGGGCGTGCCGCTGGAGGCACAGACGCTTGCCGCGAACCGTTCGGAATTCGGCATTACCAAGATCGATGACAAGATCATCGCCAGCCAGCAGGAAACGGCGGATCGCTTTTATCGTCTCGGCCTGATCCCGAAACAGATCAGCATCAAGGATGCCGTCTGGTCGGGCGCCACCAACTGAGCCGGAGGGACATGCCGTGAGCAGCAGTAAGCGCATCGAGTTCGGCGGCATCATCGGCTGGCTGCTTCCCGCACTCATCCTTGCAGGATGGGAGGTGGCGGCGCGCGCGGGGGTGATTTCCGCCAATGTGCTGCCCGCCCCCTCCGCAGTCGCCGAAGCCTTCTGGCGGCTTCTGCTCTCGGGGGAACTCCTCGCCAATATCGGTGTCAGTTCCGCCCGTGCACTCGCCGGTTTCGCCATCGGCGGCTCCATCGGCTTCATCTTCGGGCTGGCGAACGGTCTGTCGAAGTTCTCCCGCAGTTTCACCGATACAACGCTGCAGATGATCCGCAACATTCCGCATCTGGCGCTCATTCCGCTCGTCATCCTGTGGTTCGGCATCGATGAGGAAGCGAAGCTCTTTCTGGTCGCGCTCGGCGTATTTTTCCCGATCTACATCAACACGCTGCTCGGCATCCAGGGCGTCGATCCGCAACTGGTGGAAATGGGCCGTACCTACGGCATGTCGCCCTTCACGCTGTTCCGGCGGGTGATCCTGCCCGGCGCGCTGCCCTCGATTTTCACCGGCCTGCGTTATGCGCTCGGCATCATGTGGCTGACACTGATCGTGGCGGAAACCATTTCCTCCTCGTCGGGCCTTGGCTACATGGCCATGCAGGCGCGCGAGTTCCTGCTGATCGACGTCGTCGTGCTGTCGATCCTTATCTATGCGCTTCTCGGCAAGCTGGCGGACAGTTTTGCCCGCTTCCTCGAAAGCATCTTCCTGCAATGGCATCCAGCCTTCAAGAAAGTCTGAGGTAACCCATGTCGACCGGTAATGTGACGACGTTGAGACGCCCTGATGCCCAGCCATCCCCGCCGCCAGGAGCGGAGGCAAAGATCGAACCCGGCCCGAAATCGACCGAAGCTAAGGTTGCCTTCAGCTTCCGCAACGTCACGAAGAGCTTCGGCGACAAGCCGGTTCTGCGTGGCATTGATCTCGATGTGCGGGAAGGCGAGTTTCTGGCCATTATCGGCAAAAGCGGCTGTGGCAAGAGTACGCTTTTGCGTATTCTGGCCGGCCTCGACACCCCGACGACCGGAACCGTCTCTAAGGATGCGTCAAGCCGCACCCGCATGATGTTTCAGGAGCCGCGTCTTCTGCCGTGGGAGCGTATCGCGAATAACGTTTCAGTGGGATTGACCGGCATCGCCAGGGGCGAGGCGGCGCAGGAACAGGCGCTTGCCATTCTTGAAGAGGTGGGACTGAAAGACCGGGCAGGGGAATGGCCCTATGTGCTTTCCGGCGGACAGAAGCAGCGTGTTGCGCTGGCGCGGGCGCTTGTCGCCCATCCGCAGATCCTGGCGCTGGATGAGCCGCTCGGCGCGCTCGACGCGCTCACCCGCATCGAAATGCAGCTTTTGCTGGAGCGCATCTGGCGCAAGCAGAAATTCACCGCCGTGCTCGTCACGCATGATGTTTCCGAGGCCGTGGCGCTCGCCGATCGCATCGTCGTCATCGATGAGGGCCGCATCGCACTCGACCTCGATGTGAAGCTGCCGCGTCCGCGCCGCCATGGCACGGCGGAGTTTGCGAGACTGGAAGAGCAGGTTCTGAACCAGCTCTTCGGCCGGGGAGAGGTTACAGGGTAATAATGGGTGTCGCGGCAGGGCCAAGACGACCCTGCCGCCCCATGTTTTAGCCAATGCTCATCAGGCTGGCATTGCCGCCAGCGGCGGTGGTGTTGACGCTGACGGAGACCTCTTCCACCAGCCAGTCCAGCGTATAGGGCTGGCTTTCTCCGGAAAGCGCTTCCGTGGTAGCGGCCTGAACGAGAACCAGCGGACCGGAAAGAGCCGAGATTTTCCTGTTGATCTCAACCACACGCTCCGCATCGCCTTCAACCAGCGCACCGGCAAAGGGGCCTGACTTTGCCCAGTCATCCGCCCAGACGATGCGCGAGGTGACGGTTGCCGGCAAGCCATAGATCGACTTTTCAAGCCCCGACGCGTTGTCAATGACAACCGCATTTCCGGCCGCAAGCGCTGCCGCGAGCTGGCGGTAAAGCCCCTGTTCGGTTGCCGGGACCAGCAAAACCTTTCCGCGCGGATGCAGCGCATAGACATTTCTCTCACCGACAGGGCCTGCCAGTTCGGTCTCGAAGCCAAGGCCGGAAAGCGCCGCGGCCTGCCTTGCGGCTTCCGCCGCGACCGTCTCGCCGTTTTCGTCAAGCCAGCGGGCGAGATCGACGGCGGCCTGATCCTGCTGGCTGGCGATGCGGTCGATCTTCGGTGCCTTTTGCGTCATGCGCCCGAGATAGAGCGGGCCGCCCGCCTTGGGGCCCGTGCCGGAAAGACCGCGTCCGCCAAACGGCTGTACGCCGACGACTGCGCCGATGATGTTGCGGTTCACATAAAGATTGCCGGCCGCGACACGGGAGAGCACGTGCTGGATGGTATCATCGAGACGTGTGTGCAGACCGAAGGTCAGGCCGTAACCGGTGGCGTTGATCTCATCGATCAGCCGGTCGAGATTGTCGCGCTTGAAGCGGATGACATGCAGCACCGGACCGAAAACTTCGCGTTTCAGATCCGCAAGGGACTTCATCTCGATGATGGTCGGCGGCACGAACGTGCCCTTGCCGGTTTCGCCCGCAAGTGTGATCTGCTCGATGCGGTGACCGAGCGAACGCATGTCCTCGATGTGTTTTTCGATGGTTCCCTTGGCCTCGGCGGTGATGACCGGGCCGACATCAACCGAGAGTCGATCGGTGCGGCCGATGCGCAGCTCATGCAGCGCGCCTTTCAGCATGGTCAGTGTGCGGTCCGCAACATCTTCCTGCAGGCAGAGAATGCGCAGCGCCGAGCAGCGCTGGCCGGCGCTGTCGAAGGCGGATGCGATGACGTCGGCGACGACCTGTTCGGCAAGAGCCGAGGAATCGACGATCATGGCGTTCTGGCCGCCGGTTTCGGCAATCAGCGGTACCGGCTGGCCATTCGCCAGAACCCGGCCGGCAAGCTGCCCCTGAATGAGCCGCGCCACTTCCGTGGAGCCGGTGAACATGACGCCTGCCGTCAGCGGCGAACCCACGAGTGCTGCACCCGTCTTGCCGTCGCCCGGCAGAAGCTGCACAGCGTCTTGCGGAACGCCGGCCTCATGCAACAGGCGCACGCCCTGGGCGGCGATGAGCGGGGTCTCTTCAGCAGGCTTTGCCAGAACCGGATTACCGGCCACCAGCGCCGCCGTCACCTGACCGATGAAGATGGCGAGCGGGAAGTTCCATGGGCTGATGCAGACGACCGGGCCGAGCGGCTTTTCGCCGGCCGCGAAATTCCTGCGCGCTTCCGCTGCGTAATAACGCAGGAAGTCGATGGCCTCGCGCACCTCGGCAATGGCGTTCGGCATGGATTTTCCCGCCTCGCGCATGACAAGGCCGAGCAGATCGGGCATTTCGGCCTGCATGGCGTCGGCGGCGCGCTCCAGGCAGGCGGCGCGCTCTTCCACGGGGGTGGACGGCCAGTTCGAGGATGCCGCGCGCTGCATGGCCGCTTCCACATCAGCTTCCGTCGGTTCGGTGACGTATCCGACGATATCATTGTGGTCGCCCGGGTTGAGAACCGGCCGCGTTGCGCCGCCCGCTTGCGGCGCGGCCGCTTTCCACTCGGCCGATGCCCCGGCCTTCAGGACCTTGTCGAGAGCAGCGAGTGTCGTTTCGCTGGAGAGATCGAGGCCGGCGGAATTTTTACGTTGCGGCCCGAACAGGTCGGCAGGGGCGGCGATGCGGTCGTGACGTGCGCCGGGAACGTTATGGGCCTTGACGACGGCGGCCGGGTCTTCCAGCAGGGAATCCACCGGCACCGCGGGGTCGGCAATGCGGTTGACGAAAGAGGAGTTGGCACCGTTCTCCAGCAAGCGGCGGACGAGGTAGGCCAGCAACGTTTCATGGGTGCCGACCGGGGCGTAGAAGCGGCACGGCCGGTCGAGCTTCCTCTTGCCGACGACCTCGCTGTAAAGCGGTTCGCCCATGCCATGCAGGCACTGGAACTCGTAGTCGCCAAGTTTGAAGTCTGGACCGGCAAGATGATAGATCGTCGCCATGGACTGCGCATTATGGGTCGCAAATTGCGGGAATATCACATCGCGCGCGGCGAGCAGCTTGCGGGCGCAGGCAATGTAGGAGACATCGGTGTGCACCTTGCGGGTAAAGACCGGGAAGTCTTCCAGCCCCTCCACCTGCGCGCGCTTGATTTCGGCGTCCCAGTAGGCGCCCTTGACAAGACGCACCATGATGCGGCGGTTCGAACGGCGGGCAAGGTCGATAATGTAATCCAGAACGAAGGGGCAGCGGCGGCCATAGGCCTGCACCACGAAACCGAGGCCGTTCCATCCGGCAAGGTCCTTGTCCAGCGCCAGTTCTTCCAGAAGATCAAGCGACAATTCCAGCCGGTCCGCTTCTTCAGCGTCGATATTCAGGCCGATATCGTATTTTTTGCTAAGCAGCATCAGTGATCTCACGCGGGGCAGAAGCTCTGCCATGACGCGTTCGGCCTGCGCGCGCGCATAACGTGGGTGCAGCGCTGAAAGCTTGATGGAAATGCCCGGACCGCCATAGATACCGCGCCCGGCAGAGGCCTTGCCGATGGCGTGGATGGCGTTTTCATAATCCTTGTAATAACGCTCCGCATCCTTTGCGGTGGTCGCGGCTTCGCCCAGCATGTCGTAGGAGTACTGAAAGCCCTGTTCTTCCAGCGGCTTGGAACGCTTGATCGCTTCCCCAATCGTCTCGCCGGTCACAAACTGCTCGCCCATCATGCGCATCGCCATATCGACGCCGCGGCGGATGACGGGTTCGCCAGCCCGGGCGATCAACTTGGTCAGCGCCGCCGAAAGGCCGCTATCGTTCACCGTCGAGGTAAGCTTGCCAGTGATGACGAGACCCCAGGTAGCGGCATTGACGAAGAGCGAGCGGCCGCCGCCAATATGGGATTTCCAGTCGCCGCGAGCGATCTTGTCGCGGATCAGCGCATCGCGGGTGGCAGTGTCGGGGATGCGCAGCAGGGCCTCGGCGAGGCACATCAAGGCAACACCCTCGTGGCTGGAGAGCGAATATTCCTGAACCAGCCCTTCGACGCCGGTGCCCTTGGTCTTGGCGCGCAATGCTTCGATCAGTTTGCGAGCGGTCTCGCGAATGGCTTTCGCCTGTTCTGCCGTCACCGTCGCCGCCTCGATCAACGGCGCCATGCATTCTTCTTCGGTACGGCGATAGGCGGCAGTGATCGCCTTGCGCAGCAGGGTCTGCTCACGCACCGGCGGCGCAAAATTCTGGAAAATACCACTCGTCGTTACACCGGCGTTGCTTGCACCATCGGCCATTCTGAAAATCCTGAAAACGCTGTTGAAGACAGACTGCCGGCGGCAGCGTGTCCTCAGCCCGCCGCTCGTCATCCTTACGCTCACAATATCATTGCCACGAAAATTGCTATGGCCTTATTTTTAGCATAAAACAGGCAATACGAACTTTTATTGTCCCAATTTGGCGTGAAAATGAATGGCAAATAGTCAGAAAACAGACGGTTTGGATGACTTCGACCTCAAGATTCTCGAGGCGCTCAGCGAGGATGGGCGCATGTCCGTGCTGCAGCTGTCGAAAAAGGTAGGTCTTTCCAAGACACCCTGCCAGACGCGGCTGAAGCGACTGGTGGATGAGGGCTATATTCTCGGCTTCCGCGCCATGCTCAATCCGCAGAAACTCGGCGTCGACCATATCGCCTTTGCCGAGGTCAAGCTGTCCGACACACGGGAAAAGGCACTGGAGGAGTTCAACACTGCGGTACGCAAGATCAAGGAAGTAGAAGAATGCCACATGATCGCCGGCGCCTTCGATTATCTCCTGAAGGTCCGCACCAGCGACATACGCAAATACAGAAGAGTATTGGGCGAAAAAATCTCGAGCCTGCCCTCTGTCGCTAACACGTCGACCTTTGTGGTCATGCAGTCCGTCAAGGAAACCGGCATCTAAAAAGAAGACGAAAAAACGGGCAGACTCGCGTCTGCCCGTTCGTTACCTTCTGCGTCCAGTCCTCTCAGCGCGCCGTTGCAGCGGCGGTGACGGCTGTCATCTGCGCGTCGGGACCGAACTCGTTTTCATTCTCGATGCCCAGCAGTTCCTGCAGTCGCAACCTTGCACGGCTGACGCGGCTCTTGATCGTGCCCACAGGGCATCCGCAGATTTCCGCCGCCTCTTCATAGGCGAAGCCGGAAGCGCCGATCAGCAGTATGGCTTCACGCTGGTCGTCGGGCAATTTCGCGAGCGCTGCGCGGAAATCCTGAAGGTCCACCGAGCCATGCTGTTCCGGCGGGACCGACATGCGGGACGTATAGACACCATCCGTGTCCTGCACCTCGCGACCGGATTTGCGGATCTGGCTATAAAACTCGTTGCGCAGTATCGTTACCAGCCAGGCGCGCATATTGGTGCCGGGTTGATAACTGTCCTGTTTCGCCCAGGCTTTCATGATCGTGTCCTGCACGAGGTCGTCGGCCCGGTCCCTCGAACGGATCAGCGAAATTGCGAAGGCGCGAAGGTTGGGCAGTGCTGCCAGCATCTCGCGCTTGAAGTTGTATTCTGTCTGCTCCGGCTCTTTCGCCATCATTCCTCCAAAGCCTTGATTTTGGCTCTGCTTTCCGCTTCATCGAGTTTTTCGAGAAGGTCGAGGAATTTGTCAGGGATGCCTTCGTCCTGAACGGCATCATAAAGCTCCCTGAGCTTACGGGAAATCACCGCCCGCCCTGAGTGCGGGACCTGGGGGGCGGCCGGATTATCCGGCTGATCTTGGTCCGATTGAAATATGCTCATAACGTCCGGTATTCCTTTTTTGTCATGGCAAAGAATGCACGGCGAAAAAAATAGTTCCGGTGGTTCGGAACTTTTTTTGCGATGTGCACGTTGCTATCTTGGGTTTGCGTTGCAGACCGCATGAAAGGGGAGAATTCCATGTCAGTTTCTACACGCATCGCACCGCACCTGCCATATCTGCGCAGGTTCGCGCGTGCCGTTTGCGGCTCACAATCAACGGGCGATGCCTATGTTGCGGCTACACTCGAAGCGCTGATCGCCGATATCAGCATCTTTCCGCAGACAAGCAGCGATCGTGTTTCGCTCTATCAATTGTTCGTATCGATCTTTAGTTCCGTCACGATCAATATTAAGGTCGACGAAAACCTGTCTGGATGGGAAAAACGCGCTTCCGCCAATTTGTCCGCCGTGCCGCCACTTGCCCGCCAGGCTTTCCTCCTGACAACCGTCGAGGAGTTCTCGCCGTCGGAGACGGCTGAGGTTCTGCGGGTATCCGAAGACCAGGTCGGTAAGCTCATCGACGAGGCAGCGTCTGAAATCGCCCGGCAGGTGGCGACCGATATCATGATCATCGAGGATGAACCGCTGATCGCCATGGATATCGAACAGATGGTCACCGATCTCGGCCATCGTGTGACGGGCATCGCCCGCACGCACACGGAAGCGCTCGATCTCTTCCATCGTACACAGCCGAAGATGATCCTGGCCGACATCCAGCTCGCCGACGGCAGCTCCGGCCTCGATGCGATGAAGGACATCCTTCAGATGACCACCCTCCCGGTAATCTTCATCACTGCTTTCCCGGAGCGTCTTTTGACGGGTGAACGTCCCGAGCCGACATTCCTCGTAACGAAGCCCTTCAACCCGGACATGGTGAAAGCGCTCATCAGCCAGGCCCTGTTTTTCAACGAAAGCTCGCGCGTCGCGGCGTGAGATTTTGCCGAAACCGCACGCTGACCGGGAACCTCTGTGGTGCCCGGGCGTTGGCGGTTACGGTCGTGGGGCTGCCCCGCGACTTTCTGCAAGGAGATGAATTTGCATCGGCTGGCGTGGCATAACGCGGAGAGGGACGAAAGCGAACTTCACGATTCGCTCGTCCTTGCCTTGCTCGATTCGGGTGAGACAGTCATGCTCCAGGACCGGAACCGTGACTACATATTCGTGGCCAATCTTCCGGATGTCTGGAAGCTGCCGGCTGAATCCCCTCCAACTGATGAAAATCTGTTCGGAAAGGATTTGTCCGGGCGGTTGGCCGAGCTCAAGAAAGACATGGGCGCGGCTGGCAGTCGCGGCATGCTGGAAGTGGGCGCGGGCAATGATCGAGTCTTCCAGTTCCACGTGCACTCAACTTTGAATCAGATGAACCAGATGGTGATGAAAACCACCATCCGGGAAGTGACGGCGGAACGGCGGCGCGAGCAGCTTCTGCGTTCGTTGCTGCGCGAAGTCAGTCACCGTTCCAAGAATTTGCTGGCGATCATCCAGAGCCTTGCGGGCCAGACGGCCCGTTTCAGTCTCACCAAGGATGATTTCCTGCGCAAATTCCGGGGGCGCCTGCATGCGCTTGCCCAAAGCCAGGATCTCATCACCGATTCCGATTGGCGGGGGGCACGTATATTCGAGCTGCTGCGCCAGCAATTCGATCTCTATGTGCCTGAATATCCGAACCTCATCCATATGGAGGGCGAGAACCTGCTGCTCAATCCGAACGGCGCGCTCTATATCGGGCTCGCCTTTCACGAACTTGTTGTCAACACTGTCAGCCACAGCGGCAATCTCGCCTATCACCCGCCAATATCCCTGCAATGCCGGCAGGAGGGGGAGTTCTATATAGTCGAATGGAACGAGCCGATGACGCCGTCGAAGGAACCCGTGGAGGCAAGGCGCGGCAGTTTTGGCAGCGTCGTGCTGGAAAAGGTGGTTCCCTCCGCCCTGGGAGGAAGTGCAGAATATGAGCTTACTCCGGAGCGCATTGTTTATCGGCTGAAATTCCCCTCGGGCGACGTCGCAGATATGTAAGCGACGCACGCGGCCGGACGGACGTCTCGGCCGCCTTTCACTACAGAAGACATTAAAAAAGCACGGCTCAGAGAGAGCCGTGCTATTTCAATGACGGGTTTTCAGGGGCGAAACCCGTTTATACTGGGCCAAGCTTCAGGCGGGGACGGGGGAATTGCTTGGCCTGCATTAAAAACACACCTGGCGAGATTCGGTTCCAGCAAAATGTATATTTTTTGCGGCTCACGAATTATCGTCACTCTTGCGGGTCCGATTAGTTAGAGGGAGCCCGCCTGATCGGATCGTTTGGGCGTGAAGTAACGCATCGGCGCCTCCAGCGCCCATTCGAAACCGCTTTCACGATATTCCGTTGTCACATTCCCTCCGAAAGCGCCTTCCGCATGCCTCTTGATGACCGTAGTCCCGAAACCCTTGCGGCTGGGCTCCTGCGCCGGGGGGCCACCCGTTTCGGTCCATACAAGATGAAGCATCTGCCGCCCGTCTTTTTCAACCGGTTCCCAACGGACAGTAATTTTGCCTGAGGGCGCGGACAAAGCGCCGTATTTTATGGAATTTGTGGTAAGCTCATGCACGACGAGGCCAAAATTCTGCGCGGCCTCGGGCGAGAGCATGAAATCGTCTCCCGCCAGAACAAAACGCTCTGCCACCGTGCCAAAAACATCGAGGTGGGTCTCGATCAGTTTCCGGATTGGCAAGCCCTGCCACTGAACTTCCGCCAAGGCCCGGATCGACATGCCGAGGCCGCGCAGGCGATGGTCCACCTCTTTCTGGAATTCCGGAATGCTTTTATTCTCGCGGCCCAGTTGCCGTATCATCGCCTGAACAAGCGTGAGAATGTTCTTGGAGCGGTGCACCAGCTCATGCAGCAGCAATTGCAGCCTTTCTTCTGACTGGCTTCTGTCGAAGGAGGCGTTTGAAAGCGCGATGGCCACCTGATTGGCCTCTTTTATCTTGGTATCCACCGGCGCGACGATCTCACCTTCACCAATGCGCTCGGCCATGAGGGTCAGGTCGCGGATCGAGCTGCGCAATTGCCGCCCCACCAGATAGGCGCCGCCTATAGCAATCAAAACGAGTACCAGGCTGCCGATCATCATCTGCCGCCAGGTATCGACCAGCGCAGCCTGACTTGCGGCAAGCGGCCCCCACATGACGGTTTTCCACTGCCAGCCCGGCAATTGCGCATAGGCGTAAAGATTGCCCTTGCCGTCGAAAAAATTGCCGCTGAAGGCCTGCATTTCGGAGAGTATGTCCGGGGTGACGAACGGTTTGCCAATCGCCGCCTCGTCAGGAGCGGTGGATACAACGACACGATTGGTGCCGTCGATGATAGCGACCGCCCAGTTTCGCGGCAGGTTCTCGGTGGAGATGAGCCGGCTCAGGTCACTGGCGTTCTGCGTCAGGATGAGGGCGTCTCCGGCAGACCCGAGTTCCGGATCGAGCGGCATGGTAACGTTGAACACCCATTCCTTGCTGGTTGAGCCGAAAAAAATGTTCGATACCGTTATACGGCGGGATTCTATCGCTTTGGCGAGATCGGCCTCGACCGGCACCTTGCCGAGAGCCTTGCCGAAGGGCACACGGGTGTTGAGATGCTGCTGGCCATCCTTGGTGGCAAGAATGGCATAAAGACCCTCCCTTTTCAGGCTGTCTGCTACGCGTCCCTGAAAGGCGGCGAGATTGCCGCTTTCGAGTTCGGGAAATTGCGACAGCAGATTAAGCGAGGTGGCGATTTCCTGCAGACGGCGATCGATGTTGCGGCTGACGACCCGTACATCCTCGATCGTCTCCCGCTGCAGGTCGTCGCGTTTTTCCGCTTCCAGGCGGAGCATCAAGTAGCCGACGAAAAGGATCAGCGGCAAAGTGATGACGGTCGCCATCACCACCAGATAGGTGCCGATGGAGGCGGTCGGGAAAAAATTCGCGCTACGCCGACGCAAAGCCGAGATCATGTTCTTCAGTCTGTTGCCGGGTCGAGGCATATAAAAACTCCGGCATTTATCCCTTTGTTACGACATGGATAATACCGCGCCATACCCCATTGGCAATGGCTGATTTCTTACCTTTGGTTGTTGTGGTTCACGACATCTCCCAAAGCCGTGATTGAAAAAATCGGAACTATTTGGACAACCATGCCGTTTGCCAGTCGAACCGGTCGAAGAGCGGAAAAATGTTTCCGCCGGCCAGTTGAGAACGATGAAAGGAAGGTACGAAATGGCAAAGAAACTTACGATCCTCGTCACCGCCGCCCTCATGGGCACGACGGCTTTCGCGCCGCTTGCCATCGCTCAGGGCACGACGCAGCCCGCGCCGGCAAATCCCAGCGCACAGACTGAACCGGCGACGCCGCCAGCGACGCCCATGGCTCCTGCAGCACCCTCGGCCAATGACAGCGCAGCCACGACCACCGGCGGAGCCTATCTGACGGAGCAGGGCGAAACGCAAATCAGCGCCAATGACTATATCGGCAAGTCTGTCTACACAGCGGCCGATGAGAGCATCGGCAATGTGACGAACCTCATCATGGAACAGGACGGCGGTCTGGTTGCAGCGGTGATCGGTGTTGGCGGCTTCCTGGGTATCGGCGCCAAGGACGTGGCCGTTCCCATGGACAAGGTGACGATGACGCGCAACGCGCAGGACGGCACCATTCGCCTGACGACGACCGAAACCGCGGAAACGCTGAAGGCAGCGCCGGAATTCAAGACGCTGGAGCAGAAGACCAGCGAGCAGAACGCGGCAACCCCGGCGGCACCCGACAGCACCACCACTTCGGCGACAAAGCCGTAAATCCCATACCTGGGAGGCAGGAGCGGGAACAGGCGCCATCCGCCGTCCCGCGGGAGACACCGGCCGTCGGCCGGTGTCTTTTTATCAACTGACTGGTTTATTCACCCGCGTTCCGCGACGAATGCCATGCCCAGGCGGATTTGATGATATCGGAAAGAGAATAGCGCGGTTCCCAGCCCAGAACCTCTTTCGCCTTTTCGTTATTTGCCACCAGTGTTGTCGAATCGCCATCCCGACGCCCGGTATATTCGACGGGGAAGGGCCGACCGGAGACTTCCGAAATCGCTGCCAGCAATTCTTTGACCGTTGTGCCCGTGCCGGTGCCGAGGTTGAGTTCCACGGTTTCTCCGCCCGCCAGCAGATAATCCACTGCACGCACATGGGCGTCGGCGAGATCGAGAATGTGGATGTAGTCGCGCACGCAGGTTCCATCGCGCGTGTCGTAATCCGTGCCAAATACCTTGAAACCCTGACGCCGGCCGAGTGCGGCCTCGATGGCCAGCGGGATCGCATGGGTTTCCGGTTTGTGCCATTCGCCGATGCGGCCTTCGAAATCAGCTCCTGCGGCATTGAAGTAGCGCAGCATTACCGAGCGTAGCCCCTTATAGGCGCTGTAATCCTTCAGCGCCTGCTCGACCACCCATTTGGTGCGGCCATAGGGGTTGATCGGCGCCTGCCGGTGCGTTTCGTCGATCGGGACCTGTTCCGGCAGACCATAGGTGGCGCAGGTGGAGGAGAATACGAAGGCATTGACACCGGCATCGATGGCGGACGAAAGCAGGTTGAGCGAGCCGATGACGTTGTTGTCATAGAAAGCCACGGGCTGCTTGACCGATTCACCGACCTCGATCAGTGCCGCGAAATGCAGAACCGCCTCCGGCCGGTGTTTGGCGAAGACTTCGTCCAGCCGCGCCCGGTCGCGAATATCGCCCTGTTCGAAAGGCCCCCAGCGGACGAATTCCTCATGCCCGTTGGAGAGATTGTCAAAAACGACGGGTTCATACCCTCTTTCAGAGAGGAGAAGGCACGTGTGCGAACCGATATAGCCGGCACCACCGACGACAAGGACTTTCTTCTTCATCAATTGCCTTTCAAAAAATTACGGATGCGCCGAGACTGTATGTTACTTTGTTTAAATAAGGGCGGCGTGACGCAGTGCGCCATCAACCAGTCTATCCTTCGCGGGTAACATAAAAAAAACCGCGCATCCATGGGCCGGATGCGCGGTTGGTGTCGCTGGCGAGCCAAGAAGTTACTTGGTCTTTTTTGTACCTGCTCTCGTGGCGAGAAACCCGGCTGCGACGGCGACGGCAAGTGTCGCATAGGGGCGCGCCTGTATCGCGAGTGAAAGCAACGACTGAAGAGCAAGCGGCGCCGCCGTCAGCGGCGCTGCGGCGGCGAGTGGCGTGACCGGCCTCGTTGCATAGACCCTTGGACGCTTCAGGATGGCGAGTGCCACAAGCATGATGACTCCAAGCAGAAACGCAGATCCGGCGACGACCAGGGCTGCAGGGCCTGCGCCAACGTGCCGGGCGAGGTAAATCGATCCGGCTACAACCGCCGCCACGAAGGCTATCAGGAAAAATATTCCCGCCAGCACCGATAATATGATGACAGAGCGCAGTCGTCTCGTGACGACACGCCCTTCACGCTGGGTCTCCCCCAGATAGACCAGCAATGCCTCAAGCATGAGCTTATCGACGTGTCAGGAGGGCAAGAACGAAACCGACGCCGACCGCAATGCCGAGCGACTGGAGCGGGTTTCGCTGGACCTGGTCCGTCAGATTGTCATTCAGCGTTGAAATCTCGTTGCGCACGGTATCCGCCATGTCGCTCGATGCGGAGATGGCATCGTCCGCAACACGGGCGGCCTGAGCTTTCAGCTCATGCGAAGCACCGACGCCAAGCGCCTTCACGCTCTTGGCAAGATTTGCCAGATCTTCGCGAAGCTGGGCGAGCTGCGCGGCCACATCGGCTGCATCACCGCTTTCGAGGGATTGCTGGATCTTGTCATTAACGCTGCTACGCACGCTTGCCATGAGTGAAGTCCTTCTTGAACATCGTTGATGGAGATGGCGACATGTCCATGACTGACGCCGCTTGACTTTCATTACGGCGGCAGAAATTACCCGCCTGTCCGTGATTGAAACGCAGCGACACCGACTTGGTTCCGCAACGTCATGTGTTTTCTTCGTCCCGCTCGACGCGCCTCATTTTTAAGGAATTAGCCCCCGGACATTTGTTTTCCTGTAACAAGCATCATATAAGGCCCATCATCCAAGACCGACCTTGACTTCAATCAATATGTGAAACGAGATGTTGCAGACGCCATATTACCTCATCGACAAGACAAAACTTCTTCGCAACATGGAGAAGATTGCCTATGTGCGGGAAAAATCCGGTGCCAAGGCGCTCTTGGCGTTGAAATGCTTCGCCACCTGGTCGGTGTTCGACTTCATGTCGCAATATATGGATGGCACCACTTCCTCCTCGCTCTATGAAGTCCGTCTTGGCCGCGAGAAATTCGGCGGTGAAACCCATGCCTACTCCGTTGCCTATGCCGATTACGAGATCGACGAGGTGATTGCGAATGCCGACAAGATCATCTTCAATTCTATTGGCCAGCTGGAGCGCTTTGCCGACAAGGCGTCCGGCATCACGCGCGGTCTGCGCCTCAATCCGCAGGTCAGCTCCTCGAGCTTCGATCTCGCCGATCCCGCACGTCCGTTCAGCCGCCTTGGCGAATGGGATGTCGCCAAGGTCGACAAGATCATGGATCGCATTTCCGGTTTCATGATCCACAATAACTGCGAAAACAGCGATTTTGCCCTGTTCGACCGCATGCTGACGCAGATCGAGGAAAAATTCGGATCACTGCTGTCGCGTGCCGAATGGGTCAGCCTCGGCGGCGGCATTCATTTCACCGGCGACGATTACCCGCTCGACCAGTTCTGCGACCGTCTGCGTGCCTTCTCAGAAAAATACGGTGTGCAGGTGTATCTTGAGCCGGGCGAAGCCTCGATCACGAAGAGCACGACGCTCGAAGTGACGGTTCTCGACACGCTGTTCAACGGCAAGAACCTCGCTATCGTCGACAGCTCCATCGAAGCGCACATGCTCGATCTTCTGATCTATCGTGAGAGCGCCAAGGTATCGCCGAACGAGGGCGAACATCCCTATATGGTTTGCGGCAAGTCCTGCCTCGCCGGCGATATTTTCGGCGATTTCCGTTTCGACAAGGAGCTGAAAGTGGGTGACCGCATCTCCTTCCAGGACGCAGCCGGTTACACCATGGTCAAGAAAAACTGGTTCAACGGCGTGAAGATGCCGACGATCGCCATCAAGGAACTCGACGGCTCGGTTCGCGCCGTCCGTGAATTCGACTTTGCCGATTTCGAGCAAAGCCTGTCTTAAACCCTGTTTCAACATCCAACGAAGCTCATCCCTGCGGGGAAAAGGAGGCATCACCTGAAATGAAGAAGAACGTTCTGATCATCGGCGCCGGTGGCGTAGCACAGGTCGTGGCGCATAAATGCGCCCAGAACAGCGATGTATTGGGAGACATTCATATTGCGTCACGGACTTTGGAAAAGTGCCGCAAGATTGTCGAGTCCGTACGCGAAAAGAAGAGCCTCAAGACAGATGTGAAACTTGAGGCCCATGCGCTTGACGCGATGGATATCGAGGCGACGAAAGCCTTGATCAACAAGACCGGCGTACAGATCGTCATCAATGTCGGTTCGGCTTTCGTCAACATGTCCGTTCTTCGTGCCTGCATGGACACTGGTGTTGCCTATATGGATACGGCGATCCACGAGGATCCCACCAAGATCTGCGAGACGCCGCCGTGGTATGGAAACTACGAGTGGAAGCGTGCTGAAGAATGCAAGGAGAAGGGCATTACTGCCATTCTCGGTGTCGGTTTTGACCCGGGTGTCGTCAACGCCTATGCGCGTCTTGCCAAGGATGAGTATTTCGACAAGGTCACCTCGGTCGATATCGTCGACATCAATGCCGGCAGCCATGGCCGCTGGTTCTCCACCAACTTCGATCCGGAAATCAACTTCCGTGAGTTCACCGGGGTCGTTTATTCCTGGCAGAATGGCCAGTGGCAGACGAACCAGATGTTCGAAGTCGGCCAGGAATTCGATCTGCCTGTCGTCGGCAAGCAGAAGGCCTATATGACCGGCCATGACGAAGTGCATTCGCTGTCCAAGAACATGGACGGCGCCGATGTCCGCTTCTGGATGGGGTTCGGCGATCACTATATCAATGTCTTCACCGTGCTGAAGAACCTCGGGCTGCTCTCCGAAAAGCCGGTCAAGACGGCTGAAGGTCTGGAAGTCGTGCCGCTGAAGGTGGTCAAGGCCGTGCTGCCCGATCCGTCTTCGCTGGCGCCCGATTATGTCGGCAAGACCTGCATTGGTGATATCGTCAAGGGTATCAAGGACGGCAAGGAACGCGAAGTCTTCATCTACAACGTGGCTGACCATAAGGAAGCCTATGAAGAAGTCGGCTCGCAGGGCATTTCCTACACAGCTGGCGTTCCGCCGGTTGCTGCCGCCATGTTGATAGCGACGGGCGAATGGGATGTGAAGCAGATGGCAAACGTTGAAGAACTGCCACCGAAGCCGTTCCTGAACCTTCTGAACAAGATCGGTCTTCCGAACCGCATCAAGGACGAAAACGGCGACCGCGCGCTGGAGTTCTGATTGCCGGTGTTGTGATTGCGTTAAATAGAAAGCCCCGCGAAAGCGGGGCTTTTTGCTGAATCTGTCGACCTGAATCGATTGCAAAGTTTTCGCATCCCCACTCCGTCACCCCGGACTTGATCCGGGGTCTAGCGCGATCAAGTCTTTGATCGCAAAAGGGTCTTCTCACGACGCAGACGCGTCGTGGCTGGATGCCGGATCAGGTCCGGCATGGCGGAGGAGGTCGTCGACCGGCTTGGGTCCCACAAAAAGGGACCCATTTTCTTGCAAGAGCTAAAAACGAAGGGCGTCCTCAGCCCTTTGTCGGCTTTGGCCCACGCTTTTCGAATGGCTTGTCCTTCTTGCCCTCATGTTTCGGCTTGTCGCCAAAGGGCTTTTTCTTTTTCCAGGGCTTGTCTTCGCCCTTGCGATCATCGGGGGGGGCGCTCGCGTTGTCGGACTTGCTGAACTTACGCTGGGCCTTGGCCGGCCGCGTGTCTTCGCGGAAGCCGCCGGTCATCTCGGGTTTGCCCTCAAGCGCCTTGAGGCGAATGCCCTTTTCGAGCGTCATGTCCTTGCCGATGGCGGAGGTGAAGCGGTCGACGGCGTCGGCTGCCAGTTCCACGAAGGTTTCAGTCTGTTGCATGCGGATCGCGCCGATATCCTGGCGGGTGATCTTGCCGAAACGGCAGAGCATCGGGATAAGCCAGCGCGGTTCCGCGCTCTGCTTGCGACCGACAGACAGGGAGAACCAGGCACTGTCGGAGAAATCGGACCTATCGCGGCGCGGAGCGTTGTTTTCGGGTGTTTCGAAACTGTCGCGGCGCGGCTTGCGGGTGTTATCAAGCGCGACTTCAAAAATGTCTTCCGGTGCCGAACGTCCCGCATGATAAAGGCGCACGAAGGCCGCCGCGACTTTTTCCGCGCCATGCTGTTCCAGCAGCTTGGTCACGAAATCGCGTTCGTCATCCGCCACTGCTTCGCTCAGCGTAGGATCGGCCAGAAGCCGGGCGCCGTCGCGCTCGACGATCTCTTCAACGGAGGGTGGGTGTACCCATGCGGCACTGACCTTGGCGCCTTCGAGCAGGCGCTCGGCCTTGCGGCGCTGGCTGACCGGCACCACGATGGCGCTGACGCCCTTCTGACCGGCGCGGCCGGTGCGGCCCGAGCGGTGCAGAAGCGTTTCGGAATTGGTCGGCAGGTCGGCATGGATGACGAGTTCGAGGCCGGGCAGGTCGATGCCGCGGGCGGCAACGTCTGTCGCCACGCAAACGCGGGCGCGGCCGTCACGCATGGCCTGCAGGGCATGTGTGCGCTCGTTCTGCGTCAGTTCGCCGGAGAGAGCCACGACGGAGAAGCCACGATTGTTCAGGCGGGCCGTCAGGTGGTTCACCGCGGCGCGGGTGGAGCAGAACACGATGGCGTTGCGGGCTTCGTAAAAGCGCAGCGCATTGATGATGGCGTTCTCGCGATCGGAAGGCGAAACCAGAAGCGCGCGATATTCAATATCCACATGCTGCTTCTGTTCGGAAGCGGTGGCGATGCGCACGGCGTTCTTCTGGTAGCTTTCGGCCAGCTTGGCGATGCTGCGCGGCACGGTGGCCGAGAACATCAGCGTGCGGCGATCTTCGGGCGATTCCTCCAGAATGAATTCCAGATCTTCACGGAAGCCGAGGTCGAGCATTTCGTCGGCTTCGTCGAGCACGACAGCGCGGATCGATGAGAGATCGAGTGCATTGCGCTTGATGTGGTCGCAGAGACGGCCGGGCGTGCCGACGACGATATGAGCACCGCGCTCCAGCGCCCGGCGCTCATTGCGGATATCCATGCCGCCGACGCAGGAGGCGATGGAGACACCGGCAAATTCGTAAAGCCATTCCAGCTCGCGCTTGACCTGCATGGCCAGTTCGCGTGTGGGGGCGATGGCAAGCGCCAGAGGGGCAGCGGCCTGGCCGAAACGGGTGTTGTCACGCAGCAGCGTGGTCGCAAGCGCGATGCCGAAGGCAACGGTCTTGCCGGAACCGGTCTGCGCGGAAACCAGCGCGTCCTTGTCGGCAAGTTCCGGCGCAAGCATGGCCTGCTGCACGGGGGTCAAATCTTTGTAGCCGCGTTTTTCCAACGCCTGCGCGATCGCCGGGGCGATACCCTGGGTGTCTGTCATCTACCGTCTTTCGGATATGAAGCTGCCCGCATCCGCCCGAAACCAATAGATCCTAAAGTCTCCGGGGCAGCCGATACAGGCCATTTCGGCCATCTGGCCGGTTGCATTGCCGCGCTCATACTGCGAATGGGCCGATTTGTACAGTGCACCGCGGTACGCTCTTTTGCGGGTGCTTTATCCCGCCGGCGCGTCAGTGCGCCATTGTTGCATGTTCAGGCTCCCGAAAAAGGCGTACCGCATGGTTCATAAACGGCATTGCGTGGCCCCCGCCTTTTCGCTAAGAGACCCGCAACTTGAGGCTCTTTGTCAGGAAGAGCCGACTGGGTTTGTTCTTGTCCGTCCGTCTTTTGAAAGAGCCGGCGGGAAAATGGGATGGTACTGGTCAAGGCTATGGCTCGCATTGTCATGAAATTCGGCGGCACGTCCGTCGCGAACCTCGAACGCATTCACAATGTCGCCCGGCATGTGAAACGCGAAGTGGATGCCGGCCATGAAGTGGCCGTGGTCGTTTCCGCCATGTCCGGTAAAACCAACGAACTGGTTGACTGGGTGCAGAACGCAGCAAAGATTACGGGGAGCAATGCCGCCTCCTTTTATGATGCGCGCGAATATGACGCGGTTGTTGCATCCGGCGAGCAGGTGACGTCAGGTCTTCTGGCGATCACGCTGCAATCCATGGGCATCAATGCGCGCTCCTGGCAGGGCTGGCAGATCCCGATCCGCACCGATAATGCGCATGGCGCCGCCCGCATTCTCGAGATTGACGGCTCGGATATCGTGAAACGCATGGGCGAGGGCCAGGTTGCCGTTGTTGCCGGTTTCCAGGGCATCGGTCCCGATAACCGCATTGCAACGCTTGGCCGCGGCGGCTCCGACACCTCGGCCGTTGCCATTGCCGCTGCCGTGAAGGCGGATCGTTGCGACATCTATACGGATGTCGATGGCGTCTACACGACCGATCCGCGCATCGAGCCCAAGGCTCGCCGCATGAAAAAGATCGCCTTCGAGGAAATGCTCGAAATGGCGTCGCTCGGTGCCAAGGTCCTGCAGGTCCGCTCGGTCGAGCTTGCCATGGTACACAAGGTGCGCACCTTCGTTCGCTCCAGTTTCGAGGATCCCGATGCGCCGGGCATGGGCGACCTCATCAACCCGCCCGGTACTTTGATTTGTGACGAGGATGAAATCGTGGAACAGGAAGTCGTAACCGGCATCGCCTATGCCAAGGATGAAGCACAGATCTCGCTGCGCCGCGTGGCCGACCGTCCGGGCGTCTCCGCCGCGATCTTCGGGCCTCTGGCGGAAGCGCACATCAATGTCGACATGATCGTGCAGAACATTTCCGAAGACGGTTCGCGCACCGACATGACCTTTACCGTTCCTTCGGGCGACGTTGCCAAGGCGCTTAAGGTTCTCGATGACAACAAGGCCCAGATCGGCTTCGACGTTGCACAGAACGAAACCGGCCTCGCCAAGGTTTCGGTCATCGGCATTGGCATGCGCAGCCACGCGGGCGTTGCCGCCAGCGCATTCAAGGCACTGGCCGAGAAGAACATCAACATCAAGGCGATCACCACGTCCGAGATCAAGATTTCGATCCTGATCGATGGCGCCTATGCCGAACTTGCGGTTCGCACTTTGCATTCTGCTTACGGCCTCGATAAGAGCTAAGCCGAGACATCGGTTCCCGATGCTCCGATTCTTCGGAGTTGCGTTCTTCCGATGTGGCGTTTCATGAAAGCGTGTCCCTTGCGGGACGCGCTTCTCGCGCTATAAATTTTTAAATGACGTTTTGATTCCCGAATATTATGACATTCGGATCGGAAGCGTCGGGGAGCAAACGCGATGAGAGACCTTTCCGCAGGTCCGCGCGTCCTGCTCAAGCGGCTGCGCGAAATGATGGCGGAGCACCTTGAACCGCAGGACCGCCTTGACCAGATCGTCCGTCAGATCGCCGGCAACATGGTGGCGGAGGTTTGCTCGGTCTATGTGCTGCGTTCCGACAGCGTGCTTGAGCTTTATGCGACGGAAGGTCTCAACAAGGATGCCGTGCATCTTGCCCAGCTGAAAATGGGGCAGGGTCTTGTCGGCACCATTGCCGCTTCCGCCCAGCCGCTCAATCTTTCCGATGCGCAGGCGCATCCCGCATTCCGCTATCTTCCTGAAACCGGTGAGGAAATTTATCATTCCTTCCTCGGCGTGCCAATTTTGCGCTCCGGTCGCACTCTTGGCGTTCTTGTGGTCCAGAACAAGGCCAGCCGAACATACCGGGAGGATGAAATTGAAGCGCTCGAGACAACCGCGATGCTTATCGCTGAAATAGTGGCGAGCGGCGAGTTGAAGAAGATCACACGCCCCGGTGTCGAGCTGGACCTGACGCGTGCCGTCTCCATCGACGGCGACGCCTATGGCGAAGGCATCGGTCTTGGCCATGTGGTGCTGCACGATCCGCGCATTGTCGTTACCAACCTGCTGAACGAAGATGCGGACACGGAAATCCGTCGCCTTGCCGATGCTATCGGCTCGCTGCGGCTCTCCATCGATGACATGCTGCAGCGCCGTGACGTGCCGACCGAAGGCGAACACCGCGAGGTTCTCGAGACCTACCGCATGTTCGCCCACGATCAGGGCTGGGTGCGACGCATGGAAGAAGCGATCCGCAACGGCCTGACGGCGGAAGCGGCGGTCGAGAAGGTGCAGAGCGATACCAAGGCGCGTATGATGCGTCTCACCGATCCTTATCTGCGCGAACGTATGCATGATTTCGACGATCTCGCCAACCGGCTGCTTCGGCAGCTCATCGGTTTTGGCGGTCGTGGTCCGGAACAGGATTTCCCGCTCGATGCCATCGTGCTGGCCCGCGCCATGGGGGCGGCCGAACTCCTGGATTATCCGCGCGAAAAACTGCGTGGTCTGGTGCTGGAAGATGGCGCGGTGACCAGCCATGTCGTCATTGTGGCCCGCGCCATGGGCATTCCGGTTATCGGGCAGGCGACGGGCATTGTCGCGCTTGCCGAAAACAACGATCCCATCATCATCGATGGCGATGACGGCCAGGTGCATTTGCGTCCGATGTCGGATCTGCAACGCGCCTATGAGGAAAAAGTGCGTCTGCGTGCCCGCCGGCAGGAGCAGTTCCGCGCACTTCGCAATGTCGAACCGATCACCAAGGACGGCCAGAAGGTCAACCTCAAGATGAATGCTGGTCTTTTGGTGGATCTGCCGCAGCTGGATGAATCGGGTGCCGATGGCATTGGACTGTTCCGTACCGAGCTGCAATTCATGATCGCTTCCAACATGCCGAAGGGTGAGGAACAGGAGGCCTTCTACCGCTCCGTCCTGCGGCAGGCGAAGGGCAAGAGCGTTACCTTCCGCACGCTCGATATTGGCGGCGACAAGGTCGTTTCATATATGCGCGGCCAGGAGGAGGAAAACCCGGCGCTTGGCTGGCGGGCGATCCGCCTGTCGCTCGACCGGCCGGGGCTGATGCGCACGCAGATGCGCGCGCTTCTGCGTGCCGCTTCCGGTGCAGAACTGCGCATGATGTTGCCGATGGTGACGGAAGTGTCCGAAATCCGCGCTGCACGCGACCTGCTGCAAAAGGAAGTACAGCATCTTTCGAAATTCAGCCATGCGCTGCCAAAAAAGCTGCAGTTCGGCGCCATGCTGGAGGTGCCGGCGCTGATGTGGCAGCTCGATGAGCTGATGCAGGAGGTGGATTTCGTCTCCGTGGGTTCGAATGATCTCTTCCAGTTCTCGATGGCTGTGGATCGCGGCAACGCCCGTGTTTCGGATCGCTTCGACAATCTCGGCAAGCCGTTCCTGCGCATGCTTCGCGATATCGTGCGGGCGGGCGAAAGGCATCAAACTTCGGTTACGCTGTGCGGTGAAATGGCGAGCAAGCCACTTTCGGCAATGGCTCTTATCGGGCTTGGATTCCGTTCGATTTCCATGTCGCCGACGGCGATCGGCCCCGTGAAGGCCATGCTGCTCGGGCTCGATGCCGCAAGTCTTGCCGAAGAGTTGAATGCGGCGCTGGATGATCATAATTCGCTGGAAAGCGGGCGCGAGGTGTTGTTACGCTTTGCGGCGACGCATTCCATTCCCATTTAAAAAGAACTGTTTCATAATTGGAGTGACTGGTGGCGAAGCTTCCCGTCGAAAAAATGCGCGAGTTGGAAAGACGTTTCGGCGAGATCGAAGCGCGTATGTCGGCCGGGCCTGCTGCGGATGTCTATGTGAAGCTCGCTTCGGAATATTCCGAGCTCGAGCCGGTGGTGAAGAAAATTCGCGAATACGAGAAGGCGATCTCTGAGGCCGCCGATCTCGAAGCGCTGCTTGCCGACAAGACGACCGACAAGGATATGCGCGAACTGGCGGAAATGGAGCTTCCGGAGATCGAGAGCCGTATCGAAGAGCTCGAGAAGGACATGCAGGTCCTGCTGCTGCCGAAGGATGCTGCGGACGAAAAAAGTGCGATCCTCGAAATACGCGCCGGGACCGGCGGTTCCGAGGCGGCACTATTTGCCGGCGATCTGTTCCGCATGTATGAGCGCTTTGCTGCTTCCAAGGGCTGGAAGGTGGAAGTGCTCTCCGCAAGCGAGGGTGAAGCCGGCGGTTATAAGGAAATCATCGCCACGATCAGTGGGCGAGGGGTGTTCTCCAAGCTGAAATTCGAGTCCGGCGTTCACCGGGTGCAGCGCGTGCCGGAAACGGAAGCAAGCGGCCGCATCCACACGTCTGCGGCCACCGTCGCGGTGCTGCCGGAAGCGGAAGAAATCGATATCGAAATCCGCCCGGAAGACATCCGCATCGATACGATGCGTGCGTCGGGCGCCGGCGGCCAGCACGTCAACACCACCGATTCCGCCGTTCGCATCACCCATTTGCCGACAGGGCTGATCGTGACGAGCTCGGAGAAATCGCAGCATCAGAACCGCGCCAAGGCCATGCAGGTTCTTCGTTCACGGCTTTACGATATCGAGCGCCAGAAGGTGGACAGTGAACGTTCGGCCGACCGCAAGAGTCAGGTGGGCTCCGGCGACCGCTCCGAGCGCATCCGCACCTATAATTTCCCTCAGGGCCGTGTCACCGATCACCGTATCAATCTCACGCTCTACAAGCTGGACCGGATGATCGAAGGCGAGATTGATGAGCTCGTGGATGCGCTGATCGCCGATTATCAGGCGGGGCAGCTGGCGCAACTCGGCGAGCAGCATTGAGCGCGCCGGCCGGGGCCACTGTCGCAAGTGAACTTGCCGCGGCCCGCAAGCGGCTGCAGGCGGCAGGGATCGCCGATCCACTTCTCGATGCGCGTCTCCTGATTGCCGAAGTCGTCGGTTTTTCGTTGACCGACTTCGTGATGAAGCCGGACCGGTCGCTCACGACCGAGGAGCAAGCCCGAATTGATGCGATGGTTGAAAGACGCGCCGCCGGCGAGCCTGTTCACCGCATCCTGGGCCATCGGGAGTTTCATGGCCTGGATCTTCTTTTGTCGAGGGAAACGCTCGAGCCGCGCCCTGATACGGAGGTTCTGGTAGACACGCTGCTGCCTGCCTTGAAGGCTGCCGTTTCAGCCAGGGGCAGCGCGCGTATTCTCGATCTGGGCACAGGCACGGGGGCGATCTGTCTCGCGCTTTTGAAGGAATGCCCGGAGGCGACCGGTGTCGGCAGCGATATCTCCGCCGACGCGCTGGAAACAGCCTCGAGAAACGCATTCCGAAATGATCTCGGCGGTCGTTTCGAACCCGTTCAAAGCGACTGGTTCGAAAAAATCTCTGGCCGCTTTGACATAATTGTGTCGAATCCGCCTTATATAAGAAGCGATATCGTCGCAACGCTTGACCGAGAGGTTCGTCATCATGATCCTCTGGCGGCGCTGGATGGAGGTCAGGACGGCCTTGCACCGTACCGCCTCATCGCTGCCGAAGCAGGCCGCTTTCTTGTGGAAAACGGGATTGTCGGTGTGGAGATCGGTTTCGATCAAAGGCTTGATGTTTCCGCTATATTTTCTTCCCACGGCTTCTCTCTTCTGGACGCCGTGAAGGATTATGGCGGTAATGATAGAGTTTTGACCTTCCGGAGATAGTTGACGGCGATATGTCTGCGGAATTTTTTGCAAGGATATTTTGCACAGCAAAAGAAAAGGCTTGGATTTCCGCGGGAAGCGGGATAGTTTGCGGCCACATGCCGGGTGGCTGAGGACGAACTGAGATTCGTCAGGGTATGGGTCAGTCCCGAAGCGGGTTCTTTAAAGAGCCCTGAAAGGCTGGGCGTTTCCGGCATGTGAATCAGTAAACTTTGTTCGCAGACGGCTCGGTGCAGCATTTGCGCGACCGGTCGTCTTACGCGAGGTCTTGTCCGGAGGTATCTCGGCAGGGCGCGTGATGGAGCAATTTCAGGAAAAATTTCCAGCGGTTTTCCGCCCGGAATTGCATGAAAACAACCAGATTATCAGCAAAACAGAATTCAGGTGAGCAATTGATGAGGCCAGGACAGCAAAACAAGCGCGGCCGGGGGCGTGGAAACAACAACAATAATAATGGTGGCGGTAACAACAACTTCAACCGCAAGGGCGGTAACCCGCTGACCAGGACTTATGACAGTTCCGGCCCCGATGTTAAAATCCGTGGCACAGCCCAGCACATAGCGGAAAAATACGCGGCTCTGGCGCGCGACGCACAGAGTTCCGGCGACCGCGTGATGGCTGAAAACTATCTGCAGCACGCTGAACATTATAACCGCATCATCGCGTCGGCTCAGGCGCAGATGCAGGAACGCTTCCAGCGCGACGACCGCGGCGAGTATAATGCCGCCGATGCCGACGAGATGGATGTGAACGATGGTGACGAAGGCGCCATTGCACCGCAGCATCAGGCCGAACAGGCCGAGCGCGCGCAGCAGCCCGAACGCCAGGAGCGCGCCGAACGGAACGAGCAGCGCCAGGAGCGCCGTGACCGTCCCGACCGCCGTGAGCGGCAGGAGCGTCAGCCACGCCAGCAGGTGAGCGCAGATCAGCAGCCTCCGGTTTATGACGCCAGTCAGGCGCCGCAGCCCGTCATCGAGGGTACGCCAATGGAGGTGGCCGTCGAAGAGGAACAGCAGCAGGCGGAAGCTCCAGCCGAACGCGCACCGAAGACGCGCCGGGCGACCGGTCCGCGCCAGCGCCGTCCACGTCGCACTGCGGCTGCCGAAGGTGCCGAAGGTGAAGATGCAGGAGCCGGTGAAGAGGCCGCTCCCGCCACGCTTGAAAACGCCGCGGAATAACAGCGCAGGCAGACATGCCCCAGACTGAAAAACTCCGGCTCGCCGGAGTTTTTTTATTTTGGCGCGCCAAAGTCTATGGCTGCGCGCGCCAGCATGGCTAGCAGGGTGAAGCTGACGCCCGTCAACTTCCTGGGAAAATTTCTCGACGGCCGGATTTCTTCCCCTTTAAACCGATGAAAATGCCTCCCATATTCGAGCAGGATGGAAGGTTGCCGACACTGCTGGCGACCGACCATCGAGAGGCGGCGATCGTGAAATCCTTAAACACGACTGTCGTAGCGGGGCTTGCCTTTTGAGGGAGCCTCAACCCTAACACCCGGAGCCGTGCCGAAAGCGGGCGGGCCGGTCTATGGAGGTTCGACTATGAATATTGAAAAATACTCCGAGCGCGTTCGCGGTTTTCTGCAATCGGCGCAGACCTTTGCGCTGGCCGAAAACCATCAGCAGTTTTCGCCCGAGCATGTTCTCAAGGTGCTGCTCGATGACGAGCAGGGTATGGCGGCATCGCTGATCGAGCGGGCTGGCGGCGACGCGAAAGAAGCGCGTCTTGCCAATGATGCCGCGCTGGCAAAATTACCCAAGGTATCCGGTGGCAATGGCGGCCTTTCGCTGACGGCTCCCCTTGCAAAGGTGTTTTCCACCGCCGAAGACCTGGCCAAAAAGGCTGGCGACAGTTTCGTGACCGTCGAGCGTCTTCTGCAGGCGCTTGCGATTGAAAGCTCTGCTTCCACTTCGGCTTCCCTGAAGAAGGCCGGCGTGACGGCGCAGGCGCTCAATCAGGTCATCAATGATATCCGCAAGGGCCGCACGGCTGACAGCGCCAATGCCGAACAGGGCTTTGACGCGCTGAAGAAATTCGCGCGCGACCTGACCGAAGAGGCCCGCGAAGGCAAGCTGGACCCTGTTATTGGCCGCGACGATGAAATTCGCCGTACCATTCAGGTGCTGTCTCGCCGTACCAAGAACAATCCCGTGCTGATCGGTGAACCTGGCGTCGGTAAGACGGCGATTGCCGAAGGCCTCGCCCTGCGCATCGTCAATGGCGATGTGCCCGAAAGCCTCAAAGACAAGAAGCTGATGGCGCTCGATATGGGCGCGCTGATCGCAGGTGCGAAATATCGCGGTGAGTTCGAAGAGCGACTGAAGGCTGTCCTCAACGAGGTGCAGTCTGAAAATGGCGGCATCATCCTCTTCATCGATGAAATGCATACGCTGGTCGGCGCCGGTAAGGCGGATGGGGCGATGGATGCCTCCAATCTGCTGAAGCCCGCGCTTGCCCGCGGTGAGCTGCACTGCGTTGGCGCCACCACGCTCGACGAATATCGCAAGCATGTGGAGAAGGATCCGGCCCTTGCCCGCCGTTTCCAGCCCGTGCTGGTGGATGAACCGACCGTTGAGGACACGATCTCGATCCTGCGCGGGTTGAAGGAAAAATACGAACAGCACCACAAGGTCCGTATCTCGGATTCGGCCCTGGTTGCGGCTGCGACGCTTTCCAATCGCTATATCACCGACCGTTTCCTGCCGGATAAGGCAATCGACCTGATGGACGAAGCCGCGTCGCGTCTTCGCATGCAGGTGGATTCCAAGCCGGAAGAACTGGACGAACTGGATCGCCGCATCATCCAGCTCAAGATCGAGCGCGAAGCCCTGAAGCAGGAGACGGACCAGTCTTCTGTCGACCGGCTCAAGAAGCTCGAGGATGAACTGGCGGATACGGAAGAGAAGGCCGATGCGCTGACGGCCCGCTGGCAGGCGGAAAAGCAGAAGCTCGGCCACGCCGCCGATCTCAAGAAACGGCTGGACGAAGCTCGCAACGAACTGGCGATCGCGCAGCGCAACGGTCAGTTCCAGCGCGCTGGTGAATTGACCTACGGCATCATTCCGGGGATCGAAAAGGAACTGGCTGCAGCGGAAGCGCGGGACAGCAGCGGTGCCGGTTCGATGGTTCAGGAAGTGGTGACGGCGGACAATATCGCGCATGTCGTTTCCCGCTGGACAGGTATTCCGGTTGACAAGATGCTCGAAGGCCAGCGCGAAAAGCTGTTGCGCATGGAAGACGAACTTGCCAAGTCCGTTGTCGGGCAGGGTGAGGCCGTTCAGGCCGTGTCCAAGGCGGTTCGCCGTTCGCGTGCCGGCCTGCAGGATCCCAACCGGCCGATCGGTTCGTTCATCTTCCTGGGCCCGACGGGCGTGGGCAAGACCGAGCTGACCAAGTCGCTGGCCCGCTTCCTGTTCGACGACGAAACCGCGATGGTTCGCCTCGACATGTCGGAATATATGGAGAAACACTCCGTTGCCCGGCTCATCGGTGCGCCTCCCGGCTATGTCGGTTACGAGGAGGGCGGCGCTCTGACGGAAGCGGTTCGCCGCCGGCCTTATCAGGTTGTGCTGTTCGACGAGATCGAAAAAGCGCATCCGGATGTCTTCAACGTCCTGCTGCAGGTGCTGGATGATGGCCGCCTGACGGATGGCCAGGGCCGCACCGTCGATTTCAAGAACACCATCATCATCATGACCTCGAACCTCGGTTCGGAATTCATGACGCAGATGGGTGACAATGACGACGTGGATTCGGTTCGCGAACTGGTGATGGAGCGTGTCCGGTCGCATTTCCGGCCGGAGTTCCTCAATCGTATCGATGATATCATCCTCTTCCATCGCCTGCGGCGGGACGAGATGGGTGCCATCGTGGAAATCCAGTTGAAGCGGCTCGTTTCGCTGCTGGGAGACCGCAAGATTTCGCTCGAACTGGATGAGGATGCCCGTAACTGGCTTGCCAACAAAGGCTACGATCCGGCCTATGGCGCGCGTCCGCTGAAGCGGGTGATCCAGAAGGCGGTTCAGGACAGGCTTGCGGAAATGATCCTTGGCGGGGAAATCCCCGATGGTTCGCGGGTCAAGGTGACCTCTGGAACCGACCGGCTGCTGTTCAAGGTCAAGCCGCCAAAAGCCGAGGCCGACACTGAGGCCGCCGACGCTGCATAAAAAAAGGGCTCCGGAAACGGGGCCCTTTCCTATAAGCGGACTCTGTTGATCTGAAATCCCCTGCCGATCAGCGGCTTGCCACCTGATTGGACTTTTCTTCGATATTCAGCAGATTGTCGATGCGTTTTCTCTCGTCGGAGAAACGCGCCAGCGCCTCGCCGGAAAGCGATTTGCCGCCCGGCAGACGCACCTTCATCGCGTCCACCTTGGTGCCGTTGACGATCAGCTCGTAGTGCAGATGCGCGCCGGTCGAAAGACCGGTCGACCCCACATAGCCGATGACCTGACCCTGCCGGACCTTTGCCCCCTCGGTGACCCCCTTGGCGATCGCGCTCTGGTGGTTATAGGAAGAGACATAGCCATTGGCATGGCGGATCAGGGTCTGGTTGCCGTAACCGGAAGCCCATCCGGCCTTCTCGACAGTGCCGTTACCCGTTGCGATAATCGGCGTGCCCCGGGCGGCGGCCCAGTCTGTTCCCGTATGCATACGGCTGAATTTCAGCACGGGATGGCGGCGCATCCCGAAACCGGAGGTCATGCGGCCGTTTGGAACCGGGTTGCGCAACAGGAACTGCCGGATGCTTTTGCCGTTTTCATCGAAATAATCGATGCTGTTGTCTTCCGGATTCTGGAACCGGTAAAAGCGTGTCTCGTTGTCGCCGAACTTGGCATTGACATAGAGCAGCTCCGACTTGTCCGTCGCCTTGCCATCCGCATCTTCCACGGAGAAGAAGGCTTCGAGCGTATCCGCGGGCTTGAGCTGCGCCTGGAAATCGACGCTGCTGGCCAGAAGCTTGATCAACTGCGAAACCATGCCCTGGTTCATGCCGTAAGCAAGCGCGGCGCGGTACACCCCGTCATAGACGCTTGGCAGATCGCGCCCCGCCGCAGGTGCGGGTGTGCTGTCAAAGGCGGTCGCCACCGCGTCCAGTTTCGGTGGTTCGCTGGCCTTGATGAAGCGCTTGCGGTCATCGACGGCCATGGTGACCATGTGGCGGCCCTTGCGGTAAAGGCTCACGCGCACGATATCGCTTTTCTCGTCTTCCTGAAGGATGCCGACGCGCAGCACGTCGCCGCTTTCCACATTGTTCGACTGGATTTGCGGTGCCAGCAGGCCGGCAATCTCCGAAGACTGTGCCTTCGAATAACCCGCGCCGAAAAGCGCGGCCTCGATGGTTTCGGTCTGGCGGGCCGGGATCACGTCATCGGCATATTCCTTGACGGGAACGGAGGCCGATTGTGGTGTCGAGACCGACATGTTCTGTTCGACGACGCGGGCGGCCAGGCCGGCGGTGATGTCGACGTCGCCTTCGTCATTATCGAAACGGCGTGGATCGATGTAATAAAGCGCGGCAAGCTGTTCGTTGCCGTCCGTCAGGATCGAGCCGTTGGAACGCACGGCTTCCTCCACCTCATCGAAGCTCAGCGAGCCGGCGAAGGGGAATTTGGAATGCTGCACGGGAAAGGCAACGGTCTTCAGGCTGACTTCGGATTCGACCTCGGAACCGTAAATCGTTCCCGTCCTGCTCGGTGCGGGTGCCGATGCGTCCTTGTCGTCATTGCTGGCGAAGATATTGAGGGGATCGAAGGCTGGATAGTCGTCCTGCTTGGCGTAATTTGCCGCAAGCGGAATTTTCACGTGGGAGAATGGCACCTTTCGGACCACTTCCTTGTCGCCTTCGTTGATGACGGTCGAGACTTCCATGATCGAGCGGTCAGACGGTCGCGCGGCAATATTCGGTGCCACGAGGCGCGTGCCGCGACGGGCTGCCTCCGTCACGTTGTTGCCCATATCCGCCTTGGCGAAGGCTTCGGCGGGGATGGCAAGCTGCTGACGTCCGTCTAGAGCGGCAAACAGGGCCACACCCATCAATATGGAAGAGGTAATACCAGTGAGGAACGTGCCGGAAAGCCATCGAAGCGAAATTTCGCGGCGATCGGGTGCACGTCGCCCTTCCGCCAGAATTGGCGGTTCCGTGCCTAGCGACCGGATCACGTTGCGATCCGCAGTCATACTGGCTGTGCCCCGTCGGTCATGCGCTCTCCAGAAACTTCAGGCGAAGATGTGCAACTTTCAAAGCCGCGAGTCAAATCCATCGACACCATGGCTAAAGGTTTGCAGCGCGCTTTATAGGATATGCGCAGGCATGCCCCATGTTAACGCTTCGTTGACAAACCAATTAGTGAGGAACCGGGCCAAAAGAAGGCACGCCCCGGTTCTTGCGGGCCTTCGGGATCTTCTCCTGTGCAAAATCGCTGCGTTTAACAGGGCCCCGTCGTCCGGCATTTCCAGGAAACCGAAATAACATATTAAATCCAGATACTTGTCGAATTTTCTGAGTTTTTCGAATTTGGCCTGTTGACTTGTTCGGTGGGGTTCTCTTATAAGTCCGCTCACTGAACGAGGGCGGCGGCGCTGCTGGCGACGAAGTCTTTCGTTCTAAATAAATCAAGGAATGAGCTGGTTGCTTGTTTGGTTTCGAGGCCTGATGGTTTCGGGGATTTGATT
>NZ_JBBCAR010000011.1:0-240703 GCF_037203725.1 Agrobacterium sp. CMT1
AGGAGCGGCAGCGTTACCTTGCCTCTGGTCTGAGCGCCATCGGCGCGCTGCAGCCTTTCCTTGACACGCCGGTCAAGGGCCTGTGGTTCGACAAATGGCCGGCGGACCGGCCGATGCTCGACGAACCAGCGCCGGCAAGCACGTTTTATCACATCGTCTGCGCCATCTATGAGGCCGAGGCGGTGCTGGCAGCAGGGTGAGGAACGTCACTTACCGGGCGAGCGGCATCGCCGCTCGCCGGTTTTGATACCGGTCAAACCTTGGCCGGACGCACCACGCGCCAGTCAGGTCTGCCGAGATTGTGCGGCCAGGCATGAACGTCCTTGTCATTGAAGTAGACGACTTCTTCCAGCTTTGGAAAATCCGCCTGTTTCAGCGTCACGTCGTTCATCCACGGGCGAACGTAGGAATCGCTGCCTTCATAACCCAGTTCTGCGACCCAGACTGGTTTGTCGAAGGTCTCGACGAGTCCGTAGCCCTTGCGCAGCAGATCCGTGAAGGTCTTCGGCGCGCCATATTCGATCTTGTCGTAATCTTCGAGACCGAACACCGACAGACCGACCAGATCGGCGTAATTGTCACCGGGATAATAGGCCCGCAAACCATCCAGACCTTTCGGTGACCACATCACTTTCACACCGGGAACAGCCTTGCGCGTCATATCCACCACGCGCTTATAGGCGGTGATGTAATCACGCGGGTTCCAGCCCGACCACGAGAAGCGGCCGGTCGTGTCTTCCATTTCCTGCCCCCAGCGCAGGATCAGCGGGCTCTTCATGGCCGACATGCGTGCGGCGATCGCCTGCATGTTCTTATCGTAATCGCCACTCAGAACCTTGCGGCGCAACTCGTCTGAAGAGAGGCGCCAGTTGACGTCCCACGACCAGGGTTCGACCGTGATCATCACATTGCGCTTTCGCTCCAGGGCGTAGGCATCCGCAAGTGCGAGACTATCGAGATCCACGTCTTCCCAGGGCAAGAACAGGTGTTCCGTCGCCACCCCGGACTGGCCGGTGAAATCGCCGTGCGGATCATATGCGCCGAAACGTATTCCGTCCGCATGCAATGTCGGTCTTTTGTCGGCAAGCGTCTTCATGCCCGTCGAGGTCATGGGGGCGACCCCTTGCGCGTCGAGCTTGAGCACCGGATACATTCCGGCGGTAAAGGCTGCGGCGGCACCACTCGCGAACAGAAGTGTTCGTCTTGTTATCTGCATGACACCTTACTCCTTACCTTGTTGCCGTCATCGCCTTGTCGTAGGCGGCGATCTGCGGCGTGACATCGTCCTTGCGGACGAGCTTGAGGAATTCATCGCCAGGGCGGGGCGGATTGTGCCGGAACACGTACCATTGCCCGCCCTGTTTGCGCTGGTAGAGCACCTTGCCGATGCGGCCATGGTCGAAGCAGGTATCGGCCTTGCCGCTTCCCGCCTCGGCTTTCCAGGTGGCGCGCATGCACAATGTGCCATTGGCATCGACAGTCCAGCGGCCTTCACCGATGGACTTCTTGCCCTTTTCTTCCGTTGCAGCGATGAATTTACGGCCGTCGGCGATGAAGCGCCCGCCGCCCGTATCCCATTTCCAGGTCTTGTCGAAATACATCTCCACGACCTCGCTGGTTCTGAGCGGCTTCGGCGTCTTCGTGCCGCCTGCAGCATGGACGACGCTTGGCGCGACCACCGCAAGACAGAGTACGAAAGCGGAGAATCCGCATGTGCTTATTGTTGTTTTCATCACAGCCTCCTCCTTCATTGTCCGACCCTATTGTCGGCCAGCATGATCTCTCCGGTTGCCACCGCCGGAGGCGGCGCAACGATTGGTTCTGCCTGCATTTCCTCCGGCCCGCGCAGTCCAGGCAGTGCAATGCGCAGTTTCAGACGCACCGACCTCGCACCTTCCGCGCCCGCACCTGCGACCGTGAACCGTGTTTCGGTAAAACTGACATAGGGTTGTCCATGCGAGAGAGCTTCCAGCCCACCAATCGCATGGGAGCTGAGCTCCGCAGCACTTCCGGCCACCAGCAGCAAGGAACAGGCGGCAGCACTTGCGCCGCCGCGCAGGGCCGGCAGCTTCGGCAAACCGTTTTCCACTGCATGGCGGATGAGCAGGAACACCGACAGGCCCGCATAGATCGCCACATTGATGGCAGCGAAGATAAAGAACCCCTCCGCGCCGTTTTGGCGCGGCGCCAGAACCATGGCAAGAAGGCTGAGTGCCGCGAGGACCGTGTATGGTGCGACTACCCGCAGCGGCAGCGGCGGTTTTGCCTGCGTGCCCTTGGGTGTGATGCGGAAATCGACGAAATCGCCACGGATCGTGTCACGTATGGCCGCCAGCACACCCATAAGCGACCACGGCCAGCGCAGGAACAGGAACACCATGGCCTCCCAGCTGAAGAGCTTCGCATCATGCGGACGGAACGCGCCCGTGGCCCGCCAGAAGAAAGCAAACACGATCATAATCAGCGAAACCGGAAGGAAATGCGCCAGAAACGCCGGATAGGATGCGTTGACCAGCACATGGCCTTTCACCAGCGCCACGGCCGGAAGCACGAACATCAGAGCCATGAAGCCGGAGAACAGCGGATACCAGAGTTGCGAAAACAGGAACTGGAACTTCAGTCGCGCGGGCAGCTTCGGCACGTAATGCCGTGAATACTGCAGCAGAATGGTCATAAGGCTGCGCGACCACTGGAACTCCTGCACGATGAGATCGGCAAAGGTCACCGGCCCGTCGCCATGGGCGATAGCATTGACGGCGTGGACGCCGCGCCAGCCGCCGGCATTCATCAAAAGCGTGGTGGAATGATCTTCGGCAAGCTCCGGCCCGAGGCCGCCCACCTCCCTAAGAGCCTTCGTGCGCACGGCGTAATGCGAGCCGATGCAAAGCGGCGCCCAGCCATTATTGTATCCCAGCTGGAGCGCACCATGCAGGCTTGCTTCAGCATAAAGCCTGCCGCGTGCGGCCCAGCTTTCATTGGCATTGGCGTCGCAAATGCTTGGGGCGGACACATATCCAATCCTCGGATCGGCAAAGGGACGGATTACCTCGCTCAGATAGTCGGGTTCCGGCACGTGATCCGCATCGAACTGGGCGACAAAATCATAACGCTCGTAACCGTAACGGTCGTAAAAATAGGCGAGATTGCCCTCTTTGCAGCGCGTGCGCCGCGGCCAGGTCTTGCGGTGATACTCGGCAATGCCCTGTCGGGTGGAAACGAAAACGCCGTGCGCGCCACACCATTTCAACGTTTCCGCATCCGGGGCTTCATCGGCAAGCCAGACGTCGAACTCCAGACCCTTCTGCTCCAGCATGGCCAGCAGTGTCTTTTCCACTACCGCGAAAGGTTCCGACGGCGCTTTGGTGACCACCATCGCCACCCTGCCCCGCGGCAGAGGCGAGCGCGGGTCAACAACCCTCGCGTTGAGAAATATGAAGATGAAATAGGATGGCAGAAGCGTGATCCACGCCAGCGCCAACGTGACCACGGAGTAGTAGGGCCAGTCGATGACGCGATCTCGATCGAGCCACCAGATCCAGAAATAGGCGAGCGTCACCAGCCAGCCACCGATGCCAAGCAGGTAGGCAAGGCGGTTCCAGCCTGTAAAGATCGGCAGCATCCGCAACACGCCTGCAGCGGCGCGGGGGGATGCGACTGAGGGCGTGGAGCGCATCGTCATGACAGCACCTCCAGTCCAAAACCGGGACCGGCCGTGCGGATGATAGTGTCTATATCGGAGCGTCTGGGCGCAAAGCCGAGCGTCTGCCGTGCGCGTTCTATATCGGCAAAGAGCGCCGGAGGGTCTCCTGCGCGCCGTGCGCCGAAATGAACAGGGACTTCCTGCCCCGTCACGCGATGGATTGCCCGAATGATGTCACCGACCGATGTGCCGTGACCGGAGCCGAGATTGACACGCAACGTCTCGCCGCCATCGGCAAGATAGTTGACCGCGGCAACATGGGCATCGGCCAGGTCACTGACATGGATATAATCGCGAATGCAGGTACCGTCACTGGTATCGTAATCGGCACCGAACACATCGAGTTGCGGCAGCCTTGCAGCAGCGGCCATCAGCGCACGGGGAATCAGATGCGTCTCCGGTTCATGACGTTCGCAAAGCTCGCCATCCGGGTCCGCACCGGCGGCATTGAAATAACGCAGTGCAACGAAACGCAGACCATAGGCGGCGGCATAATCGTCTAGCGCCATCTCGAAGATCAGCTTGGTGCGGCCGTAAGGATTGACCGGCGTCTGTGCCGTCTCCTCAAGGATGGGCAGTTGCGGCGGCACGCCATAGGTGGCGCAACTGGACGAAAACACCAGTCCGCCGATATTCTGGTCAAGACAGGCGTCCAGCAGCGAAAGACTGCCGCCGACATTGTTGCGGTAGTATTTGCGTGGATCCTCGACGGACTCGCCGACATAAGCGTTGGCGGCACAATGAATAACGAAGGCTGGCGAGAATTCCTGGAGCGTGGCTTTCAGGAAACCACGATCCAGAATGTCGCCTTCGATAAAGGGACCCCAGCGGACCGAATCCGCGTGACCGGTCGATAGATTGTCATAAGCTATGGGCTTGAAGCCGGATTGCGCCAGCGCCTTGCAGATGTGGCTGCCTATGAATCCGGCCCCGCCCGTGACGAGGATTGTGCGGGGCATCTCATACGGCCTCCGCCACTTTCCGGCCCGCCAGCAACGCATCGAAATAGACGATCGTTCTTTCAAGGCCGATTTCGAGCGGTACACGCGGCTGCCATTTCAGCAGCTCGTTTGCCCGCGAAATATCCGGACGACGCTGCTGCGGATCATCGATCGCGGCAGGCAGATGGACGATGCGCGAGCGAGAACCTGTCATCCGGATAACAATGTCGGCCAGCTGCCGCACGGGAATTTCTGTGGGATTACCGAGATTGATCGGCCCGGTGCAGTCTTTCGGTTTGGCCGAGAAGCGCAGGAAGCCATCGATCAGGTCATCGACATAGCAGAAAGAACGGGTCTGGCTGCCATCACCGTAAATGGTGATGTCGTCCCCCTTCAGCGCCTGAACGATGAAGTTCGAAACCACACGGCCGTCGTCAGGGCGCATACGCGGCCCGTAAGTGTTGAAAATGCGTCCGACCTTGATATCGACACCGAAAGTGCGGTGATAATCGAAAAACAGCGTTTCCGCGCTGCGTTTCCCTTCATCGTAGCAGGCGCGCGGCCCGATTGTATTTACATTGCCGAAATAGGTTTCCGGTTGCGGATTGACGTGGGGATCGCCATAGACTTCCGAGGTCGAGGACTGCACCACGGTAGCACCGCATCTGCGCGCGACTTCCAGCACATTGACTGCGCCGAGTACATTGGTGAGAAGGGTACCGACGGGATCGCGCTGATAATCAGGCGGCGAAGCCGGAGAGGCAAAGTTGAAGATCAGCGAAACATCGATGTCATAGGGTTTGCGCACATCGTGCTCGACCATCAGAAACCGCTTATTGTTCCGCAAATGCTCCACATTCGCGGTACGGCCGGTCGAAAGATCATCGAGACAGATCACCTCGTGACCGCTGCTCAGCAACCGCTCGCAGAGATGGGAGCCCAGGAAACCGGCGCCACCATTAACGAGTACCCGTTGCCCGGGTTTCCAATCTGAGTAAATGGTAACGCCGTTATCATGTTCGTTGGGAACGAAATTACGCATAACACACACCTCCCCACGGTGAATCAGCACAGCCGATTCAACTAAGTGAATTAAACTCTCCATTTGACGCTATCTGAATATCATCCCTCTATTTTTTCTTCTTCCTGAGGTTTTAATATTCACATCCGATAAATTTCCACTTTCATGATAAGCGCAGGCAAAAACAGGTCAACTTCAATTTATCGAAATATTACAATTGATTACCCAAAATTACTCAAAATAGCCCTTTGATTTAATACTTTTTAACTACGCCTCCATTATGCCTTTCTTATTGAGCATTAGCGCAAGCTTCGCTCAACCAGTCGGGGCTATCCTGGTTTTGTAAGGCTCGGTCCACCGGGAACAAAACCGCCCGGCGAGATGCGACAGACAGTCGATTTCAGGGGACACACATGATGAATGAAATGCCTTATTTCCGTGGCGGCAAAACAGTCCGTCAATGTCGTCTTGCGCTCGTTGCCGGCGCACTTTTGACTTTCACTTTCGCGACCGCTTCATGCTCCGTCGTCGAAGACGCCGTTCTCACAACCGCATCGGCCAGCCCGACTACGATCAAGAGCCGCGTCACGCCGGCGAAGGCGGCCTATGGCTATCAAAAAACCGGCAACGCAGCCGTTACGCTTGTTGCAGATGCTTCGGACACACCGGCAGTTTCGCGACCTTCCTATTCGGGCTCTTCTCCCTATATCTGCTCGCCGAGCGGATTTGGGCAAAAGTCCCGCTGCTTCCTAAGGCCCTGAGCCTCCTGCATAACGTCCGGGCTGCCTCTGGCAGCTCGACGCTCAGTTCTTCCAGCCGGAGAACGTCGCGCCTTCATCCTTGCTGAAGAAACGCGACGCCGCCTCCGTGCGGTTGCGAACGTTCATCTTCTTGTAGATGTTGCGAACGTGGACCTTCACCGTGTTCTCGGACAGATGAAGCCGGTCGGCAATGATTTTGTTCTGCGTACCCTTGCATAACAGGTCGAGGATTTGCACCTCACGCGTCGTCAGCGTCGCCATGTCGCTCCTGCTCTCGGCGAGGGCGTCGGCACGGTTGGCGATGACAGGGCTGTTCCGCACGCTTTTACCACCGACTGCGGTGGGATAGGGCGTAAGCTTGCCTAGAAGGGCCGCCGGGAAATGCTCCCCGCCCTTCATGAGCAGGTCGACCGCCGCCATGAAGACGTCGAGCCGGAGATTAAGCGGCAGCACACCATCGATGATGCGCATTCCCACCAGCCGCTTCAGTGGCTCTTCAATTTTGTCGATCGTTTCCACGACGAGCGCAATCGGCGCTTCAGGATGTTTTTCACGGATCGCCGACAATACACTATTAAGCCGCTCACCCGCCAGGCGATAGGGCAATACGAGCCGGACGTCGGCGCCGTAATCATCATCAATCGTTGCCGACGATGTCACGCTTACCACGGAGAATGTAGGGAACTTTTTGCCCAACGCCTCCATGAGGCACTCGGAAAACAGGTCCGGATCCGCTACGATCAACAAAGTTCCATTTATATGTGTAACGGCGTTTTTTTGTTTTGCCGCATAATCTGACGTTCCCATGAACATTGACGCCTCCCTCAAGCGCTTACGCATTACTTTCTTTTGGTTGCGCAGTCTGTCATCCGCCCGGCGACCCACCCCTTAAAACTTGGAGGCGATTCTCCGCTTCATGTCATGTCAACTATTATTAATCACCCGTTAATTCGTAAACGCTAATACGAAAAGCTGCGTAAATAAATGGCCCAAACGGGTTATTTTTTACAATTGACATACAAAATAGGTTAAGCCGGATCAGAATCAGTGATCCCGGAACCTGCGTAAAAACAAATATATCGGAAAAGCTTTCGTGCTGGTTTTGCGTTCCGACGAAATGTAACTTCCAGTTGATATCCCTCGACATAGCTCGCCTGCTGCACATGCCAAAGCCTGTGCCTTTTCGGGATGGGGACCTCTCTCCACCGAAATAAACCATGTTTCACGAAACAGCCGCTCTGCCCTGCCGAAGCGGCGTTTTTTTCGAGAATGAACCGGCGAACGATGCGCAGGACAACCGCTTGCGACGTATATATCCGGGTGGAACGCCGATAGGTTTAGCCCAAATTGATATCTAGGAAGCGCAATTTTTCTGCGGCACAGTCTAACCGTCGCTGAACGGCGGCTGATGGAAAGACACTCCCGGCCTTGACGTGTGTTTGAGAGCGCCGGACCCTTTTCAAGAAAACATGCAAGCGAAAAGACGAAGCCACCGCGCTACCCTGCGGGAGCGAGGAACGGATTTGTGCGCCCTTTTTTATCGAGTAGCGCACAAGGGCTAAACAAAAAGAGCCCGTCCACGGGCCAATACCGAACCGCAGATGATGCGTAACCGAGTCCATCTGCAAAACATCAATCTTCATGCTATCCGGAGCAAGCGCGAAAAAATCCCGTTTGAGATGAGAGGGATTTCGAAAGCTGCTCCGAGCTTTTTCGGAGGAAATCGAAATGGGTTATGATCATAAATCCGCTGGCAGCGACGACGATATCACCAAGATCGGCGCGCTTTCCGATGGTTTTGCCAACACGTCTACCAATGACGCCAAGGTGGAAGACAGCAACGTCGGCACCGCGAACGGTGAAAACCGCAACAACGACAATAGCGACAACAGCACCAATGTGGATGTTGATGCCAAGATCGATGTTGCAGTCGGCAATGGTGACAATCGCGATAACGACTATGACTGGAGCTATGACAGCAAGTCGTACAGCGATAACGACACGACGACCAAGACGAGCACCGAAACCAGCACCGAAATCAAGACCGATTACGACTGGAGCTATGAAAGCAAGTCGTACAGCGACAACGACACCAACGTGAAGACGATTACGGATACGGACAACAAGACGTTCTCCTATTCCGACAACGACACCTCCACCAAGGTCTCGACAACCACCGACAGCTTCAACTCCTCGGACAGTTTCTACAAGTCGGATGACGACTTCGGCAACATCACGGGCGTCAAGGATGTCGGCAATCTCGGCATCGCCGGCGGAGACCTCACCTTCAATCTGGGTGACGACTTCTCCTTTACCCTGGATGTCGACAGCATCCTCAACGACTCGCTCAACGGTGACGGCAACGACACGGGCTTCAGCCTCGTGCAGGCCAACCACCTGGCGGATCAGGATGAGGCGTACGACATCAAGATGCAGAACGGTGGCGCCGAAAACCACCTGAGCGCCAATGCAGGCGACGCCTATGGCGCAGAAGGCATCGACGGCAAGGGATGGGATCTCAAGGCCGGCGACGACGCAGCAGGCACCAGCACGGCCGACGCATCGGCAATCCTTGCAAATTCCGGCTTCCATCTGGAGCTGGTGCAGGGCGCCAACATGCTCTCCAATGCCGTTGACGTCACGGTCACAGGGGGCAACTCCAGTGTCTCGGACGTCGGTGAGGATCACTCCTGACAACCATCTCTTGACGAAAAGAGCTGCACCGGCGTCCGCCGGTGCAGTTTGCGGTTCATGGACAGGCCTGGCGACAGAGAAGCACCGCTTCCAAGACGTGTGCCGCCCGCCATCTGTGACGTGCCGCAATGATCGGGGAGGGACCTCCAATGCATATTGACAAGATTTCAGACATGATCGCGCATTTCATCGGCCTGTTCGACACGATGGCCGAAGAAGCACGTCTGCGAAACAACTATAGTGAAGGCCCCGCACGTTCCGGGCCTGAGCAACTGCCGGAAGAGGAAGCAGCAAGGCTGCTCGACAAGAACTATGACGTTGCACTTCAGGACTACGATCCTGGCGTCAAGTACCATGCCGGCTATTACGACTTCGATTATCTCCCGCCGCATTTCGCACGCACGGTCGAACATGACATGCAGCAGTTTGCGAATTCGATACCGGTCGATATTTCCGCTGCGAATTTCCGCTTTCCAGGTCGCCTTTCCTTCGAGGACGAACGTGAGCTGGTAATTCATACCGGCCCAGGCTCGGTTGTCGCCCATATCGCGCAGGTGAATATTCTTCAGGACGATGATTATCTGAATATGACGGACGGCCCCAACGTGGCCCGCGACACCAGCTTCGTCACTGAACGTACAGTCGAATTCTACAACGAAGCGTCCGTCTTCACCCCTTTTTCCGGTTTCCAGCGCACCGACAGCTATGATGCGCTGCAGGCTCTCGCCAAGACCGCGCATGATTATATCGAGCACGCCCGAGACAACGACGTTACCTCACTCGGGACCGGCGCAGATCAGGATTTCGTCCTGGCCGGCAACGACATCAATGGTCTTTATATCAATGGCGTTGCCGCCGCTGAGAAGCCGGCGCTGGACGACTACATGCCGGATCGCGGCATTGCCAAGCCTCCGGAAGAACCGGAACGAAGTGACGTTGCGCTGCATGAAGAAAGTCCCGCCGGCAACAGTCTCGATGTGGCCGCAGGCGCCAATGTCGTCGCCAACGTCGCCACATTGGTCAACACCGCCGTCATGACCTCCGTCACCGCCGTAATGGGTGACTACCACCAGATCGATGCGATCACCCAGGCCTATATATATAGCGACAGGGACGAAATCGCTTCCGTTTTCACCCGTTCCGAGGATCAGGCCGACACGGCCGCCTACAACATCGCCAATTTCGAACGCAGCATTTTCCCCGGCGCGGAAAATACGGCGACGGAGAGCCCTGAAACCGGCGAAATGCCGATTTTCCCCACCGCGTGGCGCGTCAGCGTATTGGAGGGTGACGTTTCCTTCGTGCATTGGATCGAACAATACCAGTTCGTCAGCGACAACGACACGATGATGATCACGACATCCGGTGCGAGCGTCAGTCTTTTGACAGGGGGAAATGCCGCACTCAATATTGCGAATTTCCTCGGCATCGGAATGCAGTATGACCTCATCATCGTTGGCGGCAATGTGCTGGACATGAACCTCATCAGCCAGATCGCCGTGCTTTACGACAATGACTGGGCCCGCGCCAATCCCGATGCACCGGGAGGCGCCACTATTCAATCCGGCAACAATCTCCTTTGGAATGATGCCTCCATCTATAACGTCGGGTCCAACGACCGCTTCGAAACGATGCCCGACTACATGGCGCAGACGGTGTCCGCGATCAATGAGCGCGATCCGAACATGCCGGATGCACTTGCGCATGACAGCAATTTTGCCGGCTATCAGGGACTGAACGTGCTCTACATCACCGGCAATCTCTACGATGTCAGCATCATCAAGCAGGTGAGTGTGCTCGGCGATTCCGACGACGTTACCCAGGCCGCTGCCAAGGTGCTCGAAAACAACGAGAATACCGACGTCCATATCGATACCGGCAGCAATGCCGTCATCAATCTCGCGCAGATCATTGATTACGACAGCTTCGGTTCCACCACCTATGTTGCCGGCGGCGTTTATTCCGACGCCATTCTGATACAGGGCGGCATCATCGAAAACGATACGTCGCAGCCGGCGCAACCGGGCCAACTTGCCAACGAGGTCATCGCCTTTCTTCACGACGATCCCGCCACCATCGAAAACGAATCCGACGGCGTCATCAATGCCGGGCACGACCTGTCGTGGTCCAATGCTCACTCATCCGACGTCATGCAAGCGGTCACCGCGTAGGTTTTGCCGGCGGTAGTTCCGCCTGCGTAACCGCAAAAGCCGCAAGATCACCGAGGGGACCGATAAAAATGGATCATATTTCAAGAAGAACGATTGCGGATGGACGCTCGCTGGATTTACCGCTGGATCAGGACGCGGAAGACAGCAAGCTGACAGACGCCTGTATCTCAGCCATCAATGAAGCCGTAGAGAACCTTCGCCAGTTGTCGGGTGCGGAACAGATCGCTAGGGCAACCCCGCCCTCTCCGGAGGTGGCCCCACCGCCCTCGCCTACGACTCCGCAATCCGGCACATTGCGGGATATGCCAGCGGGAAACCCCGCACCACAGCAGGAGCCACACCCCGCGTCGCGACCTGCCCCCAAAGCCAAGATCGACAATGCAGAACTGAAGAGCGCGCCCGACCTCCCCTTCGTCAAGACTATCGACAACAATGACGGTCCGATCCGTGAAACCGAACGCCGCCCGGCGACGGGCGGTGGCGGCGATGGCAAGGAGCCAACGGGCAGTGGCGGCGGTGGCGGCGGCGGTGGCAGCAGCCAGAGCGGCTTTCATAAACGCAGCGAACCCATCAATTTCGCTGCAAGCCTTGCCAAGGGTATCGCCGCGGTACGCCGCAACATGATTGTGGTGATGCTGTTCACCGTCGCCATCAACGTCCTGCTTCTCGCCATACCCCTTTATCTGTTTCAGATTTCGGACCGCGTGCTGACGAGCCGCTCGATGGATACGCTCGTGATGCTGACGGTCGCGGTTCTCGGAGCGGTACTGCTGCAGGCTTTCATGGATGCCATCCGCCGCTTCATCCTGATGCGTACCGCTGTGGAGCTCGAGGTCCAGCTCGGCGCTCCCATCCTGTCTGCCGCCGCACGAGCCTCCCTGCATGGCAGCGGCAAGGATTACCAGATATTGCAGGATTTACAGCAATTGCGCTCATTCCTCACCTCGGGAACCCTTATCGCTTTTCTCGATGCGCCGCTGATGCCGCTCTTCATCGTGGTGGTTTATCTGGTCCATCCGCATCTCGGTATTATCATCATGGTCTGCTGCGCCGTGCTGTTCACCATCGCCTGGCTGAACCAGCGCTTCACCGCACGGCAATTCTCCGAAGCCTCGGGTTATCTGAGCCGCGCCAATTTCCATCTCGATTCCATGTCGCGCAATTCGCAGATCATCAACGCGCTCGCCATGATCCCCGAAGCGGTAAAAATGTGGGGCCGCGAAACGGCGGGCTCGCTGAAATCGCATGTGGCCGCACAGGATCGAAACATCATGTTCTCTGGCGTGTCCAAGGCCGCGCGTATGATCACACAGGTTGCGCTTCTCGGCTGGGGCGCGCATCTTTCGCTCTCCGGCGAGCTGACAGGCGGGATGGTGATTGCGGCCTCCATCGTCTCGGGCCGTGCGCTCGCGCCCATTGAAGGAGCGATCGAGGGCTGGCACCAGTTCAACAAATCGGCCGCCTCCTATGGCCGCATCAAGCAGCTCCTCATCAGCTCACCGCTCAATTTCCCGCGCCTGCGCCTTCCCAATCCGGAAGGACGCCTGGATGTTGAGCGCATTCTCTTCGTACCGCCGCCGCAGAAGAAAGTGATCCTGAACGGTATCTCTTTTTCGCTGAAAAAGGGCGAATCGCTTGCCATCATCGGCAATTCCGGCTCTGGCAAAACGACGCTCGGCAAAATGCTGGTCGGCTCCATCCTGCCTACATCGGGCAATGTCCGCCTCGATCTCATGGATCTGCGCAACTGGGACCAGCGGCAGTTCGGGGAAAGTATTGGTTATCTGCCACAGGACGTGCAGTTGTTCCCGGGCACCATCAAAGCCAATATCTGCCGCATGCGCGACGATATAGAGGACAGGCAAATCTATGAGGCCGCAGTGCTGGCCGACGTTCACGAGTTGATTGCCGGTTTCCCGCAGGGTTATGAAACCGTGGTCGCCGCCGATGGCGCACCGCTTTCCGGCGGGCAGAAACAGCGCATCGCACTTGCTCGGGCCTTCTTCGGCGACCCAAAATTCGTGGTGCTGGACGAACCGAACTCAAACCTCGACACCCAGGGTGAGCAGGCCCTGGCCAAGGCGCTGCTGCACGCCAAAAGACAGGGCATCACCACTGTCACAATCACCCAGCGGCCCGCGCTTCTGCAATGCGTCGACAAGATCATGGTGCTGAAAGACGGGTCGGTCGCCATGTTCGGCGAAAGGATGGACGTGCTGAAAGCGCTCTCCGGCAATGGCCGCCAGGCCAGCCAGTCCCCGCAGATCGAGGGTTGAGGATCGTCATGTTCAGGAAAAAGAACGCCATTGCCGAAGTCAAACCACAGGGTCAGCTGGAATGGTACAGCGAGGTACCGCGCTCAATCCGCCTGCACAGCTCGATCGGTCTTGCCGTGCTGCTCGCCTCCTTCGGCGGGTTCGGCTACTGGGCTGGCACCGCGCCGCTCTCCTCCGCCATCATCGCCCAGGGCAGCTTCGTTGCCACCGGCAATAACAAGGTCGTGCAGCATCTGGAAGGTGGCATCATCAAGGAGATGATGGTCAGCGAAGGCGACACGGTCAAGGTAGGCGACGTGCTGCTCACACTCGACAAGACGACGGCGCTCGCCAACGAACGCATGTTGCAGCTGCGGCGGCTTCGGCTTGAGACCATCGTCACGCGCCTGCGCGCCGAAGCGCAGGGCGCAAAGAGCTTCAAGGTGCCCGACATCGTCATGAAGGAAGCCGGCGATCCGGATATCAACGCCATCATCCAGAGCCAGAACATCGTGTTCCATAGCAAACTCATCAAGCTCGAAGAGCAGTTGAATCTGATCGAGAAGAACATCAGGTCGCTGGAGTTTCGTTATGCGGGTTATGACGGGCAAAAGCAGTCCTTCGACCGGCAACTCGCGCTTCTCACGCAGGAACGCGATTCCAAGGAGAGGCTCGCCAAGGATGGTGTCATCCGCAAGACCGACATGCTGGCGCTGGAGCGCGCCATTGCCGATGCGATGGGGGACATTGCCCGTCTCAGCGGCGAAATGAACCAGAGCGAAGCGGAGATCGCCAAATTCAAGCAGGAAGCGATCATTGCGGTCAACGCCAACAAGCAGGCGGCGCTTGACGCGCTGGAGACGGCGGAGTCCGATCTTGACAGCGTGCGCGAACAGGTCCGTGGGGCCGCCGAAGTGCTGGAGCGCACCGTCATCCGCTCCCCCGTCAACGGAACTGTCGTGCGCGCTTATTATCACACGCCCGGGGGCGTCATAACGACAGGCAAGCCGATCATGGAAATCCTGCCGGCCCATGTTCCGCTGATCCTCGAGGCGCAGGTGCTCAGAACCTCGATTGACCAACTGCACGAGGGGCAGACGGCGGCGATCCGTCTTTCGGCGCTCAACCGCCGCACCACGCCGGTCCTGAACGGCAAGGTTTTTTACGTTTCCGCCGACAGCATCGAGGAGAACGCCGGTCTGCAGGTCAAGGATGTTTATATCGTGCGCGTGCAGGTGCCCGATGAGGAAATCGCCAAGGTCCATAATTTCCGCCCCGTGCCGGGCATGCCTGCCGACGTCTTGATCCAGACTTCGGAGCGTACTTTCTTCGAATATCTGACCAAGCCGATCGCTGACAGCATGTCCCGTGCTTTCAAGGAAAGATGAAGAAATCAGTAACCTACCCTGTCTTTTCCGCGACAGTCGGCATATGATGTCGAAGGATGTTTTGTCGGGGCGGGAGAAGCGTCATGGCGGCGATGTCGGATGTATTGCTGCTGGTCGGCAGGCTGAACTATGTGTGGACCAACACCGAGAGCCTGATGATCTATCTGATCGTCCACCTTTTGAAAGTGGACAAGGAGGCTGCCATCGTCGTGTTCCTCACCCTCAACACCACGCGGGCGCGCATGGATCTCATCGAACGCCTGGCAAAGCTTCCCTCCACCGACGCGAAGGACCGGAAGACTGTCCTCTCCATCATGGCGCGGCTGAAGAGGGAAGCGAAGACGCGCAACAAATACAATCACTGCATCTATTCTTTTGACGAAAAGGGCGATATCGCCAGCACTCAGCTGATGCGTCTGGTGGAAGATGACAGCCAGGTCCGCTACGGCAAGGTCGAGCGCATGGACGAAAAGGAAATCGGCCAGCTCGAAAAATCAATCGCCGACATTGTCGAGGTCAGCAAGGACATGTGGAGCTTCATTCACGCCAGTCCACATGTCTCGGCGGATTATCTCTAGGGTCTGGTCTGCAGTCTCATGCCGATAGCGGGGTGAGTCTCACCGTTCCGCGCCGCCTTTACCGGAAGGCAAAGTTTTCCGGCCGCGAAATAAAGCAGGAACGAACCGATCTGATAGGGGAAGATGATGTCAATCTCCACGAAGGATCGCACCACGAACAGCGCGCAAATCGCAAAAAGGATAACGCCCTGCGGGTCGCTTCGACGCATCAGCACCGATCTCAGATGTCCCAGCAGCGTGCCGTAAAGCACCATGCCCAGCAGGATCATGCCGACAAAGCCGTTTTCCACCACTGTCTCGATATAGGTATTGTGGAAATGGAAGCCGCTGCGGCCGGTGATGAAGAAGTCGTTCCACAACCGTTCGGCATCGGCAAAACCCGCGACCCAGAATCCCTGGTAGCCGACCCCCAGGATCGGAGCCTGCTTTGCAGCCTCTATGCCCTGCTGCCAGAGATAGGTTCGGCCGGTCAGCGTCGAATCCTTGCCGAAGATACCGAGAATGGCATCTAACAGACCGAACTGTAGCGCAGCCACCGCAAGCAGCGCGCCGAGACCGCCGAGAGCAAAAAACATCATTTTACGGTTTGCGGGCGAAAGCATCCCGATCGGGATAAAACCGATGATGAGGGCGACAACGGCCGCGGTGGTGATGGCGGAGGTGGCAGATTGCGATGCGACGAGGCTATAGGCAGACAAGAGTCCCGTCACGCCTGCAATCGGCAGCCAGATGCCCCTTTGCTTGAGTACCAGCACAGACGAGGCAGCAAAAATGACGCCCAGCGACGCGTAGAAACCGAGCTGGTTTTTGGATGAGAAGGCACCGACGAAACTGTAGGTCCCATCAAGCGCGTCAAAAAGATAGATGCCGAACAGGAGCGAATAGAGCAGGACGACGCCTATGCCAATCAGAGCGCCCCGCGTCAGCGTCCGGATGGAAATCACGCGCATGGCAACCAGCGCGCAAACGATATGGGTCATGTATTGGATGGAGGCGCGCATGGTTACAGATACGGCTTCCGACCAGAAGCTGGACAGGACGGTAAGAATGCCGAAGCCGAAAATCCACAGGTAACGCGGATAATTGCCGAGCACGCGCCGGTAGTCGACCACCACCAGCGGCAACCACATGCCATAATAGGCCAGAACCGAGATTTGCCCGAAACGCGACGAATAGGCGAAAACGAAGAATGACAGCGCAACGGCCGTCATCCCATAAATCTCATTGCGTTCGGGATCGATCAGCGCCGATTTGGCGATCCGCATTGAAACCTCACTGCATCAGGATTTCGGAAGAGACCTTGATGACGTCGCCGGGCTGAAGCAAGGCATTTTCATCGACCTTCAGCTCCTTCGGCTTGCCGTTTTCCTCACGCACCACGACATAGCTGATCGTCGCGGACTTACCCGATGGATCGAAGCGGATCGCCTCGGCCGATTGCGCCAGTGCCTCCGACATCAATTCGCGGCTCGTGGTCAGCTGCAGATTGAGCTTGTCGAGTTCCGCTTCCGTGTCCTGCAACTCCTTGGAGCGCTGCGCCACCCAGTCGTTGCGCAGGTTGATCTCGTCCTGGGTTGCCTTGTTGATATCCTGTTTGGCGCGCAGCGACTGCGTGTCGATATCGAGGAGGGTGGATTCCACCTCGGCCGCACGTTCTTCTGCCGAAATGCGCCGCTGCGACAAGGCAAGGCCTTGCTCGTTCAGCCTGTTGACGCGGTCGCGGTCTTCATTGGCGAGTTGAAGCTGCCGGTTTTGCGTTTCCGACTTTTTCTTCAGGGATTCGACTTCGCTCTGCAAAAGCGCGTGCAAGTCCGTCAGCGCCTTGAGCTGAAGTGTATAACGCTCGGTCCGCGATTTCATCAGCGCGCTTTCGCTGGCGAGAAGCGTGTCGATCTCGGCGATCTTTTCCATCTCCGGCGTCTTGGTAATCGTCTGATCGCCCTTTACCTCGGCGATCAACCGCGCCTGGCGGGCAAGCAGCCTTGCCCGCTGGTTATCATAAACGGCGGCATCACCACGTGCATTGATGAAGTCGCGGGCAAAACGCTGTCCGGCGTCGGACCTCCGCAAGCCGCCTGCAAGACTGACAGCCTTCAGCACGGTGATGTTAGGGGCATAGGGATATTCACCCGGTGTCTGCACATCGCCACTCAGAAAGATCGGCCGGAACTGGGCGATCTCTACGGAGGCCGAAGGCAGGTTGCGGAGGGCGAACTTGCTCTGAAGCTGAGCGCCGATCTGGTCGCTCACCTCGGAAGGAGTCTTGCCTGCGACGTCGAGCTGACCGATGAAGGGCAAGGACAGCGTACCGGATGGCCCGACGGAATAGTCGCCGTTGATGACGTCCCAGTTGCGGATGCTGCCGTCGGCCGGTTGCCATTCGGCAACGCGGATACGCAGCTTGTCCGCGGTACCGAGCTTATATTGAACGCCATCCGCAGCCATTGTGGAAAGCGGCGCGGAAAAAGCGACGGTAGCAGCAAGAACGAGGGCCACAAACGGGCGGTGGGCGGCGGAAAAGCCGTTCATCGGGAAACTCCCTGTTAGCGGATCGCCATACAGGCGATCAGGCCGTCGCGCGACCGGCAAGGCGGCGCCGCAAGAAGCGGCCGGTATGATTAGCACCAATGACGCACCCGAAGACCGGACTTGGGATCCCGGTCGGGGTGCGTGTCGAAGCGAAGATCGATATAGCCGAACTCAATATCGGTTTTCAGTAGCTTCCGCGTGACAGGCACACGGCGGGAATGGTCTTGACGATGATGAAGACATCCTGCCGCATCGACCAGTTCTGGACATATTGTGTGTCGAAGGCAACGCGGGTCTTGTAAGACACGTCGTTACGGCCGCTGATTTGCCACAGGCCGGTCAGACCCGGGCGGGTGCTGAGATAATAGGCGGCAGCGCTTTCATAGTAGCTCAGCTCCTCGTCCACGACGGGACGCGGGCCAACCACACTCATTTCACCACGAAGGATGTTAATGAGCTGCGGCAGTTCATCAAGGGAGAGCTTGCGCAGCACGGCGCCAACGGCCGTAACACGCGGATCGTTCTTGAGCTTGCGGGTAGCCCGCCATTCCTCGGCGGCTTCCGGATTGGCGGCAAGATATTGCCGCAGGATCTCATCGCCGTTCATCGCCATCGTCCTGAATTTCAGGCAATGGAAATAGCGGCCATTATGTCCCACACGACGGTGACCATAAAAGATCGGACCGGGGTCGGACATCTTCACCAGAACGGCGATCAGCAGGAATATCGGGCTGAAGATGAGCAGCGCAAGAGCAGCCGATGTCATATCGAAGCTGCGTTTTGCGATGCCCCCGATAGGGAAACTGACATCGAAATCTTCGGAGCTGCTGAGTGTCTGTTCAGCCGATTGGGTCGCGGACTTCATAGAGAGAACTCCATTTATGTTTTGCGATTGGTCGGTGCCCGGAGGCGCGTCTTTCCGTCTAAAGGAGATAACAAGTCTGTGTTCGGAATTTGATGCTAATGGATTTTTTGTAAGGCACATTGCCCATAACCGTCTATGCGATTTCTTGCGTGAGCGGCCGATCAACGTCCGGGCAATATTAACGGTTGCACAAAAAAGCAACAAATGTGCTGGAGGCCATGTCTTGAGAGCATGGGTGACGCCGTCGCATGTATTGGTTTTTGCGGGAGCTATAGCCTTTTCTTATGTGTTTCTTATAACTTGGCGAGATGAGACAGGAACGTTAAGAACAGCGCGTCATATGACAGACTATTAAATTTTTTTGCGGCGCAGCAAGATTGTGGCAATGCATATAAAATTTGACATATCGGCTGGGATTTTTTTACCCCCTACCTGCACCTCGCCAAGAAAAAGCGATGGAAAAATCGCTAAAAGGCGGCAAAGGCGGCAAAAGAGTGGCGATAAACTGCATTATTGTCATGGCAGCTACGCAAAAAGCGCATAGCTAACGGCCACTTTTTTTGAACGCAGCCCTGCGCGCCTTTCCTGAAGGTGGTTCCAGGCCCCAGTTTGGGGGAATCAGAAGGTTGGCGGTGTGCAGGCGCTGATGACCTCACAGGCCACCGGTCCGACGCAGCGGAAGCGATGTGGCCTTCGGCTTTCGAAATAATAGGCATCACCCGGGCCGAGCACCCGCCTCTCCTCGTCCACCGTTACTTCCAGTCGCCCTGAAAGGATAATGCCGCCTTCTTCGCCATCATGGACCAAGGGCACCTTGCCGGTATCGGCGCCGGGCTGGTAGCACTCTTTCAGTATCTGCAGGCTGCGGCCGAAGACATTCTCGCCCACCTGGCGAAACGAGATCGGGCCCTTGCCAATTTCAACCAGCTCGTCCGCCCGGTAAAAAGCCTTACGGCTCGTCTCCGGCTCAAAGGCGAAAAATTCGGCCAACCCTATCGGTATGCCATCGAGAATGCGTTTCAGCGCGCCCACGGAGGGGTTCGAGGTGTTCGATTCGATCAGGGAAATCGTAGAATTAGTGACACCAGCACGCCTTGCCAGTTCCCGTTGGGAAATATTGTGACGCAGCCGCAGATGGCGCAAACGTCCCCCTATATCCACCGACATCCGTCGCCCCCGTTGCCGTTGTTCGAAATATCGAAAACCCGTCTTCACGCCTACAGTATTTTCAATCACTTCGCCACATGGAGAAAAGGGCTTGTTCGGTGAAGAAAATAGCTTTCAATCGTCGGCCATGAACAGGAGAACCGTGATGGACAACCCGAGCCGATCTAATTCCACATCGCTTGACAGCTACTGGATGCCTTTTACCGCCAACCGGCAGTTCAAGGCCAATCCCCGTCTGCTGGCGAGCGCCGAAGGCATGTATTACACCAGCAATGATGGCCGTCAGGTTCTCGATGGAACGGCTGGCCTCTGGTGCGTTAATGCCGGCCACGGACGGCAGCAGATTGCCTCCGCAGTGAAGCACCAGCTTTCCACTATGGATTACGCACCTTCATTCCAGATGGGTCACCCGGTCGCATTCGAATTTGCCGAACGGCTGGCGGAAATCGCCCCCGGCCCGGAAGGCGGCAAACTGGACCGCGTCTTCTACACTGGTTCGGGATCGGAATCGGTCGATACCGCGCTCAAAATCGCGATCGCCTATCAGCGAGCCATTGGCCAGGGGACGCGTAGCCGCCTCATCGGCCGCGAACGTGGGTATCACGGTGTCGGTTTCGGCGGCATTTCCGTGGGCGGCCTCGTCAACAACCGCCGCGTCTTCCCGCAAATCCCCGCCGACCATCTGCGTCACACCCACGATCTTACGAAGAACAGCTTCGTCAGGGGCCAGCCAGAGCACGGCGCCGAGCTCGCGGACGATCTGGAACGATTGGTCGCCCTGCACGGTGCGGAAACCATCGCCGCCTGCATCGTGGAACCCGTGGCGGGCTCCACCGGTGTCCTCGTGCCACCGAAAGGCTATCTGGAACGCCTGCGCGCCATCTGCGACAAGTACGGCATTCTGCTGATCTTCGATGAGGTCATCACCGGTTTCGGACGCATGGGCTCATCCTTCGCCAGTAATTACTTCGGCGTGACGCCCGATATCGTCACCACGGCGAAGGGGCTCACAAACGGAGCTATCCCCATGGGTGCGGTCTTCACCAGCCGCAAGGTTCATGATGCCTTGATGCATGGCCCCGAAAGCCAGATAGAACTGTTCCATGGCTATACCTATTCCGGCCACCCCGTCGCCTGCGCGGCAGGCATCGCAACGCTGGACATCTATCGCGACGAGGGCCTCTTCACCCGCGCCTCCGAATTGCAGGACGCCTGGCACGATGCTATTCATTCGCTCAAGGGCTCGCCCAACGTCATCGACATCCGCACCATAGGCTTCATCGCCGGCATAGAACTCCAGCCGCGCGACGGCGCGATCGGCGCCCGTGCCTATGGTGTCTTTGTGGATTGCTTCGAACGTGGCCTGCTCATTCGCGTCACCGGCGACATCATTGCTCTTTCACCGCCGCTGATCGCCGAAAAATCCCACTTCGACGACATCGTTTCCATTCTCGGCGACGCGCTGAAAAGAGCGGAATAACTGGATTTAACAGGAAGGCTGCAATCTAAATTGCAGCCTTTTTCACTTTTCTACCAGTAACATGGAATGTTCCTGAATCGAGCGCAGGCCGCCCTCGCCCGTGGGACGCCATATGTGCCCTGTCAGATCACCATGCGGCCGGGACCGGCGCTTGAGCTTGGCCAGGCGGCTGGCGATGGCACGCACCTTTTCGACAAGGGGGCTCTCTTTTCAGATCGTTCTGCCAGTGCCACGCCGGCGAAGCGTATCGGCAACCGTATGGATATGCGCAGCGCCAATACCGCAGCAGCCACCGATCAGGGTGGCCCCCGCATCTGCCCAGGAGCAGGCGAAGCGGGAATAGACATCATCGGTCAGATCCGCTCTCGTGCCGTGCAGCCCCTCATTGGCGGCGGAGTCGCCCTGTTCGCCTTCGAACGCATTGGCATAGACGCCGATATCCAGAGCAACACCCTTTTCCTTGAAGACGGCGGCTGCGGTTTCCACGGCAGCCCTCATCACTTCCGGCTTGCTGCAGTTGAAGAGCAGCACTGTGGCACCTGATCCGGCGGCCCATTCGGCGGCGGAGCGCACGGTCTCGCCGGATCGCAGCTTGGGCTCCGCACCGTTCACCTGAGCGGGTTCGTCGTTCAACGTGAAGGAAATCCAAAAAGGCTTGCCCGTCTCGGCCACCGCCTGCCGCACCGCCTCACCCTCAGCGACAAGGCTCAGGGTCTCTCCAAGCCAGACATCCACATGTGGCTGAAGATTTTCGACCAGCACCTTCAGATAGTCCTGAACGCGAGAGGGATCGAAATTTTCTGGCTCGTAGGAGCCAAAGATCGGAGGAAGCGAGCCGGCCACGGCCACATTACGCTTCGAAGCCTCCGCCGCTTCACGCGCCAGGCGACCGGAAAGGGCGATCAGTGAAGCACCTTCTTTGTTGAACCGGTCTTCGCCGATATGAAAAGGGACCAGCGCATAGGAATTGGTGGTCACCACATCCGCGCCAGCCTCGATGAATTCCGCATGCACCTGGCGGACGATGTCCGGGGCGTTGATGAGCGCGAGCGCCGACCACTCGGGCTGCTTCAGTTCAGCGCCCAGCCGCTGCAGTTCACGGCTCATGCCACCGTCCAGAATACGAATATCGCTCATGAGAACTCCTTGATAGGCTATCGGCGCACCGGAACCTGCGCCTCGATGAAACCGAAGCAGCGGGCAATGATGGCGGTGAGGATGAGATAAAAAATCGTCACGACGAAAAGCGGCTCGTAGACCAGCAGCGTGTCCTGCCGCACCTTGTAGGCGACGGCGTAAAGATCCATGACTGTCACCGTGAACGCAAGCGGCGTGGCTTTCAGCTGCATCACCACTTCACCCGCGATCGTCGGCAGCGCCGCGCGGATCGCGCGCGGCAGCCAGATGCGGCGCGCCAGCGTGAAGCGGCTCATGCCGAAGGCCCTGCCCGCCTCGAGTTCGCCTTTTGGAACGCCCAGCAACGCACCACGAAGAACTTCGGCTTCATAGGCTGCGTAGTTCAGCGTGAAGCTGACCGCCGCAAAAAAGAAACCTTCGCGCAGCACCGGCCACAGAAAGCTTTGCCGCAGCCCCGGCACCATGGGCAAGAGCGACCCCACGCCGTAATAGAGCAGCCAGAGCTGTATCAGCAGCGGCGTGCCCCGAAAAAAGGTGCAATAACCACGCGCGAGAATCCGGGTCATTCGGCCGCCGCTGACCTGCGCGAAGGCAAGTCCGATGGCGAGAACGAAACCGCAGCAGACGGAGATCACGAGCAGGGCGATCGTCTGCCATGCTCCGGAGAGAAGAAGCGGCCAGTATTTCCCGACCCAGGAAAAATCCATCGCCAATCTCCCTCACGCCAGACTGGGCTGACCACGGCGCACGTGCCGTTCGATCTGCCTGAAGATGAAATTGGAGACGAGGGTGATCGCCAGATACATCAGGGCCGCGGCCATGAAGAACAGGAAATACTGCTTGGTACTTGCACCCGCGAGCCGGGTCGCGAGCGCCAGTTCCTGATACCCCACAACGGCGACAAGCGCACTGTCCTTGGTGACGGCGAGCCACAGGTTGGAAAGCCCCGGCAGAGCATTGGGCAAAAGCGCCGGCAGAACGACACGGCGAAACCGCAGGAGGGGAGACATGCCGAAAGCCCTCGCCGCTTCGATCTGGCCGTTGGGGATCGCCATTATCGCCCCGCGCAGCACTTCCGTCATGTAAGCGCCCTGCACGAAGCCCAGAACCGCCACTGCCGCTATGAAGCCGTTGACTTCGAGCACCGGCAATCCGGCCAGCTGCAGCAGGCGATTGAGCCCGTCGGTTCCGGCATAATAAAGCCCCACAATCAGGATCAGTTCCGGCACGGAGCGGATGAGCGTGGTGTAGAGATTGAGGACGGTTTCGAGCCCGCGGTTGCCCGAAAGCTTGCCCAAGGCGCCCGCCATGCCGATGACCATGCCGATGAGATAGGCCCCGGCCGAGATGGCAAGCGTCGCTGCAGCACCCGTCAACAGGGTACCACCCCATCCCGGAGGATAGGGCGACAGAAGCTGCAACATTGTATCCAGGCTTGCCATCTGCCGAACCCGACCCGGATTACTTCGCGCCGTAGATATCGAAGCTGAAGTACTTCCTGGTGATCTCATCATATTTACCGCTGGCGCGGACGGCGGCGATGGCGGCGTTCAGCTTCTGCTTCAGTTCGTTGTCGTCCTTGCGTACGCCACCTGAAACGCCAAGTCCGAGGATTTCCGGGTCGTCAGCAACATTGCCGGCATCCGCGCAGCAATCCTTGCCGGCATCGCTTTTCAGGAACGTGTCGAGAACAAGTGAGTCACCAAAGACGTAATCGATACGACCCGCAGCCAGATCCTGAAACGCCTCATCCAGCGTCTGGTAGGTTTTTTCGTCGGCTACGTCCTTGAAATACTTTGCATAATAGGCAGACTGAATGGTGGCGACCTGGATACCGATGGTCTTGCCTTTCACGTCTTCAGCCGTTGCCCCCGGCTTTCCGTCCTTGGCCCCGATCAGCTTGCTCGGGGTATTGTAATATTTGTCGGTGAAGCCAATCACCTTCTGGCGCTCCTGCGTGTTGGACATGGAAGACCAGATCACATCGAATTTCTTGCTCTCAAGCGCGGGAATGAGACCGTCCCAGGATAGCGCGACGATGGAGCATTTCTCCTTCATCTCGGCGCAGACGGCATCCATCAGGTCGATTTCCCAGCCCTGCCACTTGCCGCTGGCGTCCTGCGCGAAGAAAGGCGGATAGCTTTCGTTCATGACGCCGAAGCGGACGTCTGCGCTGGCGGAGAAAGCGGAAAGTGCGAAAGCCGTACCGGCCAGCATTGAGGCGAAGAATTTCATTTGAATCTCCTGTTACGAAAAAATCAGCTCGCGAGCGCGCCGGTGAATTCCCGGCACCTTGCACTCAGAGGATTGCCGAAGACCCGTTCCGGCGGTCCTTCTTCTTCCACGCGGCCTTGATGCAGAAACATGACATGGCTCGACACATCGCGCGCAAATCGCATCTCATGTGTCACCAGAAGCATGGTGCGGCCTTCCTCGGCGAGATCACGGATCACCTTCAACACCTCGCCGACCAGCTCCGGGTCCAGCGCCGAGGTGGGTTCGTCGAACAACATCACCGCCGGCTCGACGCAGAGCGCGCGGGCTATGGCTGCCCTCTGCTGCTGACCGCCGGACAGGAACGCCGGATAAGCATCCTTCTTCGCGTAAAGCCCGACCTTGTGCAGCAGCGCTTCAGCCTTCTCGATGGCTTCCGCACGTTTCACGCCCATCACATGCACCGGGGCTTCTATGATGTTCTCAAGTACAGTGCGGTGGGCCCATAGATTGAAATTCTGAAAGACCATGCCAAGACCGGTGCGCAAACGCTCCACCTGGCGCCAGCTCTGCGGCATGGCATTGCCGTCCCGACCGTACTTCACGGCCACTTCCTCGCCATTCACGATCACGCGGCCACGATCCGGAACTTCGAGGAAATTGATGCATCTGAGGAAGGTGCTCTTGCCGGAGCCTGAGGAGCCAATGACGGAAATGACATCCCCTTTGTGCGCCTTGAGCGAAATACCTTTCAGAACCTCGTGAGAACCAAAGCTCTTGTGGATATCGTCAACCGCCAATGCGCAGGGAACGTCAGTCGTCATCAAAGGGTCCGGCTCATGTCAATAGCTGCGCACATCTAGCAAAGTGCGCGTTTTCTGACGCGGAAATAACCGCTCTATTGCATCGCGGAAAGGAAAAAACATTCCCGCCAACGGAAAAGAAAGAAAATTGCGGCCAACTGCCGTTATCCGGCCACCGTTCTCCGTTCCGCCCTATGGCGCAGTCGGAGAGATATCACTGCGGAGATACCGCTATTGCGGAGATGCGCCGCGTCCTTCGGCCACGTCAACCGGCGGCGCCTGATTTTGCTGATCTCTTTTCACACCAAACTCGCATAACGCCAACCGGCGCATCGTCGCGAGCAACTCGAGGTCGATGGCTGCACCATCATCCTTCAGCAGAAAATCCTGAAGAGTTTTGCGTATCGTCTTTTCCACGAGTTTGGCCTGCAACGTCTCATCTGATGTGAAACGGGCGGCCCAACGAACGAGAATTCGTCGTAGCAGACAATATTCGAAATTTGACGGATACAACATATGTGCATCTCCGCAAAAAGCAGGCGGGAGCACATAGTAACCCTCAGTTGCCACCGCCTACGAATTCGGTTGATGGCAATGTATGAACCATAGCATCATTCGGATCGAAGTCGACCCCTGAATTCTGGCCCGTATAGAGTGCCCGCCTCGCATGGACATTATCCCGAGGCGATGCGTCAACTCCGGCAACCGGCAACGCCGTTCAAGCGGGCTTTTCTTTCGCCCCGAGGAACATTTCTTGCCCATCACGGTTGGTGGAGCCTCAACCATCAGGAGGCTCAACAATGAAGACCATTCTTTCCCTCGCGTTCGCACTCGTCGCCGGAACTGCTTTGGCGCAATCCGCGACGGAATCCACCGGCGTCAATTCCGCACTTGGCGTCGCGCCAAAAACCGAGGATTTCATCTTGCAGGCCTCGGCAAGCGATATCTTCGAAATTGAATCAAGCAAACTCGCCCTCACCAAAGGGAACGAGGAAACCAAAGCCTTTGCGCAGCAAATGATCACCGAGCATGAGAAAACCAGTTCGGAACTGAAAACCCTGTTATCCGGCGGCAAGGTGAACGGGACACCGGTCACCGCTCTGACAGATGATCACAAGGAAGAAGTAGACGACCTCGCAAAACTCGACGCCAACGAGTTCAACGAAGAATATATCGATGATCAGGTCGATGCGCATGAAGACGCCGTTGATCTTTTCAAGCGCTACGCCGAAGGCGGCGATAATCCGGAGCTTAAGGCGTGGGCGGCAAAAACTCTACCGGCGCTCCAGCATCATCTGGAGATGGCCCAGGGCCTCGATAAAAACTGACGATAGATGGCTGCTGGTGATCTTTGTGTGAGGGAGAAGCTGGCGCGACACGGCTAGGCTCGCACCCGGACGTGCGAGTTGATCAGGCGGCGCGCCGGCGAAATTCTTCAGGCCGGATCCCGGCAGCAGAACTTCACAATCCTCCGCGCGTTCATCGCAAGAAGGACGGCTGAAAAATGAACGATGCGAACACCCGAAACTACACTATCGAACAAATTCAGGAACTATATGCGTTGGGCTTGGTGCAGGCGGCAGAACTGTTTGAACGGTTTGCAGGTGATAGGGCGGCCATCGACAAAATGATGAAGCGCTGTCCGCACAGGGAGGATAAAGAACAACGCTAGGTGCCGACGCTTATCGGCGCAGCGAAAATTTGTGTGTCCGATCTTGATCCGGGGCGCCGCCGCTCCAATATTTTTCAGGCTTCTTGATCTGGTTGTTTAAGATTGGAGGTAAAGATGAACAGCCCGGAAGTTTTGTTTAGAGCGCCTGTTCGGGTGCGCATGCAATGCGGCCTTGAGAGATCGTTTCTGAGCGTTTACGACGCCCTGGATTTTCTGGAAAACGAATGGCCGCTTCGCCGTGGTGAACGCTATAAGCGCGCCGTGCAAAAATGCCGCGCCGCGCTGTCCAGGCTCGAAGCCGCGGAAGTGGCACGGGAAGCATTCATCTCCGCCTGCCTTGAGGCGAGCATGCCGCTGGTTATGGCCGGTCCGGTCCATTTCGATGAAATGTTGCCCATGAGCCGCGCAGTCGGCTAGAGGGCTGTGCCAGAACATATTCCCTGGCTAAGCCCCGCTGTTCCGGCGGGGCACCGGTAACGTGCTGCGTCGTTTACCTGGGAGGTACAACGCCATGAATGATACCGACAGCGGACCGCCCGACGCGGTTGAGCCGCCGTTGCCGGCGGCCCACCTCTCTCTTAGGTCAGTAGGTCTGCATCGGCTGTGACAAACCGTCACCGACCGCGCCATTGCCATATTGCGCGACAGGCACGCCTTCCTGACCAATCGGCACACCCTGCTGTGCGGGACCGAGCGCTGTCACCACAATCGGCGTCCCATCGGGCACGCGATTGTGGAGATCGACTATGTCCTGGTTCAGCAGGCGAACGCAGCCCGAAGACACGGATTTGCCAATTGTCCACCATTCGGGCGAGCCGTGCAGACGATAGATCGTGTCCTTGCCATCCTTGAAGATATAAAGTGCACGCGCACCGAGCGGATTCTTGAGGCCCGGCTCCATGCCGCCATTGCGGCTGCTATAAGGCTCCAGCTCCGGCTGACGGGCGATCATTTCGTCTGGTGGTGTCCAGCGCGGCCATTGCCGCTTGTACTGGATGACGCCGCGGCCCGACCACTCGAAGCCTGCGCGGCCAAGACCCACGCCGTAACGCATGGCCTGCCCGTTTTCATAGGTCAGATAAAGGAAATGGTTGGCAGTATCGACCACGATCACGCCGGGACGCTCGCCGGTCGGGTTCGCCACCATCTGCCGCAGGAACTGGCGCGGAATGCGCTTATAGGGAATTTCCGGCAGTGGGAACTGCTCGTCAGGTTTCGGGCCGTACATCAGCGCGTACATCGGATCTTCCGCCGGAGCGGCCGGCCTCGCAGTTTCACGTGCCGTGGTGTTGCAACCCGCAAGTCCGGCCAGTGCCAAACCGCCTGCTCCAAGCAGGAAACCCCGCCGGGTCGTCATCGTCTCGTTCAATTGAAAAACCTCATTTACGTCATCTCACACTGGCAAAGGGATCCGCCAGCGCCGCCTCGGGGCGGCTTATAGGGTACTTCGTGCCGGAAACCTGCGATGCCATTGCCTTGGCGCCGCTCGATTTCAGTATGGCCCGGAAGCTCGGATGCATGCCGCCGTCTACATACGCGCTGAGGGGGGCGGAAGTTCCCTCGCTCATCGCCGCGGCAAGTTTTTGTTGCTCCTCGGCCAGCCTCGATGCCACCAGCGGGTCATTCTGGTTGACGGCCGGCGGGCAGGCTGCCAGCGGATCGGCAGGCTCGCCTTCGGCAAATTCACTATTGAAGACATAACGGCGGCCGCAGACGGAGACCTTGGGCTGGCGCCGCGTCACCTCGAAATAATCGTAACCTTCCTTCAGCGTCTTCCAGAAGGGCATGTTGGGGTCGTTCCGGTGCGCCACCATGTTCCTTGCGGTCATGCGGAAGGGATAGGCCTGGACCTGGAAGCGGTCCTGCCCACCCTGCAGCGCACGCGCGACAATGGCATAGATCTCACCCACCTGCGCGTCTGTCATCGCGTAGCAGCCGGAAGACGAACAGGCGCCGTGCACCATCAGCGCCTCGCCGGTATAGCCGAGCGCGGATTCCAGCCGGTTGGGGTAACCGAGATTGAATGAGACGTAATATTGCGAATTCGGGTTCAACATGCCGGCCGAGACATGATAAAAACCCTCCGGCGCCTGACGGTCTCCCGTTTTCATCTTCGGCCCGAGTTTTCCGGACCAGCGACACATGGGATATGTCTTCAGCAACGCATAACTGCCGGTCTTGTCGATCTTCCAGACCTCGAGCTCGCTCTCCTGCTTGAAGATGCGAACGAGAACCGGACTTTCCGGACGCATGCTTTTGGCTGACATCTGCGCCATCATCTTGGACGACAGCTTCGGCGGGTCTTTTTTCACGCTGTCGAGACCCATTGAGGTGCACGCGGAAAGGCTACCGCCGATCGCGATGACCGCAGCCAGTTTTGCCCCCGTCTTGAACTTTTGCCGCAACCCCGCCACCGCGAAGTTCAGCACAGCCTGCATACCCATGGATATTTCTGCCCGCCTGATTTGCCCGCCTTTCCGGCAAACGCTTAACTATCGAAGGTGGCCACAACACGGCAACCTCATCCATGGACAAAGTCTCGTGAACAGACGTTACCCTTTCGTTAATCATAGGGACACAAGCCCGTGAGGGTCTCCGGGCATGACGCCGGAGAAGCATCTAGCGGAGAAGCCCCTGGCCGCCGTCGATCCAGACCGGTGTGCCGGTCACGTGGCGGGACGCATCGGAGGCGAGAAAACCGATCAGCTCGGCGACATCCTCGCTCGTTCCCGCCACACCGCCCGTCACCGGAATATCTCCCGCGGGGAAGCGAACCGGCACCTCGGTTTTTTCCCGTGCGCGTATCTTCGTATTCTCGTCGATTGCCGTTTTGATCGCACCCGGGCACACTGCGTTGACACGGATGCGGTGCCGCCCAAGCTCCAGCGCCAGTTGCTGGGCCATGGCAAGCTGCCCTGCCTTTGTGACCGAATAGGCGGTCGCGCCGGGCGAAGTGAAGGTGCGCGTGCCGTTGATCGAGGAGACAATGACGATGGAACCGCCGCCTGCCGCCTTCAGATGTGGCACGCTGGCATGAACCGTGAGATAGGTGCCGCGGAGATTGATGCGTATCGTGTCGTCCCACTCCGAGGGTTTGAGTTCATCGATAGGCGCCCAGACACCGTTGACGCCAGCATTGGCCACCACGACGTCAAGGCGGCCAAAATCCTCCACCAGCGCTGCAACGGCGCTCCGCATGGCCTCCTCATCCGACACGTCGGCGATGAGAATTTTCGAGGCGCCGGAACGAGCGGTAATGTCGTCGGCAACGTCCTCCAGTTCGGATTGCGTGCGCCCGAGCAGCCCGAGCGAAAAACCCTGGGTGGAGAGATGAAGGGCGGCGGCGCGTCCGATACCTGAACCGGCCCCGGTCACGAGAGCGACTTTACGAACAGTCAATGTCACAGCCCCCCTTTTCGCGAGGCGATGGAGGTAACGGTCGCCGAGACGGGATCACTGGCCGGAAAGCTGTCCTCCAGCCCCTCTTCCAGCTCCTCCTCCAGAACGTCACGGTCCCTCGCGGTCCGGGCGCTCGCCTGCACGCGCTCACCCTGCTCGCGCGTTCCATCATTCTGAGCCGTTCCAAGGCGGGAAAATTGCGAGGGTGCGTCGGCACCCTGGCGCGTTCCAAATGCGGTGAGTTGGACCATCACGGCGCTCGCCCGTTTAATCGCTTCCGCGTCGTCGATCCCTTCCAGACCATCGGCAAGGCGAACCGAAACGTGATCGCCGTCGCTGCCGGCAAACTCGACGGAGATAGATCCGTCATTGCGTTTTACATAAGTCGTCGAAAGTTGCATGACATGCCCTCCGGCTGGATTCATCGACAAGGCCGATGCGGGAAATGAGTAAAAGCTCACTTCAGAACGACATAGCGTGGAAGGGGTTCCGATGAATCAGGTCTTTGGTCCGGAAATGGACAAGAGTTTTTTCCTTCGCGACGCAGTGGATGTCGCCCGCGCGCTCATCGGAGCGGAATTTCGCGTCGGTAATACCGGCGGCGTCATCGTCGAGACCGAAGCTTATCATCCAGATGATCCGGCGTCGCACAGTTTCAATGGGAAAACCCCGCGCAACCGGGCAATGTTTGGGCCAGCCGGACGTCTCTACGTCTACCGGTCGTACGGCATTCACTGGTGCGCCAACTTCGTCTGTTCCCCGGGTTCAGCCGTGCTTCTTCGCGCGATCGAACCGCGAACCGGTATCGACATGATGAAACTGCGACGGGGAACTGACAAACTCAGACTCCTATGCTCCGGCCCGGGAAGGCTTTGTCAGGCAATGGCCATCACCGGAGAGATGGACGGTGCCGCGCTCGAGGCGCCACCTTTTTTCCTTCAGCTGCCGAAAACGGCAACCGCCGTCAGCATCGGCAGGCGCATCGGCATCAGCCGAGCGATCGATTATCCCTGGCGTTTCGGACTCGCGCACTCACCTTTTGTGAGCAAAAAATTCGAGTCACCCGATCCGGCCTAAAACACCTTCGGGGGCTCGTCGTTTTCGTCGGGATTGGGTGTGGGCACCTCGTCCGGCAAACGATCGGGCTCCGGCTCTTTGATCGGGGGGATGTCGGGCTGGGGTGGAACCGGCATCGGCGGTTCCGGATAGGGCTCAACCGGAATTGTCGTCATTGCGGTCTCCTGATGTCAGCGCGGCGGACCTCACGGAAGTCGCTGCTCTTGATCTATCGCGACACTGCGTTGCAACGCCGCCACTCAGACGGCGCAACACCCAGTTCGCCCATCGGTCATAAAGCCGGGAAGGTCCTCTGGATCAAGTTCCGCCGCCCTGCGGGTCGTAGAAAGGAAACGCAGGCGCGGTCCGTCCGTTCCGTTTTTTTCGAGGAAGATTTTGTGATCGCTCAGGCAAAACCGAGAGCGCCACGGGAAATGTCGCGATTTTCACAATAATCGCGTGAATGGGCTTCATGCCCGTGTTCGCGCGCCGTGGAACGTGTCAATTCCGGGCTCGTTACGTTGAGCAACGCATCGGCATAGGTGCCGGTCGCCTCGACGTCATCGATTACAGGCTGCTGTTGCGGTTTTAGAAATTCAAACATCCATCGTCCTCCATCGACACGTCCCTCAACGCGCCGGTCCGGGTCTCTGTTCCATGAACCCGATACCCTTCCGATTATACATGAGACGATGCTGTCGTATAGATGACTAAAGGCGAACGTTCTCAATCGGCGTTCACAAAATGGAGTGGAATCAGTGAGCTATGGCCCAAAGCTCAGGCAGGGCCAACCGATTCTCGCAAAATCAGTTCCACAGGCCACAGTTCCTGAACCTCGCGGACGGGGCGACCGCCGATGATCTGCAGAAGAAGGTCCGTCACCCTTATTCCTGCCATGCGCATGGGCGAGCGGGTGGTGGAAAGCGGCGGCATCATGCTTTCAGGCGTGAGGTAAGGAAACACATCGTCATGGGCGATGACGGAAACATCCTTGCCGATTGTCAGCCCCATCTGGGTCGCAGCACGGTAGACGCCCTGTGCCGTCATCATGGCACCCGCAACAAAGGCTGTCGGGCGCGGTGTCTGCTCCAGCAGCGAACGGGCGAAGCGGAACGCGGTCTCTTCGCTGAAGTGCTCGTTCATCATGAAGCGCGGATCGGGCGTAATGCCGTGGGTAGCCAGCGCCTCGCGGAAACCCTGTTCACGATCCCGTACGAAGGTTCGTCCGACCGGCCCATTGATGAGGGCTATACGCCGGTGGCCGCGCTCGAGAAAATGGATCGTCGGGCGATAGGTCACATCATGGTTGTCGATATCGAGCCAGGCATGTTCGAAGGGTGTCTTTGAGCGCCCGTGCACGATGAAGGGTACGCCGAGCCGGTTGAGCAGCGCGATACGCTCATCCTCCGGACGCGGTGAGTGCACGATAATGCCATCCACACGACCGCTCGCCGCCAGCCGGCTGAAAATAGCCAGCTCCTCATCGAGATTGTTGTCAACTGTCACGCTGACGAGAATGTCGGTCTCTTCCCGTTCCAGCCGGGTGGCCATGCCGCCCATGAATTCCGAAAAGAAATGTCCTCCGCCCGACCGGCCCATAACGACACCGATAGCGCCGGCCCTGCCGGTTGCCAACCGCACGGCATTGGCATTCGGCAAATACCCGTATTTGAGCGCAGCCTCCATGACCCGCTGACGCGTTTCCTCACGCACTTCGGGATAGCCGCCCAGCGCTCTGCTAACGGTGGTGGGCGACAGGCCAACCTTTTCTGCGAATTCCTTGAGCTTCATGTTTTTTTGCCAATTCGCCCCCTGCATGCGTCGCCGCTGCGGAATTTTCAAGTCGACAAAAATTGAAAACGATTTCAATTTCTTCCCACCTGAAACCTTACAGTCCATCATCTTGAAAGGCAAATGGTGAAAATTTGCAGGCAAAAACGCCCGATTGTCGCTCGATTAGAAAGAGTATTGACAGATTGCCCGGCTTTTGCGAGCTTCCTTTTAGTCAAAAGCGCTTTCAATTTTGAGGACAATCGGGAGCGTCAACGGAGGAGTTTGACAATGAATATTTCCATGAAGACTTTGTTCCTGTGCGGCAGCGTACTTTCCGCCGCCGTTTCCGCGCAGGCGGCCGAGATTTCCATCGCCGCCAATTCCACCGGCAAGAACGTCGCATTCTTCAAAGAACGCATTGCGGCTTTCGAAAAACAAACCGGCCACAAGGTCAATCTCGTCACCATGCCGTCATCCTCCAGCGAGCAGTTCAGCCAGTACCGGCTGTGGCTTGCCGCGGGTAACAAGGATGTCGATGTCTACCAGACGGACGTTATCTGGGCGCCGCAGCTTGCCGACCAGTTCGTGGACCTGACCGCGGCGACGAAGGATGTCATCGGAGATCATTTCCCCTCCATCGTCGCATCGCAAACCGTGGACGGCAAACTCGTCGCCATGCCGATGTTCACAGACGCGCCCGCGTTGTTCTATCGCAAGGACCTGCTCGAAAAATACGGCAAGCAACCGCCGAAAACCTGGAAGGAGCTGAGCAAAACCGCGAAGGAAATCCAGGACAAGGAGCGTGAAGCGGGCCAGAAGGACCTCTGGGGTTTTGTCTTCCAGGGCAGCGCCTATGAAGGCCTCACCTGCAATGCCCTGGAATGGATTGCTTCCGCCGGCGGCGGCCATATTGTCGAAAGCAATGGCGATATCTCCGTCAACAATGAAAAGGCTGCTGCCGCCATCGAAACTGCCAAGGGATGGGTCGGCACCATCGCGCCGCAGGGCGTGCTTGCCTACAAGGAAGAGGAAGCGCGCGGCGTCTGGCAAACCGGCAACTCCGTCTTCATGCGCAATTGGCCCTACGCCTACGCGCTCGGCAATGGCGACGACAGCGCCATCAAGGGCAAGTTCGGCGTAACACCGCTCCCGGCTGGCGCCGAGGGCGAGGCACCGGCCTCAACGCTCGGCGGCTGGAATCTCGCCGTATCCAAATATTCAGCCAACCAGGAAGCTGCCATTGAGCTCGTGAAGTTTATCGCATCCAAGGAAACCCAGAAGATGCGCGCCGTTCAGCTTTCCAACATGCCGACGATCGCTTCGCTTTACGACGACAAGGATGTTGCGGCCGCGCAGCCCTTCATGCCGACATGGAAGCCGATCTTCCAGACCGCCGTCCCGCGTCCTTCCGCCTCGGCCAAGGTGAAATATAACGAGGTTTCGGCCAAGTTCTGGGGTGCGGTCCACAACACGCTCTCCGGCAATGGCACGGCCGCTGAAAATCTTGAGCTTCTCGAGGTTGAACTGACCGATCTCAAAGGCAACGGCTGGTAATCCGGCCCGCGCGGGAACGGTCTCGCCTGATCGTCTCCCGCGCCCCAACCGCGAGATATCCCCATGAACGACATCGCCCTTCAAAGACCGGTCACGGCATCCGGCACAGGTTCCGATCTACAGTCAGAACGCTTGAAATCCGCCTGGCTGTTCCTTGCCCCCACATTTCTCGTGCTGGCGCTGGTGGCGGGCTGGCCGCTCGTGCGCACCGTGTGGTTCAGCCTCACCGACGCCTCGCTCACCAATCTGGAGGGAGCACAATTCGTCGGCCTCAAGAACTATCTCACCTGGATCACGCTCAGCAGCGGCCGCACGATCTATCGAGGCCTTCTTGCAGATCCCGCATGGTGGGGGGCGGTTCTCAACACGCTGAAATTCACCATCGTTTCGGTCAGCCTCGAAACCGTCCTCGGCCTCATCGTCGCTCTGGTACTGAATGCAGAATTCAAGGGACGCGGCCTCGTGCGCGCTGCCATTCTTGTGCCATGGGCCATTCCCACCATCGTCTCTGCGCAAATGTGGGCGTGGATGCTGAACGACCAGTTCGGCATCTTGAATGACCTGTTCCTTAATCTAGGCCTGATCTCCAACAAGATTGCCTGGACCGCCAACCCCGAAACCGCGATGATCGCCGTGCTTATCGTCGACATCTGGAAGACCACGCCCTTCATGGCGCTGCTCATTCTCGCCGGTCTGCAGATGGTGCCGAAGGACATGTATGAAGCGGCCAAGGTGGATGGCATCCACCCCGTCAAGGTGTTCTTCCGCGTTACCCTGCCGATGATCCGCCCTGCCCTGATGGTCGCCGTCATCTTCCGTATGCTGGATGCGATGCGCGTTTTCGACCTCATCTACATCCTGACGCCGAATAATGCCCAGACCCGCACCATGTCGGTGCTGGCGCGCGAGAATCTGTTCGATTTCGACAAGTTCGCCTATGGCGCCGCCGCCTCTACCATGCTGTTCCTCATCATCGCCTCGATCACGGTCATCTATATGTGGCTCGGGCGTGTCAACACCGATGGAGCCCAGCGATGACCTTGCCCAGCATCCTGAAAACCACCGCCTTTTATGCGCTGGTCGCCGTCATCATGGTAATTTCGGTATTCCCGTTTTATTATGCGATCCTGACCAGTCTGAAATCGGGCTCGGCGTTGTTCCAGGTTAATTACTGGCCGCGCGAATTTTCGCTCACCAATTACAGTTTCGTCATTGGCAACGGCACGTTCCTGCGCAATCTCGGCAATTCGTTGCTTGTTGCATCATCCGTCGTCATCTTGTCGCTGTTTCTGGCGGTCACCGCGTCCTATGCGCTGGCGCGCGTCCGCTTCCGGGGCCGCGCGTTGCTGCTGCTCACCATTCTGTCGGTTTCGATGTTCCCGCAGATTGCCGTTCTCGCCGGCCTGTTTGAACTGATCCGCTGGGCAGGCATCTTCAACACGCCCTTGGCGCTGATCTTTTCTTATATGATCTTCACCCTGCCTTTCACGGTTTGGGTCCTGACAACCTTCATGCGCGACCTGCCGATCGAAATCGAGGAAGCAGCCATCGTTGACGGCGCATCGCCCTGGGTCATCATCACACAGGTGTTCATGCCTTTGATGTGGCCGGCGCTCGTCACGACGGGGCTCCTCGCCTTCATCGCGGCATGGAACGAGTTCCTCTTCGCGCTCACTTTCACCTCATCGAACGAGCAGCGCACGGTGCCGGTCGCCATCGCGCTGCTGTCGGGCGGCTCACAGTTCGAAATTCCCTGGGGAACGATCATGGCCGCGTCCGTCATCGTTACCGCGCCCCTCGTCGTCCTCGTTCTGATCTTCCAGCGACGCATCATCTCCGGCCTCACGGCCGGCGGCGTCAAAGGCTAGGAGAAACATCATGACCACCATTCAATTGCGCGATCTTCGCAAATCCTTTGGCGCCTTCGATGTCATCAAGGGCATCGACATGGATATCCGCTCCGGCGAATTCATGGTTTTTGTCGGCCCTTCAGGCTGTGGCAAGTCCACGCTGCTACGCCTCATATGCGGGCTGGAGGAAATCACCGGCGGCACGCTCTCCTTCGACGGTGAGACAGTAAACCGCCTGCCGCCCGCCAAACGCGGCGTCGCAATGGTCTTCCAGTCCTATGCGCTATATCCGCACATGACCGTGTTCGAAAACATGGCTTTCGGCATGAAGTTGTCGGGCGCGGACAAAGAACAGCGCAAGAAGCGCGTCGAAGCGGCAGCGGAGATGCTGCAGCTCACGCCCTATCTGGAGCGCCTGCCGAAGCAGCTTTCTGGCGGCCAGCGCCAGCGTGTCGCCATCGGCCGCGCCATCGTGCGCGATCCGAAGGTCTTCCTGTTTGACGAGCCGCTCTCCAACCTCGATGCGGCGCTGCGCGTGGCCACGCGTCTCGAGATCGCCAAGCTGCATCGCTCGATGCATGACACGACGATGATCTACGTCACCCACGATCAGGTGGAGGCGATGACACTCGCCGACCGCATCTGCGTCCTGCGCGACGGTCGGGTCGAGCAGATCGGCACGCCGCTCGAGCTTTACGAAAGTCCTGTCAACACCTTCGTCGCCGGCTTCATCGGCTCGCCGAAGATGAACTTCCTGGCAGGCAAGTATGCGGAATCAGAAGGCGCAAAAACGATCGGTGTCCGGCCGGAACACATCACCATCGCCAGCGACGGCAGCGGTTGGAGTGGAGAAATCGTGCATTCGGAAATGCTCGGATCGGACAGCTACATCTATGTCGAGATCGGCGCCGGCGAGCCTGTTGTCGTACGTGAAGAGGGCGTGACCGGCCGCAAGGCGGGCGAGCATATCACCATCGTGCCGGATACGGCGCAGATCCACCGTTTTGACGCCGAGGGTCGGGCCATTGCCCGCAACCCCGCTCGCGGCGCCGCCTGAACCTAACTTCCGCCGGGACAACCCAAGTAGCCGGCTTTCACCAAGGAGCATGAGAATGACCATCAACACCGTTGTATGGGGCGAAAATATTCACGAACACATCAATGAGACGGTGCGTTCGATCTATCCAAACGGCATGCACAACACCATCGCCGACGCGCTGAACCAAAATCCCGAGATCAACGCCACCACCGCCACGCTGCAGGAGCCGGAGCACGGCCTTTCACAGGAGCGTCTCGACAAGACCGACGTTCTCGTCTGGTGGGGCCACAAGGACCACGGCGCAGTTCAGGATGACATTGTGGAGCGCGTCGCTAAGCGCGTCTGGGAAGGCATGGGCCTCATCGTCCTGCATTCCGGCCACTTCTCCAAGCCGTTCAAGCGCCTGATGGGTACGCCCTGCGCGTTGAAATGGCGCGAGGCGGGCGAACGCGAACGCCTGTGGACCATCAATCCCCGCCACCCGATTGCCGCCGGCCTGCCCGAGCATTTCGAGCTGGAAAACGAGGAGATGTATGGCGAGCAGTTTTCCGTACCGGAGCCGCTTGAGACCGTCTTCATTTCCTGGTTCCAGGGCGGTGAGGTTTTCCGTTCGGGTCTCACCTGGCGTCGTGGTGCCGGCAATATCTTCTATTTCCGCCCCGGCCATGAAACTTATCCGACCTATCACGACGCCAATGTGCAGAAGGTCATCAGCAATTCTGTAAAATGGGCCTATAATCCGGTCGGCGCCCTGAAGAGTATTCACGACGCGCCGAATGTTCCCGTCGATAAGGCGCTCGAGCCTATCGAGGAACGTGGTCCCAAGTTGCATAAGGCAGGCGAAGCAGGTTACAGGTAAGGGCTTGGAGATACTGGCATGAGACTTCTCATTCTCGGAACCGGTGGCATGGCCAACAACCATGCCACATATTTTTCTCAGATCCCCGGCGTCGAACTGGTTGCGGCGGTAGATGTGGACGACGTGGTGGCACGGGCCTTTGCGCTGCGCCATAACATCCCGCTCTCTTTCACTTCGCTGGATGACGCCATTGCCTGGGGTGAATTCGATGCGGCGGCGAATGTCACGCCCGATGCCATCCATCACCCCACGAGCCTGAAGCTGCTTGCGGCGGGCAAGCACGTTTTCTGCGAAAAACCGCTGGCGGAAAACTACGCGAATGCCGCCGAAATGGCCGACGCGGCCGAAAAGGCCGGCCTCGTTGCCATGGTCAATCTCACCTATCGCAACGTCGCCCCCTTGCAGGCGGCGCGCGAGATGGTGCTGGCCGGCAAGATCGGCAAGGTTCGCCATCTGGAAGCCTCCTATCTCCAGAGCTGGCTCGTTTCCAAGGCCTGGGGCGACTGGATGACAGAGAGTAAGTGGTTGTGGCGGCTTTCCACCAAGCATGGCTCGAACGGCGTGCTGGGCGATGTCGGCATCCACATACTCGACTTCGCCTCTTATGGCGCGGGCAGCGATGTGCAACGAATCTTCACTCGGCTGAAGACCTTCGACAAATATGAGGGCAACAAGATCGGCGCTTACGATCTGGATGCAAATGACAGCTTCACCATGACGGCCGAACTGGAAAATGGCGCCATGGGCGTCATTCATGCCAGCCGCTGGGCGACGGGCCACCTCAACGAACTTCGTTTGCGCATCCACGGCGACAAGGGCGCACTCGAAGTCATTCACACGCCCGACTATTCCAGCCTGCGTGCCTGCATCGGCGAGGATGTGGAAAAGGCGATCTGGAAGACGATCGATGTCGATCCCGTGCCGACGAACTACGAAAAATTCGCCAAGGCCGTGATGGAAGGCGGCGTCGCCGATCCCGACTTCCGCCACGCCGCCAATCTGCAGAAGGTACTCGATCTGTCGATCATTGCGGATCGGGAGAGACGCGAGTTGGCCGTTTCGGCTTGATGTGAAAGAACAACCTGCGGCATCACTTTGCCGCAGGTTTCTTCTCCCGGAGGGGAGAAGGTGGCCCGAAGGGTCGGATGAGGGGGCAACATTGCCGGATTTCGCAGAGCTCGCCCCCTCGTCCCGCTGCCGCGGACGTCTCCCCCACGGGGAGAAGAAACAAGCGGCTTACACTCGCTCAATACATTGTGCGCTTCTTGAGGACGCAAACTAAAGCGTGGAATTTCACTCCCGCGCAACTTCACACCCCGCGCTTGTTCCCCCATAACAACACATGCAGCTGCGGCAGCACGCGGGCGGAAAACCAGCGATCTTCGCTAACCTTATCCACCAGCCACAACATCCGCTCCATTACACCATCGATATCGACACGCGCATCGTCATCATCCGGCGGCGGCGGGGTGTGGTTGCCGGGCTGGAGGTAAACCGGCAAATACGGGAAACGCGCGGATGCCGCTTTGGCATAGGCGTAATCCGCATCGTCAAAGACCACGATCTTCAAGGCCACCTGCGGCCCCTCGCCGGCAGCGGCAAGACAGTCTTCGAAAGCCTGCCAGTCCGTTTCCATGCCGCTCGATGGCGGCTTGGGGCTCAGAACCAGATGGTCGAGATCGGCAAACCAGTCTTTGGCGATACTGCCCTGCGTTTCCAGCGCGAAACGATAGCCTTCACCATGCCCTTTTGCGATCAGCGACCCAAGCGGCTGGATGGCCGGATTGCCGCCAGACAGCGAGACCGTCAGCGGTACGCCACCGGAAAGCCGCCGCACCTCCTGCCAGATTGCATCGACCGGCAACGGTTTCCACGTGTCGCGATAATCGCTATCGACCGCGTGCAGCGTATCGCACCAGGAACAGCGATAGTCGCAGCCGCCAGTGCGAACGAAAACCGTCGGCAGACCGATCAGCAGACCTTCGCCCTGAATGGTCGGGCCGAAGATTTCACTGATGCGGATCGTGGTGTCCCTCGCTGCAATCTTGTGTGCAGCCGCCGTCATGGCCGGTATTCCGCCCAGGTTTTGGCGGTTTCGCTAACCCGCACGGCGCTGGTTTCCGGCAGACGCTCCTTGCACCAGTCATAAAAATGCTTAGCCAGGCATTCAGCCGTCACCCGGTCATGGCCGAGAACATCATTCAGATGGCGATGGTCGAACTTGTCGTCGATGTAGTGCTTGAGCGGTGCAAGCTCATGATAATCGCGCACGAAACCGTGCTCGTTCAGCGCTTCCCCCTTCAGTTCCACCTCGACGATGTAATTATGGCCATGCAGACGGCTGCACTGGTGGTCGGCGGGCAAGCTTTTCAACTGGTGAGAGGCGGAGAAGTGAAATTCCTTGGTGATGCGGAACATCAACGCACCTCCTGCGCCGCAAAAGCATGGGTCGCGGCCACCCAGAAATCCGGGTCCTCATAGTCTGTCGGATCGGTGACGCCGGCAAGATGGAAGGCTTCGCGCCGCTCCACGCAGGTGCCGCAGCGGCCGCAGTGACGCAAGCCGCCCTTGTAACAGGACCATGTTTCACCGAAGGGCGTTCCATATTTCGCGCCATCGGTCACGATGGCCGCCTTGGAAACGGTGACGTAGGGCGCAAAAAGTTTCACATCAGCATAGCCTTCAAGCGCATGCGCCTGCATGGCGTTGAAGCTGTCAATGAAGCCCGGCCGGCAATCCGGGTAGATGAAGTGATCGCCGCCATGAACGGCAATCGCCACTGCTTCCGCCTGTTGCGCGGCAGCCAGGCCGAAAGCGATGGTGAGCATGATGGCATTGCGGTTCGGCACCACGGTGGAGCGCATGGTCTCTTCGGCGTAGTGGCCATCAGGCACCTCCACATCGTCGGTCAGTGCGGAACCGGTGAGATGCGCGCCGATGGTTCTGATGTCGATGACATGATGCGGCACGCCGAGCCGTCTGGCGCAATCGGCGGCAAAATCCAGTTCCTTCCTGTGGCGCTGGCCATAATCGAAGGAGACGAGAGCTAAAAGTTCATGTTCCGCGGCGATTTTATGCGCAAGCGAAACGGAGTCCAATCCGCCGGAGCAGATGACGATGGTTTTCATAAGTTGGGATCCCTTGTTTTGACCGGGTGGGCTGCGACCGGATTACAGGGGCGGCTTTAAAGCAAAGCGGGGAATTTGTGAAGGCCCTAGCTGAAATCACGAAAAGCGGCAAAGTTACCTTCACCGCTTTTCAAGGAATGATCTTCCGTCCTTAGCGCAGCAACGCCTGCGCCTCCTCAATGCCGAGCGCGGCCGGCTGCGTGCAGGTCGTCGTCATCTCGATGAAACGGCCCTCTTCGCCGGACTTCAGGATCGACGTCATCACGTCGATACCGTGCAGGGAACGATCCAGCGAGCAGCGGGCGTCGCGCCCCTCCAGAATGGCAATCGCCATATCGGCGAGACCGGCCGTGCGGTAATTTGCACGCGGGCCGTTCGGGCTTTCCTGATTGGCGATGCCGAAGGGGTGAGCCCAGTCTTCCAGCGGCTGGATATTCTTGTCGCGACCGCTGGCTTCGACAACACCGCCGAAGAAATTCGGATCCGGCACGTAGATCGAGCCTTCCGTGCCATAGAGTTCCATATTGGCATGACGATGCGACCAGACATCCCAGCTCGCCGAAAGCGTGATCGTCGCACCATTCACGAATTCCAGCAGGGCATGGATATTTGTCGGGGTCTCGACAGGGATGATCTCGCCGTTCAGCGGCTGGCTGGTCACCGTACGGGTCGGATTTGCCATGCTTGTCAACGCGCCGACGCGCTTTACCGGGCCGATGAGGTTGATGAGGTTGGCAACGTAATAAGGACCGAGATCGAGGATCGGCCCGCCGCCCTTGAGGAAGAAGAAACCCGGATTGGGGTGCCACATCTCCATGCCGGGGCTCATAACGTGGCATGTACCTGACGTGATGCGGCCGACCTTGCCGTCATCGATATATTGCCGGGCAAGCTGATGCGCACCGCCGAGGAAGGTGTCCGGTGCGCAGCCGACGGAGAGGTTCTTCTCGCGGGCGATGCGCCGCAGTTCCTCGCCCTCTTCCAGCGACAGCACCAGCGGCTTTTCCGAATAGACGTGCTTACCGGCCTCGAGAATGGCTTTCGATACCGGAAAATGCGCAGCGGGGATTGTAAGGTTCACCACCACGTCGATTTCCGGGTTGGCGAGCAATTCCTCGATGGACTGCGCGACAACACCGAATTCTTCCGCTCTCAGTTCCGCTGCATTGCGGTTGAGGTCAGCGCAGGCCAGCACCTTTATGCCCTTGAAGAGCGGTGCCAGCGAAAAATAAGCAGACGAGATATTGCCGCATCCGATGATGCCGACGCCAAGATCTCTGGCCATGATGAAACTCCGAAATCTGAGACTTAATAGGTTTTGAACGACGCGATAGAACGGGTAATCAGTCGATCGATGTCCTTCGGGTTGTCGTGTTCGACCACGAAATGTTTCGTGGCGGATTTCGCCTTCAGCGCCGCGACGAGGCCCTTCCAGTCGACGGTGCCATGGCCGACATCGGCCCAGCCATCTTCATCCTTATTCTCCCCTGCGGGCGCGATGTCCTTCACGTGCACGGCGTTGATGCGCTTGCCGTAGCTTTCGATCCAGGCGAGCGGATCGGCATTGCCCCTGATAATCCAGGCGATATCCGCCTCCCATTTCAGGTCGGGGCCACCGGCAAATATCTGCTCCTGCGGCGTTGAGCCATCGGCAAGCGCCTTGAACTCGAAGTCGTGGTTATGCCAACCGAAGACCAGCCCGGCATCCACGAAGGGCTTTCCGGCTTCCTGCAGGCGCTTGCCAAAGGCGAACCAGCCGGCGGCATCGTTAGGGCGCTGGTCGGGCATCAGGTAAGGGCAATAGATCGCTTCCACACCCAGAGCGCTGGCAATATTCAGCGCCTTTTTGGGATCGCCTTCAAGAAGATCGAGACCGAAATGACCGGTGGGCATGGTCAGGCCGTTGGCGTCCAGTTCGGCACGCAGACCTTTCAGGCCGGCTTCATCCAGCGAAGCATACATGGCGCCGTAACCTTCCACATGTTTGTAACCTGCCGCTGAGAGCTTCTTCAGAATATCGGAAAAGGGTTGAAAATTACGGGCGCTGTAAAGCTGAAAACCGAGTTCTGTCATTGTCTCCTCCATAGAGATGTGGGTCTTGGGAATGTGTGGGAGTGGTCAGCGCCCTTTAGAGCCGTTCCTCGCTTTGCGCGTCGAACAGCGAGGCCATGGTCATGTCGAGGCCAAGGCGCACCTTGGTGCCGGGTGAAAACCGTCTGTGGCCGCCAACGCGCACGGACATGGTATGCCCGGCATGTTTAAGCCAGATCAGATTGTCGGCGCCCATCGGCTCTTCGATATCGACGATCGCCTCGTGCACCTCCCCGCCGACGATATCGGCATCAACGCGCACATGTTCGGGGCGAACGCCCAGAACCACCGCGCGACCGGCGACAAGCGGCGTTTCCGCATGATAACCGTCCAGTGCGAAAGTCACGCCATTGGTGGTGAAGACCACCTTACCGTCTTTTTCGATCAGCTCGCCGCGCAGGAAATTCATCGAGGGCGAGCCGATGAAGCCTGCGACGAACAGGTTCCGTGGCTTGTTGTAGATGGTGACTGGGTCAGCCAGCTGCTGGATGACGCCGCTTTTCATGATGGCGATGCGATCAGCCAGCGTCAGCGCCTCGATCTGGTCATGCGTCACATAGATCATGGTGTTCTTCAGCGACTGGTGCAGCCGCTTGATTTCGACGCGAAGCTCCGAGCGCAGCTTGGCGTCGAGGTTGGAGAGCGGTTCATCGAACAGAAAGACATCCACATCCCGCACCAGTGCCCGGCCGATCGCCACGCGCTGGCGTTGACCGCCGGAAAGTTCGGCCGGCTTGCGTTTCAGCAGCGGCTCGATCTGCAAGATGCCGGCTGCCCTTTTGACGCGGCGGTCAATTTCCTCTTTCGGCACTTTGGCGACCTGAAGGCCAAAGGAAAGGTTCTTTTCCACCGTCATTTGCGGATAGAGCGCATAGGACTGAAACACCATGCCGATGCCACGATCCTTCGGTTCTTCCCAGGTAACGTTACGGTCCTTGATGTATATCTGTCCGTCGGTCGGCTCCAGAAGGCCGGCGATGCAGTTGAGAAGGGTCGACTTGCCGCAGCCGGAAGAGCCGAGCAGCACGAGGAATTCGCCGTCGTAAATATCGAGATTGAGGTCTTTCAGCACGGTAACGGCGCCGAAGGACAGCGAAAGATCGCGGATGGAAACGCTTTTGTTCATATAGCTCAACCTTTTACTGCGCCTGCAGCAATGCCGCGGACGAAAAGCCTGCCGGAGAGGAAATAGACGATCAGCGGCACGGCCCCGGTCAAAAGGGTTGCGGCCATGTTGACGTTGTATTCCTTCACGCCCTGCACGGAGTTGACGATGTTATTGAGCTGCACCGTCATCGGGTAATATTCCGGCCGCGTGAACACCACGCCGAACAGGAAGTCGTTCCAGATGCCGGTCACCTGCAGGATCATCGCCACCACGAAGATCGGCAGTGACATGGGCAGCATGATGCGGAAATAAATCTGCCAGAAATTGGCACCATCGATCCGCGCCGCCTTGAAAAGTTCCTCCGGCAGCGAGGCGAAATAGTTGCGGAAAAGCAGCGTCAGGATCGGCATGCCGAAGATGGTGTGAACGATGACGAGGCCGCTCAGTGTGCCGTAAATGCCCAGTTCGCGAAGCACGATAACGATCGGATAAATCATCACCTGATAGGGAATGAAGGCGCCGATGATGAGGATGGAGAAGAACAACTCCGATCCCTTGAACTTCCAGTTCGCCATGGCATAGCCACTGACGGAGGCGACGATGATGGAAATGACGACCGACGGCACGAGGATGCGTACGGAGTTCCAGAAGCCCCGCGAAAGCCCGTCGCAATTCAGCCCTGTACAGGCATTCGCCCAAGCCTTGACCCAAGGCTCGAAGGTAATCTCCACCGGCGGTGCGAAAATGTTGCCGAGCCGGATTTCCGGCATGCCCTTCAGCGAGGTAACGACCATCACGTATAGCGGCAGCAGGTAATAGGCAGCAGCCACGAACAATGTGCCGTAGAGAATGATGTTGCGGCGGGAAAAGGTTTTCCTTGGCTTCTTGCCGCGCGGGCCGGAGAGCTCATTGGAAACCGCATCGTTGGCGGCGACAACCGTGTTCAATGTGCTGAGATTAGCCACGTTTCTTGCCTCCGAATTCAAGGTAGGCCCATGGAATGATGATGATCGCAACCGTCAGGAGCATCATAGTAGAGGCGGCAAAGCCCTGCCCCAGATTCTGCGCCTGGAACATGTAGTCATAGACATATTTTGCCGGGACCTCGGACGCGATGCCCGGCCCGCCGCTTGTCTGCGCCACCACGAGGTCGTAGACCTTGACGATGCCGCTGGCGATGATGACGAGCGTGGTGATGAAGACGGGACGCATCATCGGTATGATGATGAGGGTGTAGGTTTTCCACATCGGAATGCCGTCAACGCGCGTCGCCTTCCAGATGTCTTCATCAATGCCACGAAGACCGGCCAGCATCAGGCACATGACGAGCCCCGTGCCCTGCCAGAGCGCCGCGATCAGAATGCCATAGATAACGATCTCGGAATTGTAGAGCGGGTCGAACGTGAAGCTTTCCCAGCCAAGCGAACGGACAACGGACTGGATGCCAAATTCCGGGTTCAGCAGCCACTGCCAGACGAGGCCGGTAACGATGAAGGACAAAGCGAAAGGATATAGGAAGATGGTGCGGAACGCGTTTTCAAAACGTATTTTCTGATCCATCAACGCCGCCAGCACGAAGCCGATGACAAGGCTGAAAATTAGCGACAGGATGCCGTAAATCGCCAGATTCTGGATTGAGACGATCCAGCGCGGCGCGGCCCACAGCCGCTCATATTGATCGAAACCGATGAAGTTCGCCCGCGGCAGAAGCTTGGAATTGGTGAAGGAATAAACCACCGTCCAGACCGTGCCGCCAAGAAAGATCACCACGGCGGTCAGTATCATCGGAATGGAGGCAATCTTCGAATTGAGATTGCGGAAAAGCTGGTTGGGCCGCCGTGAGCGCGCTTGACCTGCCATGTTACCTCCTCCTGTAACGTTACAGTCAACGGCCGAGCACGGGGCTCGCCGCGAGAAACTCCGGCCATTGCCTATTATCCTGGCATAGCCCGGACGTTGGAAGGGGAGCGGCGAACCGCTCCCGATCCGAAGAGATTACTATCAGTCAGCCGAACCGATAATGTCCGCGAAACGCTTCTGCCCGTCTTCCGCCGACATCGAGCCCGCGAAGAATTCCGCCATCAGATCTTCCTTCTGTTTCTGCGTATCGGCGGAAATCAGCTGGTCGGTGCTGGTCAGCGCATTGCCCTTGGCCAGAATTGCCAGACCCTTTTTCATGCAGTCATTGGCTGCATTCAGGTCGACGTCGCCGCGGATCGGCAGCGAGCCTTTCTTCAGGTTGAAGGCAACCTGCGTTTTCGGATCAACGATGGTCGCGGCAAGAACATCCTGCGCCTTGGTTTTCGCCTCGTCCTTCAAAACGGGGAAATAAAAGGCGTCGCCACCCGTGGTCAGGTATTCACTCAGGCCAAGGCCAGGAAGGCAGGAATAATCAGTGCCGGCTTTCTGGTTGGCAAGCTGGAATTCACCCTGGGCCCAGTCGCCCATGATCTGGCCGCCGGCCTTGCCGGTGATGACCATGTTGGTGGCCTGGTTCCAGTCCTGAACATTGGTGCCCTTGGCCATGTCGCGCGCCTCGACGGCAGCCGCGAAAATCTTTGCCATTTCAGGACCTGCCGCCGCTTCGGCATCCTTGTCGCCATAGACCTTCTGATAAAGGTCCTTTCCGCCGATCGAAAGCGTCAGCGTGTCGAACAGGCCGTTCGCCTGCCATGCCTGGCCGCCAAGCGCGAGCGGCTGGATACCGGCCTTTTTCAGCGCCGGCGCTGCCGCAACAAATTCCGTCCAGTTCTTCGGAACTTCGACGCCCGCTTTCTTGAAAGCCGCATTGGAAAGCCACAGCCATTGCCACGAATGGATATTGACCGGCGCGCAATAAATCTTGCCGTCGATGGTGCAGCTGTCGAGCAGGCTCGCCGGCTTGATGACCTCTTTCCACTTACCTTTTTCGGCAACGTCGGACAGGTCCCGCATCAGGCCGGCCTGCACCAGTTCTTCCGCCTGCCGGCCGTGGTTGAACTGGGTGGCGCCCATCGGATCGCCGCCGGTGATGCGGCTGATCATGATCGGCCGGGCCGTGCCGCCCGAACCGGCAATCGCGCCGTCCACCCATTTATTGCCGGTCGCGTCGAAAGCCTTGGCCAGTTCGGCCACCGCTGCGGCTTCGCCGCCCGATGTCCACCAATGGGTCACCTCGAGATCAGTGGCCCCGGCAAAGCCCGCCGGAATCATCACGCTGGCCAGAAAAGCCGCAGAAATAACACGCATTCGCATGAGTCTCCTCCCTCACTGAAACGTTGCAGTTGGAACGTATGCGAAGATTTTTGATTAGGCAACCGCCTAAAATACGAATCTCGTTACTGCATTCAGCGGCGTCTCGAAGGATGGCAAAATTCGCCTGACAGGCGGACCGTAGAGGGGCTTGCGCGCCGTAATCCACACGCAATGCCACTGGTTTAAAAACTCTGCGCAGTAAGCAAACAGGTGCAAGAGACAATGAAACGCTGGCATATTCTCCTGATCATCGGATTGATCGGTGTCGCATCGCTCTTACTCGCCGCGTTTGAGCAGCTCATACCGGGGCAGCAGGTTTCAATGGCGATGCGCCTGTTGATACTCCTCCAACCAGCAGTCCTGACCGTCGCCTCGGTCGCCACCGGCCAAGCCCTCGCCGCAAAAATCGGGCTCCATGCTCCTTTGATCGATAGCTGGCTGACGGGCGGCGATCCGCGTGCGGTACTGCGAAAACAAGTGCCACCTGCACTTGCTGCGGGTGTTGCCGCTGCCATTGTGATGATCGTCTATTCGTCGGCGATCCTGCCCTTGGTCACAGATGCAGCAACCATGGCAAATATGACCAGATTTGACATTCCCCTGGCCACCCGGCTCCTCTATGGCGGCGTCACCGAAGAGCTATTGACCCGATGGGGCATGATGTCGTTTTTCGCGTGGATTCTCTGGCGCTCTACAGGAGGCGGGCAGGTTCGAGCGTTCATAATGTGCGCCGCCATCGTGATCGCTGCCGCTCTGTTCGCCGCTGGTCATCTGCCGTTTCTGTTTACCATTGCCGCGCAGCCCCGGCCGGCACTCGTCCTTGCAGTGCTGACCGGGAATTTTATTCCCGGACTCATCTTCGGATGGCTATTTTGGCGCCGGGGACTGGAGGCGGCAATTCTCTCTCATGGCTTTGCCCATTTTATAAATGCACTGGCGGCCTGAACCAAAAGGCGAAGCGGGCAGACGTCCGCTTCGCTTATTCTCTTGCGTAGGTAACGCCTATTGCCTCTTATAATCATCCTCGATGCGGATGACATCGTCCTCACCAATATAGGCTCCGGTCTGGATTTCGACCAGTTCGAGCGGGATCTGCCCCTCATTGGCAAGACGGTGCGGCTGGCCGATCGGGATATAGACCGACTGGTTTTCCGTCAGCAGCCGGGTTTCGTCACCAATCGTCACGGTGGCCGTTCCCTTGACGATGATCCAGTGTTCCGAGCGGTGATAGTGTTTCTGGAACGAGATGCGGTGGCCGGGATCGACGGTGATATGACCGACCCGATAACGCTCGTCCACATACATGTGCTCGATGTAACCCCAGGGCCGGTAAACGCGCTTGTGGGTCTGCGTCTGTGGCGCATGTTCGCCGTCCTTCAGCGTCTCCACCAGACCCTTCACGTCCTGCACCCGGTTCTTCGGCACCACCAGAACCGCATCCTTGGTGGCCACCACCACCATGTCCTTCGCGCCCACCACCGTCGTCAGCAATTGCGTCGAATGGATGAGGCAGCCTTCGGAATCGATGAAGACGCCATTACCTTCCAGCGCATTGTCATTGCTGTGTTTGTCGGCGATCTCCCAGATCGCGTCCCAGCTGCCGATATCCGACCAGCGAAAATGGCCGTGCACGACAGCCATGCGCCTGGTCTTCTCAATCACGGCATAGTCGATGGAATTCTTGGGCGAGGCTTCGAAGCTTTCCTGATGCAGACGCACGAAGCCGAGGTCGCTTTCATATTGCTCGACGGACTGCGTTACCGCGGCCAGAATTTCCGGCGCAAAGGCCTCCAGTTCGGCAATCATCACGTCGGAGCGGAACAGGAAGTTTCCGGAATTCCAGAGATAGCCTTTTTCGAGATAGGAGATCGCCGTCTTCATGTCAGGCTTCTCCACGAAGGCCTCGACCTTGCTCAGATCCTTTTCACCATCAATCGCCTCGCCCGGCTTGATGTAACCATAGGAGGTGCGCGGCTCCGTCGGCACCAAACCGAAGACGACGATGTTGCCCTGATCGGCGGCTTTGGCGCCGAGTTTCACGGCATCGGAAAACTTGTCGGCATCGAGCACCACATGGTCGGCAGCAAGCGCCAGAACCAGGCATCCGGGCTCGCGGCGCTCGGCCAGCACAGCGGCGGCGGCCATGGCGGCGGCGCTGTCACGGCGGGCGGGCTCAAGCACCACGGTGGCCGGCAGATCGATCTCCTCCGCCTGACGGCGGGCAAAAAAACGGAAATCCTCGTTGGTGATGACGAGTGGCTCGGAATAAAGCGTTTCGTCACCCACCCGCTGCAGGGTCTGCTGATAGGTCGAAAGATTGCCGACCAGCGGCTGAAACTGCTTGGGCAACTGATCGCGCGAGACCGGCCATAGCCTGGAGCCAGCACCACCGGCCAGAAGAACCGGCGTGATCTTTCGAGATTGTTCCTTCACAATAAAACCTTTCCAACGTCAAAAAATTTCCCGGCGCGCCGGACAATATACATATTTCCCAATACCGCCATCATCGGTTCATGGGCGGACAAGCGCAAGCTCATAAATCCCCCTTGTGAAAGCTTGGTGAACAGCTGGGTGTCTGCCCCGGCACGCTTTCCTAACGCCACGCGGCAGGTGAGGTTCCGCTCGATTTCTTCGCGCGGATCGATGCAGAGCAAATAAAAACCCCGGGATTGCTCCCGGGGCCGGCTTCAAGTGAGGCGTGACGCAAGCGTCAGCCCGGCAATGCATAGGCGATGACATAGTCGCCACGGTCAGGAGACTGGCGTGCGCCGCCAGCTGAGATGACGATATATTGCTTGCCGGTCTTCGGAGACTTGTAGCTCATCGGGCCGCCCTGGCTGCCGACCGGAAGGCGGGCCTTCCAGACTTCCTTGCCGGTCGCCGTATCGAAAGCGCGCAGATAATAATCCTGCGTGCCGGCGATGAAGACGAGACCGCCCTGCGTGGCCAACGTGCCGCCGAGCGTGGGCATGCCGATCGGGATCGGAAGGCCCATCTTGATGCCGAGCGGACCGGTATCCTCGACAGTGCCCACGGGCACCTGCCACTTGATCTTCTGGGTCTTCATGTCGATAGCGGTCATCGTGCCATAGGGCGGGGCTTGGCAGGGTATACCGAGAGCCGACAGGAAACGGTTCTTGTTCACCGCATAGGGTGTGCCCTTCATGGGAACGACGCCCATGCCGGTATTGACGCTTTCGCCGCCACTCGCGACAGCCTTGGTCGGTGCCGCTTCCTGCATCTGGATCCAGAGACCGAGGCGCATGTCGTTGACGAAGATCGTGTTCGTGGTCGGGTCCGTCGAAAGACCGCCCCAGTTCATGCCGCCGAGCGAGCCCGGGAACGACAGGGAGAGGTCCGTGCCCGGCGCCGTATAGAGGCCCTCATAACGCATACCCTTGAAGGCAATGCGGCAAAGAAGCTGGTCAAACGGGGTCGCGCCCCACATGTCCGCTTCCGTCAGGGTCTGCGCACCGATCTGCGGCATGCCGACCGAGCGTGGCTGTGTCGGCGCGTAGCGCTCGTTCGGAATATTGGCGGGCTTGACCGGAACTTCTTCAACCTTGGTCAGCGGCTGGCCTGTCTCCCGGTCGAGAACATAGATCTGTGCCGCCTTGGTGCCGAAAACCAGTGCCGGAACAGTGGTTCCATCCGCTTTCGGGAAATCGACGAAGCTCGGCTGCATCGGCACGTCGAAGTCCCAGAGGTCGTTATGAACCGTCTGGTAGACCCATTTTTCGCGACCGGTGGTGGCATCGAGCGCCAGCATCGAAGCACCATATTTATGGTCGAGCGGTGTGCGAGTTGCGCCGTACAAGTCCACCGAAGGGCTGCCGACCGGCATGAAGACGGTGTTCAGCTCCGGATCATAGGACATGGACGCCCAGACGTTGGGTGTGGAACGCGTGTAGGTCTGTCCCTCGGGCGGAAGTCCGGTAATATCAGGGTTGCCAGGGTCGAAGGCCCAGCGAAGCGCGCCCGTCACCACATCGAAACCGCGCATCACACCGCCGGGCATATCGACCTGAACGTTGTCGGCGATACGGCCGCCGACAACGACAGTCGTGCCGGCAAGCGTAGGTGCGGAGGTCAACACATATTGCGGGTCCGGTGCATCGCCGAGACCGATCTTCAGGTCGACGCGGCCATTGGTGCCGAAATCAGGGCAAAACGCGCCGGTGTCGGCATCGAGCGCTATCAGTTCCGCATTGATGGTGTTCATCAGAATGCGACGCTGGCAAAGCGCGCCCTCGGCCACCACAGCCGGGGTAACCGGCGTGGAGCCCGGTGCAGTCGGCTGCTTCAGCGGCGCCTTGGCGTCGAAATAGGCAAGACCGCGGCAACGCATCCAGACGGAAGATTTCGCGTTGATTTCCGCCTTCCACTTCTCTGCGCCGGTATCTGCATCAAGAGCGATGACATTGTTATGCGGCGTGCACAGGAATACGGTGTCGCCAACCTGCAGCGGCGTTTCCTGATCTTCCGCACCATTCGCGCCGGGGCTGATCGGGGTATCGCCGGTGTGGTAGGTCCAGGCGACTTCGAGGTTCTTGACGTTGTCGCGCGTGATTTCATCGAGAGCGACAAAGCGGCTGCCGCCGGATGTATTGCCGTAATGTTCCCAGTTCTTCTGCTCCGTTTCCGGTGTTACGGGCGTCAGGGCTGCGGGTTCACCATTGAACGCGACGGTGGGGTGCGGCACGAACATGCCGGCAAAACCCGCGCCGGTGGCGATGGCGAGAATGGCGGCAATGGCGAAAGAGGCGCCGTATGCCGGAGCCTTGCCGGCCGCGCGACGCAAGAGAGGATAGGAGAGCGCAACGACAATGGCACCGACGCCCATCGCGAGAAGGCGTGAAATGAGCGGCCAGAAGTGCAAGCCGGCTTCCCACACCGCCCAGATGCCGGTGAGGACGAAGACAAGGCCGAAGAGAACCGCACCGGCAGGCTTGCGCAGCAGGATGAGCAGGCCCGAGACGATGAGCGCGATGCCCGCCGTGACGAAATAGAGGCTGCCGCCGAGGGCCACAAGCTGGCCGCCGCCAATGGCGAAGAACAGGCCTGCGGCAACGATGACAGCGCCGAGCACCAACAGCCACAATCTGGCTGGGAGCGATAAAGAAGTTGCTGGATTACCCATGAAAGAATGTCCGGTTAGAAGAGCTGCCCCAAAAGGCTGAAGCCCGGTGATTGTTCAGCGTCCGGCGATGCCGGGACAGCCTGCGGCCGCAATGGCCAGGCGAAAATGCGCCGAAGGCGGCGCGGCTGAACGGGGAACAATGGTGGGGAAGACTTCCGTCGTGACTGTCATGCGTGACCCATTCACTGCAGGTAACCGCCGGCCCCATGGACGGCGGGCAAGATGCTTGAACAAATCCTCCCCGGTTTCTCCCATCAAAGTCTGCAAAGCGGCAAAGACGATCGAAACACTGGCTGCGGTATAACGTCGCCTGCGACAAGATGACAATGCGCAAGCTGGGCAATTTCGATAAGCTATGCTTATATCACATCACACCCGACAAAACAAAGAAATCTCCCGATGGATATTCGTCAACTCACGATATTCGTGGAAGCGGCAAGGGCGAGGAACTTTCGTGCCGCCGCCCTGCAGCTCGGCATTGCCCAGCCCGCCGTCACCCAGCGCATTCGACAGCTGGAGGAAAATCTGGGCTTCAAGCTCTTTCACCGCATCAATCGCGGTGTGGAACTTACCCCGGCCGGTCAGTCCATGCTCATCGAGGCGGAAGAAATCCTTGCACGCACCAAAAGTGCGCTGGAAAGGGCGCAGCAGATCCGCCGCGGCCAGCTTGGCACGCTGCGCATCGGTTACGGCACCAGTGTTATGGCCGAGCGTAAACTACCCGCGCTCATTACCCGCTATGGTGACGAGCACCCAGACGTGACGCTTGAACTGTTGCCCGGCATGACAATGGAACAGCTGATCGAGCAGGTGACGACCCGCGAGACCGACGTTGCCTTCATCCGCGCGCCTCTTCCCACGCTGCCGCAGACCTTGCGAACCATGCCGTTCGACCGCTCGAGGCTTTGCGTCGCTTTGCCGGAACGTCACGTACTCGCCAAGCGCCCGCAGGTTTCCGTCAGCGATATCCTGCACGAAAAACTGCTGCTGCCGGTTGACGAGATTGGCCTCGGCCTCAGCAGCAGCGCGCTTTCGCTTTTCGAAGATGCCGGCTGCACGCCGCAAGTCGGCATGCGCATCGCCAACGTCAATACGATTCTCGCGCTCGTGGAGGCCGGTGCAGGCATTTCCATCCTGCCGGAAAGCACGGTGCTTTCCGCAAGGGGCACTGCCGCCGTGTCACTCGATAGCGCGGAGGCATGGTCCGACTGCGTACTGCTCGTCAGGCGCGGCGCGCTTGCCCTGCATGTCGAAGCCTTCGCGAATATGGCCCGCCGAGCCTACAGACTTAGCCTTTGACAAGCAGGACGCGGAATTAATCGATTGAATCGGCCGCAAATTTCATCCCGCTTAAATTTGCTGCACTGAACAACATTCAAGGCTTGGCAGGCGCGCGAAAAATACAATAACAACAGCGGATATTTTTACATTGTTATAGACACGAAAGCACACACAGCCCATGTCCGACACGACCAAGCCCGCCAGCACAAGAACATCGGTTACGGATCAGGAAGCCCTGGATTTCCACGCGGAAGGCAGGCCGGGCAAGCTGGAAATCACCCCGACGAAGCCGATGGCAACACAGCGGGATCTGTCACTCGCCTATTCGCCCGGCGTGGCCGTGCCGGTGAAAGCCATCGCCGAAAATCCGGCGACCGCTTACGATTATACGACACGCGGCAACATGGTGGCCGTCATCTCCAACGGCACCGCGATCCTAGGGCTGGGCAATCTCGGCGCGCTGGCCTCGAAGCCGGTCATGGAAGGCAAGTCGGTCCTCTTCAAGCGTTTCGCCGATGTCGATTCCATCGATCTCGAGGTCGATACCGAAGACGCCGATGAGTTCATCAATTGCGTGCGTTACCTCGGCCCCTCCTTCGGCGGCATCAATCTGGAAGACATCAAGGCGCCGGAGTGTTTCATCATCGAAAGCCGCCTGCGCGAATTGATGGATATTCCCGTATTCCATGACGACCAGCACGGCACCGCCATTATTGCCGCCGCCGGCCTGATCAACGCCATCGAACTGACCGGACGTGACTTCAAGACCACCAAGCTCGTCTGCAACGGTGCGGGTGCGGCCGCAATCGCATGCATGGACCTCATCAAGGCCATGGGTTTCAACCCGGAAAACATCACGCTCTGTGATACCAAGGGCGTCATCTATCAGGGCCGCACCGAGGGCATGAACCAATGGAAATCCGCGCATGCGGTGAAAACCGACAATCGCACGCTGGCGGAAGCCATGAAGGGTGCTGACGTGGTGTTCGGCCTCTCACAGAAGGGCGCGTTCAGCGAAGAAATGATCCGCTCCATGGCGCCGAAGCCGATTATCTTTGCAATGGCCAATCCCGACCCGGAAATCACCCCGGAAGAAGTGTCCCGCATCCGCGATGACGCCATCATGGCGACGGGACGTTCCGACTATCCGAACCAGGTCAACAACGTCCTCGGCTTCCCCTATATCTTCCGCGGCGCGCTCGATGTGCGTGCCCGCCAGATCAACGATGCCATGAAGATCGCCGCCGCGCAGGCGCTGGCGGATCTGGCCCGCGAAGACGTGCCTGACGATGTGGCCGCCGCCTATCAGGGCAACCGCCCGCGTTTCGGACCGCAATATATCATTCCGGTCCCGTTCGATCCGCGCCTGATCTCCGCCATTCCTGTCGCCGTGGCAAAAGCCGCTATCGAAACCGGCGTCGCCCAGCGCGAAATTCCCGATCTCGACGCCTATGCCCGCGAGCTTTCGGCCCGTCGTGATCCGATGGCCTCGACCACGCAACGCCTTTACGAGCGTGTGCGTCGTTCGCCCAAGCGCGTGGTCTTTGCCGAAGCGGAAGAAGAACAGGTCATGCGCGCGGCGATTTCGTTTACCGCTCAAGGGCTTGGTACCGCCATCCTGCTCGGCCGTGACGATATCATCAAGGCCAATGCGGAGCGTGCCGGTATCGATCTCGACCGCGCCAATATCGAAATTACCAATGCCCGCCTCTCCAGCCGGGTCGATGCCTATATCGATTACCTCTATGCGCGGCTGCAGCGCGGCGGCTTCCTGCTGCGCGACGTGCAGCGCCTGATCCACAACGACCGCAACCACTTCGCCGCCTGCATGGTCGCGATGGGCGATGCGGACGCGGTGGTGACGGGCGTGACGCGCAATTATTCGACGGCGCTGGAAGATATCCGCCGTTGCATCAACACCAAGCCAGGCCATCGCGTCATCGGCGTGTCCCTCGTTGTCTCGCGCAACCGCACCGTCTTCGTGGCCGACACGGCCGTGCACGACATGCCGAATGCCGAGGACCTCGCCGATATCGCCGAGGAGGCAGCCGGCCTCGCCCGCCGTTTCGGTTACGAGCCGCGCGTTGCCATGCTCGCTTATTCCACCTTCGGCCAGCCGGTCGGCGAACGCTCCGACAAGGTGCGCGAGGCGGTGAAAATTCTCGACAAGCGCAACGTCAATTTCGAGGTCGATGGCGAAATGTCGGCGGATGTGGCGCTGAACCATCACCGCATGCAGAGCCAGTATCCCTTCGCGCGCCTTTCCGGCCCCGCCAATGTGCTGGTCATGCCCGCCATCCATTCCGCCTCCATCTCCACCAAGATGCTGCAGGAATTGGGCGGTGCGACCGTCATCGGCCCTCTTCTCGTCGGCCTCGACAAGTCGGTGCAGATAACCTCGATGGGGGCCAAGGACAGCGATATCGTCAACATGGCAGCAATCGCGGCCTATAATGCCGGACGATAATTGAAATGCAGTGCGGCTTGCTTCTCGCCTCTTGGTTGAAACAAGCCGCACACCACTAAAACCTAAAGAACAAGATTCTACGATTTTAAATTATTAGGATATTTTTTCTGCCTGACAACATTATTGGAACTCGTTTCTATTCATAGTATTTTTTGCGCAATGCCAATTCTCGCTCTCTGCAAGTCCGTCATGTAGGTTCCAGCCACAAGCAAAAGGAAATACCCATGGCCTTCTCCCTCCCCAAGTTTGCCGCGAAACTCATCGCCGGAACCGTTGTCATCGCCTCGCTGGCAACCACCGCTCATGCGGATGCAACGCTTGACCGCATCAAGGGTCGCGGCAAGCTCACCGTCGGCGTCATTCTTTCCGGCGCGCCTTTTGGTTTTATCGATCCAAAAACGCAGGAGCAGAAGGGCCTCAACATCGACGTCGCCAAGGCGCTCGCCGCAGGTCTCGGCGTTGAACTGGTGACTGAGACCGTGACCCCGCCAAACCGCGTGCAGTTCCTGCAGCAGGGGAAGGTCGATATTCTTATCGCCAACATGCAGTACACCGAAGAACGTGCGAAAACGCTCGACTACGTGCCCACCCCCTATGACCGTCAGGGCGGCGCCGCCATCGGTCGAAAAGACTCTGGCATCAAGGACTGGTCCGACCTGAAAGGCAAGATCGCCTGCGTGTCTCAAGGTTCCAACTACACTCAGCCGCTGATCGAGCAATATGGCGCGCAGGTAAAAGCTCTGCCCAGCCAGCCGGAATCGCTGCTGGCGCTGAAGGGTGGCAATTGCGATGTGTCCGTTCACGTCAACGGCACGCTGAGCCTGATGCTTCAGGACCGCGCTGATGAGTGGAAGGATTACGGCATCCTCATCCCCACAGATCTCATACCGTCGGATTCCGTGATCTGGCTGCGAAAGGGTGAAAGCGACACGCAGGCGGCTCTCGACAAGATCGTCAAGGAATTGCACGCTTCCGGCAAGATGCTGGAATTCGCCAAGGCAAACCGTCTGCCGAGCATCGGCTATATGGAAGAACAGCAGAAGAAGCTGTCCGCCGCGCAGTAAAGGTCAGCGCACGGCTGTCCTGTCATCCCCCGTCACGCCGCAACGTGGTGAGGACGATGGCATAGAGATGGTTCCCATGATCATCAGGAACGGCCGGTTCACCTGCCGTTCTTTTCTGCTTTATAATGGCAGGCCATTCTGGCGCCGCCCACGTGGCGGCACCCGCAATAACAGCATGGATTTCCAATGCAGGATTCATTTACAGCGCGCTTCATAGAACTGGCCGCGCATCTTGGCCTCAACTATGATTTTCTGAACAGCGGCTATGAGGTTCAGATCTGGCTCGACGGCATGAAGATGACGCTGATCCTCGTTACCGTCACCTTGCCGCTCAGCCTCGTCTTCGGTTTCATTTTCGCGGCAATGCTCACGTCCGGGAAGACCTGGCTCGCCGGTCCCGTGCGCGCCTATGTGGAACTGACGCGCAACACGCCGACGCTGGTACAGCTGATGTGCGGTTTCCTCGTGCTCAACATGCTGATTTCCAATGCGCTGGGTGGCGCGCAGAACAATCCGCTGACACCGTTTTTCTGGGTCGTTGCGGTCACGGGACTGCACATTGCCGCCTTCCATGCCGAAGCGCTGCGCGGCGGCATCGAGGCGGTGCCCGGCACCACAATCGAGGCAGCGCGTGCAATCGGTTTCAGTTCCTTCGAGATTCTGCGTTATGTGGAGTTTCCGCTGGCGATCCGGACAGCGCTGCCCTCCATCATCAACAATCTCGTCAATCTGGTGAAGCTCACCACGGTCGGCTCTGCAATCGCCGTGGGTGAGATCACCTATGCCTCCATCCTGATCTGGACGCAGCGCGACAATGTGGTCGAGCTGATGATCGTTATCCTCGTTTTCTTCAGCGTCATCAATTTCATCGTCGCAAGGGCCGGTCTCTGGCTTGAACGGCGTCTTGCGGTTCCGGGGTTCGGTCAATGAGTGCGGTGGTTTCTCCAACACGGGCGGTGAAGAAGCCGCCTTTCGGCACCATTCTGCTGCTGGGCGTCCTGGTTGCCGTCATCCTGTGGCTGGTCCTCGATCCGTCGCTCGGCCAGGTGCTGCTGGAATGGCTGCCCTATCTCGCCAAGGGCTTCGCCATGAATGTGCTGATAAGCATTCTGGCGATCGCCATCGGCACATTTATCGGCGTTCTTCTCGGCATCATGGAGCTTGCGCCCTACCGTCTGGTTCGCGCACCGGCACTGACCTATGTGCAAATTTTCCGCAATGCCCCGCATCTGGTGCTGATCTTTGCCGCGACTTACATCTTCCCCTTCGAGATCGTGGCCTTTGGCAACTACATTCCTTTTCCGGACTGGATCAAGGCGGTTGTGGGCCTTGCCATTCCCGCCAGCGCCCATATCGCCGAAATCACCCGCGGCGCCATCCAGTCCATTCCGACAGCGCAATGGGAAGCCGCTCAGGGGCTGGGCTTTTCGCGCAACCAGACCCTGCGCTGGATCATCCTGCCGCAATGCATAAAACGCTCCCTGCCGCCGTGGATGAACCTCTACGCATCGATCACCATGGGCACGGCGCTCGCCTCGCTGGTCGGCGTGCATGAGCTTCTTCACGCCGCGACCGACGCCAGCACCGCCGTGCAGCGCAACGATTTCACCGTGGTGGTCTATCTCACCGTTCTGATGGCGTTCTTCCTGTTCTGCTATCCCGTCTCCCGTTTCACGCAGCGCCTCGAGCGGCGCTTCGCTTCCCGCTGATTGGAACAAGCCATGCCCGCATCCATCGCCCAAAACGCCCAGCCGCTTGTTGAACTCGAAGCAATCCATCTTGCTTTTGGTGACAACCAGGTTCTGAAAGGCATTGATCTCACCGTCAACAAGGGGGACGCCGTCTCCATCATCGGTCCTTCCGGCTCCGGCAAGTCCACCATCCTGCGCTGCATCAACGGCCTGCTCATTCCGCAATCGGGCAAGATCACCGTCGGCGGCACCCGTGTCGACCAGCTGAAGACCGAGGCCGAGCGCATCGCGCTGCGCAAGCGCATCGGCATCGTGTTCCAGCAGTTCAACCTCTTCCCGCATCTGACGGTGATGGAAAACATCACCATCGCGCCGATCAAAATACTTGGCACGCCAAAAGCCGAAGCGGAGCGCCATGCCCGCGAATTGCTGGAAAAGGTCCGCCTGTCCCAGAAGGTCGACGCCTATCCCGGCCAGCTTTCCGGCGGCCAGCAGCAGCGCGTGGCGATCGCCCGCGCGCTCGCCATGCGGCCGGAGCTGGTACTGTTCGATGAAGTCACCTCGGCACTCGATCCCGAAACGGTTGGGGAAGTGCTCGCCGTCATCCGCGACCTCGTCAACGACGGCATGACGAGCATTCTCGTTACTCACGAAATGCGCTTTGCCGAAGAAATCAGCGACAAAATCGTCTTCACCGAAAACGGCCTGATCGTCGATCAGGGCACGCCGGAGCACATATTCTACAAGTCGACCAATCCGCGCATCAACGCCTTCGTCAAGGGTCTCGGCGGACAAGGCGCGCGCGTGAATGACGGCGAAGGGATCTGATGCCATGGTCGCGGAGGAAAAACTCACACTTCGTCTTGCAGGAGCCATTGCCGCTTCCGATCCGCTACACGATGAAGAGGCGGTCACCATTGCCCGCACGGCACTGATCGATTTCTTTGCCTGCGTTCTGGGCGGCGCTGCCGACAGGAGCACGAAAATCCTGATCGACACCTTCACGTCAGGCACGCAAGGCGCAGCCGGCATCGTCGGCCACGATCTGCGTACGGATGCCTTCACCGCCGCCCTTATCAACGGCCATGCCGGTCACGTGCTTGATTACGACGACGTCCATGGCAGTGTGCGCGGCCACCCCACCGTCGCCATTGTTCCAGCCCTGCTGGCTGTTGCGGTCGAGGAAGGCTCGACGGCGGATGCATTCATCGCCGCCTATATCGTCGGGCTGGAAACCATGGCCCGCATTGGCCTGTCGCTCGGCACCAGACATTACGAAAATGGTTTCCACGCCACCGCCACACTTGGCCCCATGGGTGCCGCGGCGGCGATCGCTCATCTCCTGAAATTCGATCCGCAGACAACGGCCGTGGCGCTCGGCCTCGCCGCCACGCAATCGGCCGGGCTTCGCCTGCAATTCGGTTATGACGCCAAGCCGCTCCATGCGGGGCTTGCCACGCGTGCCGGCCTCACCGCAGCACGGCTGGCACGATCCGGCTTTCAGGGCGCGCCGGATTTTCTGGAAAATTCCATCGGCTTTTATTCGGCCTTCGCCTTCGGCGCCGAGCAGCCGAAGCGTGTTCTCTCCGGCTGGGGCGCACCCTGGCAGATCGTCTCGCCGGGCCTGACCCTCAAGGCCTTCCCGTGTTGTACCGCGGCACACCCCGTCGCCGTGGGCGCGCTGGCGCTGCGCAGCACCCATGAGCTGCAGCCGGAAGAAATCGAGGCGGTCACCATCACCTTCCCGCCCGGCGGCGATGCCGCGCTTGTCGGCCCTGCCACGCCCGCAACCGGCATAGACGCGCGCTTCAGCCCCGAATATGTCTTCGCTGCGGCGCTGACGGATGGGTCACTGGGGATCAGCCATTTCGACGAACGCCCGGCACGCGCCGACCTGCTCGGCCTTTCCGCGAAAGTCTCGCGCCGGCATGACGAGACCGCTCGCCGCCTGTCGCCAGACCCAACCACCCGTTTCGTGGTGATAGATGTCACGAAGAAGGATGGTACGGTGCTATCGCGCCGCGTCGACGAGCTTCCCGGCATTGATGACCCGGCCGAAAAATTTGCCGACGCGACCGGCGGCAGTGAAAAATTCGCCAGTATCCCGGCCTTGGTGCGGTCCATGAAAACCGCAGCCGACCTCAGGAAGCTCGAAATGCTTCTGGTATCGCCAATATAACTCGACTGACATGAAGGCATGATTCCCATGACCACCACGACCCGCAAAAGACAGATGCATCTCGGCCTTTTCCTGCAGGGTGCCGGACACCACGTTTCCGGCTGGCGTCACCCCGATGCGGAGGCCGGCAGCGAAAACCTCGATCTGCTCACCCGCGTGACGAAAATGGCCGAAGCGGCGAAGTTCGACATGGTATTTCTCGCCGACGGGCTGACCAGCGGCGTCGACGCCCATCCTTCGATGATCGCACGTTTCGAGCCGTTGACCCTGCTTGCCGCGCTGGCAATGGTGACGGAGAAGATCGGGCTGGCCGCAACCGCCTCCACCACCTATGGCGAGCCCTATCACACCGCTCGCGCCTTCGCCTCCATAGACCATCTAAGCCATGGTCGAGCGGCCTGGAACATTGTCACCACCTCTTACGCACGGACGGCAGCGAATTTCTCCAAGGACCACCCCGAGCATGACGAGCGTTATGCGGTGGCGGAAGAATATGTGAACGTCGTTCGCGGCCTTTGGGACAGCTGGGATGACGACGCCTTCATCAAGGACAAGCAGGCGGGCCGCTACGTCGATCCCGAGAAAGTCCATGTTCTCAACCACGAAGGCAAATATTTCACCGTCAAGGGACCGCTCAACATTCCGCGCTCGCCGCAGGGCCATCCGGTTCTCATCCAGGCCGGTTCCTCCGGGCCGGGTCAGGATCTTGCCGCACGCACCGCCGATATCGTCTTCACCGCCCAACAGGCGATTTCCGAAGCGCAGGCTTTCTACACGAGCCTCAAGGCGCGCGTCGAAAAATTCGGCCGCGATCCCGCCAGCGTTGCCGTGATGCCCGGCTTCATGCCGATCATCGGCAGGAGTTTCGAGGAGGCGAGTGAAAAGCTGAAGGAACTGAACCGCTGGACGGACATCAAGAGCGCGATGCCGCTGCTCCAAGAGCGCATCGGCCACAGCCTGGCCGACTATGATCTCGACGGCCCGTTGCCCGAACTTCCCATCTCCGACCAGTTGCGCAGCCGCGCCGAGTTGCTGACCGAGCTGGCACGGCGCGAAAAGCTCACGATCCGAGAACTGGCGCTGCGCGTCGCGGCCGGCCGTGGCCACCATATCGTCATGGGAACGGCGAGCGATGTTGCCGACAGGATGCAGCAATGGTTCGAAAACGGCGCAGCCGATGGCTTCAACGTCATGCCGCCCTTCTTCCCCGGCGGTCTGGAGGAGTTTAATCGCGAGGTGGTACCTCTCTTGCAGGAACGCGGCCTGTTCCGCCGGGAATATGAGGGCTCCACATTGCGCGACCACCTCGGCATCACGCGCCCGGCCTTGCGGGGATAACCGTGCGCAGGTGCCCTATCAAGGGCATCCGCCTCAATTGATGATCAGCAATAAGCGGGGCCGGCGAAAGCCGGCTCCCTTCATGCTGCTGCGCGCCCGACCTCCTGATCGTGCCGAGCAGCAGTCGAAAAATCAGACCGTATAGAGGCACCATCCTCACGCTGAACCGTGCGGCGGTTCAGTTTGAACAGGCTGACAAGCTGGGCCAATGCATCCGCACCCTGCGCGAGCGTGGTGCTGATTACGGTGGTGCGTGCGCTCATGGCGGCGTTTTCCTGCGTCATCCGGTCCAGCCGGTTGACCGCCTTGTTGATCTCACTGATGCCGACAGCCTGCTCGTCGGCTGCCTTGGCGATCATGTCAACGTTGCCGTCAATATGTCTGACCAGCGCGTCGATCTGCTTCAGCGCTTCGCCCGTTTCACCCACGAGCCTTACCCCTTCGAGGACCTCGCTGCCGGAATTGTTGATCAGCGCCTTGATTTCCTTGGCGGCACCGGCGGAACGCTGCGCAAGCTCGCGCACCTCCTGCGCCACCACGGCAAAGCCCTTGCCGGCTTCACCCGCGCGGGCGGCTTCCACGCCCGCATTCAGCGCCAGCAGGTTGGTCTGGAAGGCGATCTCATCGATAACACCGATGATCTGACTGATTTCCCGCGATGCTGTCTCGATGCGCTGCATGGCATTGACCGTGCGCTCAACGACCTCGGTCGAGGCCGCGGTGGATGTGCGTGCACTCTGAACCAGCTTGCGGGTCTCTTTCATGTTTTCCGTGGATGAACGAACCGTCGCCGTGATTTCCTCCAGTGCCGCAGAGGTTTCTTCGAGCGCTACGGCCTGCTCGCGCGAACGTTCGGCCAGATTGACGGAAGCCTCGCTGACTTCCTGGCTGCTGCGGGTCAGATCGCCCGTCTGGCCGAGAACATTTTCCAGCGTCTTCTGGAATTCCGCGATAGACTTGTTGAAATCGCGCCGCAGGCTCTCAAATTCACCCACGAAGGGTTTGTCCAGCGTGACGCGGATGTTGCATTGGGAGAGCCGCTCAAGCGCCGCGCCAAGCTCCTCCACCGCATGCATGCGGTCCGTCACGTCGAAGGCAAACTTCGCCACCTTCAAGACACGGCCCTGCTCATCCAGTATCGGATTATAGGACGCCTGGATGAAAACGCGTTTGCCGTCCTTGCCGAGCCGCATGAACTGCCCGGCAGAGAAACGGCCGCTCCTCAGCTCCTGCCAGAAATCACGATATTCCTGGGACTGGGCATAAGCTGGCTCACAGAACATCGAATGATGCTTGCCCACAATTTCCTGCGCCGTGTAACCAAGCGCCGCGAGGAAATTCTCGTTGGCGCTGAGGATCTTCCCATCTGGTGTAAATTCGATCATGGCCTGCGCGCGGGAGAGAGCGGCCAGCTTGCCGTCATCTTCCATGCTCTTGCGCTTGATCACGGTGATATCGGTTGCAACCTTGACGATCTTGTAAGGTTTACCGAAACGAAAGACGGGATTATAGGAAGCTTCGATCCAGATTTCGTCGCCGTTTTTTGCCCGGCGCCGATATTGACCCTGATCATATTCGCCGCGCGAGAGTTTCGCCCAGAACGCGTTGTATTCCGCATTGGCAGCCTCTTCGGGAGCGACAAACATGCTGTGGTGCCGTCCGATGATTTCGGACTGCTGATAACCCACCGCTTTGCAGAAATTATCGTTCGCCTTCAGAATTTTCCCGGTCAGATCGAATTCGATGATGGCCTGCGAACGGTTCAGGGCGTCAAGTACCGCAGATGCATCCAGACCGAGTTTGGAAAAGTGAGACATGCCTTTAAAACCCCCAAATTAACCGCCGCGCAGACCCACTGCCCCTCCGAATGAGAAGGGATGAACATGGATGGGCCTGACTGCACGCGAAACTAGCCAGACACTGTTAAATAGCGATTAATAATGACTCATAACTATCTAAGCCGCGACCTGGCCGATGGGCAAAACGCACTGATGTGCATGGCGGCCTCCCCACCGCGGAACCGCTTATTTGCCACAGTGCTGATATTTCTATCGCCGCAGCGTGATGCGACCTTTCATACCCTCTGCATTCATTGTTATGGCGGGCTTGAGAGATTTGTATTGCAGGAGCGCCGATGACCAAAACCCTGAAATGCGACGTGCTGGTGGTCGGCACCGGCATTATCGGTTCCATGGCAGCGCTTTATCTGCAGAATGCCGGGCGTGATGTCGTGCTTCTTGAGCGTGGCGACATCTCCCGCGGTGCGAGTTCCGGTAATGCCGGCATATTGGCCTTTCCGGAAATCATCCCCATTCCCGCGCCCGGTATCATGAAAAAAGCCCCGCGCTGGCTTTTTGATCCGCTCGGACCTCTCAGCGTGCCGCCGGCCTATGCACCGAAGATCGCCCCGTGGCTTTGGCGTTTCTGGCGCGCCAGCGCCGAACGCAGTTTCCGTCATGGGCTGAAATCACTCGTGGAAATCAACCGGCTGGCGGCCATCGAAATGGCCCACATCGCTGCCATGCCCGAGCTCTCGTCCTTCATCTCAAAAACCGGCACGCTTGATATCTATGATAGCGAGGCGAGCCTCAACGCCGCCCGTAGGGATTGGGACGAAAAGGAAAAAGCCGGCTTCGCATTCCAGCGCGTTGACCGCAACGAAATCGAAGAGCTGCAGCCGGGCCTGGCGCCGCAGTTCCGCCATGCGGTGTTTTCGGCGGATGGCCTGCAGGTCTCCGATCCCTATGATTTCACCCGCGCCATATTTGATCTTGTGATCTCACGCGGAGCCAGCCTTCGCAAAGGCGAAGCTCAGCGCATCGACGCAGTGGGCGAAAGTACGATCGTCACGCTGGAGAACGGCGACAAGATCGACGCCGACAAAGTGGTGATCGCCTGTGGAGCATGGTCCAAAAAACTTGCGGCGACGCTTGGCAACATCGTGCCGCTGGAAACGGAACGAGGATACAACACGACCCTGCCTGTCGGTGCTTTCAACCTGACACGCCAGCTTTATTTCAACGACCACGGCTTCGTTGTGACCCCCTTGTCGACTGGCATCCGCGTCGGCGGCGCCGTCGAACTCGGCGGGCTGGACCTGAAGCCGAACTTCCGCCGCGCGGAAGCCATGTTGAAAAAAGCGGAACGTTTCCTTCCCGGCCTCAAACTGGAAGGCGGACGGCAATGGATGGGGTTCCGCCCCTCCATGCCGGACTGTCTTCCCGTCATTGGCACCGCGCGGACGACACCCTCCGTTATCTACGCCTTCGGCCACGGTCATTTGGGGTTGACCCAGTCGGCAGCCACAGCCCGGCTGGTGACGCAGATGGCAAACGGCGACGAAACGTCCATCTCGGTCGATCCCTTCCGCCCGGGACGGTTTTCCTGAAATGGGGTAGCACTGGCGACGCCACGGCCCGGCCTCGCCAGCAATACGGGTTATTTCACCGTCTGCGTGGAATCGTCAGGGAATTCCACCGTCGCGAAGGACGGGTAGACCTTTCGCAAGATGGTCACCTGCTGCTGATCGCTCACCCGGAGCAAATACCAGTCCGAACCGTCGATCAGCGCCAGCGTGTGGGACTTCGCCTCTATGGTCTGACCGCCGGTTTCCATCACGGTTTTTGTCGGAATGAGCGCATACGGCGTGCCATCCGGCGTCTCAGTCAGGCTGATCGCCCGCGCGTCCATGGTGAATTCGGTTATCTTGACCGCCGCGAGCGCCATCTGCATCTGCGCCGTCAAGGCGCTCCGCAACTGCTCCACGGTGACACCCGCATCACTGGCGATGAACTCGAAGATTTTCGGCGGCACAGTCTTGCCGACCGTTTCGAAATCCTGCGCATTCAGGGCGGTGCTGAAACGCTCGATCTCGGCACGCAGCCTCTCCTGCTCGGCAGGAGAGAGATCACGCGCGGAGACGGGACATGCAACCGCAATCAACAGAAACAGACAGGATAAAAGGCGTTTCATGCCCGGCCTTCCCGGTTGTCCGGCAGAACCCTTACCCGTAAGGGCAACAGCCCGCAAACGGTTCGATCAGCGCAGCAGAACGAAACCGGCCGCCGACAGAACGAGAAAGACAACGAGACCGCCGAGGAAGCCCGCGGATGTGAAAAAACCGGCAACCATGGCCAGCATCAGCACGCACAGCATCATCGTGCCGTATTTGGTCAAGGCCAGAAAACCGTTATAGGTCTTTTCGTGTTCGGCGTAGTTCATTTCAGCGCCAAGTTCGACCGGACCTGTATGGTGTTCGCTCATTCCACTTCCCCTTTGCTCCATCCGTCATTCCCGTCCTGCGGGGAAATCTGCCCCGCGGACGATCACGGGCCATGCCGGATTCTCCGGTGCCAGAGGTAACATGAAGTGGTCGAAAAGCGCAATGCGTTCCGCACGAAAGTGTCACGCCGCCATCCGTCGGACCGGCTCTCAAGGACAATACTTGCCTTCCGGCAACATTCTTTCGTTAATAGTTGAAAAGGGCCACCGTTCTTGCTCTTTGCGTGCGGTTTCGGTTGCTTTTCGAACCGCCTGCCCATACACGGATTCTGTGGGGAGGAACTCCGGAACCGATGGGTGCGGACGCGCGTGGAGGCGTGGCCGTTGCAGGGGTATCGGGCTTTGCTCTCCGCCATAAACCCGCAAAGGGCCCGGCAAGGGAAGAGGGGAAAGTCATGAAATCGCTTTTAAAAATAAGTGCGTTGATAGATTCTGCGAGCGAGGCCCTGGGCAAGGTCGCCGGTTATCTCGTGCTCATCTGCTGCCTCGTCAGCGCCGGTAACGCCATGGTCCGTTACGCCTTGAACTACAGCTCCAACGGCTGGCTCGAAATCCAGTGGTACATGTTCGCCTTCATCGTGCTGATCGGCGCTTCCTATACGCTGCGCATGAACGAGCATGTTCGGGTCGACATCATCTATGGTGCGATTTCGCCACGCAGCCGCATCTGGGTGGATATTATCGGCATTGTGTTGTTCCTGTTGCCCGGCTGCCTTTATCTAGCCTGGCTGTCCTGGCCCATGTTCACGCTGTCCTGGAATCAGGGCGAAATGTCTTCCAACGCCGGCGGCCTGATCCGCTGGCCCGTGAAACTCATCATCTTCGCCGGTTTCGCCCTTCTGGTTCTTCAGGGGTTTTCCGAACTCATCAAGCGCATAGGCGCCCTCAACGGGCTTTATGCGCTCGATACGAAGTACGAAAAACCCCTGCAATGATCGCGCCGATCTGAACCTTCAGGATATTCCCATGTTTGAATACGGTATTCTTCCGCCACTGATGTTCATCGGCATGATTATCTTCATGCTTTACGGATTTCCGGTGGCTTTCTCGCTTGCCACGGTCGGCCTCGTTTTTGGCGTCATCGGCATCTTCACCGAGCATTTTTCACCGGCTTTTCTTCAGGCCCTGCCCCTGCGCATCTTCGGCATCGTTTCGAACGACCTTCTGCTGGCTATTCCCTTCTTCACCTTCATGGGCGCTATTCTGGAGCGTTGCGGCCTTGCGGAAGACCTGCTCGAAGGAACGGGGAAGCTTTTCGGCGCTATACCGGGCGGACTTGCCTATGCCGTCATCATTGTCGGCGCGATCCTGGGCGCGATCACCGGCACGGTTGCGGCCTCGGTCATCACCATGGGCGTCATCTCGCTGCCCATCATGCTGAAATACGGCTATAATCCGCGACTTGCCACCGGCGTCATCGCCGCCTCGGGCACGATCACACAGGTCATTCCGCCCTCGCTGGTGCTGATCGTCCTTGCCGACCAGCTCGGTAAATCCGTGGGCGACATGTATCTCGGCGCGATCGGTCCGTCGATCCTGCAGGTGGCGATCTTCATGCTCTTCATCCTGCTGATGTCGATCGTGCGGCCGAAGGATCTTCCGGCTTTGCCGCCGGAGGCACGCGGTGAGCTTAACCGGGCGCTGGTGTTGCGTGTGCTGGCGGGCATGATCCCCTCCATCGTGCTCATCTTCCTCGTGCTCGGCACCATCTTTCTCGGCCTCGCAACACCGACGGAAGCCGGAGCGCTCGGCGTTGTCGGCGCGATGGCGCTGGCGGCGGCACATCGGCGGCTCAGCTGGGACCTCGTCAAGCAGGGAATGCATTCCACCATGCACATCACGTCGATGGTGGTGTTCATCCTGGTCGGCGCGACCTGCTTTTCGCTCGTTTTCCAAGGCATGGATGGTTCGCTTTGGATCGAGCACATGTTGTCGGGCATTCCGGGCGGTCCTATCGGCTTCCTGATCTTCGTCAACATCTTCATCTTCTTCCTCGCCTTCTTCCTCGATTTCTTCGAAATCGCCTTCATCGTCATTCCAATGCTGGCGCCGATAGCCCAGTCGCTCGGCATTGACCTCATCTGGTTCGGCGTGCTGATCTGCATCAACATGCAGACAAGCTTCATGCACCCGCCCTTCGGATTTGCATTGTTCTACCTGCGTTCCATCGCGCCGCGCACCGTCAAGACATCGGATATCTACATGGGCGCCATTCCCTGGCTCGGCATGCAGCTCATCCTCGTCGCCATCGTGATATTCTGGCCGGAATCCGTCACCTACTGGATAGACAAGGCTCCCGACGTCGATCTGAATTCCATCAAGATCGAGGTGCCCGCCTTCGGTAATCAGGGTGGCAACACCATGCCCAATTTCGGCTTGCCAGGAGGCCAGCCAGGAGGAATGCCGGGCATGCCAAATCTGGGCGAGCCGCCGAAGATCGGGCCTTGACAGGCATCCTGTAAGGGCGCGGAAACGCCTGTGATTGCGAAGACGGGTACGCCCCCGCCTTCCCTTCATTCTCTTTAGAAACGGACCCGGGCAGTCACTATACTGCCTGTCCGGTTCTTCTTGATGACGAATGCAACGCTCAGCGTTTTCCACATCGCGTCACATCCACAATTGAGGCCAATGGCCGGGGCTGGGGGCGCCGATCTCAGCCGGCAGTCCGGCTGGTCGCTTATCCTGCGATTGTGCTCTGAAGGACCCGATCATAATCCATCCATTGTTGTCGAATGCATGAGGGTACGCGCACAACAAAAACCCCGGAGACCGAAATCTCCGAGGCCTTTGCCCGGTCCGCCGCCGTTACTGAATAATCAGAGCTTGCCGTTACGCTGCTGGATCATCATGAAAGTATCGAAGGTGTATTCCGCCAGCTGCATCCACAGATAGCCTTCGCGCTTGAAGGCGACCTGGTCCTCGTAAATCTTCTTGAAGTCCGGATTGGAAGCCGAAATATTGGCGTATACCTCAAGGGCCGCCTTATAGCACGCTTCCAGAATTTCCTGGCTGAAGGGTCTGAGTACCGCGCCTTCAGAAACGAGCTGCTTGATGGCAATCGGGTTTTTGGCGTCGTATTTCGCCATCATGCTGGTATTGGCGAAGGCGCAGGCGTCCTGCAGCGCCGTCTGGTAGTTCTTGGGCAGGCTGTTCCACTTGTCCAGATTGACAAAAGAGTGAATGACCGGGCCGCCTTCCCAGAAGGCCGGATAATAATAGTACTTTGCAACCTTCTGAAAACCGAGCTTGTGGTCGTCATAAGGGCCGACCCACTCGGCGGCGTCGATGGTGCCCTTTTCCAGCGCCGGATAGATATCACCGCCGGCGATCTGCTGCGGCACGACACCAAGCTTTTCAACCACTTTGCCGGCAAGGCCGGCAATGCGCATCTTGACGCCTTTGAAATCGTCAACCGTGTTGATCTCCTTACGGAACCAGCCTCCCATCTGCGCGCCGGTATTGCCCGAAATCATGCCGTAGAGGTTATGTTTGGCGTAGAATTCATTGAGCAGTTTATTGCCGTTGCCTTCATAGAACCACGAATTGGTCAGGCGGGCATTCAGGCCAAAGGGTATCGCCGTCCCGATCGCGAAGGTCGGATCCTTGCCGACATAATAATAGGAGCAGGTATGGCACATTTCCACAGTGCCTGACGATACGGCATCGGCCGCCTGCAAGCCGGGAACGATTTCCCCGGCGGCAAAGGGCTGGATGGTAAAATTGCCATCGGTGGCGGCAGCGACGTGCTTCGCAATATCCTCGGCACCGCCATAGATCGTATCAAGCGATTTCGGAAATGACGACGTCAGGCGCCAGTTGATCTTGGTATTCTGCTGCGCAATGGCGGGCGCGGCAAGGGCTGCAGTGGCAGCTCCCGCGAGCGCACCTTTTTTCATAAAGGAACGGCGATCCATCTATATCCTCCCAGATATGAACGCTGCCTGCAGCTTTGAATTCCCCTCGTTGCTGTTCAGGCATTGTAGCGAAGTAAGCACGGTTATCGCCCGACTGACAAGCACCCGCACCAAGAATTAATCGCGGAAAAACGCCGTGTTTCCGGGAATTTTCTTCGCATTTTATATTCAACTGAAATATCTCGGCATCGCCTTATACTTTAGGCGCATGCCGGATCAGCAGGAGGCAAAGGCATGCTTGACTTGGTTCGCCGGCGGTCGCACATATTTCGAAGAATCGTTCCGGAGCCGCCATGCCAAAACCCATCATCGCCGTCCCCGCCGACATAAGGCATTTTACCGGAGCCGACTGGCACGCCGCGCAGAACCAGTATGTTTCCGCCGCCCTGAAAGTGGCTGGTGTCATGTCCTTCATCGTGCCGGCCTTTGAGGACGGACACGACGTGGACGCCATTCTCGACCGGGTGGATGGCCTGCTCGTCTCCGGCTCCGCCACCAATGTGCACCCTTCCCTCTACGGAAAGGAGGCGAAGGAGAGCGACGGCCCGTTCGACCAGGCCCGCGATGCCACCAGCCTGCCGCTCATCCGCCGTGCGATCGAGCGCGGCATTCCGATGCTGGCCATCTGCCGAGGAATACAGGAACTGAATGTGGCGCTGGGCGGAACGCTGGCGTCCGAAATTCAGGAGCACCCGGGCATATGGGACCACCGCAAGCCGGAACATGACGACCGCGACGTCGCCTTTGCCATCCGCCAGCCTGTGCATGTGCGCGAAGGCTCCTGCATTGCACAGCATCTCGGCATGTCGGGCGAAATCCAGATCAACTCGCTGCACAGGCAGGCCATTGCCGAAACCGCGCCGCGCCTGCAGGTGGAGGCGACGGCCGCCGATGGCACGATAGAGGCGGTGTCTGTCATTGACGCAAAAGGATTTGCTGTCGGGGTGCAATGGCATCCAGAATACTGGGCCGAGACGGACGCGCCCTCCCGCGCCCTGTTCGAGGCCTTCGGCAAAGCCGTCCACGACTATCGAAACAGCAAAGCATGAGCCGCTGCTGATCCCCTCGCCGCATGAGGGCACAAAAAAGGGGCAAGCCTGAAGGCCTGCCCCAAGGTCTGGGAGGAGGATTTAACGCTTGGCGCGTTTCTTCTGCCGGTAGACGTCAGCGACGACGGCCGCCACGATGATGAGACCTTTGACGATCTCCTGATAGTAGGCGTCCACTCGGAGGAAGGTGAAGCCCGATGTCATGACGCCGAGAATGATCGTACCGATTACCGTTCCGGTGATGCGGCCGGCGCCGCCGGATAGCGAGGTGCCGCCGATGACGGCCGCGGCGATGGCGTCAAGCTCATACATCACGCCCATGCCGGCCTGCGCGGTCTGAGCGCGGGCGGCGGTGACAACACCGGCGAGACCGGCGAGCATTCCGGCAATGGCATAGACCTTGATCAGATGTGCCTCGATATTGATACCGGATACACGTGCAGCCTGCTCATTGGCACCGATTGCATATGTGAACTTGCCATAGCGGGTGTAACGCAGCGCGACGTGGAAAATGATTGCCACGAGCAGGAACACCACGACTGGCCAGATGCCTGTGCCAATGAAATTGAAACCGTCGGTCAGGCCGGAGATCGGCTGACCCTTCGTATACCACTTGGAAATGCCGCGCGCGGTCACCATCATGCCGAGAGTGGCAATGAAGGGCGGGATTTTCGTGCGGGCGATGAGCTGCCCATTGATGAAACCGGCCAACATGCCGGCGAGAATGCCGACAGCAAGCGGGATGATGAACGGCAGGTCGGTGAGCCCGGGATAAAGTGCCCGCGGCCAGGTTGAAGACTGCGCCATGCTAGCGGACAACATCGCCGTGAGGCCGACGACCGACCCGGAGGACAGATCGATGCCGCCGGTAATGATGACCTGCGTAACACCTACGGCTATGATGCCGATCACGGAGACCTGCAGGATCATGATGGTCAGTCGCTGCTGGTTCATCAGGAAGCTCTGGCCGATGAATATCCAGCCGAGAATCTCGTAAATCAGCGCTATGCCGATCAGAATGAAGAAAATATTGGCTTCCGGCGGTATGCGCCGGTGCGGTTTGCGTCCGGATTTGGCATCCAGCTCCGGAGTGGCGGCGGCGTTGCTATTCATATCTGTTCCTCCTCGAGAAATCCCGGCGCGCCTCACCGCGATGCGAGATCCATCACCTTAACCTGCGTGGCTTCACTTCTATCAAGGAAGCCGGTCACCCGACCTTCATGCATGACCATGATGCGGTCGCTCATTCCCAGAACCTCCGGCATTTCGGAGGAAATCATGATGACGGCGACGCCCTGGCGCGCCATCTCACAAACGAGCTTGTGAATTTCCGCCTTGGCGCCCACATCGATGCCGCGCGTCGGCTCATCGAGGATCAGAATGCGCGGCTTGGTCAGCATCCAGCGACCGATCAACACTTTCTGCTGGTTGCCGCCCGAAAGATTTTCGATGCGCTCGTAAAGATGCGGAGTTTTCACCCTCAGCTTGCGGCACATTTCCTCGCAGGCGTCCGACAACGCGTTTTCCTGCACGAAACCATTGGCGACATATTTGTCCTGCAGAACGGCGATCTGCATATTTTCCAGAATATTCAGGATCAGCAGACATCCCGTGTCCTTGCGATCCTCGGTCAGAAACGCCATGCGATGACGAATGGCTTCCGTCGGGCTGGTGACTGAAACGGGGTTGCCATCGATGCTGATCGTCCCTGAAGACGCGGGCGTCACACCGAAGACTGTCTCTGCAACATTGGAACGACCGGAACCGACCAGGCCCGCGACGCCGAGAATTTCACCGGCGCGAACGTCGAAGGAAATATCGTGGAACACGCCATCAAGCGTCAGGTTTTTGACCGACAGGACAACGTCGCCGATAGGAACCTCTTCCTTCGGGAACATCTGCGTGATCTCGCGGCCCACCATCATACGGATGATGTCGTCGCGCGTTACATCGGTAGAGGCATGCGTGCCGATATATTTCCCGTCCCGGAAAACAGAGAACTCGTCGGCGATTTCGAATAGCTCGTTCATCTTGTGAGTGATGTAGACGATGCCGATACCGCGTTCCCTGAGATCGCGAATGATGCGGAAGAGATGCTCCACCTCGCGCTCCGTCAGCGCGGATGTCGGCTCGTCCATGATGAGAACGTCGGAATCGTAAGAAACCGCCTTGGCAATCTCGACCATCTGACGGCTGGCGACGGAAAGCTCACCGACCCGCGTTTCCGGATCGAGATCGATACCGAGGCGATCCAGCAGGGCTTCGGTACGGCGGTACATCTCGCCATGATCGATAAGGCCCAGCCGGTTCTTGGGTTCCCGTCTGATCCAGATATTTTCCGCGACCGTCATGTAAGCCATCAGGTTCAATTCCTGATGGATCATGGCAATGCCGTTTTCCAACGCATCAAGCGGGGAATCGAGACGAATGTCGGCGCCTTTCAGGCGGATTTCGCCGCTGTCTGGCTGGTAGATGCCAGCCAGAATCTTCATCAGCGTCGATTTTCCAGCGCCGTTCTCGCCCATCAGCGCGTGCACGGTGCCGCGCTTTAGCTTGAACTGCACATCATCGAGCGCCACCACGCCGGGAAATTCCTTGCGTATGCCTTCGACGGCGAGAAGGTATTCCGCATTCGGCACGGCGCCGCTGGCGCGCACGGCGGCCATTGTCGATGGACTGACGACCATCTCATCCTCCACAATAGACAAAATTGACCGGAAACAGGCTTCGCCCAATGGCGCACCTTGCCTCCGGGGAGGCTTACAGCGCCATGTCGACCACAACATGCAGGGCGCTGCAACACTTTGAATTCACTGGAATTCAATCACGATCCCCTCATGCGCCGAAGCTTGTTCGGCGCCGTCGGGAACCGGCATCTGCCTCCAATATCAATCTGAACGGCGCAGATGCCGGAAGGCGGCCACTAGTTCTTGGCCACGTAGTCCTTGACGTTTTCAGGCGTGACGAGCTGGAAGGGGATGTAAACCTTCTTCTCGACCTTCTCGCCCTTGACGAGCTTCAGCGCGGCATCAAGTGCGCCCTTGCCCTGGCCTGCCGCATCCTGGAAGACCGTGGCGTCGAGATCGCCCGCCTGCATGGCGGCGAGAGCATCCTGCGTGGCGTCCACACCGGCGACGACATAATCCTTCATGTCCTTGCCAGCAGCCTTCAGAGACTGAATGGCGCCGATCGCCATTTCGTCGTTATTGGCGATGACGGCGTTGAACTCGATGCCGCTCGACAGCCAGTTGGTCACGAGGTCGGAACCCTGCGTGCGCTGCCAGTTAGCGGTCTGCTCTTCAACCACGGAAATGCCTTTGCATTCGTCGGTTTTCAAGACATCCTTCGCAGACTGCGTGCGCATGCGCGCCGCCTGGTTCGAGAGCTCGCCCATCATGATGACGGCATTGCCCTTGCCACCGAGGAGGCGGCAAACCTCTTTCGCCTCAAGCGTACCAGCCACCGTTTCGTCGGAGGCGACAAACGCCTGTCCGTCCGGCAGGCTGTCGACGTTCACCGGCTGGCGGTTGACGTAAACGAGCGGAATCTTGGCGTCGGCTGCGAGCTTGGACATGGCCGCTGTCGCATCCGTGTCCACAGGGTTGACGATGATTGCGTCGACCTTGGAAGCGATGAAGTTCTGGATCTGGCTCTGCTGCTTGGCGACGTCGTTCTGCGCATCCTCGACCTGCAGGGTGACGCCCTTCAGCTCCTTGGAATAATCCTGCATGCCATTGCGCAGCACGGTCAGGAAGTTGTCGTCAAACAGCGCCATCGAGACACCTACGGTCTCCGCATGGGCCGCCGTGCCGAGAAGCACAGACATAGCTGCGCCGATGATAAATTCCTTCATTGTTTTTCTCCTCCGTGGCGTCCGGCGCCGCCTCTCCCAGCCGGAGGCGAACCCGAAAGCCCGCCGCAACCTCCTCACATCAGAAAACGGAATAATGAAACCGATTTTCTGCCTGTTCGATATATTTATTCCATTTTTGGTTCGAACGTCAATGTTTTCTTCGCAGCCCCGCAGCGGAGTGGTGCACAAGGCTGTGATGATGGGAAATTGCGGGGGACGTGCCTCCGGATCGCATAGCCGTGGAAGATGCAGAGGCTCGCTCGGCCTCGTTCCCAACCGGGAGGCCGGGTCCATAAGCCGTTGAAATTATGCTTTACGGCTCGAAATGGGGATAACTCGGCCGGGATGGAAGATTTATTCCAAACCGGCATCCACCGGCTCTCCTTGGAGAAGGCCGGCGGCGCATCAGCTTTTCTTCCGCTCGAAACAGTCAGGGGATCTTCCGTGCCGCCTGTGGAAATATGGCGGCACGGGGACGGCGGCAAAAGGAGGTGCGTAGCGCCTTACCGGTGGGAACCCGGCATGACATCGGCGGGAATCGGGCAGACGTATTTGCTGCCTTCCGTCTTTTCCTGCCATTCCTTCCTGGCGCTGGCGAGCAATTCCGGCGATGTCATCAGTGAAAGACCTGTCGCTGCAAGCGTTTTGGCGGCATGCACCATGGCCTTGTGGGCGGCAGGAGTTTTGCCTTGTGCCACCACCTGCCAGGTATGCGGATTGGTCCCGATCGCCCAGGCGGGTGTCCAGCATTGTGCCGTCGGTGTCACCCAGCTGACGTCACCGACATCGGTGGAGCCGGCCCGAAAATGCGAATGCCCCTCGAAATCCCGCAGGCCGAGATGCAGGGGCGTCGAGCCGTCGATCTTACGGTTGGAAAAGACATCACCCTTTATCTGGTAGAGCCGGATGCTGCTTTTGATCGCCTCGTCAGTAAAAGTATCCTGGATGCGTTTGGCAAAAGCGATATCCGCTTCATCGAAAGCGACAGGGCCAAGCGCCACCATGTTTTCATGCATCGCCGTTTCCAGCGCGATGTTGGGCAGGAGATTGGTGGAGGCGGTATCAAAGACGATCTCCACCTCGGTCTCGGTCATCAGTGCCGCACCGCGCGCCACCTTGTCCACCCGCGCGGCGAGATCAAGCGCCTGACGCATTTCCGGGGCGCGGATCAGATAAAGGACTTCCGCCTTGGCCTGCACCACATTGGCCGCCTTGCCGCCAGTGTCAGTGATTGCATAATGTACGCGGCAATCCTGCGGCATGTGTTCGCGCAGGAAATTGACGCCGACATTCATGAGTTCGACGGCATCGAGCGCCGAGCGGCCGAGATGGGCTGCATTGGAAGCGTGGGCCGCAACACCCTTGAAACGGTAAAAATATTCCAGCACGGCCAGATTATTGGTCGAGCGTACCCCGTTGAACGGTGCCGGGTGCCAGGTCAGCGCAGCATCGACATCGTCAAACAGGCCGGCACGCACCATGAAGGTCTTACCGGAACCGCCCTCCTCGCCGGGGCAGCCGTAATAACGGACGGTGCCGGGCATATTATTGGCCTTCAGATGCCGGGCGAGCGAAATAGCAGCCATCAATGAGCCGACGCCGAGCAGATTATGGCCACAGCCATGGCCGGTGGCGCCCTCCTCTCGCGGCTGCACCTTCGCCACATCAGCCACCTGGCTCATGCCGGCCAGCGCATCGAATTCACCGAGGAAGGCGATAACGGGCTTGCCCCTGCCAAATTCGCCGATGAAGGCGGTTTCCATGCCCGCCACACCGCGCCGAACCGTAAAGCCATTTTCCTCAAGCGCGGCGGCCAGAATGCCGGCAGATTGCCGTTCTTCAAATTTGAGTTCGGCAAAATCCCAGATGCTGTCGCTCAAAGTGGTGAAATCAGGCTTCATCGCCTCGATTTCGGCGGCAATCGACATCACGGCATCACGGTTCATGGCTTTTCCTCGCATTTCCGCCCTTTTCGGGCACGCTCAGGCGCTTCGGCAGAGGCACCGCCAAATTACCGCGCTTAATAATGGAAAGCCCGCGCCGGGGTCAGCCGCCGGCGCGGGCAAGGGTGGGTCAGTTGTCGACCGAGACCTCCCAGAGGCGAGCGTTCGACTGCCAGACAGGCTGGCCCTTCAGCTTCTTCGTCGCGCCCCAGACATCGACCATGTCATAGAGGAAGATACCCGGCATTTCCTTCAGCATCAGCTCATGGAACTCATCGAAAATCTTCTGGCGTTTCGTCTGGTCGGCCTCAACATAGGCGGCCTTCATCAGCTCGATCGCCTTCGGATCATCCCACATCAGGGAAGCGTTCTTGTCCTTGTTGCCGACATAAAAGGCATACATCAGCGCCGGGTCGAGGCGCGGAGCGACCGACTGCGAGATCACCTGATAATTGCCGGAGCGGCGGCGATCCACCTGGGTGGCATAGTCCAGCACCTCGATCTGCACGTTGAGGCCCGCCTGCTGCATCATCGCCTGCGCCATGACGGCGGCCGGGAAGCTCGGCACGTTGCCACGCTTGTTGGCGATGATCGAGATTGGTTCGCCCTTGTAACCGGCCGCCTCAAGCTCCTTCTTGGCGGCATCGATGTCATAGGCCGGACGCTTCTTCTGGGTCTCACCGTAATAGACAGAATCCTGCGAAACCATCGAACCGTTGGCCTCGCCCGTGCCGTTGGATGCGGCGGCAACCAGTTCATCAAGATCGAGTGCCATCGCCATGGCGCGACGCACGCCGGGATTGCTCAGCACCTTGTCACGGGTCTGGATGTAGAACAGGTTCTTGCCGTTGTTGCGGGAAACGATGAGTTGCATCTTTTCGTTGGTCTTGAATTCCGGAATGAGATCGGGGGAAATCTCGGCCGTATCGAGCACGCCGGATTCAAGACCCGCCTTCACGGTCGAGGCATCAGGGATGACCATGAACTTGACGCCATCGGCCAGCGGCCGCTTGGAGCCGACCATGCCGTCAGGCTTGCCGTCATTTGCCGGCGAAACGTAGTCGGCAAACTTGGCGAGGCGGATATACTCGCCCTTCTTCCACTCGTCCCACTGAAAGGGCCCCGTGCCGATCGGCTTGACGAAACTGCCATCGGAAGCAACCGATTCCGGTGAGATCATGCCCGTATAACCGCATTCCGGCCGTGACATGAGGCCCAGGAAAACGCCGGATGGTTTTTCCAGGGTGATCTCGACAGTGGAAGCATCCGTGGCCTTGACGCCAGTGACGTGTGCTGCGCCGCCCTCGACGAAATCGTTGAGGCAGGCCCATTTGGTTTCCGGCTTCAGGTAACGCGTCCAGTTCCAGACGACATCCTCTGCGGTGAGCGGCTTGCCGTTGTGGAATTTCACGTCCTTGCGCAGCTTGAACGTATAGGTCAGGCCATCAGGGGCAACCTCGACGCTTTCTGCGAGAAGCGGCTTCACCTCACCGGCATTGTTATAGCCGACGAGACCCTCGACGATATGCAGGATGACCCCATCCGTATTGCCATCGCGGTTCACCCCCGGGTTGTTGCTGCGCAGATCCGAGCTCTGCGCAATGGTGATGTCGCGTGCTGCGGTTATGTTGGCCGTTACGAGCAGGGCAACGCCTGCGAGAAGAAGTTTTTTCACTGTTCTACCCTCTTTGTTGTCGTTGATTGTTATTGATGAAAGCCATCCCAGCACGCCTGCGCCAGCCGGCCGATCGTTTCGAGCGCGATGGTGTATCCCGGCGTGCCGTCAGGCATGGTTTGCGGCACCTCATCGGTATAAGCGGTGATGATGAAGGACGGCGCGCCGTTTCTGTAGACGATGCCCGCATCCATGCGACCACGTTTGCCGCGACCGCTCTTGCTCGCCACCACGGCCTCGAACGGCAGGCGGGAGCGAATTCCATAACGCAAAATCTGGTTCTTCAGCGTCTGCATCGCCCATTCGCACAATTGCGCACTGCATCCGAGCTTCGCCTGCGCTTGCCGCGAGGACTGGGCATCGAGAATGGTCTGCAACAGCAACACCTGGTCCGCCGCCGACGTTGTGGTGACGGTTTTAAGCGGATGGTCCGCCGCCAGTGCCAATGGCGGAATGAGAAAACGATGATGGGTGTTGGACATGCCGAGCGATTTGCAATAGCCGTCCACCTCTTCCAGCGTCAGCCTCTCCAGCACCATCTTGGTGCAGACATTATCGCTCAGCACCATCATGCCGGCGACGGCATCGCGTAGCGAAATCACGATGCCCGGCGTCATATAGCGGAACATGCCGCTCGCCACCTCTTCCGCCAGCCGTTTTTCATAGGTGACGGGCTGGTCGAGATCGATCCGCCCTTCGCTGGCGGCCTTGAGCACTGCCATCATGATCGACGTCTTGCGGGTGCTGCCCGATGGCGTCTCCTCGTTTTCTCCCCGGCCGATCTCTTCACCGGTCAGGAGATTGCGCACCATGAAGCGCGTCACGAAAGGCTGTGCATCACAGATCGCATTTAATTGGGCAGCCACAGTCATTGTCATCTTCCTGTTAAACTTCATCTTCCAGACGCCATTTCAGTGTCACGCCGCCCTTTTCATTCTGGTCGAGGGCGGGAATGGCCGAGAGCAGCCGGCGCGTATAGGCTTCCTTCGGACTGTCGAAAATCGTGTCGCGGTCACCCTCTTCGATGATGCGGCCGTCCTGCATGACGACGACACGGTCCGCCACCTGCTCCACCACACCGAGATCGTGGCTGATGAACAGGCAGGAAAAGCCGTAACGTTTCTGCAGATCGGAAAAGAGATCGAGCACCTGCGCCCGCACCGTCACGTCGAGTGCCGAGACCGGTTCGTCGGCGATCAGGAACCGCGGACGGCGGGCAATCGCGCGGGCAATCGCCACGCGCTGGCGCTGGCCGCCGGAAAGCTCGTGCGGATAACGGGCGGCGTAGTCAGCGCCGAGCCCCACTTCCTCCAGTGTTTCCAGCGCCCGCTTGCGCTTGGCGGCCTGATCGAGGTCAGGCACGAGGCGCAATGCCTCCTCCACCAGCGCCTGAATGGTCATGCGCGGATCAAGCGAGGAATAGGGATCCTGAAACACCATCTGGCAATTCAGGCGATAATCCTTCCAGTCCTCGTTGCGCTCGCGGCCCTGAAAGCGGATATGCCCTTCGCTTTCCTTGACGAGCCCGGCAATGGTGCGGCCAAGCGTCGTCTTGCCGGAACCGGAGCCGCCAACCAGCGCCACGACCTCTCCCTCATGAATATCGATGCTGACGCCATGCAGCGCGCGCTTTGGCTTGGCTTTCTTCAGCAGGGATTTGCGGCCGGCATAATCGACAACGATATCGCGGGCCGAAACCATCGGCGCTTTGGAGGTGTCGATACGGCGCGGCTCGCCACGGAACGGCAGGGAGGAAAGCAGCTTCTTGGTATATGGGTGCTGCGGCGCGTCCAGCAGGTCCTCGGTACGGCCCTGCTCGACAATCGCGCCTTTTTCCATGACCACGATGCGTCTGGTATAACGCGCCACCATCGGCAGATCATGGCTGATGAGCAAAACGGCGGTGCCTTCCGCACGTGTCAGCTCCACCATCAGTTCCATGACATCGCGCTGGATGACAGCGTCAAGTGCCGTCGTCGGCTCGTCGGCAATCAGCAAAGCGGGTTTCAACAGCATGACCGAGGCCAGCATGATGCGCTGGCGCATACCGCCGGAAAACTCATGCGGATAGGCCGTCAACGCGCCTTGGGGATCGCGGATGCCGACTCGGCTCAGCATGTCGAGAATTCCCGCGCGGCGCTCTTCTCCCGACAGTTTCGTGTGAAGGATCAGCCCCTCTTCCAGCTGCCGGCCTATCGTCATTGATGGATTGAGGGAGGTCATTGGCTCCTGAAACACCACACCGATCTCTGCGCCGCGCAGACTTCGAAGCGCCTTCACCGGCAGAGACATCACATCCTGCCCCTTGTAGACGATCGACCCGCCGGTGACAGCGATGGCCGGTGGCAGAAGCGAGATGAGCGCGCGGGTGGCGAGCGTCTTACCCGAACCGCTTTCACCGACGATGCCGAAGATTTCGCCCGCGGCTATATCGAAGGAAACATCCTTGACCACCCGATGGCCGGTTCTGGCGACTTCGAGCGAAAGGCCCCGGACGGTGAGAAGTGTATTATCAGTCATTTGAGACCTCTCATGCGCGGGTCAAGCCTGTCGCGGAGGGCATCGCCCAAAAGATTGATGCCGAGCAGCGTCAGCGCGATGCAGAGACCGGGGAAAAGACCCAGCCACACGGCCTGCTGGATGAAGGGTCGGCCGGCGGCCAGCATATTGCCCCAGGTGGGGGCCGGCGGCGGCACACCAAGGCCAAGGAAGGAGAGCGCGCTTTCCGACAGAATGGCCCAGCCAAACATGGAAGTGGCAAGAACCGTGATCGGCGCGATGCAATTGGGCAGGATGTGGCGGAACATGGTGTAGATTTCACCATTGCCCATCACCAGCGACGCCTCGATGAATTCACGCTCACGCAGAGAAAGCACGGCACCGCGCACCACGCGGGCCATGGATGGCGTATAAGCGATACCTAGAGCGAAGATGATGCCATACTGGTTTGCGCCGAACACCGCGAGCAGGCCCAGCGCCAGCAGAATGCCGGGAAAGGCGAGAAGCGCATTGTTGATGGCCATGATGATGCCATCCACCCAGCCCCGCGCATAACCGCTGACAAGGCCGATCAGCGTGCCGCAGATCGTCGCGAAGCTGACCGTCAGGAAGCCGATCCAGACGCTGGCACGTGCGCCGACCATCAGGCGGCTCAAAACATCGCGCCCGAATTCATCGGTGCCGAGAAGATGGCTGGCGCTTGGACCGGCCAGACGCGAGGCGAAACCGAGCTTCATTGGATCATAAGGTGTCCAGAACAGGCCGGTTGCGGCGGTAATGAGCAGGAGGGCGATGAGAAAGCCGCCGATAAGCCCGTTGAGTGTGAACTTTTTCATTCGGCAACCACGCGCGGATCGAAGAGGGGATAGAGGAGGTCGACGAACAGGTTGACCAGAACATAGGAGAGCGAGACGAACAGCAGACAGCCTTGAATGACCGGATAGTCGCGGGCAAAAATACTGTCGACCATCAACCGCCCGAGGCCCGGAATGGTGAACACCGTTTCGATGACGGCGATGCCGCCGAGAAGATTACCAAGGATGAGGCCGATCATTGTCCAGGTCGGGCCAAAGGCATTCTTGAAGGCGTGCCGCCAGAGAACGGCGCTTTCCGAAAGGCCCTTGGCGCGGGCGTGGGTGATGTAATCAAGCCGCAGAACCTCCAGCGTCGAGGCGCGCGCCATGCGGATCAGAACACCCATTTCGTGGATTACCAGCGTCATGACGGGCAGGACGAGATAAAGCATGCCGCCGACGAGATTGTCGCTGATCGACACATATCCGAGCACCGGCAGCCAGCCGAGTTTCAGGCCGAAAAACAGAAGAAGCAGAAGGCCAAGCCAGAACGTGGGAATGGACAGAAGCAGCGTCGCCGTTCCGACCAGCGCGAGATCAGTCAGGCTGTTCTGTTTCCAGGCGGCGATCACGCCTGCCGGAACCGCAATCAGGCTGGCGAGAAGCACCGCAACCACGACGATCTCGGCGCTGACGAGAAAGCGCGAGACGACCAGCGGCAGCACCGGCTCGTCATTGACGATGGAGCGACCGAAATCGCCCTGCACCACATTGCCGGCCCAGATGACGAACTGTTGCGGCATGGACTTGTCGAGGCCGAGCTCGGTCCTCATGGCTTCGATCTGTTCCGGTTGCGCCATGTCGCCCAGCATCAGGGCGGCCGGATCGCCGGGAATGAAGCGGATGAGCGCAAACACCGTGATCGACACGAATGCGATCGTCGGCAGCGCCATCAAAAGACGGCTCAGTATGAATCTTATCATCGGTTCCCCACGATTGATGGCAGGTAATGACAGCCCGCCTCTATCGGTTTCATTGCTGGCGACTATGACGGATTGAGAAATATCACGCAATATTATGCATAAACGTCATACATCTATGCAGAATGACGGCGCGGTCCTCCCGATGAGGACAAGGACATCTTCCGCCCAAAATCCCGCTTCAGACGATCTTTTGCGAGAGCTGAATTTCCCGCTTCAAGGCATCGCTTAGCGCCTGCGCAGCGATGGAGAGCGGTGCCCCGGAGGCGCGGGCAAGACCGAACTCCTGCGTCGCCTGCGGGACGAACGGCCTCGCGACAACGGGCAGGTGCCGATAGAGGTTGGCATAAAAACTGCTGATGATCGTTACCCCCAACCCGTGCGCCACATAGGCGCAGGCGGAACTGTTGGTGTGAGTCTCGATCTTCACCATCGGTTTGACGCCAGCCTTTTTGAACACCTGATCGAGCGCCATGCGATTTGGCCGCTGGCGGCCGATCAGGATGAGCGGAATGTTGCGCAGGTCCTTCACGGTAATTTCGTCAAGCGCTGCCAGCGGATGATCCTCCCGGACCACGCACACACTCTTGCCGGTCGCGACACGCTCGACGTCGATGCCCGGCCCGATCTCACCTTCCATCCGCAGGAAACCGAGATCAATCACCCGCTCGCCGACAAGCTTGTTGATGGCGGTCGTCGTCTCGAAAAAAGTCTCGATGCGAACGCCGGGAAAATCCCGGACATAGTCGATCAGCATGGCGGGCGCGAAATTTTCCCACATACTGCTCGGCAGCCCGATGCGCACGATTTCCGGACCAGCCGCACCATTCCGCAAATCTTCCGCATGACCGGACATGCGGTCGACCGCAAGCAGCACGTTTTCCGCATCCCGCGCAAGCAGCACCGCCTCCGGTGTCGGAATGAGCCGCCCTTTGTCGCGGGCAAACAGCGTCAGAGACAGGTCGGCCTCAAGCTGCGCCAGCAGCCGGCTGATACCCGATTGGCTAAGCCCCATTGCCTTGGCCGTGGCGATGGTCGAGCCGGTGGAAAGAAGCGTACGAAGAACTTCGAGCTGCTTGATGTTCATGAGGCCAGCACCATGGATGAAGAGACAAGCCGGTTTCGGTTCTGACGTTTTGCCGCCGATAACGCTTCATGTCACCGGTTTTTTATCCCGCACGCGGCAACTGCCTACAGTTCCACCGAATACACGGTGTCATGGGTGGCCACGCAAGCATCACCCGTGGAGGTGACCCAACCGCGGAACATGCCGGGGGTATTGTAGGGCGCTGCAATCCCGCCTTCGGCATCGATAGCCACAAGACCCGCGCCAATATCGTAGGGCGCCAGATCCTGATGGACGAGATTGCCAGCAGCCGTCTCCAGATCCTGCCCGAGATAGGCGACGCGGGATGCGACTTCGTGACCGACGACGTAGCGGATGAAAAATTCGCCCTTGCCGGTGCCGGAAACCGCGCAGGCCCCATCCCGTGCATAGGTGCCTGCCCCGATCACCGGGCTGTCACCCACCCGGCCATCGGGCTTGTTGGTGTAGCCACCTGTCGAGGTGGCCGCGGCAAGATGGCCCGCCGCATCGAGCGCCACCGCACCCACGGTTCCGTGTTTCTCGTTTTCCGTCGCTTCCGTGCCAGCGGCGGCATGGCGCTTCATCGCCGCCAGTGCTTCACGGCGCTTTTGAGTCGTGAAATAGGATTGCGGCTCGGTCGCAAGCCCCTTTTCCTCTGCAAAGCGGTCGGCCGCCTCCCCCGTCAGATAGACGGCACGGTTATCCGCCATCAGTGCGCGGGCGGCTTTCACCGGATTGCGAATGGCGCGGGACGCGCTGATCGCGCCCGCTGCCAATGTGGCACCATCCATGATCGAGGCATCGAGTTCGTGGATGCCGTTCTCGTTCAGTGCGGCACCATGCCCTGCGTTAAAATGCGGGCTGTCCTCCATGACAACGACCGCCGCCTCGACCGCCTCAAGCGCGGTTCCGCCAGCCTTCAATACGCCATAACCGGCACGCAGCGCCGCTGCCAGATCATCGCGCGCAGCGGTCCACTCCTCTGAAGTCATGCTGTCTTCCGGCATAACGCCGCAACCACCGTGAATGGCCAGTGCGATCTTCGTCATGTTCTCTCCCCTCGTCGCCCCGCCAACCGCAGGGCCTCTTACCATCAATGAAAGGCGATCTCGCCGATGACCCGCACGCGAACCCGCCGCGCGCCGCCAGGCAGATAGGCAATCGGGATATCTTCCACCTCAAGCGTCTTCAGGCTCGCTCGTTCCGCTCCAGAGGCAATCGCCGCGTTCTGCGCCTCGGTCTCTGCTTTCGCAAGGGCCTCCTCGCGGCTCAGGCCGGAAAAGACCTGGTCGACCTCGCCGGAAACCTGCGCCATCGCCGCGCCCAGCGCATTGGCAACGCCGGCATTTTCCACACGCAGCACTTCCGACGCACCCGGAACCGTCACGGGAATCAAAAACGCCCCGCCGCCGACGGCAACCAGCGGCACATCTTCGGCCGAGGTCTTCATCTGGTCGAAACTGTCGGCCACCATGTCACGGATGCGTTGGAGTGTGGCCTGCACGAAAGCCGGATCGAGGCCTTTGACGCGGTCGCGGTCACCCATCTCGATCAGCCCCGCAGCAACGGCAATATCCGAGGTCGTGAGTGTCTGGCCGCCGAAAACACGGGCCTGCGTCAGGATGCGATAACCGACCGAGCGTGGACCGATCTTGCCCGTCTCAGGATCAACGATGGTGCCGCCGCCGAGCGCAATCGGCAGAAGATCGGGCATGCGGAAGAGCGTGCGCACCCCCCCAATATGGACGATATTGTTCGCCTCGCGCGGAAAACCGCCGACAAGGCAGCCGATATCGGAAGTCGTGCCACCGACATCCACCACCATGGCATCGTTAAGCCCGGTGAGGAAGGCAGCACCCCGCATTGAGTTCGTCGGGCCGGAAGCGAAGCTGTGCACCGGGTTGGCAGCGGCGACATCCGCGAGCGCCACCGTGCCGTCATTCTGGGTCAGATAGAATGGCGCCTTCACACCTGCTTCGCGCAACGCATCCGAAAATGCCTGAACGGTGGTCTTGCCAAGGGTTTGCAGTGCCGCGTTCAGCAGGGCGACGTTTTCCCGCTCCAGAAGCCCGATGCGGCCAAGCGTATGGGAAAGCGTGATGCGTGCATCGGGAATGACCGAACGGACGATTTCCGCCGCCCGCACTTCGCATTCAGTTGTCAGCGGCGAGAAGGTTGCCGAAATGGCGATGGAAGTGATGCCCGCATCGCGGATTTTCATCGCCGCCTCCCGAATTTCATCGGGAATCATCGGCACCAGCGGGCTGCCGTCATATTCATGGCCACCATGGACCATGAAGATCAACGGATCGACAGCATCGTACAAATCTTTTGGCCAGTCGCACATGGGCGGCAGCGAAGAACCGGTCGGCAGAGCGATGCGGATGGCTGCAACCCGTTCCAGCCGGGCGCGCTCCACCACCGCATTGGTGAAATGGGTGGTGCCGATCATCACCGCGTCGATCGGTCGATCCGTCGCGCCGACATGGCCGGACACATGGGCGAGCGCTGCTTTTACGCCCGACAGGACATCCTGCGTGGTCGGAACCTTGATGGAGGCGACAATGGTGTCTCCATCGATCAAAACGGCATCCGTATTGGTGCCGCCAACGTCAATACCGATGCGTTTCATGGGAATACCGATCTGAAGTCAATGTCATAACCGAAGGCGCGTGGGCCGACGGCGGCGATGCCGGCAGGCGTCGTCAAAAGCTCGGGTGCCGGCAGGGCGACAACCGTCACGCGCTGGCCGTAACGCACCGATTCCGTACCGATGGCGCCGCCGGAAACCGTATCGAGAAGGCAAAGCAGGTCCGGCGTCATGGCGACTGGCTGGCCATCGCGGAAGGCAACGGCCCACTCATTCTGGAATGCGAGCTCCATGCGCGAGCCACGGTCGGCATCGATGCCTTCAATGGTCGTGCTGCCGCGCAGGAAACCACCCGTGGTCTCGCGGGCCACATCCACCACCTTGCCGCGAAACAGCTGCTTGCCGCCCTCGTGGTCGAGAACCGCCTGAACGGGATCGTCATGGCGCGCACGCGCCTCCATCACCGCGCGCCCGAGTTCGGTCGCCTTGGTGACGGTGTAATGAATGCCCCACTCCTTCACTTCCTTGCCGGTGCGCGGCGCCTTGCAGGTGGCGGCGGTGGAGCCCACTTCGGTGCAGACCTTACGCGAGATACGCTCCATCCATTTCCATGAGGCAGCCCGCGTTACGATCACCTCATTGTCGCGCACATCGACCAGCGACAGCGGAAACATCGGCAGGTTGCCGATGGCGAAGGATGTCATCTGCGCTTCGGGATAGGCGCGTCCCATGGCGTCGGCATTGACGACCGGCCGGTCGAGGACGGCGGCAGCGAGGAAAGACGAGAGCGCGTTGGAGCCGCCGATCTCCACACTCATGATCGCCCGGAACGGCTTGCCGAGATAATCCTCCATGACCTCGACAGCGCGGGCAAGATGCACGGGGTCTCCCAGCCGTTCCTGACCGACAAGCGGGGCACCCATCTTGGAGACGACGGCAACCATGTCGTCATCGGCAAGCGCCATGGGATCCATGACCTTGACCCGTCGCCCCTCGGCATAGAGACGCCGCAGATTGAGCGTCGAGATATAGGGATTGCCGCCGCCCCCCGTTCCCAGAATCCAGGCACCGGTGGCCAGAGGTTCGATATCGTCTTCGGAAAATTCCTGGATCATGCGTCATCCTCGGGCATGCCGCAGCCTTTCCGGCCGCAGGCGATGCTCCTTCCCTTTGAAGTTCCAAGTCTGCCAACCCCGCCATCTGGGCGGGGTCGGTTTTCATGAGGTAAAGATCACTCGGCCTTGCAGTCCCAATGGAAGTTGGAGAAGTTCAAGTCCCAGCTCTGCATGGGGATGAACTCGTAACCCTGAAGGCACTTGTTCGCCGCATAACGGCGGTTCGGCGCAACCGCCCAGACGTCAGGCTGAAGATCAACGATCTTCGTCTGCAGCTCCTTGTAGGTAGCGTTCTGCTCGTTCACATCAGTGGTGGCGCGAACCTTGTCGATCAGCCCGTCGATTTCCGCGTTCTGCAGCCATTCCATCGACATCCAGGTACCGGATGCCTTGGAATGATACTGGTTGTAGAACATCGAGTCCGGCGACGGATAGGTCGGCGAGATGTTCACCTGCGTCGATGCCGGCGTTGTTTCGGGCTTGGAAGAAAGCTCGACGATACGGTTCCACGGCTCAGGCTTGATATCGAGCGTGATGCCGATCTGCTCGAGGCTCGACTGCAGAAGCAGCGCCACTTCCGCCTCGAAGGCGAGCGACGCGACATAGCTGTTGACGAGCGTGATCTTCTGGCCGGCATATTTCGACTTCGCCAGCTCTTCCTTGGCTTTTTCCAGATCGTAGACGCCCGGCTGGATATCGCCATTATGCGCGTCCTTGAACGCGTCAGAGAGCGGCCCCTTCATATCGAACCCCGGATAGATCACTTCCTGGATCGTCTTGTAGTCAGTCGCATAGGCGATGGCGCGGCGGACGTGGACGTCGTCGGTCGGATAGACCTTGGTGTTGAGCTTGATGACGAAACCGCCGGCGGTGCGGGTCTGGATCAGCTTGTAACCCTTCATCCGGCCGATGGATTCATAGGTGTCGTTGCCGAGCCCGTGCGAGGAAAGGCCGAGCTCACCCTTTTCCGCCAACGCCTTGACGGTGGCGTCGTCGCTGGTCTGCACGAAGCGTACTTCATCGATCGGCTTGCCCTTGGTCCAGCCGAGGAAATAATCGGCGTTACGGGCGATGACCATGTCGGCGGAGCGGTTGTAGCTGACGAGCTTGTAGGGGCCGGAACCGGCGGAATGTTCGCCGACATAAGCCTCGCCCCATTTGTCTTCGGGCTTGGCATTGGCTTCGATCAGCGTCTTGTTCATCGCCATCATCAGCGGCGTCGCCGCCATGAAGGGCGAGAACTGGCGGTCGATCTTCATGACCAGGGTTGCATCGTCAGGTGCGGTCACGTTTTCAGGCTTCAGCACGCCGACGATGAGGTTCGACGGGCCCTTGTTGATACCGAGCAGGCGCTGGATCGACCAGGCAAGATCGGCCGCCTTCACTGCCGTACCGTCTTGGAACTTCGCATCGTCGCGCAGGTGGAAGGTGTAGGTCAGGCCGTCCGCGGAAATCTCCCAGGATTTCGCCAGATGCGGCACGATTTCGCCCTTGGCGTTCACCGTGGTAAGTCCGTCATACATGTTCACGATGGCCATGTAGCCGGTGTAGTCAGTCACTTTCGCCGGGTCGAGCGAGCTGAATATCTGCATGGTGTTGACCGCGACCGACACCTTGTCTTCCGCAAGGGCCGCAGAAGACAGGACCGGCAACGCGAGCGCCGTGCCGAGCGCCAGTGCGGCGAGACGGGAAGAAACTACAGGCATTTTCATTATCGTTCTCCTCTTTATTGCGGGTCATCGGGCCCGCTTATGGTTAGGCAGCCTTGCTGACCGGAACGGGCAGCGGTGAGAAAGGAATGTCCGGATAGCCGAAGGCCGCCGGGCCAACGACCTCAAGCGCGCGGGCGCTGCGCAGCAGGTCGTGACAGGGAATGGCGATGACGGCCACGCGCTGGCCGTAGCGCAGCACTTCGGTGGTGATCGGATAACCGGTGTCGACATCGAGCAGGACGATCAGATCGGGAACCGTCACTTCCACCTTGCCGTCACGGGAAAACAGCAGGAATTCGTTCTGGATGGCGACGCCCGCCGTCTGGCCGGCGCAATCGTCGAAGCCGGAGAGCGTAAGATCGCCGACGGCGAAACCGCCGCGAAGATGGCGCTTCAGATCGGTGATCTTGCCGTTGAAGATGCGCCGCCCGCCTTCGAGCGCGCAGACTGCAGCAATAGGGTCTTCCTGCTGCTTGCGGGCACGGATCACCGCCTCACCGATGGCAATGGCCTTGGTGTAGGTTTTCGGAATGCCATACTGGTGCACGTAGTGCGCCTGCATCGGCGCGGTCGCCAGCATCGCGCCGCCGCCCTGCGAGACGACGCAGGCGCGCGCCATGCGCTCGTGCCAGACCTCGGAAACGGCATGGCTGAAGATGACGGCATTACCGTGCAGATCGCACATCACCGAGGGCGTGGAACTATGGCCATAGATGGAGAAGGTGGTCATCTGCATTTCCGGGAATGCCCGGCCCATGCCGTCGCAATCGAGGATCGGCAGGCCGCCCAGCGCCGCCGTCACCAGCGGGTTCATGGAATTGGAACCGCCGATTTCCTCGCAGACGATGGCGTCAACTGGCGTGCGGATCAGCTCTTCCATCGCCCGCAGGCAACGCAGGCCTTCACGGCCTTCGCGAATGCGCTCGACGCCGACGACGGGCGCGCCGATACCGCCGATGGACATGCAGAGCGCGTCCGGCTCGATGGCGTCGGTTGCGAGAATCTTCATCTCGTAGCCGGCCTTCATGGCCTCCAGCGCCAGAAGCTTCCCGAGATACGGATTGCCGCCGCCGCCCGTGCCGAGAATGCCTGCGCCGATTTCCAGTGCGTCGAGATCTTCACGCGTCAGCGTCCGCAATGCCGCCTCGTCATATTTCAGCTTGCGTGTCTCAGCCATGATTGGCTCCCATTTCTCCAACAACTTTCACATGAATGCGGGTGGCGTTGCCGGGCAGGTAAGCCAGCGGCATATCCTCGCGCTCGATTACTTCGAGCGTCGCGGCAATCGCGCCGGCGGCAACCGCCTTTTCGCGGGCCTCCGCTTCTGCCTCGGCCAGTGCGCTCTCGCGCGTGCGTCCATCGACGAGTGAGAAGACCCGGTCGGTCTCACCGCTGATCTGCGCAATGGCCGCGCCAACGGCATTGGCCACCGCGAAATTCTCAGGCCGGATAACCTCAAGATCACCGATGCGATCCGGCATCAGGATGGAACCGCCGCCAACGGCGATAACCGGCACTGGTGACGATGAGATGCGGCTGCGCTCCACGCAGGCTTCAAGCATGTCGTTGATCTTGTTGACGGCCGCATCCACGAGCTTTTTGTCGAGGCTGGAAACCAGCTTTTTCTCGCCAACATCCGCCTTGCCGGAGGCAACCGCGATATCGGTCGCTGTCAGGGTCGAGCCACCGAAGCAGAGCGCCTCGCGGCGGACGCGGTAACCGACGGATTTCGGCCCGACGGTCAGGCCGTGATCGCCATTGACCACAAGCGAACCGCCGCCGAGACCGATGGAAAAGACGTCGGGCATGCGGAAATTGGTGCGGACGCCGCCAATATCCACCGTGGTCGAGGCCTGACGCGGGAAACCGTGGGACAGCGAGCCGACGTCCGACGTGGTGCCGCCGACATCCACGACCACGGCATCCTTGAGACCGGTGAGGAAGGCCGCACCGCGCATGGAGTTCGTCGGACCGGAAGCGAAGGTAAGCACGGGGAAACCGCGCACTACATCAGCCGCCATCAGCGTACCGTCGTTCTGGGTGATATAGAACGGGCAGGTGATGCCCGCAGCCTTCAGCGCTTCGCCGAAAGCCGCAACCGTGCGGTCGGCAAGCGACAGCAGGCTGGCATTCATGATTGCCGCACTTTCGCGTGCAAGCAGGCCATGGCGGCCGATATCCTTGGACATCACCACCGGCAGGCCGGGGCAGCGCTCCTGCAGGATTTCCTTCGCCCGAAGTTCCATCGCATCATTGATGCCGCTGAAAACGCAGGTGACGGCAGCGGCCTTCAGGCCCTTGGCGCGAATATCCGCACCGATACGGACGATTTCGTCCTCATCGAGCGGTGAGATTTCACGACCGTCGAATTCGTAACCGCCACGCACCTGATAACCGTGGTTGCCGACGATTTCCTTGAGATCATCCGGCCAGTCGACCATGGGCGGCAGGCCGGCACCGGACGGCAGGCCGAGCCGGATGGCTGCAACCTCGTCCATATGCCGGCGCTCGATCACCGCATTGGTGAAATGTGTGGTGCCGATCATCACGGCACCGATGCGCGCCCTGTCTATGCCCGATGCCTCGATGACCTTTTCAAGGGCTTCGATGACGCCTGACGTCACATCCTCTGTCGTGGAGGCCTTCACCCCCGCCAGAACGGTCTTATCCTGCAACACAACGGCATCGGTATTCGTGCCGCCGACGTCAATTCCAACGCGATACACGTCAGGCTCCTCTTTCATCAATCGGTCGTTCTGACGAGGAAGCGCATGCGCTCTTCCTCGGTCACCGTGGGTTTGAGACGTTCTTCGTCGTCGGTGACGACGGGGATGGCCGCGATCAGGGCGCGGGTATAGGGATGGGCCGGTTCGGCAAAGACCGCCGACGTCACGCCCTCTTCGACAATCTCGCCCCGCAGCATGATGGCGATGCGCGAACAGAAATTGCGCATCAGCGACAGGTCGTGCGAGATCATCAGATAGGTCAGGCCAAGCTCCTCACGCAGCTGCAGCAGAAGGTCGATAACCGTCTTCTGCACGGAGACATCGAGTGCGGCCGTTGGCTCATCGAGGATGAGAATTTTCGGCTCGGCCGCCAACGCCCGGGCAATCGCCACACGCTGCTTCTGGCCGCCGGACAGCTCATGCGGATATTTGCCGAGATAGGATTGCGGCAGCCGCACCAGCCCCATCAGTTCCTGCATGCGGTTTTCCCGCGCCTGCCTATCCATGCCGATGGATTTCAGCGGCAGGGCAAGCGTCTGTTTCACCGTGCGCTTCGGATTAAGCGAGGTGCCCGGGTTTTGATAGACGATCTGCGTCAATCGCTTGCCGCGCGCAGGCGCGGGAGCGTCAATGACAAGATTGCCGGAGGTCGGGCGCGAAAGGCCCATGATCATACGGGCGACGGAAGTTTTGCCGGAGCCGGATTCACCGGCCAGGCCGAATACCTCGCCTTCCTTCAGCGTCAGATTCACATCCCGCACGGCGTGATAACCGTTGCGCCGACCATAAATCTTGTTCAGCCCTTCGATGGTGACGATGGGCGAACGCGTGCTCTGCGCCAGATCGGTGACGCGCGGGCCATAAAGCGGAGGCACGGCATCGAGAAGCGAGCGCGTATAATCCTTGGCAGGGCTATGGAGGATTTGCGTGCAGGGTCCGGTCTCGACGATATCGCCGTGATGCATGACCACGACCCGATCCGCCACCTTGCGTACGACGCCGAGATTGTGGGTGATCATCAAGAGCGCCATGTTTTCTTCGGCGACCAGCTGGTTGATGAGATTGAGGATTTCATCCTGCGTCGTCACATCAAGTGCCGTGCCCGGCTCGTCCGCGATCAGGAGCTTCGGCTGATGCAGCAGGGCAAGCCCGATCAACACGCGCTGGCGCATGCCGCCCGAAAGTTCGGACGGATAGGCGTTCATCACCCGCTCGGTGTCGGCAAGCTGCACCCGGCGCAGAACGGCAGCTATGCGGTTGCGACGCTCGGCCTTGGACGAGTTGATTCCATCGCGCTTGTCGGCGAAGCGCATGACATCATCGAGATGTGTGCCGATCTTGAAGACCGGATTGAAGGAGGAGAGTGGGTCCTGCATGATCAGTGAAAAGGCGGTCCCCTTCAGGGCCTCACGCTCCCTGCGTGGCATGGACAGCACATCCCGGCCATCGATGAAGATGGCACCTGATGTGATCGCGGCGTTTTTTGGCAAAGTGCCGATGATAGCCTTGGCCGTGACGGATTTGCCCGACCCGGTTTCGCCGATCAACGCCACGCGTTCGCCGGCGGCAACCGTGAAGGCGACATCGCGCAGCACCTGCCGGGTGCGGCCGTAATTGGTGAAGGTGACGTTGAGGTTTTCGACCTTGAGAAGCGGTTCAGTCATGGCCTTAGCTTTCCACGTCGAACATGTCGCGCAGGCCGTCGCCCAGCAGATTGAAACCCAGCGTCACGTAAAGCACGGCCGCGCCGGGGCAGAGCACTTCCCACCAGAAATCCGGCATGAACTGGCGCCCGTCGGCGACCATCGATCCAAGGTCAGGCGTCGGCGGCTTGACGCCGAAACCCAGGAAGCTCAGCGTCGCGCCGAACAGAATGACGAAGGCGGCATCGAGCGTCGTCTTGACCGAAATGACCGAAACGCAGTTGGGCAGTATTTCGCGGAAGAGGATGTGTAACGGGCCTGCACCGGCAAGACGTGCCGCCTCGATGTAATCTTCCGAAGCGATGGACTTCGATACCGAATAGATCAGCCGCGCATGCCAGGTCCACCACAGCAGCGTGATCGCGATCATGGCGTTCATCAGTGTCGGTTCCAGCAGGTTGGAGACCGCGAGCGCCATGACTAGCGGCGGCATGGCCAGCATCACATTCGTCAGGCCGCTGATGAGTTTTTCGGTCCAGCCGCCGAAATAACCGGCGATCAGGCCAAGCACAGTTCCGACCGGAACGGAAATGCCGAGCACGCCGATGACGAGAAGCAGCGAGACGCGGAGCCCGAAGATGGTGCGGGAAAAGATATCGCGACCGGCCTTGTCGGTGCCGAACCAGTGTTCCAGATCCGGCGGCATATGGCGGGCGCGGAAATCGACAACCGCGCCGATATGTTTCGGATAGGGCGTAAGCCAGGGTGCGAAGACCGCCAGTACCAGCACCGACAGAAGGATCAACGAGCCGATGACCGCCGCCGGATTGCGGCTGAAGCGATACCACATCATGTAACCGGCGCTTAAGCCCCGATCAGTGGGTTCGAGCATTTTCATATCGGCCATCAGCGAGCCTCCTTGCGGCGCAGACGCGGGTCGATGATCGAGATCAGGACATCCACGATCAGGTTCGCAACGATGAAGAACAGACCGGCCACCAGCACCACGGCGGTCACGGCGTTGAGGTCTTTCTGCAGGATGGCGTTGAGCCCGTAGGAAGCAAAACCACCCCAGGCGAAGACCATCTCGATCACGAAGGCATTGCCGATCAGCGACGCGAATTCGAGACCCATGATCGTCAGCGGCGCGATGGAAGAGAGCTTCAGCAGGTAACGGAAGATGATGACCCGCTCCGGCACGCCGAAGCTTTGCAGGGTCTGCACATGGTCCTTGCGCTGGTTCTCGATCATAGAGGAGCGCGTGATGCGGGTGATCTGGCCGATGCCGGCCATGGAAAGCGCAAAGGCCGGAAGCGCGAGATGCTTCAACGCATCGAGCACGACGTCGAAACGTCCGGCCAGCATGCCGTCGACAAGGATGAAACCGGTGGGGCCGCCCTGCCAGCCAAGCGAATGATCGAGCCTGCCGATGATCGGCCAGCCGGAGAGAAAGCGCGCTGCCAGCAATTGCAGCGTGATGGCGAAGAGAAAGCTTGGGATCGTGACCCCGGTAAGCGACAGGATGCGACCGATATGATCCAGCGGCCGGTCGCGATAATGCGCCGTGATGACGCCGAGCGGGATGGCGACGAGGAACATGAAGATGACCGCGACCAGCACCAGCTCGACGGTCGCGGGAACAGTCTGCGCCAGATCGGTTGTAACGGGGCGCTGCGAAACCAGCGAGAAGCCCAGATCACCATGCAATGCATTGCCGATATAATCGAGATATTGAACGGCGAGCGGCTTGTCGAGGCCCATCTGCCCGCGCAACGCATCCACCTGGTCTTGCGTTGCAGCCGGCCCCAGCGCCATGCGGGCGGGATCTCCCGGCACCACGCGGGCCAGCACGAAAATCATGATGGACAGGGCGATCATGACCAGCACGAAGGTGCCGAGCCTGTTCAAAATCGCGACCAGCGGATGTTGCTGCATCGGTGGAACGTTCCTTGTGCATCGGTTGCCTGAGCACAAGTTTTCACCACATGGCCATTCGAACAATCGCTGAAAGGTATAGTTTTTTAAAGAATGAGTATAGGTTTTTTGAAACCGATATCCTATCCCTTTCCCATGATGCTTCTGCCCCGGCCCCACCTCTGCAATCGCATTGCCAGCGAAACCGCGGGCGTGGTGTTTCTGCGCGCACCGGCGGGTGCGGGAAAAAGCGTATTGCTGGAGACGCTGGCAAAGGAGCTCGGAGCTCAGATATGCCGCACGCACCAGCCGCAAAGCGATAACGCGGTCAATGGCAACCTGCTGTGGGACATTCCAGTTTTTGCAAGGGCGGTACGCATGCCAGCCCCCATTCTGGAGTCGGTGCGTTTCGTCGTCATCGCCTGCCGGCCGGACCAGAGGATCAGCGGCATGGCGCGTCACATCCTGCATCACGGCTCGCTCACCATAGGACCGGAAGAACTCGCTTTGCGGCCAGATGAGGTGGACGACCTTCCATCCGGGCAACGACGGCTGGCACTCGAGGATTACGCGGGATGGCCGGCCTTTCTTTCGCTGGCGCGCCTGCCGGATGACACGTTATGCGCCGACTATCTGCGCGAAAGCTATCTGCCCCATCTCACGCCCGCCCAGACCGTCGAACTTTCCTTTTGGCTCGAAAACCCTTCCGCCGCCCCAGATGCTGACTGGGCCATGCTTCTGCCGCCCTTTTTGACGGGAAAACCTGACAATCACCACACACTGATACGGCTCCTAACGGTCGCGGCAAGAGAACGCCTCGCCACCTTGCAGGCCGGCAGCGCCGTGGTGGAGGTCGCCTCCTCCTTCGAAAAGGCAGGGCATTCGCTCGCAGCCATGGCGATGCTGCTCGATCGCGGTTACGAGACCCATGCCGCGCAAATCCTCGAACGCGCCCATGGGCGGGAACTGATCTACCGGAGCAGCGTCGACAGGTTTCGCGAAATCATCATGCGGTTTTCGCAGGATATGATCACCTCCAATGAAACCGTCCTTTTCGCGGTTACCCGCGCCTTGCTGAAACAGGGCGAATTGCAGCGCGTGCGCCATCTGCTCGGGAAAAGCCTCGGCTCGGATTACCTTGACCCGCTGAAGGTGCTAGCCCGCGGCTCGCGGTTTTCCTTCGCCGCCCGCACCTTCCGGCTGAACCTGATGATCGCCGAGGACCTGACGCCCAATGACGCGGTGATAACGCGGCTTGGCGAGTTCATGGCGGATTACCCCATGGACGATCACGGGAAATGGGCGGCCTATTACAATGCGCTGCTTGAGTTCGAAATCCGCCGTCGCAATTTCCGCGAGGCAGAGGCGGCCGCCGCCCGCGCGCTTATCTATCTGCGCAAGATGGGCGGACAGCCTCTGCTCGAATTCTTCATCCATCTGCACCAGATAGTGCTGCGGCTGATGAGCGGCGATGTGCTTCTGGCGCGCCGGGCGGCGCAGGAAGCGCGCGCACGGCTGGAACAGGTGCCGCATGATGCCATGCAGGAGTTCCGGATGCTGCGACTGGCGGAAGCCTGCCTTGCCTATGAGGCCGGAAAACCGCGCGACCTGCTGCATTTCGTCGAACATGATTTTGATCATTTCGCCGCCGCCGAAATCTGGCCGAGTCTGATGCAGTTTGCACTGCATTACGCCTCGCAGGTGCTGATCGACCATTTTCCGATGACCGTTCGTCCGGGTTTTCTGGACGGACTCTGGATTCATCTGTCGGAGGGGTTGCAGTTTCATGCGATGATGGAGATCAGAACGGCCATCGCCTATCAGAACGCCAACCGTTGGGCAGATGCCGCAGCGACGCTTTCAGCAGTTCGCATGCCCATGGGCCGTAACTGGGTGGAGAGCGCCCACGAAGACCTCTCCCGCCTGACACGTCGTGATGAAATCGCCTATGTCATGGCCTGGCTGCGCGACGCGGTGCATCTGTTCACACCCCGCGCCTATCTCTCCCGGCAGATCGATGCGATGATCGCCAATCCAAAGGTCACCAATCGCGAGAAGGTCGCATTGAGAATCTGGCAGAGCTATGCCGCGCACCAGCGCCGTGACAACGCCGCCGCCCGCGCGCATATACTCACCGCGCTTGAATCGGCGACCCGCCTTGGCTGCAACGGTGTGCTGTCGGAAGAGCGCGTCTTCCTTTCGCCGCTTCTCAACAATCGCCGCATCCGCAGTTTCATCGAAACCTCATCCGATGTCCGCACCGCGCTGTCTATTTTCGCCGCCTCGGTGAACTCACCGCAGGCCCGGGCGCTGCATGGCGGCCTTTCTCAACGGGAAGCACAGATGCTGCAGCTATTGGCCAGCGGCATGTCGAACAAGAAGATTGCTCAGACGCTCAACATCTCGGAAGTGACAGTGAAGTTTCACCTTGGCAACCTGTTCCGCAAGCTGGATTGCAAACGCCGCGCGGAGGCGATCCGCGCGGCGAAAGCACTGGGCTGGTTATGAGGCTCAGCGGTTATTCTTCTTGCGCCATTCGGCAAAGGCCGTCTGGTGCTCTTCCTTGGTGCAGGGGTAAAGGCCGATGATCGTCTGGCCGGCCTTGACCTGCTCTACCACGAAATCCTCATAGGCTGTCATTTCAACCGCTTCCGTCGCCACTTCATCGGCAATGCCGGCGGGGATGACGATGACGCAATCGGCGTCACCCACGATGATGTCGCCGGGAAACACCGGTGCATCGCCGCAGCCGATGGGGCCGTTGATCTCGATGGCCTCGTGTTTGGTCAGATTGGTGGGGCTCGAAGGGCGGGTGTGGTAGGCCGGAATGTCCAGTTCGGCAATGGTGGCCGCATCCCGGAAACCGCCATCGGAAACGATGCCCGCACCACCGCGAACCATCAGACGCGTCACCAGAATATCGCCGGCCGAGGCGGCAGAGGCGTCCTTGCGGCTGTCCATGACAAGCACGTGGCCCGGCGGGCAGGTTTCGATGGCAACACGCTGCGGATGGGCGGGATTGCGGAATTCTACGAGCTGGTTGCGATCCTCGCGGGCCGGCATGTAGCGCAGGGTAAAGGCCGGGCCCACCATGTTCTTGCCCTTGTAGCCCAGCGGGCGAACGCCCTGAATGACCTGGTTTCGCAGGCCGCGCTTGTAAAGCGCTGTCGCCAGCGTGGCGACGGAAATCGTCATCAGTTTTTCGCGCGTTTCATTGTTCATGTCTGTTTCCTCGCAATGGCCGGATGGATGTGTTTCAAGTCCTGTGAATGGGCTCGTCGATGAAGACGCCACCCTGATATTTTGCGATCGCAGCCTCGGGGCCGGGGCGCGGGACGTCGCGCTCGATTTCGGCCCGGTAACGCGCGGCATTGTCGCGCCGCTGCCAGCCGAGAAAATCGACATGGGAATTGTCCCACCAGCTGTCGTCATTGGCCGAAACGCCCCAGATAACCGGGCATCCGAGTTTTGGCACGCGGAAGGTCGCCTCTATGAGAGAGACGAAGTCACCGTAGCTGAGCCAGGTCGACAACATGCGCCAGTTCGTGGGTTTCTCGTCACAGGAGCCGATACGCACGATAGCCGTCTCCTGTCCGAATTTGGAATGGTAGAGGCTTGCCATGGCCTCGCCGAAAATCTTCGAAACCCCATAGAGGCCATCAGGCAAAAAAGGCGTCTCAGGGCTAAGTTGCTGCCCCTGCGGGTAATAGCCGATCGTGTGGTTGCTGGACGCGAACAGGATGCGAGGTTTGCCGTGCGCCCTCGCCGCCTCGTAGAGATTGTAGACACCACGCAGATTGGCAGCCTCGATGGGATCAAACGCCCTTTCTACGGAAACTCCGCCGAGATGGACGATGCCGTCGCAATCCTTGACCAGATCGTAAACTGCCTGCTCGTCCTCCAGCGCGCAGTGGACGAGCTCTTCAGGGGACGCTGGCGAACCGAGATCAACCACGTCAGAAAGACGGATGGTTTCTGCAACATGGCCAAGCCGCCCGCGCAACATGCTGCCCAGCTTGCCGCCGGCACCGGTGATGAGCAATCGCTTCAACATGATGGGGCCTCTTAGAAAATATCGGGCTCGCCGGCGGAACGGCCGAAATCTGTCTGCAGGAAGTCGAAGTCGCAACCCTGGTCGGCCTGCGTCACGTGCTTGGAGAAGAGATAGCCGTACCCACGTTCATAACGCGGCGCAGGCGCTTGCCATGCCGACCGGCGCTGAGCGATTTCCTCTTCGCTGACCAGCATGTCGAGACGACGCTGCGGCAGGTCGAGGCGGACGATATCGCCCGTTTTCAGGAGCGCCAAGGGACCGCCAACGAAGCTTTCCGGTGCGACATGCAGTACGCAGGCACCGTAGGACGTGCCGGACATGCGGGCGTCTGAGATGCGCAGCATATCGCGGTGCCCTTTTTTGATCAGCGCCTTTGGAATGGGCAGCATGCCCCATTCCGGAAAACCGGGACCGCCGAGCGGACCGGCATTGCGCAGCACCAGCACATGATCGGGCGTCACATCGAGATTTTCATCGTCGATGGCGGCTTTCATTTCCGGGTAGCTGTCAAACACCAGCGCCGGACCCTGATGTATATGGAGTTTAGGGTCGCAGGCGGCGGGCTTTATGACGGCGCCGTCAGGGCAGAGATTGCCGCGCAGCACCGCAAGCGAGCCTTCCGCATAGACGGGATTGTCCAGCGAGCGGATGACGTCGTCGTTGTAGACCTTTGCACCCTCGAGGTTTTCGCCCATGCTGCGGCCGGTCACGGTCAGCACGGAACAGTCGAGACGACTTTCCAGCTGCTTCATCAGCGCTCTCAGACCACCGGCGTAAAAGAAGTCCTGCATCAGATAGTTCTTGCCGGAAGGGCGGACATTGGCGATGAGCGGTGTAACGCGGCCAAGTTCGTCCAGCTCATCCAGCGTCATCGGCACGCCGGCGCGGCGCGCCATGGCGATGAGGTGGACGACGGCATTGGTGGAACAACCCGTCGCCATGGCGACGATGGCGGCATTGCGGAACGCTGCCGCCGTCAGAATAAGGTTAGGGGTCAGATCTTCCGACACCATCTCGACAATGCGGCGACCACAGGCCGCGGACATGCGCTGATGTTCGGAATCGACTGCCGGAATGGAGGAGGCACCCGGCAGGGTGATGCCGAGCGCGTCGGCAATGGCCGTCATGGTCGAGGCCGTGCCCATCGTCATGCACACACCGGCAGAACGGGCAATGCCGCCCTGCACGCCACGCCATTCCTCGTCCGTAACATTGCCTGCGCGGCGCTCATCCCAATATTTCCAGGCGTCCGAACCCGAGCCCAGCACCTTGCCGGCATAATTTCCGCTCAGCATCGGGCCGGCGGGCAGATAGATCATCGGCACACCGGCCGAGATCGCACCCATGACGAGGCCCGGCGTCGTCTTGTCGCAACCGCCCATCAGCACCACACCATCCAGCGGATGCGAGCGAATCATTTCTTCCGTCTCCATCGCCAGCATGTTGCGGTAAAGCATCGATGTCGGCTTGGTGAAGCTCTCATCCACGGAAAGCGACGGCATTTCGACGGGGAAGCCGCCAGCCTGCAACACGCCGCGTTTCACATCCTGCACGCGCTCTGGAAAGTGCGAATGACAGGTGTTGAGCTCCGACCAGGTGTTGAGGATGCCGATGACGGGTTTGCCGATAAAATCCTCCTCCGCATAGCCCAGCTGCATCATGCGCGAGCGGTGGCCGAAGCTGCGCAGGTCGTCGGGAGCGAACCAGCGGTCGGAGCGGAGTTTTTTATCGGTCATGTCATTGGTCCTACGTTGCGGGTGGTGCCTAAGGCTGTCAGTCCTGCCGGAGCGTCAGCCCGCTCGTCGTGTCGAAAAGGTGGACGTGTTGAAGTGGCGCCGACAGGCGGATGACTTCGCCCGCCGATGTCGAGGTCTGGCCGGAAAGATGCAGCGTTACAGAAGTGCCGTCACCGAGATTGCCGTATAGATAGGACTCGCCGCCCAGCTGTTCCGCCGTGCGCACCGACATGGTCAACGCGCCGCCCTCGCCCGGCTCCACATGGTTCGGGCGGATGCCGAGCGTCACCTTCTGGCCGGGCTTATAGGCAAAGCCGGTCTGTGGCAGTGGAATCAACTCGCCCGTCGCGATCTTGAGCGCGGGCGTTGCGTCCGAGGTCACTTCGCCTGCGAAAAAGTTCATTTTCGGCGAGCCGATAAAGCCTGCCACGAAGAGATTGGCCGGGCGGTTGTAGAGGTCGAGCGGCACGCCAAATTGTTCGAGTTTACCAGCCCGCAAAACGGCGATCTTGTCGGCCATGGTCATCGCTTCCACCTGATCATGCGTGACGTAGATCATGGTGTTGCCGAGACGCCGGTGCAGACTGGAAATTTCGCCGCGCATATCGACGCGCAGTTCCGCATCGAGGTTGGAAAGCGGTTCGTCGAAGAGGAACACGCGAGGTTCCCGCACCACGGCGCGGCCGATGGCGACGCGCTGGCGCTGCCCACCCGACAAATCCTTGGGACGACGCTCGAGAAGCTGATCGATCTGCAGCATCTTGGCGACCTGCGCGATCTTCTCGGCGATCTCCTTCTTCGGCGTGCCGATGTTCTCAAGACCGAAAGAAAGGTTTTCGCGGACCGTCATATGCGGGTAGAGGGCGTAGGACTGGAACACCATTGCAAGGCCGCGATCCGCAGCCGGCACCGTATTGACCACATCACCGCCGATGACGATGTCGCCGTCGCTCAACTCTTCAAGGCCAGAGATCATGCGCAGCAGGGTGGACTTGCCACAGCCGGAAGGGCCGACGAATACGCAGAATTCGCCGTGCTTGATATCGAGATCAACGCCTTTGATCACATCGAGGGCGCCATATGTTTTTTTGACCTGACGAAGCTCTATACTTGCCATTGTCGTATTTCCTCCCTGAGGATTATTTGCCGCCCGTGGACGCAATGCCGGTGGCGATATATTTTTGCAGGAACATGAAGACCAGCGCGATCGGGGCGAGTGTCAGCACCGTCATGGCCAGAAGATTGCTCCATTCCGTCGTCATCTCGCCCTGGAAGGAGTTAAGTGCCAGCTGCAGGGTGAAGTTGTCGTTGCGGGTCAGCACGATCAGCGGCCAGAGGAAGTCGTTCCAGCGCCACATGATCGCAAGGATCGCGAGAACCGCGAGCGCGGGTGCCGAGAGCGGCAGGATGATGCGCCAGTAGATTTTCCACTCGCTGGCCTTGTCCATGCGCGCCGCATCGAGGATCTCGTCCGGTATCGTCAGCATGTATTGCCGCAGCAGGAAGACGCCCGTGGGTGTTGCCGCACCGGGAATGATGACGCCCCACAGACTGTTGATCAAACCGAGCTGGCTGGTGATGAGAAACAACGGCACAAGCACGACGGTCTGCGGGATCATAAGCGTACCGACCACCAGCGCCAGCACGGCGCCCCTGCCTTTGAACTGATATTTCGAGAGCGCGAAGGCCGCCATGGAATTGACGATCAGCATGATGATGGTCGAGGTGACCGTGATGAAGGTCGAGTTCCAGAAATAGAGCGGGAAATTGAAGCGCTGGAAAAGCTCGGTGTAGTTTTCCGTCGCGAGCGCCACCTTTTCAGCCGGCTTCAGCTCGTTGAACTGCATCTTCAGCACTTCCGCCGGCTTGGCGGGATCAACCACCTGCGCCACGAGGCCGATACGCCTGATCATGCCGAGCTTGCGGCCATCCTTGTCGACATAGGCCGGCAGCGGATTTGGCTGCCCGTCCACCACCATGGTTTCCTGGCTATAGGGCAGCAGCCGTGGCGGAAAGCGCTGGAGATCGGCTTCCGTCTTGAACGACGAGAGCACCAGCCAAACGACAGGACCGAACATCATCAGCACGGCCACGCCGAGATAGGCGTAGGACAGCCAATCGGTCCAATGCAGCTTGCCGTTACGGCCGCGGGTACGGGTCAGAAATGCGCCAATCCTAGCCATCGACCTTGCTCCTGTTTGCCCGGAATTGCAGGGCGGTCAGCACCACGAGCACCACGGCGAGCAGCAGCGAAGCGGCGGCCGCAAGTCCGAAATTCCGGGGCGTCCCGGCAAAGCCGGTCTGATAGATGAATTGAATAATGAAGGTCGTCGCCGAACCCGGGCCACCGCCGGTAAAGGCAAAGACTTCATCGAAAGTTTGCACGCCCTTGATGACCGACAGAACGAGAACGACGAGCATGGTGGGTGCAAGCAAGGGCAGGGTAATGCGCCGGAAGATGCGCCACGGGCTTGCCTTGTCCAGCTGCGCCGCCTCATAGACATCGCGCGGGATCGCCTGAAGGCCAGCGAGGAGAATGAGCGTATAGAAACCCATATGCGCCCAGACCGACAGGAAGACCGACCAGCCGAAGGCGAGATTGGCCTCAAGCAGCCAGTCCACCGAACCGAGGCCCAAGCCTTCCATCGCCGCATTGAGAACGCCGAAACGCTGGAGAATCCACTTCCAGATCAAGGCCACGACGACAGGCGACAGCAGAACCGGGAAGAAGAATACCGCACGGAAAAAGCCGCGCGCCCTGATATCGCGGTTCAGCACGATGGCCGTGATCAGCGAAAAGCCGACCACGAAACCCACCTGCAGCACGACGAAGAACAGCGTGTTCCAGACGGAGCGCCAGAACAGGTCGCGCGCACAGGAATTGGGATCAAGGTAGTTCTGACAGGAAAGAAGGACCGAAAAGTTTTCGCCGCCCACCGAAGGGCGCTCGGAAAGCAATATGTGTTCGCTGCCGGTCACGGAGTAGGCCATGTTCAGCAGGATCGGCAGGAAGGCGAAGACCGCAAACAGGATCAGGTTGGGTGTCAGAAACACCCACGCAATCCGCCTGTGGCCAAGAACCTTCTGCAGAAAGGAAAAGGGCAATTCAACGATGCCCATGACGGGCGCAAGAAATTTATACATGAGGGTCCTCCTTCGATCCGGCGCGGCGCGGCATGCGCCGCGCCGGAAGGCGATGGATCACTTCGCCTGTTTCAACGCTTCCTCAAGGTCCGTCTTCGCACGGGCCATGGCCTCATCAACGGTGCTTTCACCGACGATAGCCTGCGTGATGCGCTGGACTGAGATGTTGAACATGGCGCGGTTGTTCTTGTAGCCCTGGTAGGCGTAGGCAATCGGGCTGAGACCGGGGATCTGGTCGAGCCAGGCATTCATGGCCTTCTGCGTCGCAGGCGTCGCACCGGTATAGGTCACGCCCTTGTCAGCCACCGACTTGTTCGCCGGAACGTTGCGGGTGCGCACCGTAAAGTCGAGATAGTTTTCGTCCTGAGCAAGGAAGTTCAGGATGTCGGCAACGATCTTCGGGTTTTTGGTCTGCTTGAAACCGACGATGCCGGTGCCGCCGGGCATGCCGGTGCAGGCTGCGCCACCGCAGGGCTGCGGCACGACTTCCCAGTCAAAGGCATCGCCCACCTGGCTGTCGAAGCGCGCTGTCTGCCAGCTGCCGGAATAATAATAGACCAGCTGGCCGTTGATGAATTCCTGCGCGGCGTCGCGGTAGGTATTGCCGCCCTGTCCGGCCCAGACGTCACGCGCCATGGTGCCGTCCTTGTTCCACTCCACGAACTTCTTCACGAACGTGGTGAAGCCTTCATCGACGAGGATCGGCTTCCCGTCAGCGTCGAAAATCTTCGCGCCGTAAGAAATGGCCGGGCCGGCGATGCGGTGGCCGGAACGGTCGATCGCCATCGGGTAAGGCGTGCCGGTTGCCTTGGCTACGGCATTGGCGGCCTTTGCCCAGTCATCCAGCGTTGCATCCTTGCCGGGAACGGCGACGTTTGCCTGATCGAACAGGGTGCGATTGATGAAGGCGCCGGTGATGGTGAGCTGCGTGTGCATGCCGTAGATGCCCTTGTCGTCAGGGCCGCTGCGGTACCATTTCAGCACGTTGGAGAAATTGTCCTCCCAATACTTCGCGTCCACATAGGGCGTCAGATCGAGATAATAGCGGTTGAGACCGCCAAGATCGGTCACGGTTGCGAAGTCAGGACCGCTGCCGCCGGCGAGCTGCACGGGCAGACCTTCCAGCAGCGCCTTGTAGGGCACGACATCGGTGACGATCTTCACATCGGGATGCTGCTTTTCGTAACGTGCGAGAATATCCTTCAGGATTTCGCAGCCGTTACCGTCATAAGCGCAGGTGAAGCGCACTTCCTGGGCCGCCTGCGCGGCACCGGCAAAGGACGCCGCGCCAATGGCGAGCGCCAATGCCATGCTGTATTTTCTGGTCATCTGGTTTCCTCCCGTTAGATGATTATGCTTTTGCGGATGCGCTCGGAGCCCAGCCCTTGATCCACTCACCTTCGGCGGCGTCGGACAGACGAACCGGCTTTCCTTCCCGGACGGACCGGTAGATGGCTGTCACGAGTTCGATTGACTGCAAGCCGTCATGAACCGTCACTTCCTTGCCGCCGCGTCCTTCCATCGCGTCGGCAATGGCTTCGACAAAACCGGCAAAGCCGTTTTCGCCATCCGCTACGGTCGCCAGAACGGCGTCGATCTGATCCTGTGTCGTCGGGGCGCGGGCGATAAAACGCCAGGTGTCTTCCGCCGGACGATACGGCAAGGTGCCGCTCTCCGCCGTGAAGCCCTCGAAGCAGAAACGAAGGCGCGAGGTGTCTTCGGCCGCGCCGAGCGTGACCGAGCTAGTCGCGAGCGCACCGCTTTTCATGCGGAAGCTGAGTGCTGCGCAATCTTCGGTTTCGATTTTGTTGACCCGCGTATCGGCCATGGCGAAAACTTCCTCGACCGGACCGAGGACGTGGCAGAGAAGATCATGGGCATGAATGGCATGACCGAGGATTGCACCGCCGCATTCACCCTTCCAGGTGCCGCGCCAGGGAATGTCGTAATAGCTCGCGCCACGGTTCCAATGGACTTCCGAGCTCGCGACGAAGGCCTTGCCGGCAAGACCGGCATCGATGAGCGCGCGCATCTGCCGCATCGCCTGTCCGAAGCGGTACTGGAAGACGGGAAACACGCCGCGACCGGTCTTCTTGACGGAGTCGATCAGCGCATTGGCTTCTTCCAGAGAGCGAACCAACGGCTTTTCGCAGACGACGTCCTTGCCCGCCGCATGCGCCTTCAGCGTCACCGGAAAATGCAGGTGCGGCGGCAGGCAGACGTCGATCAGCTGGATGCTCTCATCGGCCAGAACCTCATCGAGATCGGTGGTCAGACGAATGGAGGTATCATCGCCGGCGACGGAGTGGGCGCGCTCCAGATCGAGATCGCAGATCGCCTTGACGACGAAGCGCTTTGGCAGCGCCCGATAACCGGTCAGATGTTGGGCGCCGATGCCGGCGCCGATGATGGCAACACCAATCATTTCGAGGCTCCCTCAGCCTTGGCCTGCGCCTGAAGCGAGAGGTCGCAGACCTTGAAGACGTGTTCCTGCGTCATTGCCGTTTCGGTGCGGTTGCGGATATCGTCGCAGATACGGGCGAAATAGGGCAGGCCAGCACCGGAAGCATCAATATACTCGCAGCGGTCGCCATTCACGAGAACGAGGCGATCAGTGCCTTCGGTGTTGCCGACGTCAACATATTTACGCAGCTCGATGTAACCCTCGGTGCCAAGGATGGTCAGACGGCCGTCACCCCACGTCGGCAACGCATCCGGTGTGTACCAGTCGACGCGGATATAGCCGTGACCCTTGTCGCCGCGCAGCACGACCTCGCCGAAATCCTGAAGACCCGGATCGTGCGGGTTGGCGTAATTGGCAACGGTGGCGGACACGATCTCAACCTCGGTCGAGCCGGTGAAGAACATGAACTGGTCGATCTGGTGGCTGGCAATGTCGGTGATGATACCACCGTAGGCTTCGCGCTCGAAGAACCACTTCGGGCGAATCTGGCGGTTCAGGCGGTGCGGGCCGAGGCCGACAGTCTGGATGACGCGGCCGATGGCGCCCTGGGCAACGAGTTCAGCAGCCTTGGTCACGCTTGGCACTTCGAAGCGCTCGGAGAAATCCACGGTCCAGATGCGCTTGGTCTTTGCCACCGTCTGGCGCAGGCGGTCGAGCTGTTCGAATGTGGTGCAACCGGGCTTGTCGGACATGACATCCTTGCCGGCTTCCATGGCGGCAATCGCGAGATCGGCGCGCTTGGAGGGAATATCGGCGATCACGACGAGATCGACGGTGCCGTCAGCCAGCAGCGCCTCTTTCGATGCTGCGCGCGGCACATCCGGGAAGCGCTTGACGAAGCCTTCCACGACATCGGGCTCGCCTTCCGTCCACCAGCCGGCAAATTCGGCGCCAACATCCAGCAGGTTCTGGGCCATGCCGAAAATGTGCCGGTGCTCAATCCCGAGAGCGACGAACTTGATTGCTTTACTCATCCTGCAGTTCCACTTCCTTGCCGGTGTCGGCCGAGTTGATGATCGCGTCGATCAATCTGTGAGACAAAAGAGCCGCTTCACCGGTGACGACCGGCGCGCGTCCTGAAGAGATGGCGTCTGCGAAATCATCGAAGACGCCCTGATGCCATTCATGCGTGAAAGCCATGGGGTCGGCGCCGCCGCCCGTGCCAGCGGCCGCGCCGCCAAAAGTCTCCTGCCGGCCATCGCGCCAGTCGAGATGCAACAGACCCGAAGCGAGCCGCAGGCTGGCATTGTCGAAGTGCAGCAGGATCGATTCCGCAGCGCCGGGGAAACTTGCGGTGCTTGCCACCAGCGAGCCAACGGCACCGTTCTTGAAGCGCAGTCCGGCAGAAACATAATCTTCGGTTTCCATGCGATGGAACCGCGTCGTCGCAGCCATGGCCTGAACACGGGCCACTGGCCCCGTCAGGCTCAATGCCAGATCGATCGTATGAATTGCCTGGGAGATCAGAACGCCGCCGCCATCGCGCGCCAGCGTGCCGCGACCCGGTTCGTCGTAATAGGATTGCGCCCGCCACCAGGGCACGGAGATTTCGCAGAGGCCTAGTGCGCCGAGCGTGCCGCCATCAACGAGCTCACGGGCTTTTTGCGATGCAGCCCGCATGCGGTGCTGGAAGATGATGCCGAGAGTAACACCTGCCTCGCGACAAAGGGCAACAAGACCGTCTGCTTCCTGCGTATTGCGAGCGACGGGCTTCTCCATCAGGATGTGCTTGCCGGCTTTCGCCAGTTTCCCGACGATATCAATACGGGCATTTGGCGGTGTTGCGATGATGGCGAAATCGACATCCGTATCGCGCGCCGCCTCCTCGACTGAGGAATAAACCGCAACTTCATATCCGGTGTTTTTCGAGGCTTCGGCGGCCAGCGCCTTGGCGCGGCCGGAGCCACCATCGACTATGCCTTTCAGGTGAATTTTTTCAGGGCTTGCCGCGCAGGCAAGCACATGCGTCTTCGCTACCATTCCGGCACCAACGATGACGCAGGTCTTGATATTTTGCATTTCGGGAGCCTCCTTCCCAATGCGCAATCATTTGCATACCGGTATGCCGGTTGTCAACAGACTTGTGTTCCGGTATACCGGTTATGAGAACGCTGGAGGGTATATGCCGAAGATTCCCGTGACAGGCGGCACCGTGCCGACAATGGAGCGACTGGACCTTAACCGTCCGGTCGTGGACCAGATTTATTCCGCGCTGAAATCCGCCATCCTTTCGCGGGAGCTTTTTCCCGGTCAGGCAGTCTCGGAAAACGAAATCGGACAGTCGTTCAATTCCAGCCGAACCCCGGTGCGGGAGGCGCTGAGCCGTCTGCGCGACGATGGTTTGATCGTGACGCTGCCAAGCCGCGGCACCTATGTTTCGAGATTATCGGAAAAGAACATCCGCAGCGCGCAATTCATCCGCGAGGCACTTGAGGTGGCGGCAGTGTGCAGGCTGTGCCAGATCGGCCTGACAGCGGAAGCGGAACAGGAGATCGAACACGCCCTGAACGGCCAGCGGGCAGCAATGCGCAATGGAGACAGAAAGGCTTTCCGAGTTCATGACGACCAATTCCACAGCGCGCTTGCCGCCGCGACGGGGCTTGAAAGACTGGAATCCCTGCTGATCCGCGAGAAGGCGGGGCTGGATCGACTGCGGGCACTCGCCATAACCGACGAAGCGCATATGGCACGCCTGCTTTCCGAACATGAGGCGGTATATGACGCAATCAGGGCAGGAGACGAAGCCCGCGCGACCGATAATTTGCGCAAACATCTGAGACGTGTCCTCGGCATTCTTTCGCAAGTCTTCGAGAACCACCAGGACTATTTCGAGTAATTCTGCGGCATCTTTTTCAACGGTTCGAACATCATGAATACGGCAAATCCCGGACAAGCGCTTGCCATGTCGCAAACGAAACTTCTGTGCGACACGATGAGTACATTGGCGGAATCCCCTGTCTGGGACGAGCGGCGACAGGTGCTTTTCTGGTGCGATATTCTCGGAAAGACCGTGCGGTGCGCAGGTCTTGAGCCCGGCGTCTATCAAGAATGGCCGTTCCCCAGGACAGTTTCAAGTCTCGGCCTTTGCCAGAACGGCGAACTCATCGTCACTTGTGGCATGGACATCGTCATCCTCGATCCGGACAGCGGCAAAACGCGTCTCCTCCATTCCATTCCGGCACCCGAAGGCATCCCGTGCCGGCTGAATGACGGACGGATCGGCCCCGACCGCGCTTTCTGGGTGGGAACAATGCACAATGTGCCGCTTTCGGACATGGAGCCCCATGGCGAGCTTTGGCGGATCACGGAAAAAAGCGCCAAGCGCATGCAGACCGGGCTGACATGCCCGAACGGCCTCGCTTTTTCTTCCGACGGCTCGATTATGTGGCAAAGCGATTCCGTCCAGAAATGGATACGCCGGCGAAAATTCGACCGCCTGAACGGCACCTTCGATGAGGGCGTACAGGTGGCCCGGATGACCGAAGAAACAGGAAGACCCGATGGCGGCTGTCTCGATAGCAGCGGCAACTATTACAGCGCGGGCGTTTCCGCTGGCGTGTTGAACATTTTCTCGCCCGATGGCAAGCTGACGAACGTGATCGCGGCTCCTGTCCCTCACCCCACGATGCCCTGCTTCGGAGGGCCTGATTTCAGCATCCTTTTCCTGACATCACACCGCCACAACATGTCCGAAGACCGGCTTGAGAAAGCGCCATTTTCGGGCGGCGTCTGGGCTATCCCGACGCAAACGAGAGGGTTCGCCGGCTTCCGTTTTGGCGACGGTGGATAACGCCCTCAGGTCGGGTTCGAATTCCTAGTCCTCCCGGAAGGCGCGGCTGATCTGGTCCGTCAGCGGTTTGGCGATGTAGGACAGCGCCGTTCTTTCGCTGGTCTGGATAAAGGCCTCGGCGGGCATGCCCGGCACCAGCGGCGCATTGTTCAGCTTCTTCCGCTCGGTAACCGGGACGGAAATCCGTGCCAGATAATAGGAGAGCCCAGTGCGCTGATCTGTCGTGATATCCGCCGCAATGCGGCTGACATGACCTTCCAGCTCCGGCGTGACGCGCTGGTTGAAGGCGGTCATGCGCAGCATGGCCTTTTGCCCCACCTGAAGCTGGTCGATATCTTTCGGCAGGATCTGCGCCTCGAGCGCAAGGTCATCTCCGTCAGGTACGATCAGCATGATCGGATCTGCCGGCGTTACGACGCCCCCCACCGTATGCACAGCCATTTCATGCACCGTGCCCGATTGCGGCGCGACGATATCAATGCGTTTCAATTGATCTTCGGCGGCAACCTTGCGCTCGACGAATTCGCCCATCTGGGCCTGTATTTCGCGCAGTTCCCTCCCGACCTCGGTCCGCAATTCCTGATCGATCTGAAGGATCTGCAGCTTGGTTTCGGTGATGCGCCCCGCAGTCTGTGCCTGATAGGCGATTTTTTCGCCGCGCTCCCCGCCGAATGTCGCGGCCTGAGTCTGCAGGCTGTTCAGCCGCTGCACGGAGACGACGCCCTGTTCGCGCAGCGATTTCTGCGAGGCAATTTCAGCCTGCAACACCGCAAGCCCGTTATCATAGGCCACTTCCTGCGCCTTCAGACCTTCGATCTCATGTTCGAACTGGGTGATGCGCTCGGACAGCTGCGCTTTCCTGCCCTCTCGATAGGACTTGCGGAATTCGAACAGCTTCGTCTCACTGCGCATGGCAGAAGCGACATTCGGGTCATCCATGCGCGCGATCAGAGTCCGCGGAAAGGCGAGTTCAGGCAAATCGTCCCGCTCGGCTTCCAGTCGGGCCATCCGTGCAGTCAGTTCGTCCAGGCGCTTGGTCACGATGGCGAGATTGGCACGGGTCTGCGTCGCATCGAGACGCATGACCACATCGCCGGCCTTCACCCTCTCGCCCTCATTCACAAGAATTTCACCGACGACACCGCCGCTCGGATGCTGGACCTTTTTCGTGTACGAATCCACAACCAGATGACCGGAGGCGACGACTGCACCGGCAAGACGGGTCGTCGCGGCCCAGCCCCCGACACCGGCCAGAAGCGCAATGCTTGCGGCGAGTCCCGCAAAGAGATGCTTGCGGATGGAGCGGGAAACGCTGCTGCGCTGATCAATCTTTGACATCCGTCTCTCCCTTCCGGCTGTTCTCTTCACGGCCGTCTTCCAGCCCGGCGGGCCGGGCCTGGGTATTGGCCACGACGCGCAGCGGTGAGACCGTTTGCGCGGATGCGGTGAAACCTTTGCCGCCCTGCCCCTGCGGAACACGCAGCACCTTGGACAGCACCTCGTCGCGCGGGCCAAAGGCCTTCATCCTTCCCTCTTCCATCATCAGGATGAAATCCACCGCACCGATGGCACTTGGCCGATGGGCGACGACAACGGCAATACCACCGCGCGCCTTGACGGAGGCAATCGACCGGACCACTGCCGCCTCGCCTTCCGCGTCAAGATTGGCGTTGGGTTCATCCAGCACCACGATAAAGGGATTGCCATAAAGAGCGCGGGCCAGACCGATGCGCTGGCGCTGCCCGGCCGAGAGAGCTGAACCCGCCTCGCCTATATCGCTGTCATACCCCTTTTCGAAACGCAGGATCAGCTCGTGCGCGCCGGCAGCCCTAGCTGCAGCGATGATGGCTTCGGGATCTGGGTTGTCCGCGAAACGGGCGATATTCTCCCCGATGGTGCCTTCAAAAAGTTCCACGCCCTGCGGCAGATAACCGATGTGGCGGCCAAGCGCTTCCCGGTCCCACTGATCGAAGCTTGCGCCATCGAGCCGCACCTTGCCGGCGGCAGGCATCCACGCGCCGGTGAGAATGCGCGATAGCGTCGATTTGCCCGAACCTGACGGACCGATGATGCCGAGCGCGTTTCCCGCTGTCACGACGAAACCGAGCCCAGCAACGATGGGCTTTTTTCCGCCCGGCGGAACGATGGTGACATTCTCGACCCGTAATTCCTTCTCTGGCTTCGGCAGGGCCATGGCAGCGGCATCGGCCGGCATTTGCGAAAAAAGCTCTCTCAGCCGTGCCCAGCTCTGCCGGGCGGCCGCGAAGGACCTCCAGTTGGAAATGGCGAGATCGACAGGCGCCAGTGCCCGGCCCATCATGATCGAACTGGCGATCATCACGCCGCCGGAGGCTTCCTGCTCGATGACGAGCCAAGCGCCGACAGCAAGAATTGCCGATTGTAGAACGGCCCGAAGCGATTTTGCGATATTGCCGAGGCCGCCTGCCACATCGCCCGCCCTGCGATTGGCGGCGAGATAGGCCTCGTTGGAATTTTGCCAGCGTTTACCGAGCCGGCCGCCAAGCCCCATGGCCTGCACCACCTCTGCGTTGCGGCGGGAGGCCTCCAGCTGCCGGTTGCGGACCATGTTTTCCACCATGGTGTCGCGGATTGGTTTTTGAGAAAAGATATTGGTGAAAATTGTGAGCGAGACCAGCAGCACAGCGCCGGCGAGCGCCGTTACACCGATCCAGAAATGGAACAGGAAACATATGCCGAGATAAAGCGGCATCCACGGCAGGTCGAAAAAGGCAGTCGGACCCGTGCCGGATAAAAAGCCGCGTACATTGTCGAGATCACGCAGCGGCTGAAGGCCGTCACCCGGCATGCGGTTGACGAGCGGCAGGCGCACCACGGCATCATGCACTCTGCGGGAGTAGCGCAGGTCGAAGTCTTCGCCGATACGGATCAGGACACGGGCACGGATAATATCGAGCAGGCACTGGAAACCATAAAGCCCGAGAGCAAGAAGAGCGAGCCCGACCAGGGTCGGCAGACTGCCGCTTGTCAGTACCCGGTCATAGATCTGCAACATGAAAAGCGGCGACGTCAGCGCCAATATGTTGACGACACCGCTGACCAGCGTGAGGCCGAAAAACGTAGTCTTGAGGGGCGAAACGACCGCCGCAGTGAGGGACTGCGGCGGTGTCTGCTGCTGGTTTTGAAAGCCCACAGCCGGTTTTTCCTTTACGCGGCAAGCGCCGATGCGCTGGCGAAAATGAAGTCCGATGCGTCGAGTACATTGGCATCGACGCCGTTCAGCGTGACGGAGACGGACGTGTCTGTGGCCAAGAGGATAACGGCATTTCCATTATCATCATACCACAACAAATCGTCCACCGATGTTGCGCCCCAGGGGGATACATCGAGCTTGTCCGTACCATCCTCATCACCGAGAATTAGTGCGCCGACGCGGGCCCATGGCCCGAGTTACCAGGGAACCCGGCAATTTTTGCAGCCGGGTTCTTCCATCGTCAGATTGCCCCGTCGACGATGACCATCGGCCTGCCCTGCGAGCAGGGTTCGATACGTGCATCAATGCGATAGATTTCGCGCAGCATGTCGGATGTTATCACCGCTTCCGTGCTGCCGCTCACCACCATTTCGCCCTGTGCGATCACCATCGTCTTCTCGCAATAGCGCAGCGCGTGGTTGAGATCATGCAGCGCAATCAGAACGATCATGCCTGTCTTCTGCGCGAGTTCGGTGACGAAGCCCAGAACCTCGATCTGCCGGTGGAGATCGAGTGCGGAAGTCGGCTCATCCATCAGCAGCACCTCCGGCTTGCGGGCAAGCGCCTGTGCCAGCGAGACCAGCTGGCGCTGGCCGCCTGACAATTCGCCAAGCCCGCGGAAGGCAAGGTCATGGATTTTCAGCGCCTTGAGAATGGCGTCGATCTCGAACAGCTCATGATCCTGAACGCGCCAGCCGCCGCCCTGCTTGGCGGAAAGCAGAACGGATTCATAGACCGTCAGTACCGCGTTTGCGCCGGTGTCCTGCGGCATGTAGCAGATGGCGCGGTCTCCACGGGCGGTATCGGAAAGTTCCACCAGCCCGGGACCGGAGATCAGGCTGGCGATGCGCTTGAAAAGCGTCGACTTGCCGGCGGCATTCGGGCCGATCACCGCCGTCACGCTACCGCTTTCGAGCGTATCGATGCCCACCTTGGAGAGAACCGTGGAGCGCCCATAGGCGGCGCCAACATCCTTCAATGCGAGGGCTACCATGCGCGTCTCCTGTTACCGAAAATAAGCGCGAAAAAGAAAGGTACGCCCACCAGCGCCGTGATGACGCCGATCGGCAGAACAGCGCCGGGAATGAGTATCTTGCTGATGACCGAGGTTGCAGACAACAGCAATGCTCCGCAGATCACCGAACCCGGCAGGAAGAAGCGCTGATCTTCACCCACCAGCATGCGGGCGATGTGCGGCCCCACCAGCCCGACAAAACCGATTGTGCCGACGAAAGAAACCGGAATGGCGGCCAGCAGGCTGACCGTCAGCATCGTCTGCAGCCGCAGACGGCGCACATTGATGCCCATGCTGGCCGCCTTGTCATCGCCGAGTCTGAGCGCCGTCAGCGCCCAGGCATTGCGCATGAACATCGGCACGGTAACGAGAAGAATGGCGGCGGTGACATAGACCTTGTCCCAGGTCGCCTTCGTCAGGCTGCCCATGGTCCAGAAGACGACGGCGGCAAGAGCCTGTTCGGAAGCGAGGTATTCGAGCAGCGACAGCGCCGCATTGAAGGTGAAGACAAGTGCGATGCCAAGCAGCACGATCGTTTCAACCGTCACACCGCGAAGGGTCGACGCGAAATGGATGAAGAGGGCCGCTACCATTGCCATGATGAAGGCATTGATCGGCACCATGTAGTGCACGGCGCCCGGAAAGATCGCCACCCCGCCGACGAGCGCCAGCGCCGCACCGAAGCTTGCGGCGGCCGAGATGCCGAGCGTGAACGGACTGGCGAGCGGGTTCGACAGGATGGTCTGCATCTGAGCGCCCGCCACCGAAAGGGACGCGCCCACGGTGACCGCCATCAGCGCGATCGGCATGCGGATGTCCCAGATGACCACACGCAGCTGGTTTCCCACCGCAGCCGGATCGGCGATGGTCGCAAGCACGTCGGAGAGGGTGTAGCGAGCCGGACCGAGCGCCATGTCTGCGGCCATGCTGAAACACAGGGCGATGAAAAGCCCGAAGAGGATGACGATCCTGCGCGCGGCAAGGGCGCGATATTGATCGCGCCCGCTGACGCCAACGGCGCTTTCATTCAGCGAACTCATTGGTTCAAACCTTTTTCGAGCGAGGCGAAATAGCCCGGCTTGTAGGTGACGGGAAGGAATTTCCGGTGAAACTCCTCGAAATTCTTTTCCGGATCGAGATCGGCGAAGAGGTCCGGGTGAAACCACTTGGCGAATTGCTGGATCGGGAAAAACTCGTAAGGCGCACCATAGAACTGGTGCCAGACGGCGTGCACGTTGCCTTGCTTGACGGCCGTCAGTTCCGGAAACGGCGTGCGCTTCATCAGGTTGGCCAGTCGCTCACGGGAAAGAGCCATATCCGCACCGCGTCCTACGGGAACGAACTGATTGATGTCGGATTCAGCCGCCCAGTTCGAACCTGTGACAATCACGTGCTCGGGATCGGCAACGACGAGTTGTTCGGGATTGAGGTCGCCAAAGGTCGTCTTGATGATGCCATCCGCAATATTGCGACCACCGGCGAGATCGACCATGGCGCCGAAATTGGCCGGGCCAAAAGTGCGGCAGCAGTTGTTTTCACCAGAAATGCCGGGCGAACGCTCAATGAAGACGTTAGGGCGCTTCAAGTCCTTGACGCTGGCGAGCCGGTCGGTCACACGCGCGATTTCGGCACGGCGATAGGCGATGAACTCCTTCGCGCGCTCTTCGGCGCCGAAGAGTTTGCCGAGGATTTCGACCGAGGCTTCACTGTTCTTTTCGGGATCGATGCGAAAATCGAGATAGACGACCTTGATACCGGCAGCTTCGGCTTTTTCTTCGAAACCGCTTTCCTTGGCTGATTTCTCCGCTTCGAGATTGAGTGTGATGACATCAGGCGAAAGCGTGATGGCCGACTCGAGGCTGAAATCCCCCTGTGGCACGTAACCGAAGCGTGGTAGTTTCTCGATCTCGGGGAAACGCTCGACGTAGGCGGCGTAGCTGTCCGGGTCCTTCTTGAGCAGGTCGTCACGCCACCCAACAATAGTATCGAAAGTCTGGTCGCCCTTCAGCACCGCGATGACGTGAACCTGACGCGCCTCGCCAACGAGGACACGCTTGACCGGCAGGTCCAGCTCGATCTTGCGTCCGGTGACATCGGTGATCTCCCCGGCATGAGCCGGGACGGCGAGAAGGGAGAAGGCCAGCATCGCAAGATGCCTGAGGGCGCTGAGCCGCATGAGAAGGTCCTCATCAAGTTCAAAACAAAACGATGAAGCCGCGTGGCTGCGGCTTCATCCATCGAGTGGACCGGCGCTCCTCCTTCACCGTCCCTGTCTTATTTCCCATCCTTCAGCGAAACGAAGTAGCCGGGCTTGTAGTCAAGCGGCAGGAAGCGGGCGTGAAGTTCCTTGAACGTGGCTTCGGGATCGAGATCCTTGAAGAGATCAGGGTGCAGCCACTTGGCGATTTCCTGAATGGCCACGAACTGATAGGGATTGTTATAGAACTGGTGCCAGATGGCGTGGACATTGCCATCCTTCACGGCCTGGACGCCTGTGAAAGCCGGGCGTTTGGTCAGGTTTTCCAGCTTGCGACGGGCCTCCTTCACATCCGCGCCGTAACCGACGCCGACCCAGTTGCCGCCGGGAACATAACCGTTCCAGTTGCCGCCGGTGATGATGATCTGCTCCGGGTTGGAAGCGATGATCTGCTCAGGATTGACGGTGCCGAAGGTGCCCGGAATAATATCCTTGGCCATGTTGATGCCGCCCGCCAGCTCCACCATCTTGCCAAAATTCTCGTTGCCGAAAGACATGCAGCAATCGTCGGAGTAACCGCCGGCACGCTCCATGAACACAACAGGTTTCTTCGGATTTGCCTTTTCAAGCGTGTCCGTTACCTTCGCGATGGATTCCGCCCGGAACGTGATGAAGTCTTCCGCGATTTTTTCCTTGCCGATCAGCTTGCCCATCAGACGCATGCTCGGCTCGGTGTTTTCCATCGGCTTTTCGCGGAAGTCGACATAGACCAGCGGAATGCCGACCTTTGCGAGCTTTTCGATGTAACCTGCCTCTTCGGTCGCCGTCTTCGCGTCGATGTTCATCAGAATGACGTCGGGCTTCAGGGCAACGGCCTGCTCGACATCGAAGGTGCCGTCCTTCATGCCGCCGAAAGTCGGCAGCTTGGCGATATCGGGGTATTTGGCGAGATAGGCGTCGTAGGTTTCCGGATCGGCCTTCGACAGATCGTCACGCCAGCCGACCACGTGCTGGAAAGGGTTTTCCTTGTCGAGCGCCGCCAGGAAGTAAATTTGCCGGCCTTCGCCGAGAATGACGTGCGAAACGGGAACGTTGACTTCGACATCCCGGCCGGTCACATCCTTGACGGTGACCTTTTCGGCCAATGCCGGCCATGCCGCAGATACGAGAAGGCCAAGGGCAAATGCCGCAGATTTGGCTGAGATGCGCATCGGATATTGCTCTCCAGTGTTGACTGGCGCGGCTGTATTATTTTCTGACTATACTAGTCAACATTTATGTTTTAGAGCCATTCTTAACTGACCGGTACATGAGCTGAAGACCAATGATCGACACCATAGAATATGGCAAAAACGACAGCCTGAGAGACGAAATCAAAGCCTACTGGTCCGGCCGGGCGGCGACTTTCGACCTGTCCCCCGGCCATGAAATTTTCTCCGAAGAGGAGCGAGAGGCGTGGCACGCGCTGATCTTGAAACATCTTGGTCCGGGTGAGGGGCGCAGCGCGCTCGATCTTGCCAGCGGCACCGGCGTCATCTCTCACCTCATGGACGATCTCGGATTTCAGGTTACCGGCATGGACTGGTCCGAAACGATGCTGGCGCTTGCCCGTGAAAAAGCAAAAAGCCGTGGGCGTAGCATCCGTTTCTTCGTCGGCGATGCCGAAAACACGATGGAGCCGGATGAGAGCGCCGATGTCATCATCACCCGCCATCTGGTCTGGACGCTGGTCGATCCGCGGGCAAGTTTCGCGGAGTGGTTCCGAGTGCTGAAACCGGGTGGACGCCTGCTGATCGTGGATGGCGATTTCGTCAATACCAGCTGGCGCGAAAAACTGGTAAAGAAACTTGCGGCAAGTCTCGAAGGCTTGGGATTGGTCAAACAGGATCAGCCGCACAAGCCAGCTGATCCGGAAAACACCTTCACCAGCATCCTGTCGCGTGTCTATTTTTCAAACGGTGCGAGAGCCGGCGAAGTTGCAGCGCTTCTGCGACAGACGGGTTTCCAACCTGTTGCAATCGATCAGGAACTCCAGGCCATTCACCGCGCCCAGGCGAAAAATTTCAGCCTGCTGAAAGGTATACTCCGGGGGCTGCAGCATCGTTATGCAGTCTGCGCGGTGAAGCCGGACATCACAGGCAAAACCTGAGGCTCCGTCTGTGTGTCCTCAGGCCAGATCGAAAGATCTAGAGCGTCAAGTCCCTGACCGTAGAAGACGGTCTTCTGATGACAAATGCGCAACGGTGACTGGGGGCGGATCATTCCCTGCCCTGTTGCACGGACTGACCGGCACCTCATTTTTCCGCGCGCTCGAAAAGTTCCTCGAAGCGCGGTTTTGCCCGAGCCGGCATATCGACCGTCCGGTAGCTCTGCGGCAGGGTCGCATCGCCGACCTTGATCAGCATGACCATGCCCATGCCATAATGCGGTGAACATTTGATACCGTAGAAACCCGGCTTGTCGAAACCGGTCTCGAATTCATCATTGATCCGGCTTTTGAAACCTTCCACACCTTCAGGAACCATCCCCTCAACGGTCGCGGCATTGTGACTCTTGTGGGTCGGCACGAAGCGCACGCGATCACCGGCGGTGATCTCCAGAAAATCGGGCTCAAACACCATTGGGCCCTTCTCGCCCCTGTTCAGCATTTTCACCTCGAAGGTTTCTGCCGAGGCATGTGCGGATAAACCCGACCCCATGAGCACGGCAACGCCTGCAACTCTTGCAAGCCTCAGCAATTTCATCATGCCATGACCTTTCTTGCATGATCGGCCCGTCCGTGGGCCGGCAGAAAACGAATGTGCGAAAAGCCGCTTCCATCAACCGTCACAACGCATTCCACTCCGAAGACGGACGCTATCGTTGCCGGCGTCAGGACTTCGCGCGGCGCGCCGATGGCGATGATCTCACCGCGATGCATAATGGCGATGCGGTCGCAGAACATGGCGGCGTGATTGAGATCATGAAGGGCCGCCACAACGGTCAATCCCTGCCGGCGCACCAGATCGAGCAAGCCGATCTGGTGGCCGATGTCGAGGTGATTGGTAGGCTCGTCCAGCAGCAGAATATTGGGCTCCTGCGCCAATGCGCGGGCGATATGCAGTCGCTGGCGCTCACCACCGGAAAGGTGGTGCCAGCTGCGCTCCGCCTTGTCGGCCATGTCGACATTATCGAGCGCGGCCTCGACGATCGCGTCGTCATGCACAGACCACGCCGAAAGTGGACCGAGATAGGGCGTGCGCCCCAATTCCACCGCCTGTCGTGCCGTGATGCGCTCGGTGGTTTCGGCCTGCTGCTCCACAAAAGCCAGCCGGCGAGCGAGTTCACGCCGTCCGAGGGAGGCGAGCGGATCGCCGCCGAGCATAACGTGACCGTAGCGCGGCTTGCGGATGCCGGCCAGCATGGAGAGCAGCGTGCTTTTACCGGACCCATTCGGGCCGATTATGCCGAGAAACTCTCCGGAGCCGACATCGAGCGAGACACCGCGTACGATGTCGATATTGCCTGCGCGAAATTTCAGGTCATGAGCGGATAGCTTCACGAACGTCCCCTCTTCTGTCCGAGGATGAAGGCGAAGGCGGGCGCGCCGACAAGCGCGGTGATAACGCCGATGGGCAGCACCTGCCCGGGAATGACAATGCGGGAGAAAATATCGGCGATGATCATGAATACCGCACCGGTCAATGCTGTCACCGGCAGCAGCAGTCCATGGCGGACGCCGACGAAGATGCGTGCCGCATGGGGAATGACGAGGCCGACAAAGCCGATGGACCCGACCAGCGAGACCATCACCGCCGTCATGATCGCCGAAACCGAGATCAGTACTGCATAGGTCCGCCGCACCGGAATGCCGAGCGAGGCGGCCGCCTGCCCGCCGAAGGCAAAAGCATCAAGCGCCCGGGCGTGCCAGAGGCAAACCGCAAGACCGGCAACACTGACCGGCAGGGCCAGCCACACATCCGGCCAGCGCACGCCCGAGAGGTTCCCCAGCAGCCAGAACATGATACCGCGCGCCTGTTCGGCATTGGCGGATTTGGTGACGATGAAGGACGTCATGGCATTGAACAGTTGCGAACCGGCCACACCGGCCAGGATGATGGCACTGTTGCCGTGCCCTGCACGCACCGCCAGAAGACTGACAAGCGAGAATGCGACGAAGGCACCGATCAGTGCCCCCGCCGGCATTGTCAGAAAGCCCGCCCCAAAGCCGAGAAGGGCCACGCCCACCGCTCCGGTGGAGGCGCCCGCGGAAATACCGAGGATATAGGGGTCGGCAAGCGGGTTGCGCAGCAGCGATTGCAGAACCGCGCCGGCAAGCGCCAGTGAAGCCCCGCAGCAGGCGGCCACGACGGCGCGGCTGAGACGATAGCTCCACACAATTCCCTCATCCAGCGGCTCCAGCGGATAACCGGCGTCAAACACCCGGTTGGCGATGGTTTTCGCCACCACATCGAATGGAATGGCGGTTTCGCCGATGGCCGCCCCGGCCATCAGCGCGCCGAGCAGCAGGGCGAGCGCGGCAAAAACCAGCCCTCCTCTGCCGAGATGGATTGAAAACCCGCTCACTTGGCGAGACCGGCAGCCGAAATTGCCTCAGCCAGCGTTTCAATGCCTTCGATCGTCCGGATGGTCGGGTTCATCGCCTGGGCGTCCATCTCGAAGACGTGACCTTCCTTGACAGCTGGCATGATGCTGGCCACGGGATCGGTTGCGAGGAATTTCTGCTTGACGGCGATGTCGTCAGCCGGGAAACGGCGGCGGTCCATCTTTCCGGCCACAATCACCGAAGGATTGGCCTTGGCGATGGTTTCCCAACCGACCGTTGGCCATTCTTCGTCGCTCTCGATCACATTCTTCAGGCCGAGCGCCGACATGATGTAGCCGGGCGCGCCGTTGCGGCCCGCCACATAGGGATCGATATCCAGTTCCGCGCTGGAGAACCAGAAGACGGCGGAAAGCTTGCCGTTTGCGGAAGCAATCTTTGCGCGGGCAGCCTCTTCCCTTTTCTTGAGATCATTGACCACTTCTTCGCCGCGATCCTGGACGTTGAAAATCTGCGCAAGGTCGCGGATTTCCTGATAGATCAAATCCATTGTGAAGCCGGTCTTGCGCACGCCGTCGCCGCCCCCGGAATTGTCCTTGCCCACGCAATCTGCCGGCGAGGTGTAAACAGGAATGCCGAGTTCGGCGAATTGCGCCGGCGTACCGACAACGCCCTCGGGGCCGATCTGCCACTGGAACTGCGTTGTGACGAGGTCCGGCCTCTTTCCGACGACGGCCTCGAAGCTTGGATCATTGTCGGCCAGACGCTCCACCCTGGAATTGGCCTCCTCATAGCCCGCAAGGACCGGGCCGATCCACAGGGCCGTGCCAACGACCTTGTCGGCCAGCCCGAGCAGATAAAGAACCTCAGTCGTGCTCTGGCCGACGGAGACGGCGCGGGCGGGCGGCTGCCTGAAAGTGATGTCGTGACCGCAGCTTTTGATTGTCAAGGGATATGCCGTTTCCGCGGCATTGGCGGTGGCGGCGGGCAGAACTGCAAGCGCAGCAGCGAGAAAGCCGGCGCGGACCGGCAGGCGTCCAGAATGAAACATGTGTTCTCCAATCGAAATGAAATCGCTTGTTCCAGAGCAGCGGCGTCAGAACGCGCAGCAACCACGGAACGTCTTGTACGGAGAACGGTAACAGGACGCAAACCAAATGTTATGAAATAACATTACAATCTCCTCTTCCGGGCTTCCCCGCCCGTAACGATGGTTTATATTTTGACGGCAGGTCTCCTGACTCACGGATTTGCGCCTTTCATCTGCCTTCCCGCATTCCGGAGAATGCAGTGGCATGACGCCATCGGCGTCACGAGGATGAGCGGCAATCCGCTTACAGTTGCGGGGGCAGCCACGGCATTGGGCGATAATCATCGCCCGCACCGTGTTCCCTATTAATCCCTTCGCCTTTCGGCTGCAGGAACCGTCGCTTTCTCACATAAGGGTCAAGGGGCAGTGCGTCAATCATCAAAGCATGTTTCCAGCGCAGCGGAACGCATCGCGTCGAGCGACGCCCGAAACAGGACCACCACATAATCAGTCGAATTGAGGCGGTTCAAAACTGCGCTTCAGCACAGCGATGGACCCGCAAGGGCGAAAATCCTCGCCGGACCCGAACCCGCAGGCTGCGGCGCCTGTTTCGACATGGTGGTAAGAGTTTCGATCACGACCAGGCCGGATTGAGTCAGAAAATCGGTCAATACGCCCTGGTCTTGCACGGCATCCAGACGGACGAGCTGATCGTCCAGATCGGCAAAATGCCGACTCACCAGCGCGACCGCATCTTTCTCCTCAACTGCGACGACCGGACCGACGATGTGACCTCGCCCGGCCGCCCGGCGCAGCGCGAAAGCCACCAAACGATCGACCTCGAAAAGGCCATAGCCAGTATTGTCGCGCAGAAGACGTTGCAGCACGCTCCGCCTCGATACGCCCAAAGCCACCCGGTCAATCGTCACGACCGCCGACAAATGATCTTCCGAGAGGGGCTCGATCCGTTGCTTTCTGCCAAGCCCCGGTGTCTGCACGGGGGAGCGCGCCCTGCCCCGAAACAGCTGCACCTTTTCCGCATCTCCGGAAAAGCCTAGCCCTGCAAAAAGACGACGTGAAACGTCGGTGGCGTTCAGCCGCAAGACGGTTGACGGGTATTTTGCCAGAAGCTGCCGCACCAGCCAGGGCGCCACGCCACGCCCCTGCAGACGTGGCGATACGATGACCATGCCGAGCGTCGCGAAACCCTGATCATAGGGAAAGAGCATCGCTGTCGCGACAACACGGTCGATCTCGTCCAGCGCAGCGAGACCGACACCGCATTGCCGCAGGAAACACCATTCATTGGCGTGATAGCGCCATCCGACCGCCATGGAGAGGGCGTGCAGACGATCTGCCTCCACATCGGCAATATCCACGGTCCGCAACTCGAAACTATCGACTTTGAGCAGCTCCATCGCAAACGGCTCTCACTCCCTCCAGCGCGGGGAACCAGCGTTCCCGGCGTCCAAGCCATGACGTCCGAGGATAACGAGCCATGCCAGCACGAATTTTCTGAAAGCACTGGAAGGACACAACAATCTACCGAAATACCTCGCTTTTCAGCAGATAAACGCCTTCGGCCGTTCTAAGCTTTTGCAATGAGCAATGCGGCCATCATAACGGGCCAACGGGGACGACCATGAACGCAATCGAAATCCTTGAGCGTCTCGTCGCCTTTCCGTCAGTGGTGGGAACGGCCAATGGCGACATTGCCGGATGGATTGCCGAATATTTGGAAAGCCATGGCGCAAGAGTATCCGTGATTCCGGGGCCGGAGGGAGACCGCGCCAATCTCTTCGCCACCTTCGGACCAGCCGATCGGGCCGGTTACATTCTGTCCGGGCACATGGATGTGGTACCCGCCGGAGAACCGGAATGGTCTTCCGATCCTTTCCGGCTGAGAACGGAAAACGACAGGCTTTACGGACGCGGGACGACCGACATGAAAGGTTTTCTGGCAACCGTCCTCGCCGCAGCCCCTGCCTATTCGCGCATGACGCTTCAGCGCCCCGTGCATATCGCCTTTTCCTACGACGAGGAGGCAGGTTGCCGCGGTGTTCCCCATCTCATCGCGCGCCTGCCGGAACTGTGCGCGCCACCGGCGGGCGCCATTATCGGCGAGCCCAGCAATTTGCGTTCCGTGCGTGCCCACAAGGGAAAAGCCGCGGCGCGGGTCAGCATCCGTGGCAGGTCAGGCCATTCTTCACGGCCCGATCAGGGAGTGAACGCCATTCATCTGATGGCAGGCATCATCGCGACGGCGGTGGAGGCGGCAGACGCGTTGACCCGGGGTCCTTTAGAGAAGACCTTCGAGCCGCCCTACTCTTCCCTGCAGATCGGTACCGTCAACGGCGGACAGGCGATCAACATCATTCCCGATCATTGCGCCATCGAACTGGAGGCAAGGGCTATTTCAGGTGTCTCGCCAATCGACCTGCTGGAGCCGGTACGACGTAGCGTGGAGGCGCTCACCGCGACAGGTGTCGATATCGAATGGCTGCCGATGAGCGCCTATCCGGCGCTGTCGCTTCTCGCCGAGGCCCCGCTTGCCTCGCTTTTGGAGGAACTGACCGGCACTCCCGGTCTCGCGGCCGTCAGCTATGGCACGGAGGCCGGGCTCTTTCAGGCTGCGGGCATCGACGCCATCATCTGCGGCCCCGGCGATATCGGCCGCGCCCATAAACCGGACGAATTCATAACAGCGGGCGAACTTTCCGCCTGCCAGTCGATGCTGGAAATGCTCGGCCGGCGCTGCACGGCATGAACCCTCGAGACCACGGATCAGATGACATTTCTCTTTAACTCCGACGCCAGACGCGGCGAAATCTTCCGGCAGGCCCTGGCTGACGAATTGCCGGATCTCCCCTTCGCAATGGATGCCTCCAAGGTCGATCCCGATGCAGTCCGTTACCTCATCACCTGGACGGTGCCGGAGGATATAGCGCGTTATCGTAACCTCGAAATCCTCTTTTCGATCGGGGCCGGTGTGGACCAGTTTCACATCGATACGGTCCCGCAGACGGTGAAAGTCGTACGCATGGTGGATGAGGGGATCATCCGCATGATGCAGGAATATATCTGCCTCGGCGTGCTCGCCCTTCACCGCAATCTCCCCGCCTATCTGAAACAGCAGCGGCAGCAGTTGTGGAAGGCGCTGCCGCAACGGCAGGCAGAAGACTGCCGGATTGGCGTCCTTGGCCTCGGCATGCTGGGCGTCGCAGCGCTGGAGCGGTTAAGAACTTTCGGCTTTCCGCTCGCCGGCTGGAGCCGGTCGCCGCGCGAGATCGATGGCGTCACCTGTCACCATGGCGATCACGGGCTGAAAGCCATACTCTCCACCAGCGACATCCTCATCTGCCTGCTGCCGCTGACGGACGAGACCACCGGACTTCTCAACGCCCAGCGCCTGAGCCTTTTACCCGATGGCGCGGGACTTGTTCACGCCGGACGTGGCAGACAGCTCGATCACGGCGCACTCCTCGATGCGCTCGATAAAGGCCGGCTCTCGGGTGCAGTGGTCGACGTTACGGATCCCGAACCGTTGCCCGAAGACCATCCTTTCTGGACCCACCCCAAAATTCTCCTGACGCCGCATATCGCCAGCGTCACTCAGCCCCATTCCGCGGCACGCACCGTTGTCGAAAACATCAAACGCCACGAGTCCGGTCTTCAACCGCTCGGCCTTGTCGACCGCCGCCGCGGATATTGATCATCACGCCTGTTTCAGAAAGGAAAATCCATGCCGCTTCTCAAGCCCATCGATACCAACCCCGATTTCGAGCCCAAGGCCTCCAAGGCGCTGCCAGAACGCCTCATTGCAGGCGACCCGTCGTTCAAGACCTGGGCGCTTGACGAAGCTCGCGACGGAACCGTGAAGACAGGCATTTGGGAAGCGACACCGGGGGAAAGCCGTTCCATCAAAGGTGAGACCTTCGAGTTCTGCCATATTCTGGCCGGCGTCATCGAAATCACCCCTGATGGCGGCGAACCGCAGCGTTATACGGCGGGCGACAGTTTCGTAATGAAACCCGGTTTCGTCGGCGTCTGGAAGACCATCGAGACGGTGCGCAAAATCTACGTCACAGTGAACGGATGAGGCGTATCTCGCCGGTTTTCCAGGTTGCCCGCGACAACGGAACCGGCGAGAGACCACAGGCAGCACGCACCAAAGATTGCGCTGTCTGGCAACGGTAAAACGGGATTTTCGTTCACTGCCACGGCTGCAGTCGGTCGATTTCGCTTGCCGACAGGAATTAGCTTTGAGGGCATATTCAAAGGGGATTTCCCATGACGCTCAGCTTCGATCCAGACAGCCTGTCCCTGCCAATCGGCCACTTCATCGGCAGCAGGCTCGTCACCGCTGAAAACGGTATCGACATGCACCGCCCATCGGACGGGGCCCCATATGCCGGGTGCCCGAAGGCGGATGCAGCCCTGGTGGATGAAGCGGTGCAAACGGCCAAGGCCGCACTGAAAAGCAGCAACTGGGGCGGGGTGCGCCCGCGCGAGCGCACCCGGGTCCTGCAACGCTGGGCTGACCTGATAGAGCAGGAAGCCGAGACGCTGGCAAAGATCGAGGCGCTGTCCTCGACCCGGCCGGTGGGCCAACTGATCGCCGGCGATATCGCCGTGACCGCCGAGCAAATCCGCTTCTTCGCCGAATTCGCCGACAAGGAAGGCGGCGATCTGGTGCCGACCGACGACACGAGCCTCGGCATGATCATGACGGAGCCATATGGCGTGGTGGGTGCGATTACACCGTGGAATTTTCCGGTCTCCATGGCTGGCTGGAAGCTCGGCCCGGCGCTTGCGGCAGGCAATGCCGTGGTGCTGAAACCTTCGGAGATGACGCCCTTCTCCAGTATTTTCATGGCGCAGCTGGCGATCAAGGCCGGGTTACCCGCCGGCCTCATCAACATCGTGCTGGGCGACGGTCCCGTCACGGGCAACGCCATCACCGGCCATCCCGAGATTTCGAAGGTGAGCTTCACCGGCTCCACCGCCGCGGGAGCCGCCATCATGGCCAATATCGCCCGTACAGGGATCAAGCCCATGACGCTGGAACTTGGTGGCAAGAGCCCACAGATTGTCTTCGCCGATGCGGATATCGAAAAGGCGGCGACGGCCATCGCCGGCAATATTCTCTCCAATGCCGGGCAGGCCTGTGTGGCCGGCTCGCGCATCCTCGTGGAGGACAGTGCGGCAGATGCCCTCTCCGCCGCAATCATCGCCCGCATGAAGGCGGTGAAGCCCGGGCCCACCTGGGACGAGACAACACAATATTCGCCTATTATCTCCGAGGTGCAGCGCAAGCGCATCGACGGCATCGTGCAGGCAGCGGTCTCCCATGGCGGCCAATGCCTCACCGGCGGCGCGATCATGGACGGCCCCGGCTATTTCTACCAGCCGACACTGATCGCAAACGTCGACCAGACCTCCCCCGCCGTGACCGAGGAAATCTTCGGGCCGGTGCTGACGCTGCAGACCTTCCGCACGGAAGAAGAGGCTCTTTCGCTTTCCGATCATCCGACCTACGGTCTGGCGGCGGGTCTTTTCAGCCGTGACGTCTCACGCGTCATGCGCCTGTCCCGCGCCATCCAGGCGGGTACGATCTGGGTCAACCGTTACGGCCGCTCGCGCGACCACATTCTGCCTACCGGCGGCTACAAACGTTCCGGCATCGGCAAGGATCTCGGACGGGAAGCCTATCTCGCCAACCGCAAGAGCAAGAGCGTCCTGATTGGACTGTGACAGGGGAAATTTCTTGAAAACGCATCGCATCGCACTCATTCCCGGCGACGGCATCGGCAAGAGCGTCACTCATGCCGCATGGCAGGTCCTCAATGCCGCCGCCAGAACCTCCGGTTTTGCGCTTGAAGGAACGGAGTTCCCCTGGTCCTGCGCCTTCTATCAGGAAACCGGCGCGATGATGCCCAAGGACGGTATTGAGACCCTGCGCGGTTTCGACGCCATACTCCTCGGGGCCGTAGGCTGGCCGGCCGAAGTTCCGGATTCGGTATCTCTGCACGGCCTGCTGCTGCCGATCCGCAAGGCCTTCGTGCAATATGCCAATATCCGACCGCACCGATTGCTTCCCGGTGTCGAAGGTCCGTTGAAGGCGGATCGATTCGATATCCTCTGCATTCGCGAAAATACCGAGGGCGAATATTCCGGCGCCGGTGGCCGGGTCCATCAGGGCACGGACGATGAGGTGGCCGTGGAAACCTCGATCTTCACCCGGACGGGCGTGGAGCGCATCCTGCGTTTCGGCTTCGAACAGGCGCAGAAACGTCGCGGCAAGCTGGCCTCCATCACCAAGTCGAATGCCCAGAAATATTCGATGGTGTTCTGGGATGAGGTAACGCACAGGCTTGCCGCCGAATATCCCGGTGTCGAGGTTTCCAGCTACCACATCGACGCCATGGCGGCGCGCATGGTGATGGCGCCGGAAAGCCTCGATGTCGTCGTCGCCTCCAATCTCTTCGGCGATATTCTGACCGACCTGGGCGCGGCCATTCAGGGCGGTCTCGGATTTGCCGCCTCCGCCAATATCAATCCCGACCGCAGCGCGCCCTCCATGTTCGAGCCGGTGCACGGTTCAGCGCCTGACATCGCCCATCTCGGCATCGCGAACCCAATCGCCGCCATCTGGTCGGGGGCGATGATGCTCGAGCATCTCGGGGAAAAGAATGCCGCGGCTCGGATTATGGCCGCACTGGAAACGACGACCGGCCGGGGTATCGGCACCGTGCCGGGCAGGGATGAGACGGACGCCATAACGGCTGCAGTTCTCGCAGCGCTCGACTGATTTCGGAGACAGATGATGCAAGGTTTGAAGGATAGGGATCTCTTTCGCCAGGCCGGCCTGATCGGCGGCGCATGGAAGGCAGCGGCATCGGGCAAGGCGGTCGACGTGATCGACCCGGCAACGCAGGCAGTCATCGGCAGCGTGCCGGATATGGGCGGAGGGGAAACCCGGGCGGCGGTCGAGTCCGCCGATGCGGCCTTCGGCCCCTGGAGAAAAAAGACCCATGCCGAGCGGGCGGCCCTTCTCGAAAAATGGTTCGCCCTGATGATCGAGCATATGGACGATCTTGCGCTGATCCTGACCACGGAACAGGGCAAGCCGCTTGAGGAGGCGAAGGGAGAAATCCGCTATGGCGCATCCTTCGTCAAATGGTTCGCGGAAGAAGCTCGCCGTATTGGCGGCAGCACCATCCCTTCACCGACACCGGACCGGCGCATCGTGGTGCTGAAAGAACCGGTCGGCGTCTGCGGCATCGTCACCCCGTGGAACTTCCCGAACGCGATGATCACGCGCAAGGTTGCACCCGCGCTTGCCGCCGGCTGCACCGTCGTCATCAAGCCTTCCGAATTCACGCCCTATTCGGCACTGGCGCTCGGTGTTCTCGCCGAACGGGCCGGTATTCCCGCTGGCGTCATCAACATCGTGACGGGCATGCCGACCGATATCGGCAACGAAATCATGGCGAATGAGACGGTGCGGAAAATTTCCTTCACGGGCTCAACCCGCGTTGGCTCACTCCTGATGCGAGGCGCTGCCGACAGTGTAAAGCGGCTCTCGCTGGAACTGGGCGGCAACGCGCCCTTTATCGTTTTCGACGATGCCGATCTCGATCTGGCCGTGGAAGGCGCGCTCGTTTCGAAGTTCCGCAATGGTGGGCAGACCTGCGTCTGCGCCAACCGCATTCTCGTTCAGGCAGGCGTTTATGACGCCTTTGCAAAAAAACTGGCGGATCGCGTTGATGCCATGCGGGTCGGTCCCGGAACGGAGGCCGGTGTGTCCATCGGCCCGATGATCAATGAGCCGGCCATAACGAAGATCCGCGCCCATGTGGAAGATGCCGTGGCCAAAGGTGCGAAGATCATCACCAGACCCCGCCCTCTACCGGAAGGTCCGCAATACACCGCCCCCATTGTGCTGATCGGCGCAACGACCGGCATGCGTCTGGCAAGCGAAGAGACCTTCGGCCCGGTCGCTCCCCTCTTCCGTTTTGAAACGGAAGAAGAGGCGATCGCCATCGCCAACGGTACCCCGTTTGGGCTTGCGGCCTACTTCTACACTGAAAGCCTCAGACGCGCCTGGCGCGTGGGTGAAGCGCTGGAATTCGGAATGGTGGGCCTCAACACCGGCGCGATTTCCACCGAGGTCGCGCCTTTTGGCGGGGTCAAGCAATCCGGCCTTGGCCGCGAAGGCGCGCAGGTCGGCATCGAAGAATATCTGGAAATAAAGACGTTCCATATCGGCGGACTTGCCTGATACTTCTTTCCCATCCCCGACTAAAGGGTCGCCCAGCGACCCTTCTTTTTTGCAGATCGACAAGAAACGAGATGCCTGTGCGGAATGGGAAGCGCGGCCCGAATGAGCGCCTTCTTCAGTGGGCCGCGTCGATCATCGCGATCCAGCCGGCAGCCCGCCGAGCGGCTTCGGCCAGGACGGGTTTCGGAGCCTTATACCACTCATTTTCCGGCAGTTCTCGTTTCAGACGAACGAAGCTTATCGCGTCGTCCAGGGTCGGAAACTCCGCTGGCAGTGTGAGATGGAGGAAGAGCGCGACGACGGCGACAGAGCGGGAACGGCCGCCCCGGCAATTGATGAGCACATTGCCGCGCTCCCGGCGGGGGTAAGATGGTTTTTCCGGCAGAATCTGCTCCAGCGCCGCCCGCAGAATATAATGGGCTGCCACCATCTGAGTATCAGGATTTCCGGCCCCGTCGATCAGACCGATCTTGTAATATCGGATTTCGCCCGGCCCATAGACGCTGCCTTCATGATCTGAAACCACATCGGACTGTTCCACGAAATTGAAGTCCAGATTGACGGCGCAATTGACGACGGTGGTGATGCCGTTCTGACGCAGAAGATTGAGATCGCTCGCACCCTCTTTGCCCGAAATGAAGAGATCGACACCATAAAGCGGATGCCGTTCATAGATGCGGCTGAGCTTCGGCAGTTCGCCGCTCTCCTGCTCTCGGGCTATGGTCTGTTGCGGTTGCGGCATGTCATGTCTCCCCGGCACCGGTACGGCAGCCGTCATATCTTTGCTTTTTCAGTTTCTGCGGCGGTTGGCCCGTGTTGCACCGACGTCTTGGCGCTGCGGCTTGCGGATATGGCTCGTGCCACCCGCTGCAATGTCGGATAGTTGGCCCCCTCACCCGTGGCTATATAACCCGGGCAAAGGAATTCGGCGGCGCCTTCCGCCACCTTTCCAAGAGTGAGAGGTTCATAGGTGCCGCCGGCATTTTTGAGAATGAGGATGGCGGCTGCCACATCCCAGGCGTTGACGCCGAAACCAGCGGCCGCATCCGTCCAGCCCGCCGCGACGTGAGCAATGCTGAGCGCAGCGCTGCCGGGCCGGCGCAATGTAGAAAAGGTCTCAGTAAGAGTACCGAAATTGGCCAGCGCCGCTTCCCGCCCATCCAGCCGGAAATCGCGCGAGACGGGATAGCCGGTGATGAGCGTCGCCCGTGTCTCGTCCGAGACGCTACGCGAGCGCAGCCTTTCGCCGTTCAGATAAGACGCCTGGACATCGGCCGAAAACATCTGCTCCGCGACAGGGTCATAAACCACGCCGGCAACAACCTTCCCGTCGATAACGGCGGCAATGGACACGCACCAGAAGGCAAGGCCGCGGGCGAAATTTGCCGTGCCGTCGATGGGGTCGACATACCATTGCACCTCACCGCTACCGATCTGGCCGCCCTCCTCACCCATGATGGCCGAGTTGGGTTCCCGTTCGAGAATGATGGTGCGAATGGCGACCTCAGCGCGCTTGTCGTGGATAGTCACGATATCGTGGAGATCGACCTTGTAGTCCACTGTCATATCCGATCGGAATGCCGCAAGCAGAGGATCGCGCACGGCACGCGCCGCTGTTTCGGCGATTTTCATCAACCGCACGGAGCGGGAAAATGCGCCCTCATCTCCAGGATTTCGTTCGCTCAATGAGGTCTGCATCGGCATGTCCATTCCGTTCATTCGCAAAAAGGAGGAGGCGGCGCGGCCAGGACCGCGCCAGCCGGGATTACTTCGTGTAGTTGACGCGCCAGAAATCCTGCCATTCCTCGCGCCGATCGAAATCATCGAGACCCGTAGCAGAATTGTATCCCATCAGCCGGTCGGCAACCTTCATCAGCCCCGAAGGCTCATCATCCGGCATCTTGATGTCGGTATTGGTCGGCAGCTTACCGTCCTTCATCTGCGGGGCGATGCCCTCTTCCGTCAGGATATAGTGGATAAAGAGCTTGGCCGTGTTCGGGCTTTTGGTCTTGGAGGCCATCAGGCCGAGCTTGATATAGGTCCAGCCGACCCAGGGATCGAGGTCGGTGCAGAGGCCGAGCTTGTAGCCCTTGTCGGCATTGTCGCGAAATTTGGCTGAACTTAGCAGGCCGAAGAAGGGCTGGTTCTGGCCGGGCGCGCCGACCGCTTCCGCAACCGGGTCGTCGCCGTCGGTGGCGAGCGGGCCATTCGCAGCCAGCGCCTTTATCCACGCAGCTGCCGCACTCTTTTCCTCCGTCTCCCTGCCGAAATGAGCCTTATAGGCCGCCGCTATCTTTTCATTACCGTGGGCTTCAAGCTGGTTGAACCAGTCGGTATAGGTGCTCTTGCTGAGCGGATCGACCATGGCGACCTTGCCTTTCCATTTCGGCTCGGTCAGTTCCCAGATATTCGTCACCGGGCATTTGTCATAGGCTTCGGTATTATACGCCCAGACGTTGGCGTTGGTGGAAATGGCCAGTGGGTTTTGAAACTGCGCCGGAATTTTCGAGGTCATGTCGCCCGGCAGGTAATTTTCCACAAAACCCGCCGGCAGAAGCTGGGCAAGTGCAGAGGGCGCATCGGTAATCAACACCACATCCCCCTGCACATTGTTCGACTGGCTTTCGCGGATGATCATCTCCAGCTGGCTATTGGCGGAGACCTTTACGCCCGTCGCCTTCAGCCCGTATTTGGCGCTGAATTTATCCGCCATCTCAACGATCTTGCCGGTGCTGTCATAGATGTTGATCGGCTTCTCCTGCTTTGCCGCCGCAAGGACAGCGTCGAGATCGAAGGGCTCTTCAGCCGCGGCGGGCAGAGCGGAAGCGCCTATAATCATTGCACCTGCGGCCATGGCCGAGGCAGCCCTCAATTTCATTTTTCGCATCGTTTCCCCTCCCAAGGAAAAGACAGGCGGGTTTGCACCCCGCCTTCCGTTTATTTTTTGTAATTCACACGCCAGAAATCCTGCCAGCCTTCGCGCTTGTCGAGATCGTCGGCCGCCGTTGCGGCGTCGAAAGCCATCAGCTCATCGAGATGATCGGCGACCCTCGAAGGCTCATCCGCCGGCAGGGCGATTTTCATATTGCCGGAAAGCTTGCCGTCAGCGGTCTGAGGCGCGATGCCTTCTTCCGTCATCAGATAATGCAGGAAGAGTTTCGCGGCATTCGGGCTTTTCGTTTGCCCGGCAATCAGGCCGAAACCGGGATAGAGGAATCCGGAAAATGGCTTTACACCGCTGCAAAGACCGAGCTTCAGCCCCTTGGCTTCATTGTCACGATACTTCGCGACCGAGGTGATGACGAAGAAGGGATCGGTCTGTCCCGGAGCACCGGCAGCGTCCGCCACCGAACTGGAATCCGTCAAGAGCGGCGCATTTTCGGCAAAGGCTTTCACCCAGGCAGCCGTTGCGCTTTTTTCGCCCGTTTCCAGCTTCTTGCCGTAGAGGTCCTCGTAGGCTTTGGCGACATCGGCATCGTGGTGGGTTTCGATTTGGTTGAACCAGTCGGCATAAAGCGGTTTGTCGAATAGATCGAGCATGGCAAGCTTGCCCTTCCAACGCGGCTCCGTTAGCTGCCAGATGTTGGTGACCGGGCATGTGTCGTATTTCTCGGTATTGTAGGTCCAGACATGCGGGTCTGAGACGACCACGAGCGGATCCCGCAGCTTCTGCGGAATATCGCCTTCGATATCAGGCGGCGTCCAGCTGGTAGCGATACCTGCCGGCAGAAGCTCGCCCATGGCGGAGGCAACATCCGTGGCCACGCTCACATCGCCGACGACATTGCCAGCCCGATGTTCGCGGATCATCAACTCGACCTGCGTCGCCTCGTTCACCTTCTTGCCGCTGGCCTGCACGCCATACTTGGCCGTAAACGCCTGCGCGGTATCCACGATCTTACCGGTCACCGCATAAACCGTAATCGGCTTTTCCTTCTTCGCGGCAGCGATGAGCTCATCGAGATTGAAGGCTTCCTGCGCATGCGCGGCCCCGCCAAGTGCCAGCGAGACGCCGAGGCAAAGTGCGGAGGCGGTCCCCCGCCGCCTGCGCTCGTTGCCATTATTATTCCTAGCCATGATCGTCACGAGTTGACCCCCCATTATTTTTTGTAGTTCACACGCCAGAAGTCCTGCCAGGTTTCACGCGCATCCCAGTCTTCAAGACTGGTCGCCATGCTGTAGGGCAGGATGTTATCGAGGACGGCGCCAATACCCGATGGCTCGTCGGCGGGCAGACTTACCTCCCTGTTGGTCGACATTTTGCCGTCGATCGCCTGCGGCGCGATGCCTTCGGCAGTCATGATGTAGTGAATGAAAAGCTTCGCCGCATTCGGGCTGTTCGTGCCCTTGGTGATCAGCCCAACGCCCGGATAGAGCCAGCCGACCCAGGGTTTCAGCTCCTTGCAGAGGCCGAGTTTCGTGCCCTTCTCGGCATTGTCGCGGAACTTGGCCGAGCTGATGAGGCCCATGAAGGGTTCTTTCTGACCGGGAGCACCAACGGCTTCGGCAGCAGCCGCATCGGCGTCGGTCAGAAGCGGAGCATTGGCGGCAAGCGCCTTCACCCAGGCTGCCGTCGCGCTCTTTTCCCCGGTTTCGAGGTCCTTGCCGTAAAGCGCCTTATAGGCCGCTTTCACTTCACCGTCGCCGTGGCTGGCCATCTGGTTGAACCAGTCGACATAGGATGCCTTGCCGAGCGGATCCTGCATCGCCACCTTCCCCTTCCACTTCGGGTCGGTCAGTTCCCAGATATTGGAAACGGGGCATTTGTCGAAGAGTTCGCTATTATAAGCCCAGACATTGGCGCTGGTGACGACGGTCAGCGGGTCCTGATACTCCGGCGGAATATTGCCGGCCATATCCGGCGGCAGCCAGCTTTCGACAAAACCGAGCGGAATAAGCTGCGCCATCGCGGCTGGCGCATCGCTGATGATCGAGACGTCGCCCTGAATATTGTTGGCGCGCGCCTCGCGGATGATCATCTCCAGCTGGGCGGAGGCCTTCACCTTCGCGCCCTCAGCGCCGACACCGTATTTCGCGGCGAAGTTCTTCGCCATTTCAACGATCTTTCCCGTGCTGTCATAGACGGTGATCGGTTTTTCCTTTTTCGCCGCCTCGATCAGGGCATTGAGGTCGAAAGGCTCTCCCGCTTTCGCCACGCCGCCAAGCGTTGCGGCAATCGCCGTTGCGCATAAGAGCCGGCTCAGGCCCGCTATTGTCCGCTTCATCCTGCTTCTCCTTCAGCCGTCTCGGCGGCGTTTTCAGTTGTAGGTGCTGTGGCGCAGAACGGCGTCCGCCTCGGTGATCCTCTGCCCCCTGGCATCGAAGGCGTGAAGGGCTTCGGGCGGCACGTGAAAGAACACGCGGTCGCCGCTGTCGATACGCGGCAGGGAGTGGGTGGTCAGGAACAGCGTGTGGTTCTCGCTTCTGAGTTCGAGAATCCAGCTGCCGCCGGTCGGCAGCACGCCGGTCACCGTCATCTCGCCGGCGAAGCTGCCTTGCGGCACATCCTCGGACTTCATCACATAGCCCATGGCTTCCGGCCGCATGCCGATCGAGGCAATGCCGCGCAGTTGCGGATAACGGGTTGCGAAATAGGCTTCCGCCCTGTCCGCTATGTCCGACACCCCGGGCTGGCCGAAAGTCAGTATGTTGATCGGCGGGCTGCCGACGAATTCGGCGACGAAACGATTGGCCGGACGGTCGTAGATATCGTTCGGCGTGCCCATCTGCTGCAGCGTGCCTTCGTTCATGACGGCAATGGTGGTGGCAAGTGTCATGGCTTCCCACTGGTCATGCGTCACGAAGACGATGGTCGTCTTGAATTCCTTGTGCAGCCGCTTCAGCTCGGCGCGCATTTCAAGCCGCAGCCGGGCATCCAGATTGGAGAGCGGCTCATCGAGAAGCAGAACGCCCGGATTGACGGCGAGCATGCGGGCAAGCGCCACACGCTGCTGCTGACCACCGGAAAGCTGCGACGGATAGCGGTCGCGATATTTGGCGATGTCGAGCGCCTGCATGACGCGCTCGACACGGGCTTCACGCTCGGCCTTCGGCAGCTTGCGCAGGCGCAGGCCGAAATCGGTATTGCGCTCGATGGTCAGATGCGGCCATAGCGCGTAGCTCTGGAAAACAAGGCCCATTTCACGTTTTTCCGGCGGCACGAAAATGCCTTCGGTCACGGAATCGATCACCCGGTCGCCGACGCGGATCTCTCCGCCCGAGAGGTTTTCGAGGCCAGCTATCATGCGAAGCGTGGTGGTCTTGCCGCAGCCGGAAGGCCCGAGCAGGCACATGAACTCGCCGTCGCGGATTTCGAGATCGAGATCAGAAACCGCATTCGCGGAATTCACGCCGTAGTTTTTCTGCGCACCGCGCAGGTTGATGGTAGGCATCAGCTTCCAAGTCCTTCTGCAAGATTTGTGCGGGTCAGCTTCTGGGCCAACAGCGTGCCGAAATAGGCAATGGCGGCGATGATCAGCACCACGGCGTTGGCAGCCTGCGTGTAGTGGTAGTCGACCAGCCGCAGCGAATAGGTGGTCAGAACATCCGTGCTCGGCACGGCGAGGATCACGAAGAGGCTGAGACCCTTGATGCCCGAAATGAAGGGCAGGAGAACCCCGGTCACCAGCGATCCTTTCTGGATCGGGATGACGATCGAGATCATGCGGCGGAACCAACCTGCACCGGCGATCTGGGCAGCCTCTTCCGGGTCCTTTCCAAGCTGCGTCATGGCGGAAATGCCGGCTCGCGAAGCGTAGGGCATCTGGTCAGCGATCAGCGCCAGGATGAGGATCGTCACCGTACCATAGAGCGCCGGCATCGGCCCACGCGGAACGGCAAAGAGCGACAGATAGGCGGCGGCAAAGGCAATGCCGGGCACGAGATAGGGCAGGAACGTCACCTGTCGCAGGTAGACGGACAGGGCACGCACCGGCGTGCGGATGACGACATAACCGACGAGCAGGCCAAGAATGCCCGATGTGAGCGAGGCAAGCCCGACGATCATCATCGTGTTTTTTGCTGCAGCCCATAGGTCGGGGCTCAGGAGCACGCCGGTCTGCAAGGCGACGGTATTGAGGTTGCTGCCAATCCAGTAATCGAGGGTGAAGTTGTCGAACGTGAAGCGGGCCGGCATTTTCATGACCGTCGAGAGCGCCAGGGTCAGAAGCGGCAGGCCGACACTGAGAACGAAGATGGCAGCCGCGAAGCCCGTCGCCAGAAGCCGCATCTTGCCGAGACGGCTCTGTCTGTTCATCGAGCCTTTCGAACCAATGGTCACGAAACGGCGGGCTTCGCGAACGAGGCGGGCGTCGATCATGAGCGTGATGATGCCGATGAGCATGATCGAGGCCGCGACGACACCGGCAACACCCGTCTGGCGCGACGCAATGCTGCGGAACAGCGATGTGGAGAGAACCTCGAACTTCACGGGCAGCCCGAGAACATAGGGTACGCCGAACTCGCCAAGGCATTTCGCAAAGATCAGCACCATCGAGGACAATAGCGCCGGGCGCATCAGCGGCAGGATGACCTGCAAGGCGACCTGATAACGATGGGCACCGAGAATGCGGGCGGAATCTTCAAGCTGCGAGTCGAAGCGGCGAAGCGCCGAGCCGAACAGCAGGATGACGAAAGGCGTGTAATGCAGGGCAAGGATTATGGTGATCGGGAAACGCCCGTAAGCCACCCAATCCGGCGGCGTGAGGCCTATCGCCTCGAACCAGCCGGGCTGGCCGCCAACGGTGCGATTTTTAAACAACGTCGTCCAGGCGAGCGCGAAGGTCCAGGCCGGCAGCATATAGGGCACGATCAAGGCGGTGGCGAACCAGCGGCGGCCGAACATGTCCGTTCTGCTGATAAGCCAGGCAAGAACGGTGCCGATGACGAGCGAAAGCGCAATCGCCCCGAATGCGACGGTCAACGTATTGAAGAGCGGACGCCAGAAAAGATCCGATGCAACGGGCGAAAAAAACGCCCTGTCGAGATAATAAAGCGTGAGATCGCCGACATCCTTGCCGAGGCGCCGTTCGTGGCCGAACTGGACGCGGACGGCATCGAGAATGATCGAAATGATCGGAACGACGATCAGATAGGTGAAAAGCAGAGCCGTCAGAACGCCGATCAGCGTCGTCGGCTCCCTGAGTGCGACCTTGAGACGATACCGCCAGGCCTGCCATGCCGAAGGCGCGGTCGTCGGGGGACTTCCCAGCGCCTCCGCCTTCGTCGATTCGCTTAAAAGAGCCATTCTCTCTCCCCATATGGCCACGCTTTGCCCTCACGCGCCGGCAAAAACCTGCCTTCGCGCGACCCGTAGAACAGGCGGCGCGTGCGTAACCTTCAGCAATGCATCAGTGCTTCAGAAGCGGGCGATTCACCCACTCACAACGATGATCCCAGCTCCTCCCGAAAACATCGCCGGCAAAGCGATTATGGAATAAAAATTCCATATCTCGCTCTACCTTGGAATGCATGATCCGTCTTAAACGACATTTTGTCAATGAAAAAATGCACACGTGATCATTAAGTTATTTATTTGTTTTCAAACGTGTTTTTGTCACAAAACTGTAATTTTTGAACGGCGCCGGGCAGGAATTTTTTTTCCTGTCCCGACGCCTGTGGAACGGATTGGATATTTCCTGAAACGCCAGAGAGCTTTTCTCAAGGGTGACGGGGTGCTGGTGAAATTGGAATAGCCGACATCCCGTAGCCTGTGATATCAGGCATTGGATTTCGGAACCGGGGGAGTCGGATGGCAAGAGGGTTCGTGACGGCCGAAGAGGTGGCGAAAAAGGCCGGGGTTTCACGCTCCGCCGTCTCTCGTACCTTCACACCCGGCGGCAGCGTATCGAAGGCCGTCCGGCGCAAGGTGCTGAAAGCCGCACAGGAACTCGGCTACCGCGTCAACCGTCTGGCGCAGGGTCTCAACAACGACCGCTCCAATCTCATCGGGGTCGTCGGTGCCAATCTCAGCTCCCCATTTATTTCAAAACAGCTCGATCTCCTCAGCATCGGCCTCCTGCGCCGGGGCTTGCAATGCCTGTTGCTGAATGCGGCAGATGCCCGCAAGGACATTGCGCCGCTGATCGAGCTTCTCTTCGAATTCCGCGCGCAGGCCATCGTTGTCCTTTCCGGCGAACCGCCGGCCTCGATCGTCGATGAATGCATCGCCAATGGCGTGCGCCTCATTCTCATAAATCAGCGTCTTGATCGCACCGACACGAATATGGTGTTGAGCGACGATTCCCATGGCGCCGATCTTGCCGCCATGCGGCTTGTGGCGGCGAAATGCAGGAAAGTCGCGGTCGTTTCCAGCGGTAGCCAGACGCCGGCTCAGCTGCGCCGCGCCGGTGCCTTCACCCAGCGCATGACGGTTGAAGGTATCGAGGTCGTGCCGTGGTCCGGTGGTCCGACCAGCTATGACAGCGGCTATCAGGCCGGCTGCGAATTGCTGGCGGACAAGTCCATCGATGGCGCCTTCTGCGTGACCGATCTGCTCGCGCTCGGCTTCATGGACGCCGCGCGTCTTGAAATGGGCCGCCGGGTGCCGGAAGACATTTCGATCGTCGGCTTCGACGACATTCCGCAGGCGGGCTGGAAAAGCTACCAGCTGACGACCGTTGCCCAGTCCTTCGACGCGTTGACGGAGAAGGTCCTGACCGCTCTTGACAGCGATGAGCCGGAAACGCGGCTCCAGGTCGTGCCCGTTTCCATGGTGGAGCGCATTACCGCACGCTAACCCGCCTGCCGGATCCGGCTTTCGATCAGCAGCCCGCTCTCATCGAGGATCGGGTGGGCAACGGCTGCAAGATGGGCGTTGATGCGCTTGAGATCGCGCAACATGTCCAGATGCACCGAACTGGTCTGAATGCTGTCAACCCGGCCGTCGCGCAGGCGCTGGAGATGGCTTTCTGACGATTGTTTTTCCAGCCGCCGCACATCTTCCTTCACTTCCACCAACCGACGGGCAAGATCGGCGTTGCGAGTGGCGAAAACGGACTGTGCCATGCGGATATTATCGAGCGTGACGGCAAAAAGACGCTCAAGTTCACTTTTCCCATCATCGGAAAAGCGGAGGCCGAGATCGATCTTCTTGGCAATCTCCGGACGGATGCCTTTCTCGATGATATCGCCGATATGTTCGAGATTGATGGCATATTCGACAATATCCATCGCACGGCGCTGGTCCTTGCGGGCCAGGCCATTCTGTCCGACCTTCGAGACATAAACCTTGATTTCATGCTGCAGGCGGTCGACCCGGCCCTCCAGGCTGCTGATATCGTTGAGCTTTGCGGCATCACTATCCCGCATGGCCTCACTCGCCTGCCGCAGCATAAGCTCGATCAGGTCGCCGACCAGCAGCACCTCGCGGCTTGCGCCGGCAAGCGCCGCAACCGGTTGATCGAGATCGTGACTGTCGAGATAGCTGTGATTGTTTTCGGTGCTCTCTCTGTCCGGCAGCAGCATCGTCGTTACTCGCAGAAGCACTGGCGAGAGCGGCCACGCGAAGGCGGCAACAGCGAAATTGAAGGCGAGATGCGCATCCACCGTTAGATTCGCATGCGAAAAGGGTGACATGTCCAGCAGGGCCGCGGCATATCCGGCGAGCGGCAGCGCTGCGAGGCAGCCGATGGCCCTGACGACGAGATTTCCCACCGTCACCCGGCGTGCCGCGATCGGGGCTTTCAGCGTCGCCAGTACCGGCGGCACCGCGCCGCCGAGATTGGCGCCGAGCACCAGAACGATCACGAGGCTCGTTTCCATGCCGCCGCTGGCGGCAAGCGACAGGATCAGAACGACGATGGCGAGACTGGAGGAGGCAAGAACAGCAAGGACGGCGGAGAAGATCAGCGCCACAGGCCAGGCATCACCGAGCATGCCGATAAAGAGACCCAGTGCTGGCGACTGCCTGATGGGATCAGTTGCAGCCGAGAGAAGATGAAGGGACAGCAGCATGAGACCGACACCGGCCACCGCCGCCCCGCCTCCCTGCCGCTGCACCGATTTGCCACGCGACAGGATGACACCCGCAAGGATGAGCAACGGCGACAGCCAGCCAAGCCCGAGAGCGACAATCCACGCCGTCATCGCAGTTCCGACATTGGCGCCGAGCAGGACGATCTGCGCCATGGCCGGCGCGATGAGGTCCTTCTCGACGAAAGAGGCGACCATCAGCGCGGTGGCAGTGGAACTCTGCAAGGCGATTGTCGCCACGAGACCAGCGAAGAAGGAACGATACCGGCCGCGCGTGCCGGCGGCCAGACCGATGCGGAGCCTCGCACCAAAGGCGCGTGACATGCCATCCTTTATCTGCGCAAGCCCGAAAAGCAGCAAAGCCACGGCGCCGAACAGGTTGATGCCGACAACGACCGATTCCATTCAATCACCCCGCCTGCCGTCCCGGCGGCCGGACAGCAATCAACCCAGCCATGATAGACCGCCCCTTCCGCAAATCGTCGGATCAAACTGCAACGCGTTCACGCTGCGACCCGAGCCGAAGCGTAATGTCGCGCGGGCTGCCTTCTGCGCGCTCAAGAAACAGGCCGAGCGCTCCGAGGAAGATTTCGATAAAACTCCTGACGGACCCGTCGTGACGATCCGGCGCGCGGCCGAAACGCTGCGCCAATTTCCGATAGAGGCAGAGCCGCTCATGCGGGATATGCGGCAGGGCTAGACCCGCCGCCTGTCGCAGGCAATACCAGTCGGCGATCAGCTCGAACATGGGCAATTCGAATGACAGCGCAAGTCCATCAGACAGTTCGTGGCCATCCTGCCCAAGCAGGAGGAGAACCTCCTGCACGGTTTTGTCGGAGATTGCCGCAACGATCTCTGCCGGCCATTCCTTGCTGAAATAGCGATGTCTGATCAGCGCCCGCTTGTGGCCAAGCAGGAACCCACCATAATCACCGGCTGCAAAAGACGGGTCGTCCTCTTCACCTGCCAGTACCGTCTCCTGCGCGTAACCCTGGCAAATACGGTCATTGACCGGCAGAGCGGTCATTTCCACCGTTTCCACGCTGATGTCCTGCCGGGCTGGATGGATGACCTTGAATCCGGGAGGAAAGGCGACGAGCGAAGGGACGGCAATATTGGTGAGCGGCCTATCACCCTTCCCACCCTGCGTCACGCCCTCGACATGCAGGTGCCCGCTGAAATGGACGGTTAACCCAGCCCGCACCAGCGCGTCTTCCACCGCCTTGCGTGGCGTACGGCGCACGACATTGGTTTCACCGAACAGGGCACCTTCGGCACGGCTTGCTCCGTCGAAGGGATCGAGCACCGGATAATGGGAAAAGCCGAGCAAGGTCTTGCCGAACAGCTCCGCCCTGTGGTGCACGTCGGCAATCCAGTCAATGATGAAGGGCTTGCAACGCAGGAGCGCGTTCCAGCCACCCGAAGTGCTGTCGGTAAAGGCGGCTTCCTCACCTCGCTGAAAGACACCGTCGAGCGGCTCGAAAATATTCGCATCGATCATCAGTAGCCAGAGGCCCTCTTCCGGCTCGACAAGATAGGAGGCGTCCATCAAGCGATAGACATTCCGCCCATCGGGAGAGCGCACGTCGTAGAGCCGGTCTTCCGGCGCGTCGGACGCGCCGAAGGGCGTCTCCCAATGCAGATAATCCGGCTGGCGGAAATAACCGAAAGCCCCCATCGGATCGAGGCCGGCGGGATAACCTTCGCAGTACATGCGGTCGGTTATGACGACCCCTTCCCCGGTGCGGCGCGCATCGCTGGAAACCAGGACGCCTCTGCCGTTCTCCGTCAGGAATTCCTTGGTGTGATTTCGGCCGCAAGGGCCGAAAATGTCATGGTTCCCGGGCAGCGCATAAAAAGCGGTGCCATGGGTATCGCGATGGCGCTCCAGAATGCCCTTCAGCGTTTCAGTCGTCACCCGCTGGCCGTCATCGGTATAATCGCCGAGCAGCACCACATGGCGAATGCCACGCTGGCGCACCTCTTCCAGCGCCGCATGCAATGCATCCGCGCTCTCGTTGAAAACCCGGGTGGATTCACGCGTTTCCGACCAGCTACGCATGGTGATGCGCTCGCCTTCGATTTCGATGCCGGGAAACCCGAAATCCGCTGAAGTATCATGAAAATGCGCATCGGCAATGACGGCAACGGAAGGCAGCATATGTGTCAGCATGATTGCGCGATCTTTCTGCCCTCAACCAAGTCGATCCATTCGGAAGCACGGCGGGCGGCGGCATAAAGCATCGGTTTCGGCGTCTCGAACCATTCGTCAGGCCGCAATTCCCGTTTCGTGCGGATCACGGCCAGCGCATCGTCGAGTGTCGGATAAAGGTCGGGCTGCTGCTTGTGCAGGAAAAGCGCCACCAGCGAGACGGAACGGCTGCGGCCGCTGCGGCAGTTGACAAGCACATTGCCGCCATCGACAAAGGGATAAGTCTCCCGCTTAGGCATGGTCTGGCGAAGTGCGCCATCGAGTATGTAATAAGCGCCCAGCATCATGGTGTCAGGGCTGCCATCGCCGTCGATCAGGCCAAGCTTGTAATAGCGGATGTCACCATAACCCACAGCCCGCCGGTCGCCTTCTTCGGCCATCGTCTGCACGAGATTGATATCAAGATTGACGGCGCAATTAACGACGGTCGTAATGCCGTGCCGGCGCAGAAGCTCCCGGTCGCCAGCACCATCGCTGCCGCCGATGTAAAGGGCGGCATTATGCGGACCGAGCCCTTCCGCAATCAGGCTGATTGCCGGGCGGGCATAAACGGGTCCATCCATTTCATTCCTCCACATGCGCGAACACCCCGAACAGGTGTTCGCCTGAAATCAGGCCGAGGCGGCGCGCTGCCGGTCCGACGGCGTCCTTTCGGCAAGGGGTATATTCGCTGCCTGGCTGACGCCTCTGGCAACACCGCGGGCCGCAGCCAGAACAGGCCCGCCATCCCGAAGACTGCCAATCTCCAGAAATGGGCAGACATCGCCGCCAGCTTCGCTGACGAGTAGCAAGCCCGCAAGACAATCCCATGAATTCATATGTAATTCGAGATAGGCGTCGGAACGACCGTCGGCCACATAGGCAAGTGCCAGCGCTCCAGAGCCTGCACGACGAACATTGCTGCCCATATCGAGCAGGTTCCTGACGATATCGAGATATGTGGAATTCGCGACCCGGGTCGACCAGCCCATCTCGATCGATGACGCATCAAAGCGCGTCGTTTCCGCGGTTTGAATCGGCTGCCCGTTGCGCGTTGCTCCTTCACCGCGACGCGCGAAATAAAGCTCGTCAAGCGCAGGATTATAGATCGCGCCGATTTCCGTTCGCCCCTTCTCGACATAAGCAATGGAGATGCAGAAATGCGGGATGCCACGCGCGAAATTCGCGGTGCCGTCAACGGGATCGACGACCCACACCCGATCGCCGATCTCACCGCCGCCTTCTTCACCAAAGAAACTATCGTCTGGGAAACAAGCCGAGATCGCCCCGCGAATATGCGCCTCGGAAGCCGCATCGGTCACAGTCAGAAAATCCTGCGGCCCCTTCATGGAGAAGCTTCGTGTCGCCTCACCCTGAAAACCTTTGAGCACCAGTTCGCCGGCGGATAAAATAACGCTGCGGCACAGTTCAGCGCGAGCTGCCAATGTATCCGGATAGGGCATCGAGTCCATGCGCAAAACCATTTCTTTTGAGTGAACGCGTGTTCATATTGCACACGCGTTCATTAATTTCAAGAGGGTTTTCTCGGTCAAACATGACTATCGAATGACAAAGTATCGGCATGTTCATTCCGGAAGCTTGCAGGTCTGTTCGCGAGGCAGCGCAATGACTGCGAGCAACAGCCAATGGAACGGTTTTGCAACGCGGGAGTTTCGTTCCTGTAAACCACGACAGGAGGAAAAAATGGATCATAGCAATCACGTACGTCTGGTTGAAACCGAACTGACGCCGTCGGTTCTAGAAGGCGCGACCGTCTATGGCGCCGATGACCACAAGGTCGGGAAGGTTGACCACGTACACGGCGTCGGCGCCGGCAGCACGGCGATCATCGATGTCGGCGGCTTTCTCGGCATCGGCGCAAAGCCCGTCGCAGTTCCGCTCAGCGACCTTGACTTCATGCGCGATGAGGACGGCGATGTCCACGCAGTGACCTCATGGACGAAGGATCAGTTGAAGGACATGCCCGAGCATCGTCACTGAATGCATCCCACCAGATTTCAGAAGCGCCCGGCCATTGCCGGGCGTTCGTTTATTGGGGCACACCCCGCCCCGCACCGCTTCCGCCTGCAAATGGAACACATGCGCATGTCACGCATTTTCACGTCGCGCAATAAATGGTTGCAAGGCATTCAAGGGGACAACAATTGAACAGTCAGATTCAGGCCAGCCCACTGAGCATTGACGACGTGACCGTCATCGATGACGAGAAGGTCAAAAAAGCCGTGACGGCAGCCGCCCTCGGAAATGCCATGGAGTGGTTCGATTTCGGTGTTTACGGCTTTGTCGCCTACGCCGTTGGCAAGGTCTTCTTTCCGGAGGCTGCCCCCGCCGTTCAGACAGTGGCGGCACTTGCGACATTTTCGGTGCCGTTTCTCATTCGTCCGCTAGGTGGCGTTTTCTTCGGGGCGATGGGCGACAGGTTCGGGAGGCAGAAAGTCCTCTCTCTCACCATTATCATCATGGCGGCCAGCACCTTCTGCATCGGCCTCATTCCGGGTTATGCGACCATCGGCATCTGGGCCCCTATCCTTTTGCTGCTCTGCAAGCTCGTTCAGGGCTTTTCCGTGGGCGGGGAATATACCGGTGCGGCCATCTTCGTGGCGGAATATGCGCCCGACCGCAAACGCGGTTATCTCGGCAGCTGGCTCGATTTCGGCTCGATTGCCGGTTTTGTGCTTGGCGCGGGGCTGGTGGTGCTGCTCAGCACCGCCATGGGTGAGGCGAAATTTCTTGACTGGGGCTGGCGCATTCCGTTCTTCCTTGCCGCTCCGCTCGGACTGATCGGCCTTTATCTTCGCCACGCCGCGGAGGAGACGCCGGCTTTCACCGAACGCCTTCACCGCGCTGAAGAGGAGGACCGTCAGTCGCTGAAGGAACGGCCCATGGTCCCCATCGCGGAGATCACCAGCAAACATCTCCGTTCGCTGGCAATCTGCATCGGCATGGTTCTCGTCACCAATGTCACCTACTACATGCTGCTGACTTACATGCCCACATACCTGTCAAAGACGCTGAATTACAGCGAGGATCACGGCGTCCTCATCATCATCGCCGTCATGGTGGGTATGCTGTTCGTCCAGCCGGCCATCGGGCTTTTGAGCGACCGGATAGGCCGCAAACCTTTCCTCGCTGTCGGCAGCACGGCGATCTTTTTTCTCTCGCTACCGGCTTTCCATCTCATCGCCAGCGGGCAGGTGGTCCAGATTTTCTTCGGCTTGCTTATTCTCGCCGTCGCGCTGAACTGCCTGATCGGAATCATGGCCTCGACCTTGCCCGCCCTGTTCCCGGCGCGCATACGCTATAGCGCCCTGGCGATCGCGTTCAACATCTCGATCATCGTCGCCGGCCTGACTCCAACGGCCACGGCCTGGCTGGTGGAAGCGACCGACAACATCTATATGCCGGCCTATTACCTCATGGTCGCCGCTGTCTTCGGCATTGTCACGACCTTCTTTCTGAAAGAGACGGCGAACCGGCCTCTCTATGGCGATACGCCCAACGCCTCCAGCCGCAAGGAGGCGAAATCGCTTCTCGCCGCGCAATATCTGCACATCGAAAAAAGCGTTGAAGAGATTGACGAGGAGCTTCTCAAACTGGAACAGCAGAAGGAAATTCTGCAGGCGAAACGCAGTCAGCTCGTCGGCCGGCACCCGGACCTGAACTAACTCCATCCGTCATAGATGAAATGCGCGGGCAATGCGTATCGCACCCCGCGCATCGATTTTTTCAGGTTTCAATAGGCCTGCGCCGAGAGCAGCTGTTGTTTTGCTCAAACGGCGAGGAAGCCGCCGTCCACTGGCAATACGGCGCCGGAAATCATCTTGCTGTCATCGGAAAGCAGCAGCGCGATGCTCTGCGCCATCTCTTCCGCTTCTGCGAAGCGATTGAGCGGATGACGCACCATCATAGGCTGGCTTTTGACCGGATCGTTCCACGCTTCCGCAGCCAGTTCAGTGAGTGTGATGGTGGGCGCGACGGCATTGACGCGAATACCATGCGGGCCAAGTTCCTTGGCAAGCACGCGGGTTGCGCCCTCAAGCCCGGCCTTGGACGCCGCATAACACAGGTGATCCTGAAAGCCGCGATGCCCTGCAATCGAGGTGATGTTGACGATGGCGCCGCCGCCGCCCCTTGCAACACGCGCGCGGGCGAATTCCTGGCAGGTGACGATGGCTGCGCGCAGATTGATGCCCAGCACGGCCTCGTAGCCTGCATCGCTCATGTCAAGCACACTTTCCAGCACGTTGATGCCGGCGCTGTTGATCAGGAAATCGCAGGTGCCGGCTTCGGCCATGGCGGCGCGGGTGGCGGCGACGTCGGCAAGATCGGCTCGGATCGAACGGCCGCCGATTTCGCTTCTGAGGCTGTCGAGATCGGACTGCGTGCGGCTGATCGCCACGACCTCCGCACCACGTGCGGCCATCAGCTGCGCGCAGGCGCGGCCAATGCCTTTGCCTGCGCCGGTGATGATGACGGATTTTCCGGAAAACTGCATGGAATCCTCGTTATTTGCGGCCAATGCGGCCGGATGATCTAAGCTTGTGACGCGGCTTAGGAATGGCTGGCGGCGCGAATGGCGCGCGCTGCGTTCTGCAACGCAAGAAAGGCGTCGTAGCGTGCCTGATGAACCTTCTGGAAAGCGGGATCGGGAGCCGCACAGCTGGCGATACGCGACATCGCGGGCATCGCCGCCATCAGGTCCGGATAGGTTCCGGCGGCGACGGCGCCCAGCATGGCCGAACCAAGCAGCACCGGCTCCTCGCATTCGGTCAATTCGACGGGAAGCCCGGTCGCATCGGCCAACAACTGCCGTGCAAGCGGGTGGGCACCCGCACCGCCGCTGATACTGATGGTTTCCACCGGCGCGCCGTTGCGGGCCTGCGTTTCGATGATCTGACGAAGCCCGTAACCAAGGCCGAGAAGCCCGGCCACATAAAGCGCGACAAGGGAATCCACGCCGGTTTCCATGCCATACCCGGCAACCACCGCGCGGGCATGGGGATCGGCGAAGGGTGCGCGGTTGCCGAGAAATTCCGGCACCACATGAAAATCCTCTGCAAGCTTTGCTGCGGCGGAAGCGGATTCGGCGAGGCCGAGGGCGCGGTCGGCAAGCCAGACCGGTAAGGCTTTGCCATCCTTCTCGGCAAGCACTTTCGCTTCGGGGACTGCCGGATGTAGCTGAACCAGATAATCGATGGCCGCACCGGCAGCGGACTGACCGCCCTCATTCAGCCATGCGCCGGGAACCATCGCGGAGTAATAAGGACCCCAGACACCCGGCACGAAAGCGGGTTCGGCAGTGGTGGTCATGGTGCAGGAGGAAGTGCCGAAGACATAACCAAGGCATTTCGAAGCATCACCACCGGCAGCCACCGTGCCGACACCACCGGCATGGGCATCGATGAGGCCCGCCGCAACGGCGGTACCAGCAACCAGCCCCATAGCCTTTGCCGCATCTTCGGTTAGCCCAGCGCCCAGCGCCGTACCGGGATGGACGACGCTCTCACCGATGCGGCGAAAGCCCTGCTCCGCCAGATCTCCTAGGCCGATCTTGGCGAAATACTCCGCATCCCAGCGGTTTTCGTGGGCGAGATAGGTCCACTTGCAAGTCACCGTGCAAGCGGAACGATCGAGCGCGCCGGAAGCCTTCCATGTCAGAAAATCCGTCAGGTCGAAGAAATGCTCGGCGCGCGTATAGATTTCCGGCCTGTTTTCGCTGAGCCACAGCAGCTTGGGCGTCTGCATTTCCGGGGAAATGCGGCCGCCGACATATTTCAGGACGGCATGTTCGCCCGCATTGATGCGCTCCGCCTGTTCAACGGCGCGGTGGTCCATCCAGACGATGATATCGCGTTCGGGATGATCGGCAGCGCCGACCGGCAGGGTCTCATCATCTGGCCCGCGGACAACGAGCGAGCAGGTTGCGTCAAAACCGATGCCGGCGACCTCAGCCGGATCGATACCAGCGCGCGAAACGCTTTCCCGCACGCTATCGCAAACCGCCTGCCAAACCTCTGCGCTCGATTGCTCGGCTATGCCGCCGTCTTCTCGATGCATGCTGATCGGGCGCTTGGCGGTGGCCAGGAGCTTACCCGCCGCATCGAAGACACCGGCCCGCGCCGAGCCGGTCCCGACATCGACGCCAACAAGATAGGAAGCCATTTGCGATACTCCTCGGAGCGGATCATCCGGTGCTTGAACAGATTTGAGCGGCGGAACCGTTTCAGGCTTCCCGCCGCTCCAGACGTTTTTAAACGCGGTCAAAGTTGGTCGGCAAGACCAGCATGTCGCGGATGGTGACGGTCCGCTTGCGCGTCAGCATGTAGACGACGGCATCGGCCACTTCGCTCGCATCGATCAGGCTGCCGGATTCCTTGGCCTTGCGGAGGTTTTCCTCCGGCCAATCGGCCAGCAGTGCAGAAACGACAGGACCGGGAGAGACCTGGGCAACGCGCACACCGTGCGGGATCATCTGACGGCGCATGCCCTGCACGAAGCTGGTGATCGCCCATTTCGAGCCCGAATAGACCGGTTCCCAATAGGTCGGGAAGTGGCCGGCAATCGAGCAGGTGACGATAATATCGCCCGTCTTGCGCTCCGACATGTGCGGCACGACGGCATGAACATTCTTCATGACGGCGTTGACATTGAGATTGAGCATCTTGTCGATGGCTTCAGGGGTCGTTTCGGTGAGATCGCCGCCGATATAGGTGCCGGCGTTGCAATAGAGAATGTCGATATGATCGACCTTCTTGAGGATCTCAGGGATCATCGCGTTGCAGCTGTCGGCATCCAGCAGATTGGTGACCTGCGGGATGGCACGGTCGCCGAGCTTGGCGACCAGATCGTTCAGGGCTTTCTCATTCCAGTCGACCATCACAACTGTCGCGCCCTGTTCCAACAGCGCTTCTGTGGTGGCAAGCCCGATGCCGGATGCGGCGCCGGTGATGACCGCAATCTTGCCTTGCAGCGATTCAGACATTTAATTCTCCTGCGTTTATGAAGATATTTCCGGGCCGGCTCAGCGCCATTCCCGTCCGATATAGATGGCCAGCAGGATGATGCCGCCCTTGATGACATCCTGCAGATAGGGGTTGATGCCCATCAGGTTGAGGCCGTTATTGAGAATGCCGAGCAGCACCGCGCCGATGAGCGTGCCGAGAATGAGGCCCCTGCCGCCGGCAATCGCCGTGCCTCCGAGAACAACGGCCGCGATGGCATCGAGTTCGAAGCCGACACCGGCATTGGGCTGACCGCTCATCAGGCGGCCGGTGAGGATCAGTGCCGCAAATGCTGCCGTGACGCCGGAGATGCCATAGACGGCAAGCTTGACGCGCTGGGTCTTCACGCCCGAAAGACGGGCTGCCAGTTCGTTTCCACCGAGCGCATAGACGTGGCGGCCGAAAGCGGTGCGCTGCAACAGCACCCAGGCGATGGCGTAGATCACCACCATGATGACGACTGGGACGGGAACCACACCGATACGGCCGACACCGAACCAGGAAATCCAGCTCGGAATACCGCTGACGGGGTAGCCGCCGGAATAGATAAGGCCAAGGCCACGGGCCATGCCCATGGTGGCGAGTGTGACGATGATGGCGGGCATCTTGCCCCAGGCGACAAGCGCCCCGTTGAAGATGCCGATACCGAGACCGATGAACAGGCCGGCCGGCAGCGCAATTGCAGGCGAGAGGCCGGTGTTCACCATCAGGCCAGCGGAAAGCGTTCCGATAAGCGCCATGACCGCCCCGACCGACAGGTCGATGCCGCCGGTCAGAATGACGAAAGTCATGCCAACGGCCAGAATGCCAACGACGGAAACCTGCCGCAGCACGTTCATGATGTTGTTGAGGCTGAAGAAATTGTCGCTCGCAAGCCCCATCAGGATGGATACGACAATCAGACCCGCCAGCGGCAGGGCGAGCGGCGAGCGCAGCATGGCACTGAGACTGAAACCGCCCGTTTTCGCGGCAACGCCGGTGTTTGCATCAAGCGACATGTTCAACTCTCCCGGTGGTGGCGTTTGTCATTATTGTTTCTGAATTGATGTCGTCTCCCTCGACCGTGGCAACGATGCCGCCGGACCGGAAAACGCAGACCCTGTCGGACATGCCGATGACTTCCGGCAGTTCCGAGGAGATCATGATGATCGAATGGCCCCTGGCAGCAAATTCGCGCATCAGCGAATAGATTTCTGCCTTCGCTCCGACATCGATGCCACGTGTCGGCTCATCGAAGATCAGCACGCGCATGTCGTGGTTCAGCCAGCGCGCGATAACGATCTTCTGCTGGTTGCCGCCGGACAGCGTGTCGACGCGGGCGTAAGGCCCTTGTGCCTTCACCTGCACCTGCGCCATGGCCTTTGTCGTGTACTCCAGTTCCTTCTTGAGATCGAGGAACCAGTGCGCCTTGCGGTATTTGCCGTAATTGTTGAGCGAGATATTCTGCAGGATGGAGAAGCTGGTGATCAGTCCCTCCTCCTTGCGGCTTTCCGGCAGCAGGCCAATGCCGCGCGTCAGCGCATCATCGGGGCCTGACAAACGCGTATCGACGCCATCGAGCTTGATCTTTCGGCGCGTCGCGGAATGCGCGCCGAGCATGGCGAGAACTGTTTCCGTGCGGCCTGAACCAACGAGCCCGGCAAAACCAAGAATTTCGCCCTTGCGCAGCGCGAAACGCGAAACAGGGCCGCCCTTCTTCAGTTGCAGCTCCTCGACTTCGATCACCTTCGCGGCGGAAGGATCGAGTTGCGGCTTCGGCGGGAAGCTGGCTTCGATGCGCCGGCCGACCATCATTTCAACCAGGCGGTCATTGTCGACCTCCGACGTCAGGCAAGAGCCGATCAGCTCGCCATCGCGCAGGACGGTAATGCGGTCGCAAATCTCGAATATTTCTTCGAGGTGGTGCGAAATGAAGATGATTGCCACGCCCTGACGGCGCAGCTCGCGCATGACCTTGAAAAGGTGCTCCGTCTCGGAAGGCGTCAACGTGGCGGTGGGTTCGTCCAGTATCAGAATGCGGGCATCCAATGACAAGGCCTTGGCGATTTCGACAAATTGCTGCTGGGCGACGGAAAGGCGGTGCACCGGGACGTCAAGCGGAACATCCACGGCGAGCCGGCCCATGATTTCGGCTGCGCGCTTGCGCATCGCGCCCTTGTTCAGAAGGCGCAGCGGCCCGCGGATTTCGCGGGCAAGGAACATGTTTTCAACGGCGTTGAGATAAGGGATCAGGCTGAATTCCTGAAACACGATGCCGACACCGGCGGCAATCGCCTCATCGTAATTGGCGAAGCGGCGATCCTTGCCGTCAATGCGGATCGTTCCTTCCGAGGGCTGCAGGATGCCGCTCAGGATCTTCATCAGAGTCGACTTGCCGGCGCCGTTTTCGCCCAGAAGCGCATGCACCTCGCCGGCGCGCGCCTCAAGGTCGACGCCACGCAGGACTTCGATCTTGCCAAAGCTTTTTCTTATTCCATTCAGTTCCAGCATTTCACCCTCCTCAATGGTCGGGATTTAACCCCGCCCCCGCATAAAGCGGGGACGGAGCCTGGGAGGAGTTCTTACCAGCTGAACTCGCCGGCGTTCTTGCTGTCGACGACCATAACGTCGATCGGGACTTCCTTCGGCACGACGCGAGCGCCCCACTTCTGGGCGAGCGCCATGGCAAGGCCGACACGCACCTGGTCACGCGGGAACTGCGCGGTGGTTTCGATGAAAGGACCACCCTCGGCAATCGCCTTCACAGCTTCCGGAGCACCGTCGACCGAGGTCAGCTTGATGTCCTTGCCGGAACCCTGAATAGCAGCCAGAGCGCCCATCGCACCGCCATCATTCACCGAAAAGATGCCGGCGAGGTTCGGACGCGACTGGATCATGTTTTCAACGACGCCCAGAGCGACGGAGCGGTCCTGACGGCCGTTCTGTGTATCGACCAGCTTGATCTCGGGGAATTCGGCGAGTGCGGCCTTGCAACCTTCGACGCGCTGAAGGATCGGCACGACCGGGATACCGTCGAGGATCGCGACTTCACCCTTGCCGCCGAGCGCGTCACCGAGATGCTTGCACGACTTGTAGCCCGCGTCACGGTTCTTCGAGCCGACGAAGGTATCGACCGGGCCATTGGCGTTGGCGTCAACCGCAACGACGATTGCGCCGGCAGCCTTGGCAGCGTGCACGGCGGCTTCGATGCCGGCGCTGTCGGTTGGGTTGAGAAGCAGGATGTCGATCTTCTGCTGAAGCATATCTTCAACGTCGGAAATCTGCTTTGCCACATCGTGGCCGGCATCGGTCACGACAACGTCAGCGCCGATGCTTGCCGCAGCTTCCTTCAGCGCTTCCTGCATCGACACGAAATAGGGGTTGTTCAGCTCCTGGAAGGTCATGCCGATCTTCAGCTTTTCCTGCGCCAGCGCCGGAGCGGCCATCATTGCAATTGCGGCTGTCGCCATCAGAAACTTGGATTTCATTTTCATCTCACTCTTCCTCCCATTAGGAAAGTTGGGGCAACAAGTGCCCGTTTCCGGACAGACCTCTGCCCGAATTGGTAAAAATCGGCGATGTGTCGCTGGTTTACTCCGCCATAACAGCTGCCTTCTGGGCCGCAAAAATGGTTCGGAACCTCGACGGTGACATTCCCTTGAGTTTCAGGAAATGCCGGTTGAAATTGGAAAGATTGGAAAAGCCAACATCGTAGCAGACCTCGGCCACCTTCACATCCTGATCCGCCAGCAACATCTGGCAGGCAAGATCGATCCTTAACTGATTGCGATAGCGCACCAGCGTCGTGCCGGTATGACGCTTGAAGGCCCGGGAGAAGGCGCTCGGGCTCTGGCCCACCATGTCGGCGAGATCGATTTCCTCCACCTGTTCGGTCAGATGCTCGCGCAGATGAGAGAGGGCGCGATTGATGCCGCTGTCGCCAATCCCGGTCAGATCCAGTTCGTAGCTGAGGCTTGCCAGCACCTCGGATGTCGGCGCATTGACCAAGAGATCGAGAATTTCCCAGAAAAGTGCCAGACGCGTCAGGCCCTGCGCCTCGATAAGCCGAAGGATCAGCGGACGAACGCGATCGCTCGTCTCGTCGTCAAAGAGAATACCGCGACGGCTGCGATCCAGCAGGCCGCGCACCACTTCCATCTCGGACATGGAGGCGCAGGCATCCTCGATAAAACTCTCCGGAAACTGGATCACGAGGGAACGCGTCGGCACGATTTCGTCCGGCTCGATCTCGCTGATCCAGTTCTGGGGGAGATTGGGGCCGGTCATGATGAGCTGGCCGGGGCCGAAACGGCCGACGAAATCACCGATATAGAAGGTGCCTGACGTCGCGACGACCAGATGAATTTCATATTCGGGATGATAATGCCAGCGCACGGTACGGAACGGATAGCCATGCCGCCAGGCAGCGAAAGATTCGCCCTTGCGGATGTGCACCAGTTCCAGATCGGGCTGCATCATGGTTCCTCCCATCAGTCACGTCCGCCGCATTTGCGAAGCGAAGCCATTCCTCTTTATGGCTCGTCCCAGGCGTTGATGAGGAGCATAGGGCGGGCCGCGGCAAAACATCCACATCACGCCGGAGAAATTACCGATACTTTTTTGACTGTTTTTTGCGAGAAATTGAATAGTGCCTCAACGTGATTGACAGCCAACGTTGCGGAGAGCCTGTTTTTTTTGCTCAATTTGCCGTGATGCGCCCAAACAATTCTCAACAGGAGGCGATCTGTGATGAATTTTTGGAGTAGGGCCTGCCTGCCACAGGCAGACCCTACTTATACTTTTCCGCGCACCTTTCGCCGCTTATGCATCAGCGAGCGAATGTCTGGCACTTATTGCGGCATCACTATCTGCAGTTTGACGTCCGTTTCCCGCGCTTCCACCGCACGGTCGAAACCGGCAATACTGTCTTCAAAGGGAATGGTCGCAGAAATCAGCGGCTTCAGATCGACCTTGCCGGATGCGATGAGCGCTACGGCGCGATCATAGACATTGGCGTAGCGGAAAACCGTTTCGACCCGAAGTTCCTTGGCCTGAAGGCCGACAATATCGACCGGAACCGGATCGACCGGCATACCGACGAGCACGATTGCGCCGCCCGGTCGTGCGAGGGCGGCAACGCCAAGAATGGCAGGGGCAGCGCCCGAGCATTCAAAGACGATATCGCAGCCCCAGCCGTCCGTCGCCTCAGCGATCGCTTCGGCGAGGTTGCGCTCGCGGATATTGACGGTCTCGATGCCATCGTAAGAGGCGATGATATCGAGCTTGGGCTGGGCAAGATCGGCTACGATGACCTTCGCGCAGCCGCCCGCGAGCGCGGCAAGCGCCACCATCATGCCGATCGGACCGGCGCCTGTTACCACGGCGACATCGCCCGGCTGGATGCGGGCACGCAGCGCCGCCTGCATGCCGATGGCAAAGGGCTCCACCATGGCGCCTTCCGCAAAGGACACATTGTCCGGCAGCTTGTACGTAAAAGCAGCGGGATGAATGACTTCCGGCGTCAGGCAACCATGCACAGGGGGCGTCGCCCAGAAACGGACGGCCGGATCCACATTGTAGATGCCGAGCTTCGACGCGCGAGACGTTGCGTCGGGAATACCCGGCTCCATGCAAACACGGTCGCCAGCCTTGAGATGCGTTACCTCGGCGCCGGTTTCGATCACCGTTCCAGAGGCCTCGTGCCCGAGCACCATCGGGGCGTTGACGACGAAATGTCCGATTTTGCCATGTGTATAATAATGGACGTCGGAGCCGCAAATGCCGACCGTGTGGGTGCGGATACGCACATCCTTCGGTCCGAGTTTACCGGGAATGTCAAAGTCCCTGAGCGCGAGCTTCCCTTTTTCTTCCAGCACCAGTGCCTTCATCTCATCCTCCGTGGTTTACGATACGCCTGGCAGCGAATTCAGTCAGCGTGATGGCGCGTAACCTCGGCAAAAGTAAACAGAAATCCGCCGGAACAACCGGTTTTTCTTCGCACAGGAAAAACTGTATCGAGGAGCCTGCAATTTCTCATCACTGCCGCGATGTCGTGTCCTTTCCCGAGCCGGACATGAGGACTGATTCGTCTGCCGGAGCTATTCGCCCGGCACGGCGGCGATCTGGAATGCGGCGTGCTGACAGCGCGTCGACAGCCAGAAGCAGGCCGGAACCGCATCTGGCTTGCCTGGGGATCAGGCCTGGATCAAAGCGATACCGCGGCTCCTGAAGCCGAGTGTGACGTCGCTTGCCGGCGGCAGGCCGGTTTCCGCCATATGATCGATGATGAAAAGCGTGCCGATCTCGGTTTCCACCTCGTATTCCACGTGGCCGCCCAGATAGGCGCTGTGCAGCACCCGCCCGGCAACCCCCTGCCCGCCGGGCTGACCGATTGAAATCGAGCCCGGGCGAACCGCAAGCTTCGCCGGCCCCAGCCTGGCGTTGCCTGCGGAAAGCCGATAATCGATGCCCCCAACGCGGACCATTGCGTCCGGCCCATCCAGCCTTATCACTTCGCAGCCCACGACATTCGCCTCACCCATGAAATCGGCAATGAAGGCGGAGGCTGGAGCCTCATACAGCTCGCGGGGGGCGCCAGACTGGGCGATCTCTCCATCCTTCATCACGATGATGCGGTCGGAAACGGCGAGCGCCTCATCCTGATCATGCGTCACGTAAACCGCAGTGAAGCCAAGTCTTTGCTGCAATTCACGGATTTCGGTGCGGACCCGGCGACGAAGGCGGGCATCGAGGTTCGAAAGAGGTTCGTCCAGCAGCAGCACCTGCGGCTCCAGTACCAGGGCACGGGCAACCGCGACACGCTGCTGCTGCCCACCGGAAAGTTCGGCAGGCAGGCGATGCCCCATGCCGGCAAGGCCGACAAGCTTCAGCCCCTCTTCCGCCTTTTCCCGCGCTTCCGCCTTGCGTAGCCCGGAGGATTGCAGGCCATAGGCAACATTGTCGAGCGCCGTCATGTGCGGGAACAGCGCATACGACTGGAAGACCATCGAGACATCGCGCTCGTTGGCTGGCAGCATCGTGACATCCTGATCGCCGATGAGAATGCGGCCGGACGTCGGGTGTTCGAGGCCCGCCAGCATGCGCAACGTCGTCGTCTTGCCGCAGCCGGATGGGCCGAGCAGAGTTACCAGCGTGCCTGGTTCGATGGTGAGCGACAGGTCCGGTATGGCGGTGAAAGCACCGAAGGTCTTGCGGACATTCTTGAAGGTAACGGAGCCGGGCTTAACGGAAATCATGCGGTTTTCTCCTGGGCAAGAGGAACGGGGGAAGCGGATGGTAGGCCAGCGACGCGGTTTTCGCGCCGCAGCCGACGCTCGCCAACGAGGAACTGGAAGCCGGCAATGACGGTGATCATCACCACGATCAGCATGGAGGAATAGGCAATCGCAACCCCATATTCGCCGTTTTCGACGAGGCCGACGATGTAGGACGTCGCCATGTTGTATTCGGCGCTGACGAGGAAGATGACGGCGCTGATGGAGGTGATGGCGCGCACGAAGGAATAGACCAGTGCGGCCGTGATCGCGGGCCTCAGGAGCGGCAGGATGACCTTGCGAATGGTGCGGAAACTGTTGGCCCGCAGCGTCAGCGAGGCCTCGTCGAGGCTCTTGTCGAGTTGGCTCATCGCCGCAATGCCGCCGCGCACACCGACCGGCATGTTGCGGAACACAAAGCAGGCGATCAGGATCAGCGCCGAGCCGGTCATTTCTACCGGCGGCAGGTTGAAGGCCATGATGTAGCTGACGCCGATGACTGTGCCGGGAATGGCAAAGCTCATCATCAGCGCAAATTCAAACAGGTTCCGCCCGGCAAATTTCTGCCGCACGATGATATAGGCCGTCAGGAGACCGACTGCGGCGGTGAGCGGAGCGGAAATCAGCGCGATCTTCATGGTCGTCCAGAACGAGTTCCAGGCAACGCCGGTCCACGCGATGGAGCCGTTGGAGAAACTCACGGAAAATGCGCGGAGGTAATGGTCGAAGGTGAGGGAATTGTCGAGACCCCAGGTCTTCACGAAACCGCCCACAAGGATCATGCCATAAACGACGATTGTGAAGACCATCCACGGCACGACAACGGCATGAACGCCGATGGACAGGCCACGCGGAAGCGCGATATGCGCGCCGCTGTCGCCCTTTCCCGTCACCGTGGCGAAATTCTTGCCTGCCAGCCAGAAGCGTTGGGCAAGGAAGGCCGAAAGCGTGAAACACAGCAGGATGATCGCCAGGACCGCGGCGCGCGACGGATCGTTCTGCGAACCAACGACAGCAAAGAAGATTTCCGTCGACAGGACGCCGTGTGTGCCGCCAAGCACCAGCGGGTTGCCGAAATCCGCCATGCTTTCGATGAAGCCGATGAGAAAGGCATTGGCGAGACCGGGCTTCATCAGCGGCAGGGAAACCCGCCAGAAAGTGCGCCAGCGGTCGGCGCGCAGCGTCTGAGAGGCTTCTTCCATGGAGGGGCTTACCCCTTCGACTACACCGATCAGCACCAGAAACGAGATGGGCGTGAACGAAAGAACCTGCGCGATCCAGATGCCGGTCATGCCATAAAGCCAGCGACCCGGCTCGATGCCGAAGAGATAGGAAAGCCATTCGGTGACGACGCCGGCGCGGCCGAAGAGCAGCGTCAGGGCAAGACCGATAACGAAAGGCGGCGTTATGATTGGCAGCACCGTCAGGAGCCGCAGTCCCTTCTTGAAGGGAAAGCGCGTGCGGGTGGCGATCAGGGCAAAGCCAAGGCCGAGCACGGTCGAACCGAAAGCGGTCATCAGCGCGAGGAAGAGCGTGCGCCAGGCAACACCGCAGCGCTCCTCACCCACGACGCAGCCAAGGCTCCATATGCCGGGATCCTTGATATTGCGAATGAATCCATCGGCATTAAAGGAGCCGTCGAAATCCTGAACGGACGCAACCAGCATACTGCCGATCGGATAGAAGACAAAAACCGTAACGAGGAAAACCAGAACGGAAATGGCGCCGACGACAAAGGCATCGCCCTTCATGACACCACGTTCGGCAAGCCCGAAGGCAAAAAGAAGCACGAAGACGAACGACATGACGACGGCCCCCGCCCCCATGGACGGCTGGCCATCGGCGAGCATGCCGAAGAGATTTTCGCTGATTGTCCAGGTCCAGCCGGTAAAGCCGATGGCCAGCCCTTGCAAGGCGAGGAAGACGAGACCAGCAGCGCCAATGAATGCAAGCAAACCGCCCCGGCGCATCGGATCACGGATCGGCCGGACAAGGCATGCGGCAAGGAAGAAAATGACAATGCCGACCAGCCATGGTTTTCCATAAGACAGTATCTGCAACACACCTGGCGCATTGCTGGCGGAGGAGAAAAACCCGGACAGCCAGCGGAAGCTGTAAAAGCCGCCTTCGATGCGATACCAGGGAAGAAGAATGAGGGCGAAAGCCCCGAACGCCAGGACGATGTCCAGCCTGCGATTGCCACGTGTCATGGCCGACCTCGCTTGTTTCATGCCGATGAAAGAGTGGCGGACACCCCGGCTTCAAAAGCCGGGATGCCGATCGCCGGAGTTCAGATCAGTTGGCGACCGCACCAACTTCGCGATCCCAGCGTTCCAGCAGCGCCTTGCGCTTGGCAGGATCGCCATAGGTCTTGAAGTCGTAGTCGATGAGCTTGATGTCCTCGAACTTCGGTGCCTCTTTCGGCACTTCCGCCGTTTTGTTGGACGGCAGCTGGAAGGACTTGGCGTCCTTCATGCGCGACTGGACCTCCGGCTTCAGCGCCCAGTCGTACCAGGTCTTGGCATTGTCGAGGTTGCGGGCGCCCTTGATGATCGACATGGAGCCGATCTCGTAACCCGTGCCCTCGCACGGAGCGATTGACTTGACCGGGAAACCTTCCGCGGTCTGGGCCACCGCATCATGCATGAAGACGATGCCGAGCGCCGTCTCGCCGCGCGCCGCCGCCTTGACCGGTGCCGAGCCGGACTTGGTATATTGCGAGATATTGGCGTTGAGCTTCTTCAGGTAATCGATGGCCTGATCCTCGCCCATGATCTGCACAAGTGAGGCAAGCGCGGTATAGGCGGTACCCGAAGAGTTCGGATTGGCGATCTGGATTTCGCCCTTGAGTTCCGGCGCCAGAAGGTCGGCCCAGCACTTTGGCTCCTTGTAACCCTTGGACTTGAATATCTCGGTGTTGTAGCCCCAGCCCAGCGCACCGGCATAAACGCCGACAGTCCGGTAACCCGTGCTCTCCGCCTGCTTGACCGCCCAGTCCTGCAACTGGTCCAGCATCGGCGACTTGTATTCGAGCGTCAGGTTTTCCGAGGCTGCCTGCATGTGCGGGTCGCCCGTACCGGCCCACCAGATATCGGTTTTCGGGTTGCGGGCTTCCGCGCGCACCTTGGCATAGGTCTCGCCCGAAGACAGGCGCACCATATTGACCTTGATGTCATGAGACTTTTCAAAATCGCCCTTCATCTGTTCGCAGATGACGACATCGGCCGAGCAGATCAGGTTCAGTTCGCCGGCCGCCTGCGCGGAAACGGCGCTTAGTGCCGTACCGGCAAAAAGCAGAGTGGAAAGTATCGTCAGTCGCATGGTTATCCTCCTGTAGCTTGCGTCTGAATTTCGGGTCACGCGCAGACATGGCGCTGCCGGTCGCGGCACCTTGTGGCGCGCGTGCTGTCGTTTCGGGGTTTTTGGTATTTGGCCCTACTGGGTCTGGCTCGGGTGAATCTCGCTGTCGAAGCGGCTCAATAATCGACTTCGCTCTTCCGGCTGGCCGAAGGTGGCAAAGTCGTAATCCACCATCTTGATCATCGATATATCAGGTGCCGTCAGCGGCAATGTCGCCCGGGCGTTGGACGGCACCTGGTTCTGGCCGGCTATGGCGCCGGTTTCCTGTCCTTCAGGGCTCAGCGCAAATTCCACGAAGGTCTGCGCAAGCGCCGTATTGTGGTTGCCCTTGACAATGCTGACCGCCCCGATCTCGTAGCCGGTGCCCTCGCAGGGCGCGACGATGACCAGCGGGAAACCCTCGATCTTCTGGGTCACGGCATCATGCATGAAGGAAATCCCGATAAGAACCTCACCCCGCGCCGCCGCCTTGACGGGTGCCGAACCGACCTTGGTATAACCCACGACATTGAGGTTCAGCTTCGTCATGAAACCAAAGGCTTCTTCCTCGCCGAACAGCTGCACAAGCGTGGCGAGCATGGTGAAGGCCGTGCCGGAATAGTTCGGATTGCCGGTCAGGATATGGCCACGATAGACGTCCTTGGCCAAATCCTTCCAGCAGGTGGGAGCGGGTAAGCTGTTTTTGGCAAGCAGTTCCGAATTATAGGCAAAACCAAGCGCGCCAGCATAAATTCCAGCCGATTTCGACCCGGACATCGCATTGAAGTTCTGCGCCCAGGGCAACAGATCCTGTTGATTGGCGGGCCGATATTCGTCCAGCAGGTCTTCGGAACCTGCCTGCAAATGTGTATCGCCGGTGCCGCCCCACCACACGTCGACTGTCGGATGGGATCGCTCGGCGCGAATCTGGTCGAGAATTTCGCCGGTGCTTTTGCGAACCATCGAAATTTCAAGTCCGGTCTTGGCTTCGAATGCCCGCTGCATGGTCACGCACCAGGCCTCATCGACGCCGCACAGGACGTTCAACTTCGGTTCGGCCATGCCATGCCCTGCGCCGCACAGCCAAAGGACCATGCTCGCCGCAAGTGCGGTCAATGCTTTCAATTAAGCCTCCCTGCCTGGAACCTCCCCGTTCCAGTCTCCATCAACAGCATGTCACATCCTGTTCGCACCGCAATCGAAGAATGGTTACCAATCTTTCACCGCACTGCCGAACAAGATTACAGATATTACAATTATGACAGGAGAGATAACCAGCGAGCCTTTGAAGATAGCCGCCACCATGCCTATGATGGTGGCGGGAGGAAGTTGCAGTGCTTAATCAGAAGGTTCGCATTCTGATCGTCGAGGACGATCCGGATATGGCCGAGCTTATCTCGGATCTCGTCGAGGCTGAGGGCTGGCTGCCCACCTGTGCGCGCTCCGCAGAGGAGGCCGACGAGATACTGGCAAAGGACAGGATGCAGCTCGTCCTCGTCGATCACAATCTGCCTGGCACGTCCGGGCGCACCTTCGCCCAGCGGCTGCGCAGCCAGATCGACATCGGCATCGTCATGGTCACCGCCGCCGGAAGTGCCGCCGACCGGGTGCTCGGCCTGGAGACCGCCGCCGACGACTACGTAGTCAAACCCTTCGAACCAATCGAGCTCACGGCGCGGATCAAGGCCGTCCTGCGCCGGACAATTCCCTCGCTAAAACAGGAGAAGGACAGCGAGCGTGACCACGGGCGCGCGGCGCTGCGGCTTGGCGACTGGGCGATCGATCTTGATGCACGCCGCGCTGTCTGCCTCGCGGACCGCAGCCGGACACTGACGAGCGCCGAATTCGCGCTTCTGGAAATTCTTGCCGAGACGCCCAACCAGGCCGTCAGCCGTTCCCAGATTCTCGACAGGCTGGGTTCGGAGAGCGACCGTTATATCGACAGAAACGTCGACGTGCTGGTGCTGCGGCTGAGGCGCAAGATCGAGATAAACCCCGATCTGCCGCGCCATATCAAGACCCGGCGCGGCAAGGGTTACGTGCTCCACACCGATGAGGGCGAGCCCTACCCGTGATCAGCCGCTCCTTCCTTTCCTCCATCGCCTTTCGCCTGCCCTTTGCGATCGTCTTTACCTGCGTCCTCGTCTTTAGCCTGTCCGCCATCGCGATTTACGGATTGCAGCGCGCCCGCGATGAAATGGCGGCCTATGGATTGCAGGCCTTCTCCAGTCTCGCCAAGGCCTCGCTGGTCTCGCGGCAGGTCTCCGATCTCGTCTCCAGTGCACCTTTCCTGATGAATGCCGCCTCGCCCTATCGCGTTTCCAGCGAAAGCCGCTCCGTTGTCCAGCAGGTCGATCTGCTTCTGCAGATGACAGAGCCGGGCAGCGGCGAGCGAGCAGCACGCGGCTTTGCGAGTGAGCGTATCGTTGAACTGCTGCAGCGTATCCGAGCGCAGACACTCGATCTCGCTAAGGATGCCGATGCCGCGCAGGGCCACAAGGCGGAGGCGGCAGCCGCGCTTGGCGAAATCGCCACCGGTCAGGGTATCCTCGATCCGGAGCTGCGCCGGCGGATGAACGGCATCGTACAGGCCGCGTCCGCGTCCGACAGTCTTTTTCAGCTTGGCGAACTGCGCCGCCGCTATGTGGCGGAAACAACGGCGCGTCAGCAGGGTTATCCGGGCGAGCGCCTGCCCATTGCCGAGCTTCAGCCCTATGAGCGGGTTTTCGAGGCCCAGAGCCGTTACCTTCTGGAGATGTTCGCGATCCGCGCCTCGGTCTCGCGCCTTCACACCGTCTCGCGCGATCTTTCGCATGTGACCGAAACGCAGGGCGACGCGGTCGCGCGCAGTCTGAACGAAGACCTTATCTCCACCTCCGATGCTCTCAACCGGCTGCTGATCATTGTCGCCGTTGCCTCGCTGTTGGTTCTCATCGTGGCGATCTTTTCGATCCGGTCGGTGATGCGTGTCTCGCGCGGGATCGTGACGCTCTCCAACGGCATGAATGCCCTCGCCAAGGGGGAAACGGATGTCGGGCCGCCCTCCTATACGGGTCCCGAGACGGAGCTCATCCGCCTGCTCGACGCGTTTCGCGCCTTCCACGACAGCGTCGACCGCGTCTCTCGCCTCAGGCGTACGGCCGAAGCCGCAGCCCGCACCATCCGCTCCACATTCCGCAACATGAATGAGGGAATAGCGCTGTTCGATCCGGCCGGGCGGCCTATCACCATGAACCGCCGCATCATCGAACTTGTCGGGCGTTCCGGCTCGTCCCGAAAGCTGCCGATCCGCCGGTTCGTCGAGCCCATTCCCGAAATCGATTCGATGCTGCTGCCCTTCGATGGTGGGCATGGGAACCTGCTGGAGCGCGCCGTGGTGCGGCATCGAACCGCCGACCAGCGGGTTATAGAAATATCGATGTCGCGCCAGCCGGATGGCGGCATCGTGCTGCTTGCCCGCGATGTGACCGCGCTAGACCGGCAGGAGGCGGAAGCAGTCAAGGCCCAGCGGCTGGACGGCATCATGCGCATGACCCACCAGGTCAGCCACGAGGTGGGTAACATGATCGGCATCATCACCGGCAGCCTCGGCCTTCTGGAGCGAGAGGCCGGTTTCAATGACCGCCAGAACCGGCATATTGCCCGCATTCGCAAGGCAGCTGATCGCGGCCGCTCCCTGGCCAGCAGCATGCTGACCATCGGCAGCCAGCAGCCCATCCATCCAAGCTGCATTAACGTGGCCAATCTCCTGCGCGGCATGGCCGATATTCTCGAGATCGCGGTTGGCCCCAAATGCCGTATTGCACTCGATCTCGATGATGATCTTCCCGCCATCCCGCTCGACCCCGCCCTCTTCGAGCAATCCATCCTCAATCTCTGCCTCAACGCCGCGGCCGCCATGCCGGAGGGCGGCCTGATTTCAATCGAGGCGGCCTGCGAGAAGGATACTCTGGTGATAACCGTCTCGGACGAGGGCATCGGCATGACGCCGGAGGCCGTGGACAAGGCCTTCGAACCCTATTTCACCACCCGGGGGGACCATGGAGGCGCAGGCCTGGGACTTGCCATGGTCTATGGTTTCGTGCGCCAGAGCGGTGGCGAAGCCCACATCCATTCAAAGCCCGGTGAGGGCGCAAGGGTGCAGCTGCTTTTCCCGATTCATGCCGGGCAGGCGAGATAACATTGCAGGATCGGGTGTCGGGGCACTGGCGCCCGGGGATCAGCCCTTGCTGATGCGCAATCCATCCAGAAAGGTCCGGAAACTCCTTACGGCCCGTTCCGACGTTGTTTCCGGATCGTCAGAATTGGCAATCCACTGGGCGGCGCTGCTGCTCGCCGCATTGATGAAACGGGCACACGCCTCGGAATCGATATCGGCGATCGTTCCCTCCTGCTTGAGCGCATCGAGACTGCGCGAAACAGCGGAAATACAGCCGTTGGCATTTGGCCAGCGGGATGGATCGCCAAGTACGGCCGGTCCATCGCGAAACATGATCCTCTGGATTTCCGGTTCAAGCGCCATACGGACATAGCCGACATTCTCCTCGACGAACCCTTCCCAACGCGTCGAGGCTCTCGAAGAAATCTCGCAAAGCCGTTTTGTCATCTCCGCGTCGATCTCGGCCACCACCGCCAGCAACAAACCCTTTTTGTCCCCGAAATGATGATAGAGCGCACCACGGGTCAGCCCTGCCTCGGCGGTAAAATCATCCATGGAGGCCTCAGCATAACCAATACTGCCAAACGCCCTGCGTCCGGCAGCCAGCAGCTTTGCCCGCGTTTCAGCAATCATTTCACTGCGAGGTTTGCGCATTTTTGCTCCAGCATCCACATACGTCGCGTATATTAGTTGACATACGCCGCGTATGCAATTATTTCATTTACATACGCCACGTATGTGTGTGGTGGATACTCCCTAAACAAGGTGCATCCGATGTCTAATCCATACAGAGAAATTTTCCGGGTTCCAGGCGCCAAAGGCTTTTCAGCTGCAGGTTTCTTTGCCCGCCTCCCCATCGCCATGGCGCCGATCGGCATCGTGGCCATGTTGTCGCAAACGCATGGCGAATATTCGCTGGCAGGCGCCGTATCAGCAACCTTCGCGCTGACCAATGCCGCCGTCGCGCCGCAAATCTCGCGGCTGGTGGACCGCCGGGGCCAAAGCAGCGTTCTCATCCCCGCGACCATTCTATCCGTCCTCGCCTTTGCGGCGTTGATCATCGCCACCAATCAGCGATGGCCGGCGTGGACGCTGTTTCTTTCCGCCTTCCTCGCCGCCGCCATGCCAAGCATCCCCGCCATGATGCGGGCCCGCTGGACGGAACTCTTTCGGGACCGGCCGGAACTGAATACGGCCTTTGCCTTCGAATCCGCGGCTGACGAACTTGTCTACATTGCGGGTGCATCGCTTTCCGTCGGGCTTGCGGTTTCGCTTTTTCCAGAAGCGGGCATGATGATCAGCACGGCATTTCTGGCGGTCGGAACATTTGCCTTTCTTCTGCAGCGATCCACAGAACCCAAAGTGCGCCCGGTCGAGGGCGGCCGTCGGCAGCGTTCTGCAATATGGCTGCGTCCGGTACAGATCATCACGGTCGCACTCATCTTCGTCGGCTCGACTTTCGCCACCGCCGAGGTGAGCGCCGTCGCCATCACCAAGGAACTCGGCCAGCCGGAAGCAGCCAGCCTCGTCATCGGCGTCTATGCCATTGGCTCTTTCGTCGTCGGCCTGCTTCTTGGTGCGCTCAACCCGAAAACGCCGCTGCACCGGCAATTGCTGATCGCTGTCAGCGTTCTTGCCCTGACGGCGCTGCCGCTCCTCGTCGCGGCATCCAGTGTCGCCCTGCTTGCCTTTGCCGTGTTCCTCAGCGGTGTGGCAATCTCTCCCATTTTCATCACCGCTTTCGGCCTGATTGAACGCCGGGTGCCGGAATCGATGCTGACGGAAGGCGTGACCTGGGTCATGACCGGTATCGGTATCGGCATGGCGCTGGGCGCTTTCGTCTCGGGATGGGTGATCGACAATTTCGGCCCGGACAATGGCTTCTGGGTGTCGGTCGCCGCAAGCCTTTCAACGGTGACGATCATTGGGCTTGGTCAGCGCAGCCTCTCGGCGGAGCGAAGGCATCCGGGTGGGTCTCCGGCAGCGCAGCCCGCCGAATGATCCGGGCTGGCGGACACTGAAACGAACGGACCGCACCGCTTCTCATGAGTAGACGCTTCAAAAACGCTTCTCCGCGCAGGATATGCGGAGAAGTCAATAACCGCCCGTCAGGAAAATACTCTCGCCGGTCATAAAGCTGCAGGCCTGCGAAGACAGGAAGATGGCGGCGCCCACCATTTCCTCCGGCTGACCGGCTCGTCCCATCCAGTTCAGGGTCCGGACATATTCAGCCCAGCCTTCGGGGTCTTCGTCCCGGCGATGGGCATTGCGATCCGTATCGACCAGACCGGGCGCTAGAGTGTTGAGGAGAACATTGTCCTTCGCATAGTCGCGCGCCTGACTCTGGATCAGATTATGCTGCGCAGCCTTGGTGGCGGCATAGGCGGTGACGATGCCCTTCGGCCGCAACTGGTTGACCGAGCCGATGGAAACCACCCTTCCCCATTTTCGCGACGCCATGCGCGGCAGGATCGTCTGCAGCATGTCCACTGTCGACCCGAGATTGACCGCCAGCTGAAACGCCAGATCATCGGGGTTCAGCTCCGACAGTACCGCATTGATCTGGGCGCTCGCATTGATGACGAGAATATCAACCGGTGCGACCGTCTCAGCGCGCTCGACAAGATCGCGCCCGGCGCCCGGTTCGGAGAGATCACCGGCCAGCTCTTGGGCCAAGCCACCGCCGTCCGCGATGCGTTTCCGCACGGCGATTGTCGCACCCGGCTTCACGCCATGCAGGATGACATGCGCGCCGGCCCCCGCCAGCCCTTCCGCTATGGCCGCCCCTATGCCGCGGCTGGAACCGGTGACGAGCGCCGTGCGGCCTTTCAAACCAAAGACGCTTTCAAGACGCATAATTTATCCTTCGAACAGTGAAATGCGCGCGCCGGCAATTCCGGGGCGGCAGGAGAACAGGCCACCAGACAGCGGGGCGTCGGCGAGCGTGGATGCCGGCAGGCGCGTGCGGGCACTGGTGATGAAGAGCGTCGACAGGTCCGGCCCGCCGAAGGCCACACTCGACGGGCGCGGCACCGGCATCTCGATCACCTGATCCAGCTTGCCGTTCGGAAGATAGCGGCGCACGCACCAGCCGTCCCAGATCGCACACCACACCCCGCCTTCCGCATCCACGGCGAGGCCGTCCGGACGGCCGTCGGCCACGGGAATACGGGCAAATTCACGGCGCTGCGACAGGGCGCCCGTCGTCGGATCACAATCATAGGCATGGATAAGGCCGGGCACCGTATCGACGAAATAGAAGGTCCTGCCATTGGGGCTCCAGCCGAGACCGTTGGAGACGACGATGCCGCCTTCCTTGCGTTCGAATGCCCCATCGGCATTGATCCGATAAAGCGCGCCGGTGGGCTTGGAGGCATCGATGCGCATCGACCCGACCCAGATGGCGCCGTCCGGCCCGCATTTGGCATCGTTCAAGCGGTTATCGCCAATGCCAGCCTCCGGGCTGACGAAGGGTGTCAGCCGGCCCGAAGTGAAGTCCAGCCATTCGACGCCATCCTGCGACGCCACCAGCAATCGCCCTCCGGAGACTGGAATGACGGCACTGACCAGCTTACCTGTCTCGCAGGTTTCGTTACGGCCGGTGGCGGGATCGAAACGATGGACGGCGGGGTGCAGAATATCCACCCAGTAGAGCGCGTTTTCGCCTTCATGCCAGACCGGGCTTTCCCCAAGCTGCGCCCCCCAGGGAAGAATGCAGCTGAGTTCGGCGCTGGGGCGTCCTGTTACCGAACGCGGTCGTGGCCGCGAGCTGATGGCGACAGCCCCGGCGGCGCCGGTAATCCGGCGTGCAGCGGCAATCAGTTCGCGCCCGGCAGGATGAATGTTGGACGCATCGAGCCGCGACGACGGCCCGAGCGCGACAAGCACACCCATCGGCGTATTGTCACGGCCCATGACGGGTGCGGCAACGGAATTCACCCCTGGCAGGTGCTCCTCATAGGAGATCGAGTAACCCCTCGCCCGCGTCAGCGTCAGATCGGCCTGAAGTGCATCGAGCGTGGTAATCGTCCGCGGCGTCTGCGCATCCAGCGTCAGCCGATCGAGCAGGGAACGGCCGACAGCGGGGTCCTGAAAGGCAAGCAGCGCCTTGCCCGGCGCGGTACAATGCAAAGGAACCCGGCGTCCCACTTCTACCCGCACGGAGAGACCGTTTGGAGAACGTTCCGCAAGATATTGCGTCATGATGCCGTCCAGCCGGCAGAGCGCTACGGTCTCGCCCAGTTCGGCAGCCAACCTCTCGAGTTCGGGTGTCGCGGCCGATACCAGATCGAAGCTCTCCCAGACTTTGTGGGACATTTCGAGAAAGCGCTGGCCCAGAACATAGGTTCCACGCGCCTCATCCTGACGGACGAGCCCATAGGCTATGAGGGTGCGCAGGATGCGGGCAAAAGTCGGCTTGGGCAGGCCGGATGCGCGCAACAGTTCCGCAAAACGCGGCGGCTCCGGCGCATCGGCCACCATGTCGAGAAGGGTCAACCCCTTCGCCAGCGCAGCGGTGCCGCCCGGTGTCTCGGGTTTCATCGCGTCTCCTTCGCGAGACGCTGCCGCCTTGCGGCGGCCGCCTCTTCCAGCATCCGGTCCATCGTCCATTGTGCCTCAAACCCCAGGGTGTTTTTGATCCGCGCGTTAGACGTATGGTAATAAACGCCGTCGCCGGGAAAATCGACAGTCACGATGGGGAGGCCGGTCACCGCGGCCATTTTCGGCAGAAGCTCGGCGAAATCGGATGGCTCATCCGCGCCGAGATTGAAGATGCAGCCCGCCGCGTCAGGGTGATCGAGGGCGAGCAGGATCCCGGCCACCATATCGCGTGTATCGGTTATGTGCATGCGGTATGGCCGGCCGTTTTCATTACGCGCCAATATATGTGACGCTTCGCCGATATCCCGGGACTGTAGCAGTTCGGCAATCGCAACGTTCCCGAAATTCCGCTGCTGCCGAATGCGCGGTCGCAGGAAAAAACGCGGGCCGGAGAAGAAGCTGTCTTGATCCAGCAGCTCAGCCGCATCCTGCGTATGAGAAAAGCGCAGGATCACGGTTTCCATGCTGCCAGTCCGCTGGTGAAAGCGAACCAGTTCCTCGCCCAGAAGCTTGGTCAGGCCATAGGGCGAACTGGGGCGAAGCGGATGATCCTCGGTGACCGGCAGGAATTCGGGGCGGTTTTCCGGATAGACTTCTCCTGAAGAGGCGAAGACGAACCGCTGCACGCCTGCGGCTGCGGCCGCATCCAGAAGACGGCGCGTGCCTTCGACATTGACCGCAAACATGCGGTCCCGGTCCTCCGGCGCCCATGACATAAAGGCCCCGAGATGCAGAACGGCGCTCACACCTTCCATGGCTTTGGACAGCGCCTGCCCGTCCTCCAGCGATCCGACGACCTCCTCACCGCCCGTACCCGACGGACGAAGGTCAAAGCCGCGGACCGCCCGAGCGTCCATACGCAAGGCAGCGGCGACAGCACGACCCACACGGCCTGCCGATCCGGTGACGAGGATCATAGCCGTGCTCCGGTCTTTGCGTCGAAGAGATAAAGCTGTGCCGGATCAAAGCCGAGCTGAAGCGCTTCGTCAGCCCGAAGGTTGCCGCTATGCGAGACGCGGGCGATCAGCCCCTTGGACCTGCCCTCCTCGCCATCTGCGACCCTTGCGCCTTCCGCATCGAAATAGACGTATTTTTCCGATCCCAGACTTTCCACCAGCGTCGGGCGAACGCTGAAGGTCACCGGCCCATCGCCCAGAACGAGATGCTCTGGCCGCAAGCCCACGATCACGCTACCCTGCCTGGCAGATGCCGCCGGCAGGTTTACCTTCTGGCCGAAAACAGTCAGTGCGCCGTCACGCAGTTCCGCGTTGAGGAAATTCATGCCGGGCGATCCGATGAAACCGGCGACAAAGAGGTTGGCCGGATTGTTGAAAAGCTCATCGGGCGCCGCGATCTGCTGGATGATGCCGCCCTGCATGATAACCACCCGGTCCGCCATGGTCATGGCTTCCACCTGGTCATGCGTCACATAAACGGTGGTGACACCGATACGCTTGTGCAGGGCGCCGATTTCGGCACGCATGTGGACGCGCAGCTTGGCATCGAGGTTGGACAGCGGTTCGTCCATCAGAAAGGCCTGCGGCTGACGCACGATGGCGCGGCCGAGCGCCACGCGCTGCCGCTGTCCGCCCGAGAGATCCTTCGGCTTGCGATCGAGATAGGGCGTTACCTCGAGAATGCGCGCCGCGTCATCCACCCGGCGATCAATCTCCGTCTTGTCCGTGCCGCGCATCTTCAGGCCGAAGCCGATGTTCTGCCGGACCGTCAGGTGCGGATAAAGCGCGTAATTCTGAAACACCATGGCGATGTCGCGGTCACCCGGCGCCAGATCCGTGACTTCGTTTTCGCCGATGAAGATCTGCCCTTCGCTTGCCGGTTCAAGGCCTGCAAGGATTTTCAGCATCGTCGACTTGCCGCAGCCGGAAGGCCCGACCAGCACCACGAACTCGCCGTTTTCGATCTCGAGCGAAAAGGGCCTGAGCACGTTGAGGGCGCCATAGGACTTGCTGACATTGCGAATGGAAATATTGGCCATGCTTATTTCTCCGCGCCAGCGGTGAGTCCGCCGACCAAATAACGTTCCAGAAACAGGTAGATTGCGATGATCGGCAGCGCGATGAACACGGATGCGGCGGAAATGTCGTTCCAGTAGGTGACGTATTCGCCCTGCATCGTGGTGATGCCGAGATTGGCCGTCCAGTTGTCCGGCGAGTTGACGAGGAAGGTGCGGGCATAGGCGTAATCCGCCCAGCTGAGCACGAAGGCATAAAGTGCCGTGGCAGCAAGACCGGGTGTGGCGATCGGAAGCACGACCCGGACCATTGCACCGATCGGCGAGCAACCGTCGACCATCGCGGCCTGCTCCAGTTCCTTCGGAATGGTGTCGAAATAGCCTTTCAGCATCCATGTGGCGAAAGGAATGATCATGGTCGAATGCGCCAGCACCAGTGTCCAGAGGCTGCCGATCAGACCGAAGCTGGAAAAGATCGAAAACAGCGGAATGACGAGCAGCGTTGCAGGAAGCATCTTCGCCGTCAGGACGAAGAGACCCATGGTCGCGCCGCCCCGCATGGAATAACGCGAAAGGGCATAACCGGCGCTGACGGAGACGAGCATCGACAGCGCCACCGAACCGACGGCCGCAAGCATCGAGTTCCACAGCCATAGCAGGATCGGCTTCGCGGCCCAGACCCTGGCGAAAATGTCCCATTGCGCATCATCCGGCCAGAAGGTCGGCGGAAGGCGGTACAGTTCATCGGTGGTGGAGAGCGCCGTGACCAGAAGCCAGTAGACCGGGAACAGGATCATCACCAGCGTGAAGATGACAGTCGAGTAAAGGGCAAGGCTCTGTAAAAATGTCCGTTTCATCAAAGCCTCCTCAATAGATCGATTTCGAACGCCGGCCGAGCATCAGAAGGCTCGCGACGATACAGATCACCAGTGTCAGCACGCCGACGGCGGCGGCGCGGCCGAAATTGTGATACTGGAAGGCCTGGTCATAGGTCATGATCGACAGGGTCTGGGTCGACCTCAGCGGTCCGCCACCGGTCAGAACCTTGATGATGGAAAAGTCGCGGAACACCCACAGAAGCGTCAGCACCAGCGTCACGCCCAGCACCGGCATCAAAAGCGGCATGGTGATCCAGCGGAAACGCTGCCAGACGCTCGCGCCATCCACCTTGGCGGCCGCATAATAATCGGCCGGAATGGATTGCAGACCGGCGAGGCACATGATCGACACGAAAGGAAAACCCTTCCAGACCATGGTGATAGCGACAGCCCAGAAGGCGGCTGTCGAACTGCTCACCCACGGGATCATCTGGTCGGTGAAACCGAGCTTTATCGCCAGCCATCCGAACAGCCCGAAGGACGTATCGAACATCCACGCGAAGATGACGACCGCGATGATTTCCGGCACTGCCCAGGGCAGCGCCATTCCCAGCCGCGCAACGGTTCGGCCCTTGAAGCGGTTATTGGCCAGAAGCGCCGTGCTGAGGCCAACGGCCACGCTGCCCGCGGTGACAACGACAACCAGCTTCAGCGTCACCCAGCAGGCGAGCCAGAATTCCGGCGATGAGAAAAGCCAGGTGTAATTGCCCAGTGAAAACGGCCGGCTTGCGCCACCGAGCCGCGGTATCTTGACCTGCTGGAAAGACAGGTCGATGGCCAGCACAAGCGGCCAGACGATGATGGCGGCAACCATCAGGACCGCGGGTGCGATCAGAATATAGCCGAGGAGATGTTGCCGGCTGGGACGCGCAAGATCAAAGAACTTGCGGCGCCCGGCCCGAGCGGGTGCGGTCATGGATGGTCCTCCTGCCGGATGCGGATGGTAACCACGGCCCGCCAGGCGGGCCATGGCAAAACGGGATCAGCCCTTGATGGCCTCGGCCTTCGCCTGCATGGTCTTTGCCACCTCCGCGGGATCGAGGTCCTGAATGATCATCCGCTGGCTTTCTTCCATCACCATCTTGCTGAATTCATTGTAGAAGAGCTCAAGTCCGGTCGGAATGCGGTCGATACCCGCCTCGGATGCGGCCTTCATCGTCTCGATCAGTACCGGAAAATGCGGGATGGTCTTTTCGACACCCGACACGTCGGCCTTGGGGCTTGGCGGGGTGTTGCCGCCAAGGGTGGCATAGCTGCGCTGGAACTCCGGCGACATCGTCAGCTTGATGAAATCCCAGACGAGCGCCTTCTGGTCATCGGGAATATCGGCCGGCATGGCGAGCACGTTGGACGATCCTCCCAGCGGCGGATGAAGCGGGGGTGCCGCGTAAACGATGTCAGCCTTGGCTGAACCCTTCTCGGTGGTGCCGTAAAGCCAAGGCCCGTCGAGACGCATCGCCATCTTGCCATCGGCAAAAAGCTTGCGCACGTCGCTGGCGCTCATGTCGACCGGGCTGATCCCGCTCTTCATGACGGTTTTCCAGCGTGAAAGACCCTCCACCATCTGCGGCGTATCGATGGTGATATTGCCGTCCTTGTCGGTCCAGTATGCGCCGGCATCGAGGACATAGTTCAGCATCTCCGTCAGATATTGCCCGGGACCGCCCTTGGTCTCGTGGCCGGTCCCGAACTGGTCGATGATACCGTCACCGTTCAAATCCTTGGTGGTGGCTTTTGCGGCCGCCAGAAACTCGTCATAGGTCTTCGGAACCGCGACGCCCGCCTCATCCAGGATCTTCTTGTTATAAGCCATGACGAAGCCGAAGTAGTTCGTCATAATACACACGGTCTCACCGTTCCATTCGCATTTCTGCTGACCGGCCCAGCCGGTCATGTCGATGCCGTCCTTCTTAAGCCACGGGTCGAGCGGCTCCAGCCAGCCGCTGTCGGCGAACATCTGGAACTCGAAGGATGCGAGATGCACGATCTGCGGCGGCTGGTTGGCAGCGAAAAGCGTGGTCATCGTATCCGCGTAGGAGCTGCGTTCCGCCTTGGTGAACTCGATCTTCACGCCGGGATGCTGCTTCTCGAAGGCGGCGATTGCCGAACGCCACCATTCACCCGTTCCCGCGTCATCCGTTTGCCAGGAAATGAATTTCAGGACGGTATCGGCCATGGCAGGGGCAACGGCGCTCATCGTCATCAAAACGGCGGTCGCCGTACCCAGCGCCAGCTTCTTCATTCTTTTGGTCATGGTTTCCTCCTCCAAAGAACCAAATCAGATACGTTCAATAAGGGCGAGCGCCGCCTCCGACGGTCTTACGCCCAGTCCCGGACCCGACGGCAGGTGATACCTGCCTTCGCGGCAATCCATGTCGCCCTCCAGCAGGCGGCGGTTCGGCTCGAAGATCGAATGCTGGAATTCGTGCCCCTTCAGCGTCGGCAACGTCGACGATGCCTGCAGGCTGGCGGCAAGGAATATGCCGGCGCCAATGGTAGCGTGCGGTATGACGTCGATGCCGTGTTCGGCTGCGAGAGCGCCGATACGGATGAAATTGGTGATACCCTTATGGCCCATTTCCGGCTGCACGATCGCAATACGGCAGCGTTCGATGCGGGCGCGCATATCCCAATGGGTGCGCCATTCCTCGCCCACCGCGACCGGCACGTCGGTATTTTTCGAAACCTTTTCCAGCCCGGCAATGTCCTCCGTCCAGACGGGCGCCTCGGCGAACCATGGATCGAATGGCTGCATTTCTGCGATGAGCTCCAGCGCCCGCTCCGGTGTCTGGTTCCAGTGCATATCGGCGGCGATCTTCGCCTGCGGGCCGAGCACCTGCCGAAGATTGGCAAGTTCCGCCGCCGGCCCATCATCGGCAACGGGCGTGGCGAATTTAAAGGCGTCGAAGCCACGATCCTGCCAGTATTTCGCCAGCTCTCCGCGCGCCTTCAGCGTCTTCTCCGGCAGGCCGGAAACATAGGCCGAAAAATTGTCCACGCCGCCACCCAGCAGGTCTCGAATGGATTTTCCGGCTTCCTGTCCGGCAATATCCCAGAGGGCGATATCGATTGCAGCAAGCGCATCCACGTAAAAGCCACCGGTATAACCGCGCACGCGCATCATATCGTAAAGATCGTCGTAGATCGCCGATGGATCGGATGCATCGCGGCCGATCACGAAACCGGCCAGCAGGTCGTTGATGAGAGCCGCCACCGCACCGGGTGCTACGATGCCATAGGTCTCACCCCAGCCGACGGTGCCGGCTTCCGTCGTCATTCGCAGAAGCACGCTGCGGTCGAAGGTTGGATAGACCGTGCGGTTGCCCTTTCTGACGATGTATCCATTGGGGTTGACCACTTCACCTTCCCGCAGCGCTCCGAGATAGGGAACTTTGCGTGGCTGGGTCAGCGTGAAGACTTCGATGGTTGCAACGGGGCTGTTCATGCGGCCTCCGGGGCGACAAGGCCGAGCTCGACGAGGTTGGCGTCGATATCGGCAATCGCCGCCTTGTCGAGTTCCGGGGTGGGCGCGCGGACACCGAGACCCTCGATCACCCCACGGCGGGCCAGCACGTACTTGGTCAGCCGCATGCGATAAACCGCCTGCAGAACCAGAAGCGGAAGAGTGCGGACATAGATTTTCCGGGCCTCATCCTGACGGCCCGCGCGGAGAGCGCGATCTATTGCCACGTGTTCCTCGACGATCTCCAGCGCCGGCATGGCAGCGGTGGCGCCACGCGCATATTCATCCAGAATGTAACGGGCGCCGCCGCCGCCGATGATACCCTTCAATGTTGAGGGCGCATGGGCGATGATATGGCTGATGGCGGGACCGGCCGGCAGCGTTTCTTCCTTGACGTAGGTGACCTGCGGCAGAGACCGGACGATCTCGACAATCGCCTCCGGCGACAGATCAGACCCGCGCGGCGCAGGCGCGTTCTGCAGGATGATTTCAACCCCGGGCAGCGCCTCGACAACCTTACCCAGAAACTCGATCAGCGCCGGCGCATCAGTCCCGACCGATTTTGGCGGCTGAACCATCAGGTGGCGAATACCGAGATCAGATGCGGCGCGGCCATGTTCAACCACGTCTCTCCAGTCTGCCGCGCTCGCGCCCGCCACGACCGGCACCCGGCCAGCAACAGCATCAACAACGATCTTCAGCAGCGACGCACGCTCTGCAGCATCCAAAGTCTCAACCTCACTGGCAAAACCCGGGAACACCACACCATCCACGCCTTTTTCGAGCGCGAAGATCACCAGTCGCTCCATACCCGCTTGGTCAATACCGCCATCCGCCAGAAAAGGCGTTGGCAAAACGGGCAAAATTCCCTTCAGGCCAGCCACCATCTTACTCCTCCCAATTGAGTATCATATATTGATACCTTGAATTCACTAATTGACACTACATAGACTTGAGCCCTATGACAAGCCCCCAGATGAAATGAACGAGGAGGTTCAGGGAAATGGCAGCACGGGCGACATCGATCATCGTCGATTGGGGAACGACATCATTGCGAGCGGCGCTTGTCGGTAACGACGGGGCGGAACTTGAACATCTGGAAACCGCCGACGGCATTTCGAGCCTTGCCGAAGGGCAACATGAGCCTGCCCTCATGAACGCACTCGCCCCCTGGTTTTCAAAACACGGCGCTCTGCCCGTGGCCGCGCTTGGCATGATCACCAGCCGCAACGGCTGGGTCGAGGTGGCCTATGTGCCCTGCCCGGCGGGACCGGCGGAACTTGCCGCCGGCACGGTGCGCAGGACGTTGCCCAATGGGTCCGACCTTGTATTCCTGCCAGGCCTGAACGACCCCGGCCGCCAGCCGTTTCCGGATGTCATGCGCGGCGAGGAAACCCAGATCGTCGGCCACGGCCTTACGGAAGACGCCACCCTCATCATCCCCGGAACCCACAGCAAATGGGCACGGGTGAAGACAGGGCGGATCGATGGTTTCCAGACATTCGTGACCGGTGAAATCTTCAACCTACTCATCAATCACTCCTTCATCGCGCGCGGTTCCGCACAGCCGCCGGTCGACGATCCGGAGGCATACCTGTGGGGTTTGAAAGAGGCCAAAAAATCCGCAGCCATGCTGTCGCTGTTGTTTTCCGCACGCACAGGCGGGCTCGCCGGCAAACTGTCGGCACAGCAGCTGCGGTCTTATGTCCGTGGGCTGGTCATCGGACAGGAATTTCGGCAGGCCCGCGATGCGGGATGGTACGCAGAGGGAGACGATGCGGCGATTGTGGGCAATGATGGGCTCAACGATCTCTATCTGATTGCCGCTGGCGAATTCGGCCTCAGAATATCAATGGGCGATGACGACGCGTTGACGAAGGGAGCCCTGGCGGTTCTGCAGAAGACGCTTTCCTGAATGGAAACGCCGGCTGGACACCTGGTGTCCGGCCTTCACAATACCAGGGACCAACATGTACGATTATCCGGCCAGCATCGGCACCAGCCGTCACGAAAACGATATCCTCACCATCCTGACGCGCCTTCAGCGACTCGGGCTGCCGGTGGACCCGATTGCCTTTTATGGCTCCTCATCTTTCCGGATATGGAACTCCATCGCCGAGGATCTGGGCACGCTCGACATCGTCAATCTCGGCTTTGGCGGCGGCACCTGCCTCTCGGCCGTTCACTACATGGAAAAACTCCTGCTGCCGCTGAGACCCCGGAGAGTGGCGCTCTATTTCGGCGAGAACGACATAGCCAGCGATGGCTTAAAGGCGGCCACGGCGCTGCAACATCTGCAGGCGCTCAGACAGCGCATCCTGCAGAAGCTGCCGCAGACGCAGGTTTTTGTTCTGGCCATCAAGCACAGCCCCGCGCGCTGGATTTATCGTGGCGAATTCGACCTTTTCAACCGCATGGCGCAGGACTGGTGCGAAAACTCCAACGACGCCGTCTGGCTGGACCCGAATGCCGGCCTTATGGGGGAAAACGGCCTGCCGATGTTCCGCTATTATCTTCCCGATCTGGTTCACCTTAATACCGCAGGTTACGCGGTCTGGGCGGAGGCACTTCGGAAGACGCCGGCGCTTCTCGCCTGATTTTCAGGAAAGAAGCCCGGCATCGACATGCTACCGCGTCGCCTGGGCGGATTCGATTGAGTCCGCCAGTATTTCCAGCCCAAGGTCGATCTCGGCATCGGATACGGTGAGCGCCGGCGCAATGCGGAAAACACCGCCCATGCCGGGCAGTTTGACGATGTTCATGCTGAGCCCTCGCAGCATCGCCTCCTGCATGATGCGGGCGCCCAGCTCGAAACCGGGCGCTTTCGTATGCCTGTCGGCCACGACCTCAAGCCCCAGCAGAAGCCCGCGGCCGCGCACGTCGCCGACACATTCGAACCGCTGTTGAAGTGAAAGAAGGCCTTCCTTCAGGCGGTTGCCACGGGCGATTGCCTGCGCGACAAGGCCATCGCGGGCCACCACGTCGAGAACCGTAACGCCGACAGCCGCAGGCAACGGATCCGACACGTGCGTCGTATAGAAGAGAAAACCTCTCTCAAAGGCTTTCTGCTCCACCTCCTCGCTGGTCATTACCGCGGCGAGCGGGAGGCCGGCGCCCAGCGTTTTTGAAAGCGTCATGATGTCGGGTGTAACGCCATCCTGCTGAAAGGCGAACATGTGCCCGGTCCTTCCGACCCCTGTCTGGGCTTCATCGAGGATGAGCAGCATGCCGCGCTCGACGCACTTCTTCTTGAGGGCAGCAAGATAGCCGACGGGCAATTCGAGGATGCCACCGCTCGACAGAATTGGTTCGGCAATGAAAGCGGCAAGATTGCCGGTGGACTGGCGGTCGATCAGTTCGAAGGCGTCATCAAGCTCCGCCTTCCAGTCATTCGATCCATCAGAATTCCTGAAACGCGGACGATAGGCGTTCGGTGCGGGGATGACGAGCGAGCCAGCCGTTGCAGGGCCATAGCCCCTGCGGCCGGCGCTATAGGTCGCGGAAGCCGCTGCGCCGGTCATTCCGTGCCAGCTCTGGGCGAAAGCGACGATCTCGTGACCACCGGTGACGAGCTTCGCCATACGGATGGCCGCCTCGTTGGATTCGGCGCCCGTGGTCAGCAATTGTACCCGGTCGAGACCGGGCGCGAGGGCTGCCAGCCTCGCCGCGAGCTCGACCACGGGACGGGACAACATCCCGGAAAACAGATGCGCAACCGACGCCATCTGCCGGTTGACGGTGGCGACGATGTCGGGATGGGTGTGCCCGAGCAGGGCGCTCATCTGGCCGGAGGTGAAATCGAGGATGGCACGGTCATCCGCATCATAAACGAAACTCCCCTCGGCCCGCTCAACAATGATCTCCTCGAAGGCAGGCCCATAACGGGTGAGATGTCTGTTGGCCGCCGCCCAGAAGGCCGGCTCCTCATTCAACGATGTGAAGTTCTTCGAAAGATCGTCCATGCCGAGGTTCCCTGTGTTTGATTTTGCCGGACGATAACAGGCTCTTGCAGCGACAGTCCAATTGATAGTATTTCAAGCGGATATAGATAATTTTGATATCGCCATGCTTGATCTCACACTCCTGAAGAACTTTGTCACCGTTGCCCGCGCAGGCTCCATCAGCACCGCAGCGACGCAGGTGGGGCGCACGCAATCGGCGCTCAGCACACAGATGCAGCGGCTGGAAGAACAGGTGGGGCAACCGTTGCTGCAACGAACCGGTGCGGGCGTACGGGTGACGGCGGCGGGCGAAAAACTGCTGGCCCATGCCAGCACCCTGCTTGCTCGTCATGACGAAATCCTCGCCGACATGAACGGCGCAACCGTCCAGGGCACGGTTAGCCTCGGATGTCCCGAAGATTATTCCATCGCCTTTCTTCCCGAATTGCTCAGGGGCTTCTGCGCCACCTATCCGGAAGTGGATTTGCGTATGGTCTGCGCGCCGACGATAGAGCTGCGCCCTCTCCTTCAGCGCCGTCAGATCGACATGGCGCTGGTTTCGCGCTCGGAACCGGATCACTCCGAGGTTCTTCGAAGGGAAAGCTTCGTCTGGGTGGCGGACAGGCCGGACACGGAACTTCTTGCCAAGGATGTGCTGCCGCTCGCTCTTTCGGCACCGGCGACGCTGGATCATCGCGCGGCGTGCAACGCCATGGAAACAGCCAATCGCCGCTACAGGATCGCCTTTGCCAGCAACAGCCTAGCGGGCCTCATCGCAATTGCGCGATCCGGCCATGCCATCAGCGTGCTCACGAGAACCGCTGTTCCACCGGATCTGCACGTCGTTAAAAGCTGGCTGCCTCCGCTGCCGACAATCGGCATAGCAATCGAATGCTCCGGCCCGCAGAGCTCCCCTGCAGCCAGGGCCTTGGGTGACCACATCCGTGCCGTTCTTCCAAGGTTGACCCCTTGAAACATTCCACCCAAGGCCACCGCATTCGCGCGGCTTTTGGATGAACGCAATGCAGTTTTGCCCGAGAGCCAAAAGAGGCCCGTTGTTCTTTTCAAACAACGAGCCTCTATCGTGCCGCTAGGCGGAGCGACCGGAGACAAATTCGCCTCCTGCACATGAACCTCAGATGAACAGCGACCCTTAACAAAGCCCGAGAAACCACCCGTAAGAATCCGGCGTAACGGCAGGCCGGATCGTTGAGATAACTCCGACAGAGCTTGGAAATTGCGTCGAGGGATCAGATCGGATCAAGACCCGCTCAACGAAAACGTGTATCCAGCGATCAGGGCAGCCATCTGGTCAAACCTTCGGACGCCCCTTCCGGGTGCACGTCGGCAGGCGACCATCTGCGGCAGGAATATCTCATGGGGTTGATGGCTATGGGGCCAGCATTGCACATGCCGAGGGACCGGTGATGGAAACAAGACGAAACCGCGTCATCACGACTGGAATAATTCTGGGGCTTCTCGGCGCGATGATACCGATCGCCACCATGGCCTACGCATCATGGATCATCGCGGTCAGGAAGGATCAGGACATTTTGAAGACGCTTGCCGATCAGGCTATTCAACGGGCGTCGGACACGTTCCGGGACGCAGAGAATGCGCTCGATGAGGTGGAGGCTGCCCGCTTGCCTTCCTGTTCCAACGACCACATAGAACTGATGCGCAGACTGACGATAAATGCACCCTCAGTGGAAGAAATCGGATATTTCGAAAACGGCGTCCTGAAATGCACCTCCTGGGGAGCCACCCAGGAAACGATACGCCAATCGCCGATCGATTTTACGACCGGGCAGGGATTAGAGGTGGCTATTCGCGTGGAGCCAAGCGCCAGTCGCGGCACACGGATGATCGCCCTTCACCACGGCGCGCACGGCGCACTTGTCAAACCCTCGCGTTTTGTCGACATCCTCATGGATGACAGCATGTCCCTGGCTCTTACGAACGACCGGGGCATTTTGATAAATGAACTGAATGCACCTGACCGCGCCCTGGTGCCGGCACCGCTCGGCAAGCCCGAAAAGGGCATGACGGAAGACACCATCTATGCTGTCAGCCGCCGTGACGATCTGGTGGCGATTGCGATGGAGCCACGTTCCAACGTCGCAGAGCAGGTGCGGCGTGAACGGATCTTGTTTCTTCCCGCCGGGGCAATTGTCGCGACCTTTGTGGTCGGCATCGTGGCATGGTTGTCGAAGAGGCGCCTGTCGCCACTCGCGGAGCTCGAGATCGCCGTTCGCAAACGGGAATTCATCGTTCATTACCAGCCGATCGTGGAATTGAAGACGGGCATCTGCGTGGGGGCGGAAGCGCTGGTGCGATGGAGGCGGCCGGACGGTACGCTTGTCCGCCCCGACCTGTTTATCCCCCTGGCGGAAGAAAGCGGCCTGATCATGCCGATCACCGATCAGGTCATCGACGCCGTCATTGCCGATCTTCGCAAGGTGCTTGTCGAGGACCGAACCCTGCACATCGCCATTAATCTCTGCGCCGACGATATCAAGTCTGGGCGTGTTCTCGCGGTCATCGCCAGCAAGCTTCGGCATACGGACATCCGGCCCGAGCAGATCTGGCTTGAGGCCACCGAGCGCGGCTTCATCGACATCAACGCGGCAAAGGTCACTCTTGCCGAGGCGCGCCAGCGCGGCCATTCGGTGGCGATCGACGATTTCGGAACCGGCTACTCCAGCCTTCAATATTTGCAGGGCCTTCCCCTGGACGCGTTGAAGATAGACAAATCCTTTGTCGACACGGTGGGCAAAGACACCGCAACGAGTTCGGTCACATCACACATCATCGGCATGGCGAAAGCGCTTGGCCTGTTCACCGTGGCAGAAGGTATCGAGGCGGAAGACCAGCGGGACTATCTGGAAGGTCAGGGTGTGGATTTCGGTCAAGGATGGCTGTTTGCGAAAGCGCTTCCCGCCAGCGAATTCCTTGCCTACCACCGTCACACGAAGCAGAAATACGGCGCCTCTCCCGAAATCATCAAGGCGGCGGGCAAGTAGGACATGGTCGTGTGCGAGGTCGAATCCCGGGCTGGCAGGCAACACAGGTTGAAACTGCAATATCTCAAAAAGAGACCTCCCCAAAAGCATCTTGGAGGAGGCCAGTTGGGGAGGTCGTCCACGGTGACCAAGCCAGGGGCAGTTTCGGAGCGCTTGGCCACACAGCCCATCGGACGGGCCGCTCTCGAACCGGGCACTGCGGCAATTGTTCCCTGACAGGCGTTTTTTGACTTCATCCGCATCCCAGGGGCAGCAATTGATACCCTGAGAGAAAAGCGCGAACCTCAGCCGGCGGGAACATCATCTGGCGAGGCGGGTTAGGGGCGGTTCAACAACAGGAGAAACGCGATGCCTCGCGGCGACAAATCGTCCTACACGGACAAGCAGAAGCGCAAGGCCGAACATATCGAAGAAGGATATGAGGATCGTGGCGTACCCGAAAAAGAGGCCGAACGCAGGGCCTGGGCCACGGTGAACGAGGAGAGCGGCGGTGGCAAGAAATCCGGCGCCGGCCGCGGACACGCGGAAAACCACGCGCCATCGAAAAAGGGTGGCCGCAAGGGCGGCGAGGCCGCGGCTGCGAGACCCAAGGCCGAACGGTCCGCCTCCGCCAAGAAGGCTGCGGCCACCCGCAAGCGCAATGAACAGCATGCACACCATTGAACCGTAAACCGATCGTGTGTTCGCCAACCAGAGGCGCTGATGACGTCCATGACGTCATGACATCCGATGCGTGCAACATGAATGCCGGGGAAACCGTTCAGGAGGCTTGCGTGGCTGAACAATCAGCCAAGGGCGGTCACCTGCCTTCCCAACCGGCACCGATCAGTCCCCGTCGGTTTCAGCGTTCTCTCCGCCCCGCATCATCGTCAGCAGCGGTTCGCGCGCGATGTTTTCTTCGATCCGCTGATGGCCAGAGGTTTCCGGTAGAGCCTTCTTGAAGTTTGCTGCGTAATCCTTCGGCATTTTCGGTGGCATCATCGGTTCGTATCTATCGACATTGGCCTGGATAATGACCGGTCCTTCCACCGCGAACGCCTCGTCAAGAACCCGCTCGATCTCATCAAATGTGGAGATCGTGAAACCTCTTCCCCCCATTGCATCTGCCGCCGCGGCAAAGTCGATCGGCGCGAGTTCGCAGGCGAATTGCGGGTGGCCGAGGAACATCATCTGCTCCCAGGCGATCTGGTTCAACATTCCATTGCATATGACCAGGATCCTGAGCGGCAGGCGATGCCGCACGGCGGTGGAAAATTCGCCCAGTTGCATTGCAAGGCCGCCGTCGCCCACAACCGCATGCACATGTCGGCCGGGACACGCCAGCCCTGCGGCAATGGCATAGGGCAAACCGGAGGCCATCGAGGCGAGTGCACCCGAAACGGAAAAGGCGTTTGTGGTCCTAAGATCGATGTGGCGCGCCGCCAACTCGGTATTCTGGCCTGAGTCGGTCACGAGCATTGCGTCCGAACCCATGCGTCGCCCAAAGGCATGAGCCACCGGCTGTGGCTTCAATGGGTGCGAGCGGTCCGAGGTGAGAAGCGCCATCTGATCACGCCACCCGCGCATCTGGTCCTGTGCGGCTTCAAGAAAAGACCGGTCGCCCTTTTTGTCCAGCATGGCGTTCAGGCGGCGCAATATGTCGCCCGCATCGCCCACAAGGCCACACTGCACCGGATGACGAAGCCCAATGCGTTGCGGGTCGAGATCGATCTGGACTGCCTTGACTGCCCGGGGATCAGGGTAAAATTCGATATAGGGAAAAGTCGATCCGACAATCAGCAACGTGTCGCAGTTTTTCATGATTTCCTGGGATGGTGCAGTGCCCAGGATACCGATACCGCCGGTGGTGTATGGGTCGTCATCATCCAAGGCCGCCTTGCCGAGAAGCGCCTTCGCCACCGGTGCGCCCAGCAGTTCCGCGCTTTGCTTCAGCTGGTCGCGCGCTTCGATAGCACCGCGCCCGGCCAGGATAGCCACCCTTTTTCCGTCGTTGAGCAAGCCAGCGGCCTCTCGGACAAGATTGTCAGCGGGTTCGTGGCGGTAAGAGAACCATTCATTCGGAACGTGCCTCGGCAGGTTTCGCCGGGATCGGCCTTCCTCTTCGGCCGGCTTCTCCTGCGTGTCGTTGGCGACCGAAAGATGCGCCACACCGCGGCGGGCGAGAGCGGTGCGGCAGGCAAGGCTGGCGACATTTTCCATATGTGCCGCGTCGCTGACAACAGTATTGTAGACGCTGACATCTTCAAAGACCCGTGTCAGGTCAACATCCTGCTGCGTAAAGGTTTCGACTAGGTCATGATATTGCATCCCGGTGATCGCAAGGACAGGAACCTGATCGAGTTTGGCATCATAGAGGCCTGTCAGCAGATTGGTGCCGCCGGGTCCCGAGGTCGCGAGACAGACCCCCAGCTTTCCCGTCCATTTGGCGTAGGCCGTCGCCATGAAGGCCGCAGACTGCTCATGCCGGGTCTGGATAAACCTTACGGCGTCCTGACGCTTGCGCAGCGCTTCCATCACGCCATTGATACCATCGCCCGGAAGACCGAAGACGGTATCGACGTTCCATTCGATCAATGTCTCCACCAGAATATCGGCTGCTGTGGTCATTGTCCGTTCCTCGCTCCTGTCGCACCCCACCGATTGCCGTCGGGATGCTCATTTTCCAAGAGAGTCGTATTCGGCTCCACGATACGACGCTGTCGGGGTCATCGCCGCGGCCGAAGCGAGCCCCAAGGCAGCTGACCCGTCGCCCAGGCACGCGCCCCTCCACACGGCTTGCCCACCGGGTTCAGATGATCGGCTTGCCGCCGGTCACGGCTATGGTTGCGCCGGACACATAGCTCGAAAGAGGATCAGCCAGCATGACATAGGTTGTCGCCAATTCGGCCGGCTGGCCCGGGCGCTTCATCGGCACCTGCTTGCCAAACTCGGCTACTTTTTCCGCGGGCATGGTGGACGGTATGAGGGGTGTCCAGATCGGACCGGGCGCGACCGCATTCGCCCGGATGCCTTTTTCCGCCAGCAGCTGCGCCAGGCCAGCCGTAAAATTCTGGATCGCGCCCTTCGTGGTCGCATAAGCAAGGAGAGTCGGATTGGGACTGTCGGAATTGACGGAGGCGGTGTTGATGATTGCCGCCCCGGCCTTCATATGTGGAACGGCTGCCTTTGTCAGGTAGAACATTGCGTGGATATTGACGGCAAAAGTCATCTCCCACTCGTCGTCACTGATGTCTTCTATTTCGGTGAAGGTGTTTTGATGGGCCGCGTTGTTGACAAGGATGTCGATGCCGCCCAGTTCCGTACGGGCCTTCTCGACAATCTGGCGGCAATGGGAGGATGACTGGATGTCGCCCGCCACCAGAACCGCCCTGCGTCCGGCTTCCTCCACCAGACGCCTCGTTTCTTCAGCGTCATCGTGTTCGTCGAGATACGCTATCAATATATCGGCGCCCTCGCGCGCATAAGCGATGGCGACTGCCCGTCCGATACCGCTGTCGCCGCCGGTAATGATCGCCTTTTTTCCTTCCAGTCGGCCAGACCCGACATAGGTCTTTTCACCATGATCAGGAACAGGTGACATCTCATTGGTACGGCCTGGGATTTTCTGTTGCTGTTCTGGAAAAGGGGGCTGCGGGTAACCGGTCATGGAGCTTTCCTGTCTTTCACAAAATAAACAAAGAAATCCCCGCGGCGTGCGCGGGGATCTTTCGGCTATCGGTAGTCACTAGGAGTTTTTATGGCTCTGCTGGCCGGCCTTCACATGCTGCTCATGCGTGCCGCCGCGGGTTTTGCCGTTGTCACCGCTGCCGGAGGCCGATGCAGACTGCGAACGCTTATCGCTGCCTTTATGGCTCTGCTGGCCTGCTTTCACGTGCTGTTCGTGCGTACCACCCTGATTTGCCATGGTATGTCTCCTCATGTTGGTGATTTATCACTCGCGCGCCTCATGGCCCGCACCAGTCGAACTGCGCGGCCCGAAAGGAGTTCCGAGATTTAACATTTCGTGAGGACGTATTTCAGGGACCGGCGTGGAACGCTGGCTCGCGGCCCTTGAGCTTTTGGCCCAGATGGTCGGCAAGCCGCATGGCAAGCGCCACGGCCGGCAAGGTGGGATTGGCGTGCCCGCCCGTCGGGAACACGCAGCTCCCGGCGACATAGAGATTGGCGATACCGTGGACCTTGCAGTCACTGTCGACCACGCCCGCATCGGCTGTTGCGGCCATCCGGGTCAAGCCGATCTGATGGAACCCGTCATAGGCCTGAACACGAAGAGCCTGCCGCCGCTCCGAAGAGGGGTGTAGAAAGTCGAGCTTCCCTACCCCATTTTCCCGCAGCCACTGATCCAAAAAGGCATGGGATTTTTCGATCGACTCAAGATCTTCCTCGCTGACCCGATAGTCTATCGCAACAGCGGCGGGCCGATCTTCCACGCCGGCGGGAGGCGGCAGAACCGTGCTGGCGTGATCAGGTATCTGCTCTGCGTGATAACGCAGGAGATAGCGCCGTGCCGGATTCACGAGCGGTTTATTGCGATCGCGGCGGCGGAGGAGCTGGCCGACTGTGGCCTGCAGATCGCGAAAAGCCGACAATGTAGGGACCAGATTCCGGAAATGCTCGCGATAACGAACGCCTGTGCTCAGGCGGGACCCTGCGGCCTTGCCCTTGGCCAGCAGACCATAAAGTCCGGTTAATTGCAGGGCGAGAAAGAGGGCGGAAAGACCGGCAGAATGGTGAATCGCGTTCGATATGGAGATGGTATCAAGCCAGAAGACGGAATTGAGCAGACCCAGACGCTGCTGGACATCCCCGGAAAGCTGGAACCTTCGACGGAAAATTCCGCCGGAAGGCGCTCTTTGAAAAGACAGCTGTTCCACCGTGGCGTCATTCTCAAGCTCGATCACGGCAATATAACCGGTGAGATGGCCTTGATAATAATGCCCGAGCGTCGGAGAAATACGCTCGGGCTGTTTCTTGCGTAGTTCGTGAAGCAAGCGGACATTGCCCACGCCGCCGCAGGCCAGCACAAGCATCGTTACCGGAACACGCATGTCGCCATGCCCGTTGCTGAGCCGGACATCCGTAACCGCCCCCGTGGCGTCGACATCGATTGTCGTTGCGGATGTATCCGAAAGAAAATGTATCAAACGGGATTTTTCAATTCGCTCCCGGCATGTCACGCCAAGGTCCGGCTGGCTGCTCCACCACTCGATAGAGTCAAGATGGATATCTCCCGCCGGTGAAGCACCGACGCCCGGCGACAGAGCCGAAGCCCTGACATTCAGAAAGTGCAGGGCATCGGCATAATAGCGGCTTATACTCTCATGACCGATCGGCCACCCGGAATTGGGAACATGCGCACGCTCGAGAAAGTCAATGTCATCGAACGGCACGCAACGCCCGCCCCACAGTGACGTGGTCCCGCCAAGCCCTCCTGCCGTTGAAGAAGCCAGAGGCGCATGGTGGTGGTTTGTAATGCTGGCAAGCCGTCCATCATGACCATTTCGGCCCGCCTCCACCAGCAGAACACTTACGCCCTGTCTTTCGAGGGCAAAGGCAAGCGCGAGCCCGACCGGCCCCGCCCCAATAACGCAAACCTGAAACGATATCGAAGACGCGCCCGGATTGTATTCGACCATCACCCCTCGCTTCCACGGATCATTTCCACACTAACGGAAGGTGGGGGGTGCCTTGCAACGCCAAGTTTTCACCGTTCACTTCGCGCCACTCGCCCCCCGGGCGGGAGCGCCGTACAGGCTAGCCAGAGAGCTCGCGGGACGCAAACCCGAGTGCGAGAGAAGAGCTAATGCGGCAGCGGCTTCGGAACCATGCAGATGAAGAGCAATTTCAAAGCCGCGCCGTTCCAGCCAACGGGCCACGACCCGGGCGCGAGCTTCCAGCGGCTTATCTACGGGAACGGTGCGAGCGGCATCATTCACCGGCAACACACATGTCTGCCGCTGAGTTTCCGAAACGAAGCCAGCGTTAACCGTCGCCCCGCGCTCAGCCCGCGCAGAATTTTTTCTCGACATCGTGATTGCTAACTGGGGCAGCCCCCTTTCCACCGACTTGGGCGAAAGACAGTGCGGGGCGATTTCTCTTTCAATTTCAAACGGTCACGTTCCCCACACCCCACGCAAATCGCCCAAAGAATTATCAAAATCGCGACACGCGAAATCTTTAGGCACACCCGCTTGCGAAATCGAAAGCTTCGTGATTGTATAGACAACTTGAGGGCAGCAATAGAGGGTGGTCAAAAACCCCGGCTACAGAGGATTGTGTGCGTGATAACGTTCGATCAGGTCAGCAAGCATTATCGTGGCGCGACAACGGCTGTAGACAGGTTGTCGCTCACCGCGCCGACAGGAAAATTGACCATTTTCGTTGGCCCCTCAGGCTGCGGCAAGACCACATCGCTGCGCATGATCAACCAGCTGATCACGCCTTCGTCCGGGTCGATCCTTCTTGACGGCGAACCCACGGACAAGATGGACGTAGCGCTGCTGCGGCGTCGGATAGGGTACGTCATCCAGAACGCTGGTCTCTTTCCCCATCGAACGGTGGTGCAGAATATCGCGACGACAGCGCGCCTGAACGGCACCCCCAAGCAGCAGGCGCTTCGCACCGCGCACGATCTGCTGGAGCGCGTAGGACTGTCGGCTGCCTTTGCCGATCGGTACCCGTGGCAGCTATCCGGTGGACAGCAACAGCGTGTTGGCGTTGCCCGGGCTTTGGCGTCGGATCCGAAATTCATGTTGATGGACGAGCCCTTCAGTGCGGTCGATCCGGTCGTTCGCGCGCAGTTACAGGATGAATTCCTGCGTCTTCAGCGCGAAATCGGCAAAACCATCATCATGGTGACACATGATATCGACGAGGCACTGAAACTTGGGGACCAGGTGGCGGTGCTGCGCACCGGCGGTACGCTGGCGCAAATTGCCACGCCACAGGAGTTGCTTGCGCGGCCGGCGGATGAATTCGTCGCAGACTTCATCGGCCGCGATCGCGGCTACCGGATCCTCGGTTTCGCCGAGTTCAAGGAAGGCATTTCTCTCGGCAAGGAGCCGACGGCGCCCCTCGGCACCAGTCCCGAGTCACTCCGTCAGATTGCCACAGACCGTTGGGTCCTGATAACCGACGCCGCAAATCGTCCGCTCGGCTGGGTGGACGTTGAAAGCACCGGAAATACCGTGCGCGAAGGCGACCTTAATCTCAGCGGGACCCTCGCTGTCGAGGGGAGCAGCCTGCGCCACGTCCTCGACGCGGCGCTCAGTTCACCTTCAGGCCGGGGCGTTATTGTGAGGCCGTCCGGCGAACTCGTTGGCACTGTGACCTTGCCTGATGTTGTGGCCGCGATTGAGGCCGCGCGCAACGGCCGTCAGGGGACGAGGTCATGAGGTTCGACTGGTTATACCGCGAATCCGGCCGCATCGCCGAACTGTTCGCCTGGCACGTATGGCTTTCCGTCATCCCCGTTGTGATCGGACTCATCCTGGCGCTGCCCCTCGGATGGCTCGCGCAGCGGGCAGGTCTTTTTCGCTCTGCAATGCTCGGCGCAGCCGGGCTGCTTTACACCATTCCTTCGCTGGCGCTCTTCGTCCTTCTGCCGCTCGTGTTGGGTACACGCATCCTCGATCCTCTGAACGTCGTCGTCGCGCTGACGATCTATGCGCTGGCTCTTCTGGTGCGAACCGTCAGCGACGGACTGGAGTCGGTGTCGCCGGATGTTGTCCAGGCCGCAAATGCCATGGGGTATCGCCCCATGCACCGTCTGCTCTTCGTCGAACTTCCCCTCGCCGTTCCCGTGATTGCAGCGGGCCTGCGCGTAGCCGTGGTTTCGAATGTCAGCATCGTCTCGGTCGCGGCGCTCGTGGGGACACCCCAGCTCGGCCTGCTTTTCACACAGGGACTGCAACTGCGCTTTCTGACACCGATCATTGCAGGCATTATCCTGTGTATTGTTCTGGCGGTCCTTCTGGATGGCATTGTGCTTTTCATCGCGCGTCGTCTCACACCTTGGCAGGCTGGAGGTGCTGAAAGATGATCGACTGGTTTTCAAACCCGGCACACTGGACCGGCAATGACGGTGTCTTCGCGCTTATTGTGCAGCACCTGGTGTATAGTTCCATCGCCCTCTTTTTTGCGTGCCTGATCGGCCTGCCGGTCGGCCTCTATGTCGGACACACCGGCCGTGGCGTTTTCCTGATCGCCGGTCTTGCCAATGCCTTGCGTGCACTTCCGAGCCTTGGCCTGATCGTTCTGCTGGTAATCCTGTTCGGACCCGTCTTTTCGTCAGACATGGCCTTTATTCTCCCCAGCATCGTCGTTCTGGTGCTTCTGGCGGTGCCGCCCATCATGAATGGCACATATGCCGGCGTGGCGGCGGTTGATCCGGCCGCGGTCGATGCGGCGCGCGGCATGGGCAAACGCCCGCTCGACATTCTCTTCGACGTGGAACTGCCATGCGCACTGCCGCTGATCTTTTCCGGTCTGCGCAGCGCGACATTGCAAATCATTTCAACCGCAACGATCGCCGCTTACGTGTCACTCGGCGGACTGGGCCGCTTGATCATCGATGGGCGGGCGCAAAACGACTATTATCAGATGGCAGCGGGCGCCGTGCTTGTTGGCGCTCTGGCGCTGGCCGTCGACCTGACGATAGGCATCATCTCGAAGCTGACGATCTCACCCGGACTGACGCGCCGCCATTAGGCGCGACATGCCCGAAAGACCGACGCATTTTCACCCAGTAAAAAACAAGAGGAGCAGCTGCATGGCATTCAGGATTTTAAAAGCCGCTGGCGCATTGGCCTTCATGGCGCTTTCGGCGACCACATCGTTCGGCCAGACCGACCCGCTGGGCGCGGCTCCGGCGGCGCGAACGGACACCTCGACCATCATCGTCGGCTCTGCCGACTTCCCCGAAAGCCAGCTTCTGGCGACCATCTACGCCAAGGCGCTTGCTGCAAAGGGCATCAAGGTGGAGACGAAACTCAGCATCGGCAGCCGTGAGGTCTACATCCCTGCCCTGCTCGACGGCTCGATCGATCTCCTGCCCGAATATGCGGGTGCGACGCTGAGCTATCTCGACAAAAACGCCACCGCGCACGCACCGGCGGACGTGGCGGCTGCGCTCAAGGCCGCTCTGCCAAAGGGCGTGTCGATGCTGACGCCATCTGAAGCACAGGACTCGGACGGCGTCGCCGTGACACGCGCAACCGCCGAGAAATACAAGCTGAAGACAATTGCCGATCTGGCACCGGTCGCCTCAGAATTGGTGCTCGGCGGTCCGCCGGAATGGAAAACCCGTAAAGAAGGCATCATCGGCCTCAAGGACATTTACGGCCTGGAGTTCAAGTCCTTCAAGTCGCTCGATGTCGGCGGTCCCTTGACGCTGTCTGCGCTGGTGAACGATCAGGTACAGGCGGCAAACCTTTTCTCGACGGATCCCGCCATTGCCGCCAATGATCTCATCATTCTTGAAGATGTGAAGAACCTCTTCCCGGCACAGAACATCGTCCCGGTTATCGCGACGCCAAAAGTCAGCGATGTCGTAACAACGACGCTCAACGCCGTATCCGCAGCCTTGACCACCAAGGATCTCATCGTCATGAACGGTCGACTGGCCAATCATGACAGCTTCGACGTCGTCGCCGAAGAGTGGCTCACGGCCCACAAGTTGAACTGACCATCATTTGCGGGTATGGCACACCCATACCCGCATACATGCATTTCCCTATGTCAGACGCCGAGATTTCGGGCTGTGACGACCAAGCGACTTGGAACCCATGCACACGGTAAAGAAACAGGTCGAAAATCGGCAGGATGAAGCGGCAATTTCCCCGCCGCTTTACGTCAAACTCAAGGACTACGTTCGCAGCCGCGTCGAAACGGGCGAATGGTCGATCGGCCAGCGTGTACCATCGGAGAATGAACTGGTGGACATGCTCGGTGTCAGCCGCATGACCGCCAACCGGGCGCTGCGCGAACTCGCGGACGAAGGATTTCTGGTTCGTGTCCGAGGCAAAGGCTCGTTCGTTGCAAGTAAAAAGCGAACGTCCCAATTCCAAAGTGTTCCCAATATTGCCGACGAGATCAACCAGAATGGCGGCATTCATACGGCAAAGATCGTTCTGCTTCGCATGGAGACATGCGATGCCGAACTCGCCGAAGCGCTCTCTGTCGATGTGGGCGCGACGGTTGCTCATTCGATTATCGTCCACGCGGAAGATTCCGTCCCGATGCAGATCGAAGATCGTTTCGTAAACCACGGGATCGTCCCGGATTACGTCAATCAGGACTTCAGCACCAGAACGCCGAACGGCTATCTCACCGCCGTGGCACCGATCATCAGGGCTGAACAACATATCGAGGCCGTGACGGCGCAGCCTTGGGAATGCAAGCTTTTGGCGATCTCCAAAGCAGAGCCCTGCCTTCTGGTGCGACGCCGGACATGGTCTGACGTTGGCGTCATCTCGTCGGTGCGCCTGCTCTATCCCGGAAGCCGCTACCGCCTGTACAGCACCTGATACACAGGCAGGCGTACAAACCGGATCAGTCAATGGCAACACAATGTCGTCGTCTTCCGTCTAGACGGCGTTCCCCGAGGAGAACCTCATGACGGTCATGCTGGACAAGGCCCTGAGCTGGCACGATGTCGCCCTTGTGAGCCAAGGCGATCATCTCGTCCTTTCGGACGAAGCCTACCGGCGGATCGAAAGGGCAAGCCGAATTGTCGACGGCATCGTTGAAAATGGTATCCGTGCCTATGGCGTCAACACCGGTGTTGGCGCTCTGGCTGACACGGTGGTCGATCGCGCTGCCCAAGGAAAGCTTTCCCGCAGTATCGTTCTCAGTCACGCCTGCGGTGTCGGCCCATTGCTTGGCCGTCACGAGGTACGCGCAATCATTGCCTCACAAATAGCCAATTTCGCCCATGGTTACTCCGGTGTCCGCAGGAAGATCGTTGCCCATCTGACGAGGTTCCTGGAATGCGACTGTATCCCTGATGTGCCCTCAAAAGGGTCAGCCGGATATTTGATACATAATGCCCATATTGCGCTCGTGTTGATTGGCGAAGGCAGGGCAAAGCTCGGTGGCAAATCATTCAGCGGTCGGGACGCTTTGGCGGAAATGGGCCTTCAACCGCTCGTTCTTGGCGCCAAGGAAGGTTTGAGCCTCGTCAATGGCACGTCATGTGCGACGGGCCTCTCCAGTGTCGCTCTGGCACGCGCAGCACGGCTGCTTGATTGGGCGGATGCTATTGCCGCGCTGACGCTGGAAGCGGTCGGTTGCCAGATGTCGGCCTTCGGAGAAGCCGTGCTCTCGCTACGCTCCTCACCGGGCATGGCAACGGTGGGAAAAGCCCTCAGGACGCGTCTTGAAGGCAGCGGTCTCATCGAAGCGTCGCTTGGCAAGCGCACACAGGATGCCCTCAGCCTGCGCGCCGTTCCCCACGCGCATGGCGCCGCACGCGATGTGTTCGATAGCTGCGCGACCATCATCGACCGAGAACTGGCCTCCGTGACAGACAATCCGGCGCTCGCCGGGTCACCGGAAGAGCCCATCGTATGGTCGCAGGCTCACGCGGTGGCCCCGGCCCTTGGACAGGCAGCCGATAGTCTTGCCATCGCACTCTCCCAGATCGCGGCGATGAGCGAACGGCGGATTGACAGGCTCGTCAACCCTCTGGTGAGCGGGCTTCCTCCATTTCTCGCTTCCGATCCCGGCAGCCATTCCGGTTTCATGATCGCGCAATATACCGCAGCTGCGCTGTCCAACGAAAACCGGCGCCTTGCGGCGCCCGCTTCCACCGATGGCGGGCTGACCTCCGCTCTGCAAGAAGACTTCCTGGCCCATCCAACCGCCGCCGCCAACAAGCTCCTCGCAATTATCGAAAATGCCGAATATATCCTGTCGATAGAATGGATGGCGGCGACACAGGCGCATGATTTCATTCAATCCGTTGCGGCAAGGGCGCCCGGTACCGACGCGCTCTACGGCCTGCTCCGCACCCATGTCGCCCCTTACTCGGATGACCGGCCGCCCTCGGCGGACATCGAGGCTATCCGATCCCTTATGTCGCAAAACACGCCGCCAAACTGATATCAGGCGGCGCTACAGGCACATGCAAAACCGATTGACGGCCACACTGTTTCCAGCTTCTCCGTCACATCGCGAGTTTAATATCCATACCCTTAGCGCGGATGAAGGGCAGGCCTCTGCGCCGCGCGGTCCAGCCGACAACGTGAAGGCCTGCTGCTGCCGGCTCATATCGTTGGGCAATCATCCAGGATTTGCAATCAATCGCGGCAATATCGGCATCACCGTGGGCAACGGCAATCACCGAAGCGCGGTGCGAGCCAGTCTCAACCAGTTCCCGGAACATATCGAGGCCTTGACCGGCCGCCTGTAAATCGCGTTTGAGGCTGAGATAACCGGACAGGGACCGGTGCTCATTAAACGCCAGCCTTTTCTGACTGAAAAATCCGAGCGGCAGAATTGCCTCGCCTTCCTCGTACGGGGCGACGTCGTAGCCGCCTTCACCAATCCGGGCGATGAGGGCACTTGAGTAAAATGCACCCGCGCCGCCTGTGATCCCGTCATAATTGCCCTGACCGATGACCTCGACGTGTTCTTCGAGGCCAAGCTCCATAGGACCCCAGCATGTCTGGGAAACGAGAAGGTTTGGATGGCGCCACAAGACTGCGAGATCGAGGGAGAAAGGATCAAGCGTGGCAGGATCCGGAGCGATGACGGATCCTGCCGCATCACGAATGCCACCGGGAACGGGCGGCATATCTGAGTTGCGCCGGACAAGGCGCTCGGGAGCATCGATGCCTTGCGCAAGAAATCTTACGCGCATTCCCGCCCACACGGCATCGGTCTCAGCACGCAATTCCGGCCAGTCATACATCGGCAGCGCCGCTATCAAGGTCACGTCGAGGCGTCCGATCCCAAGGAATTATCGGGCATCACGTAGGCTACGAAATCAGTTGGCACATAGGTCACGGCCGTTGTTGCGGGAACCAATTCGGGCCGTCCCAATACGGGATGCACTACCGGCTCTTTCGCACGGAATGCAAAAGCGCGGAAAACCTCGAAGTAATTGGCAAAAACATAGCCCTCGTTCATCGTCTGCCATTCGGCGCGTCTGGCTTTATAAAGCGATGGCAGCTTATACCACGCCGCAGTCGGCAGCTTGTGATGCACGAAATGCAGGTTGTTGTAGAGAAACAGGGGGGCCAGAACGGAGTTCTCGACGATGATCGTCCGCCCGTCCGGCCGCTCGGCCCACTGGTGCTCACAATAGGAGCGGATGGCGATGATGGAAATGCCGAGATAGGCAGCGACACCGATATATTGCCAGAGCGGAATACCGCACAGCAGGGATATGGCCAGCAACGTGGGAATGAGACCAGCCATATGCAGAACCCAGGCATAGATGACCCGCCGGTCACCTTTGGCGATCTTTCGCCACTCCGATATCGTGAATCCGACGACCATCAGCGGCGGACCGATCAGAAGGCGTCCAATAAGCGTGTTGTTCCATCCGAGCAATGTCTTTAAAAATCCAGGCAAAGTCTCCCAGTCGCCCATGGCGCGGTAATAGCTTTCCGGGTCATCGAACGGGTCCGTCAGCCGCTCATCCGCATGGTGCTGCAGATGTGTCCGCTTGTAGCTGCGGTAGGGATAGAAAATCCCAAGCGGGGCAAACACCAGCGCTTCATTGAGCCTTGCGTTGCGGGTCGGATGCCCATGCAGCACCTCGTGCTGAAGTGATGAATGCAACGCGATAGCGATGCCCATCACGACAAGCGCTGCAAACGGATAAAGCGGATAGAGGACGTAACCAGCGCCGGCCCAGAGACCATAACAGACGATCAGCAATCCTATTGTCGGCCACTCGATCCTGAGCGACTTCGGGCGAGGCCGGCTTACTGCGTTGGATTCACTAGCAATGTCACTCATAATATCCCTCGATTAGAATGTAATGAGAGATTTTCACCCCAGGGCGCGGTACACAACGGGATCATGGTTACCAACCGTTGATTTTGATCACAAAAAGTAGAATATTGTGACAATTGTAAACAATGAGGTGAAAAGTGGACAAGCGCGCGCTTTCCAACCTGTTTCGCATCAGGCTGACGGAGCTGGTTTCCCGCTCTGGATTAAGTCATTCGGCCTTTGCAGCCGAGATCGGGATCGACCGGTCGGCTCTGTCGCAGCTTCTATCAAGCGACTCGGCGCGGCTGCCGCGCGTTGAAACGCTTCTGAATATTGCCGAACGTCATTCCGTTTCACTGGACTGGCTGCTTGGCATTTCGCACGATCCGGGGCTGATGGGCGAACTGCGCCCGAGCTTCGAGATAGAGGAAGGTGGCGAAGACTACACCGACACCCTCCTGATGAAGTGGCATGCAGAGGCCGCGGGCTCCAAGATACGCTACGTGCCGGCCCGTATTCCCGACCTGCTCCGCACGCCACAGATCATCGCATTCGAGGCGAGATCCGCACATCAAAGCGTCAAGGCGCAAGCAAGCGAAACGGCATTCAGGCTCGATTACAATCGTCAACCCGGCACGGACATGGAAGTGTGTATGCCACGCGAGACACTTGAGGCCTTTGCCCAGGGGAGCGGCATGTGGCGGGGACTGAAAAGGGAGATACGTGCGGAGCAGCTTCAGTACATGTCAAACCTGATCAATGAACTCTATCCGTCGTTCAGATTGTTCCTGTTCAATGAGAAAGAACGGTTTTCTGTGCCCTACACGATCTTTGGATCGCAACGCGCTGCGATTTTCGTCGGCGGCATGTATCTCGTGCTGAACAATGCTGAATCCATCCGAAAGATGCAGCGGCACTTCGATGAGTTGATCCGCTTCACGCGTGTTCACGCGCATCAGACTGCCGACTTCGTCAGGACGCTCGAAGTTTCGTGAAGCGAGCCCTCGGCATCCGCCGTCCAGAAATCATCCGACACAAGGTCTGCAACGCCATCTAAATCCGGACTGAGCCGCCGCGTCGTTCACGCTATACCCGCCTTTGGGATCATCCTCATACGCTCCGGCTGCTTCCGCCGTTCCGGGGCTCTTCCTGTTCTCACAATACCGGGCGCGTCATCCGCCTCAGTGAGATCGCCATATTCGCGGACAACAATGGTGACGGTTGCCTGATGCCCACGCGGCGCGACCGGAACTTTCGTTGGTGGCGAAGGTTGGGGCAGGACAATATTGCTTCACACCTCAAAGGGAGAATGAAATGGGCACCGATCGCGAGGAATGGATTTCGAAGCGCGCTTACGAACTGTGGGAGCAGGCCGGTCGTCCGGAAGGTCAGGACGAAGAGCAGTGGCATGCCGCAAGTGCCGAGTGGGAAAGTGAATTCGGTCCGGTCGACGCCCCGGTCCCGGACGGCGCAGCGGAGGAAAACCTGTCACCGCAAACGTAACAGAAGCTCGATTTCACCACAAAACTGCCAGACTGTTCAGGAGCGGCGCAACGTCCTGAACAGTCGCTCATCTCCGGGGCGATAATACCAGCGCCCGTCGGTCTTTGTCTGTTCCGGCCGACATCGGATAACTCACTCGCGAAACCGAATGGCCCATGCCTCTGGCTGCAAGATTGTCGCCATACGGGAGGGAACGTTCCTGACGCATTTGTGTTTCTCATGCGACGAAAACACCGCGTCTCCACTCACCCGCAAGATCCCACCCGTTTTCCAGAGGCATCCATGATCAGCAGAAACTCCCGTATTCTCGCCGGTGACCACCGTCAACTCGGCGCGACTGTGGACCGAGATGGCGTGAATTTCGCGCTGTTCAGCGCCCATGCGGAGCGGGTGGAACTCTGCCTGTTTTCAAGCGATGGGACCGCGGAGATTGAACGCCTCGAGCTTCCAGAATACACCAACGAGGTCTGGCACGGCTATGTACCGGGCCTGAAAGAAGGCGCACTTTACGGTTACCGCGTTTACGGGCCGTTCGAACCCGAAAGCGGGCACCGGTTCAACCCTAACAAGCTTCTGCTCGATCCCTATGCGCGCGAAGTCGTGGGCGACATAGAGTGGGGGCAGCCGCAATTTGCTTACGTGACAGACAGTCCGGACAAGGACTTGTCCTTCGACGACACTGACAGCGCGCCGTTTGTGCCAAAGGCTCGCGTGGTCGCCAGGTCCGACGCGCCGAGGGGTCAACAGCGCCCCGACGTCCCCTGGTCGAAGACAATATTTTATGAGACCCACGTCAAGGGTTTCACGCAGCTTCACCCCGCTGTTCCGGAAGCTCTCCGAGGCACATTTGAGGGCCTTGGGGAGAAAGAGATCGTCGACTACGTCAAAAGTCTGGGGGTTACCTCCATTGAGCTGCTCCCGGTACATTGGTTTCCGGACGACGCCCATTTGCTGGAAAAAGGTCTGAAAAACTATTGGGGATATAATACGCTTGCCTTCTTCGCTCCGGCGAACCGCTACATGGGTCCGCGGGGCATCCAGGGCTTTCGGGACATGGTTCGCGCTTTTCATGGTGCCGGGATCGAGGTCATCCTGGACGTCGTCTACAATCACACCGCCGAAGGCAATGAGATGGGACCAACCCTCTCTTTCAGAGGCATCGACAACTTCTCCTATTATCGCACAATGCCGGACGAGCCGCGCTACTACATCAACGACACCGGCACCGGAAACACGGTAAACACTTCCCACCCGCGCGTTTTGCAGATGGTTACGGACTCGTTGCGCTACTGGGCGCAGGAGATGGAGATCGACGGGTTCCGATTTGATCTCGGCACGATCCTGGGACGCGAGCCGGAAGGGTTCGACCAGCGCGGCGGATTCTTCGATGCCGTCGGGCAGGATCCCGTGCTGTCACGTCTGAAGCTTGTTGGAGAACCATGGGACATTGGGCCAGGCGGCTATCAAGTCGGTGGGTTTCCGCCAGGCTGGGCCGAGTGGAACGACAAGTACCGCGATACCGTGCGGGATTACTGGAGAAACAGGGATGGCACGACCAGGGATTTCGCGGCCCGTATCCTCGGCTCCGGCGATGTTTATGACTTGCGCGGCCGTCGTCCCTGGTCCGGCGTAAATTTCCTGACAGCGCATGACGGCTTCACGCTCAACGACCTCGTTTCATACAACGACAAGCACAATGAGGCGAACGGCGAGGATAACAAGGACGGTCATGGGGACAACCGAAGCTTTAATTTTGGCGTGGAAGGACCATCCGATGACGAGGGAGTGATTACTCTCCGCGACCGTCAGAAGCGAAATTTTCTTGCGACGCTTTTTCTTTCTCATGGAACACCGATGCTTCTGGCTGGCGACGAGTTTGGCCGCAGCCAGATGGGCAACAACAATGCCTACTGCCAGGATAACGAACTGAGCTGGGTGCATTGGGAGGATCTACCCGCAAGCGCCGCACAACTGCGCGATTTCGCCCGCAGATTGATTTCGCTGCGTCACGAACATTCGATTTTGAGGCGCGACGACTGGCGCGACGGAATGGTCATAACGTGGTACAACCCGGCGGCCAGCGAGCAGACCCGGGAGCAATGGGATGATCCCGGCGCCACCACCATCGGGCTGCGTGTTGGCCGCGATCACGATGAGGAAGAAGGTTGGGATGATATCCTCATCCTGTTCAATCCCCATGACGGGTCCGTTCCATTCGCTCTTCCGGAGGTAAGCGGAGGATGGGTGGAAGTCCTCACGACAGTCGATCCCGAAGCGACTGACCGAAAAATCGAAGCCGCCGAATATGTTCTGATCGACCGTAGCCTCGTGCTATTGCGTGCGGGAAAACAACCTTAAAGCGGAATAAGAGCGCTTCGCAGGATAGTATCCTGTTTGGGGCCGGCGCCGGCCCACCGGGACCGCAGGTCGGAGGAGAACCAGAACGACGCAGCGGTGCTCCAAAAATGTCAAGGCCGGAGCACCGTAGCGGCTGGCCTGACAAAACTCTTGCGCCCCCGCTTGAAACCCATGACCGGCTCGCCCAACCCGCCGAAGACCTCGGTCTCGTCTTCGCCTTCCATTACGAGGATGTCGGCCATCGCGCCGACAACCAGCCCGTAACCGTCGATCCGCATCAGCCGGGCTGCATCCTCCGAGACGAGATCCAGGCAGGCCGCGAAATCCTCCGGCCCGAGATGCATCACATTGGCGTAGAGATTGGCCATGCGCAGAAGTGAACAGTCGCCAAAGGGCGTGAACGGGTTGAGTATGTTGTTGCTGGCGATCGATGCCGTGACACCCCGATCCTTGAGGATATGCACGGGTGCTATGCCTCGCATGGCGCGAAAACCGGCTTCCCGGCCGTTCAGATAGAGATCGGTCGAAGGCAGCGCCGTTACCGCGACGCCCGCTTGGAACAACCGCGCGACCCGACGTTCAAATATTGCTTCGTTCATGGTTGCAAGCTTTGTCACGTGGCCGACAGCCACCCGCCCGCCCCAACCGGCCTTTTCCGTCCGATCGCAAATCTCCTCAAGATGCCCCCAGCTTGGATCGAGGTCAAAGTCCAGATGGAAATCCAGGTCCACGTCATGTCGCGCGGCCAAGGCGAAAAGCCGTTCCATCTGGCCGGACGGATCGCTGTCGGTATAGGGGCAGCCGCCGAGAAGGTCCGCACCTTCGACAAGCGCCTGTTCGAGCAATTCCTCCGTGCCCGGATCATTGGTCAGCCCTTCCTGCGGAAACACGCAGATGGAAAGATCAAGTGCAAAAGCATAATCCTGTCTCAACCGCTTCATCGCCTCGAAACTGCGCAAGCCCGCCCGCGGATCAACCTCCACATGGGTGCGCATGTGCATCGTACCCTTGCCAATTGCCATCTCTATCGTCCGGGCTCCGCGGGCATAGACGTCCTCGACCGTATAGTCCCGCTTCAGACGGGCAACCGCGGCAATCGCGCCCTTCAGCCCGCCTCCTGCATCGCTGCAACGGCACAAGAGGCACGACTTGTCGAGATGAACATGGGTATCGACGAAACCCGGCAGCACCAGCCTCCCACCGACTGCCTCATCCTTCCGGCCTGCTCCCGTCGCGATCTGACCAATAGCGGCAATGCGGCCATTGGTGACGCCTATATCCTGCAGCGCGGCGCATCCGTTCACGCGTGCATCGCGCAGCACAAGATCGAAGGATTCTTGAAATGACATATTGCAACTCGACGGGTAGTTTGCGTAACAATAACTGTATGCACTTTTGAAGAAACATTCGCAACAGATTTGGAGGTTCCCATGAACGAGGCAACAGAACGCGATCTGCAATCGGTGAAGGATTATCTCGCTGCTTCAATGGCGCGCGATCCTGCTCGCGCCGCGACCTATGTCGCCCCGGGCTTCATCTGCCGCTTTACCGGCAATCGGCTTTTTGACACACCGAGCGGCCCAACCGACTTCAACGCGGCTCGCTATAAATGGGTGAAGAAGCGTATCGAGCGTTACGACGTCGTGCCTGGCGAAACGGAAACCATCATCTATAGCCTCGGCTATCTCTACGGCGAATGGCCGGACGGCACCCCTTTCGACAACAACCGATATATCGACCGATTCACCGTGCGTGACGGCCTGATCCTGGATACAGACGTCTGGAACGACAGCGCCGAATGGATACTCGACCCATCCGTCGCCCGCTAAACGTCAGAGGAGCCCGGCTCCTTTCAGTCTGCATAAGGCGCCAGGATATCCATCAGGTCGCGTGGCTTGGCGCCTGAGCTTTGCAACAGCGCCCGCGAGGCAACCGCCTCGAGATGCTCGACCATCATCGCCTCAGCCTTCTCCGCCGGCCCGGTGCGGATCACCTCGATCAGGTCAAGATGCTCGCTGACCGCGCAGTCGGAGGAGTGTGGCCGCCCGAAGGCAGCAAGCGACAGGCCTGCACGATAACAGATTTCCGTGACATATCGGATCAGGATAGGCTTGCCGGTCATCTCTGCCAGAAGCACGTGGAAGTCTGTGGCGAGGCGGATCGAAGCGCCTTCAGGCCCGTGCCGGGCCTCATGCTCGGCCTCAACGATTGCCCTCAGCTGCTTGGCCTGCGCGTCCGTCAACTTGCCCGCGAGACGTCTCACCACCTGCTTTTCCAGATCAAGGCGGATGTCAAAAATATCCCGTGCATCCTCGAAGGATGGCGTAGCGACCACGGCGATACGGTTTCGCCGAAGGTCGATGAGACCTTCGGCCGCAAGCTGGCCGAGCGCGTGACGGGCAATAGTGCGACTGACACCGAACCGCTCACCGAGCGCATCCTCCGGCAGCCGGTCACCCGGCTGCAGCGCCCGCTCGATGATGGCACGGCGCAGAGCCGTACAAATCGCTGCGACGCGATCCCCTTCACCTCTTACCGAACGTTTACTGCCGGTCATTGCCAACCCTCTTCTACGGCCAATCGATAAGCGAGGCGACGGGGAAAATCAACTCGGCGCGCTGCCGCATTTAAATGCAAGGCAAATCAAAAATGCCCAAAACACATGCATACAATTAGTGCATTCATTTTACACGCCGGAGATATCGCATGCAGAACAAGACAATTGAACATGCATGTATGTTGGCACGTATATTGCATACAGTTATCGAAACGCTTTCACGGTGACCTAATGCTGACTGTGCCTAAACTGACGACATCCGCCGCTCCCGCCGTGGAGCTCTCGCAAGCCGCGGTTTCCTTCGGCCGCAAGGAACAGGCAGTCGTTGCGCTGCAAGAGACGAATCTGCGCATTGCCGACGGGGAATTTGTGGCACTCGTCGGCCCCTCCGGCTGCGGCAAGTCAACGATCATGCGGCTTACCGCCGGCCTGCTGCAGCCGACCAGGGGCGCGGTCATCGTTGGCGGGCGAGAAGTTGGCGCCAAGGCGCTACGCATCGGCATGGCCTTCCAGAACCCGACCATGCTTCCCTGGCTGACGATAGAGCGCAACGTGATGTTGCCACTCAAGATCGTGAAGCCGTTCCGTGCCGAATACCGAGCGAAGAAAAACGGTGAATTCCGCGACCGGGTCCGCGCCTTGCTTGCAGATGTCGGCCTGGACAAGTTCGCCAGCCATTACCCATGGCAGCTCTCCGGTGGAATGCTCCAGCGCGCCAATCTCTGCCGAGCGCTCGTTCACGAACCCAGCCTGCTTCTGCTCGACGAACCCTTTGGCGCGCTCGATCAATTTACCCGCGAAGAACTATGGGGCACGATGCAGTCGCTCTGGATGAAGCGCAAGCCGACCGTCCTGCTCATCACCCATGACCTGAAGGAAGCAGGTTTCCTGGCATCCCGCATCTGCGTCATGAGTGCGCGGCCCGGTCGCATTATCGATGATAGCCCCGTCGATTTCCGGCGCCCCCGCACAATCGAAATGACCTTCGAGCACGATTTCGTCGCGCTCAACCAGCGCCTGCGCGAACTCATCATCGATGCCCGGTCTGACACCGCCATCCAGGGAGCCTGACCCATGACCTACGAATTGCGCCGCCGCTTCTGGGCCGCCGCTCTCATCCTCGCGTTCTTCGTCCTTTGGGAAATCCTCTGTATCGCCTTGCAGGTGTCCGATCTCGTCGTGCCTCGTCCAAGCCAGGTCTTCCAGACGCTGGTCGAGCGCTTTCCGATCCTCGTGCCACATATAATACAGACACTCTGGACGACGATGGTTGGCTTTGTCCTCGGAGTGGCGGTCGGCGTTGCCATTGGGGCTGCAATCGGCGTGTCGCGCGTGGCTTACGATACGGCTTACCCTTTGTTGATCGGTTTTTCGTCGATCCCCAAGGTAGCGGTTGTGCCAATCTTCGTTCTGTGGTTCGGCTCCGGCTCCGTGCCGGCAATTCTCACTGCGCTCGCCATGTGCTTCTTCCCGATCGTCGTCAACATCGCTACCGGCCTTGCAACGACAGAGCCGGAGCTGGAGGACGTGCTTAAATCGCTGGGCGCAAGCAAGCTCGACATCCTCTGGAATGTCGGACTGCCGCGCACGATGCCCTTCTTTTTCGCCTCGCTGAAGATCGCCGTCACCTTCGCCTTCGTCGGCTCTGTCCTGTCGGAAACCGTGGCCTCCAACCGCGGGATCGGCAATGTCATGATGTCGGCTTCGTCCAATTTCGATGTGCCGCTGGTCTTTGCTGGCCTTTTCATCCTCGCCCTTCTGGGTGTGCTTCTCTACGTCGCCTTCTCCCTTATCGAGGCACGCGTCACGGGCTGGGCCGCCCGCGGCCAGGATTTCACTGCCGCCTGAACATCTACTCAAAACAAATGGAGCCAGACATGCTGAAGAAACTGATCTCGACTCTTGCACTTAGCCTTTGCCTCGGCGGTGTCGCCCGGGCTGACACGGATATCAAGTTCACCCTCGGCTGGAAGACGCAAGGCTCGGACGCCCCCTTCCTGCTCGCCTTGCAGAAGGGCTACTTCAAGGACGAGGGCCTCAATGTCACCATCGATCAGGGCGAGGGTTCGGCGGCAACGGTCACGCGTATCATGTCGGGCGTCTACGATGCCGGCTTCGGCGATATCAATGCCATCATCCAGAATGCCGCCACACGGCCGAACGACGTGCCCGTCATGGTCTACCAGCTTTGGAGCAAGCCGCCCTTCGCCATCGTCAGCAAGAAGGAAACCAACATCACCAAGCCGGCCGATCTGGAAGGCAAGAAGCTGGGCGGTGCGCAGGGCACACCTACAACTCGCCTCGTCAACGTGCTGGGTACGATCAACAAGGTTGACATGACCAAGGTCGCGATCGAGAACATGGGTCCCAACCTGCAGGAGCCGATGCTCATCAAGGGCGATATCGACGGCGCCCTCGTGTTCAACATCACCAGCTGGTTCAACCTCATCAATAATCGCCAGGACCCGGCAAAGGACTATAACTGGCTGTCCTTCGGCGATTATGGCCTTGATCTCTACGCCAACGGCATGATGGTGTCGCAGAAACTCGTCAGGGAAAACCCGAAAGCGGTGGAGGGACTGGTACGCGCGGTGAACAAGGCCACCAGGGAAATCGCCGAAAATTCCAGGGCAGGCATAGAGGCCGTGTTGGCCTACGACAATCTTGCCAAGGAAGAACTCGAACTTGCGCGCATGAAATTCTCCTACGAGAACCTGATCATCTCGCCGGAAGTCGAAAGGCTCGGCCTCGGCGACGTTGATGACGCTCGTCTTGCGCGTTCGATCGATATCGTGGCCGAAGGCTATCAGCTGCCTTCCAAGCCAAAGCCCGAACAGGTATTCACCCGCCAGTTCCTGCCGTCCCTGGACGACCGCCAGCTCGCCTACAAGATCGACTGAGCGAGCCACGATGTGCATCCCTGGCCGGAAGTTTCCGGCCAGTCCGTCAAGAGAGGAAATATCATGTCGCTACCTGTGCCGGAAGCTGCCCTGCCGGGAATGGTCACCAGTCCACATCCCCTGGCTAGCGAAGCCGGCGCAGCGGTACTAAGACGTGGCGGCAATGCTACCGAGGCGGCCGTTGCGATCGCTGCGGCACTTGCGGTGGTGATGCCGCATTTTTGCGGTCTGGGCGGCGATGCCGTATGGCTGGTCGCCGACAAGCAGGGCCTCTGCCGGTCCTTTCTGGGAATAGGTCAGGCCGCGGCGGTCCTTCCCGACTATCAGACGGCAATCCCGCTGCGCGGCCCCTCTTCCATGATAACGACCGCCTGCGCGGTAGATAGCTGGGGTCATGCCCTGGCGTTTGGACAGCAGCATTGGCAAGGCCGCGAGCAGCTTTCCGATCTTCTGATGCCCGCAATAGCTTTTGCGGAAAGCGGATACCAGCCGGGCAACACACAAGATTTCTGGCTTGAATTCAGACGCCCCGAAATAGCCCAATGGCCGGGTTTCGCAGCCGCGTTTGATCATCCAGCAAGCATGGGCATTTTCACGCAACGTCCGCTCGCTCGAACCCTTCGGCACATCGCCGAGCATGGCTATCGGTCGTTTTATGAGGGAGAGTTGGCGCGCCGCCTTGGAGAGGCGATGGCTTCGCTGGGCTCGCCGATCACTGCTGTCGACTTGCAGCTCACCCGCACCCGCGATGCGGAACCCGTGTCGCAGGACTATCGCGGCGTAACGCTTTTCGCCCCGCCCCCGCCGACGCAAGGGGTTTCCACACTTGCAATCCTTGGCATTCTGTCCCGGCTGGATTTGGCGTCACTACCGCCATCAAGCACAGCGCGTTACCATCTTTTGGTTGAAGCCGTGAAACAGGCGTTCCTCGATCGCGAGCACATCGCCGACGCGGATTTCGCCGACGGCCACTCTCCCGGCTTTCTTGACCCAACCCGGCTTGAGAAGAAAGCTCAGGCCATCGACCACGAGCGGGCGCTCGAATGGCCTCATGCTTACCAGCATGGTGACACGGTCTTCTTCGCGGCAACCGACGAGCAGGGGCGCTGTGCAAGCGTGCTTCAGAGCACATATTTCGACTGGGGCAGCGGCGTGGTCGTTGGCGACACCGGCGTCATCTGGCAGAACCGCGGCGCGGCGTTTTCGGTTGCAAGCGGCCATCCGAACGCCATAAAGCCTGGAAAGCGGCCCTTCTATACCCTCAACCCGGGCATCGCGTTCAAGGATGGATCCCCCTATTTGCTTTACGGAACGCAAGGGGCAGATGGCCAGCCGCAAACATTGTCGCTGGTGCTCACAGGCCTGCTCGACTACGGCATGACGCCCGAACAGGCTTTGGCACAACCTCGTTTTCTGCTTGGCAAGACATTTTCCGACGTGCATCACAGCCTGAAAGTCGAGCAGTCGCCTGACGCGAACATTATCGGGGGACTGACTGCGCTTGGGCATGACGTCTTGCCACTGCCGGCACTGTCGCCGATTTTCGGACAGGCGGGCGTCATCTGCATCCAGGATCAAGAAACGATTCTTGGATCCCACGATCCACGTGGTGAAGGCGTTGCCATGTGTGTTTCCACCGATCGAAAATCAGCAACGTGGTTTCCGTGATCAAGCAGCAGCTCTCATGGCGTCCTCCTTGGTCTCAAAGAGTATCGAATGGTTTTCCTGCCCTCGGCGCGATTTTCGTGAAGAGCAAATCCTGATCTTGCCACTGTTCTTCGAAACTCGTGATTGAGCGGGCGCTCATTTCGGGCTCGAGCGCACCCAGTTCTACCGCCGTATCCGTCGATATCGAGCGGAGTGTTCACTGCGTTGCTCCAAAGCAGGTCTGTAGCATCTGGCCATTGCTTTCGCGTCCACGCGCAAAGGCCGCGCGGAGCGCGTTTCGCCGTCGAAACCGTCGCGTTCAGACCGCGCTGGCTATACGGGACAAGACGACGCTCCTCGGCGGTTTTTGCACGCCGGACGGGTTGGTCAATCCAATTCAAAACAGTTTATGCCACTCCTTGCATTACTGGTGGACGGATATCGTGTATTTCTGGGGAAAGTCGGTGAAGGAGGGAATAATGCGGGTCAAAGCAGCTGTGTTGCAGAGGATGAATGTGTCTCCTCCTTACCGCGAAAGCAGGCCTCTTGCGATTGAGGAAATCGAACTTTCGCAGCCCGGCCTCGGCGAAGTCCTCGTTCGCATCCGCGCCGCCGGCCTTTGTCACTCCGATCTTTCCGTCATCAACGGTGACAGGCCCCGGCCAATGCCGATGGCGCTGGGGCACGAGGCAGCCGGCGTTGTCGAGGCCCTTGGGGATGGGGTCCGGGACCTCGAACCGGGTGATCACGTCGTAATGGTCTTCATGCCGAGCTGCGGGCATTGTCTGCCTTGTGCGGAAGGTCGGCCAGCGCTTTGCGAACCGGGTGCTGCGGCCAACGCAGCAGGAACACTTGTCGGCGGCGCGATGAGGCTGAATTATCGCGGTCAAGCCGTCCATCATCATCTCGGGGTATCCGCTTTTGCCGAATATGCCGTCGTTTCGCGCAATTCACTTATCAAGATCGACCGCGACCTGCCATTTGTGGAAGCCGCGCTTTTCGGCTGCGCGGTTCTGACAGGCGTGGGCGCAGTCGTGAATACGGCTGAGATAAAGGCCGGCTCAACCGCCGTCGTCATCGGGCTGGGTGGCGTTGGTCTTGCCGCGGTGCTGGGAGCCCGGGCGGCTGGCGCCAGCAAGATCGTCGCCGTCGATCTTTCAGAGGAAAAGCTGGCGCTTGCTGGTGAACTTGGTGCGACAGCAGTGGTGAACGGACGCGATGAAGATGCCGTCGAACAGGTTCGACAGCTTACCTCCGGCGGCGCTGACTATGCATTCGAGATGGCCGGTTCCATTCCCGCTCTCGAAAATGCCTTCAGGATGACCAAACGCGGCGGCACGACCGTGACCGCAGGCCTGCCGCCGCCGTCCGCGACCCTGCCGGTGAACATCGTGCAACTGGTTGCCGAGGAGAGGACACTCAAAGGCAGCTACATCGGCACCTGTGTGCCCGTCCGCGATATTCCGCGGTTCATCGCGCTTTACCGTGATGGGCGGCTGCCGGTGAACCGTTTGCTCAGTGCAAGGCTCAAGCTCGAGGATATCAACGAAGGTTTCGACCGCCTGCATGACGGAAGCGCCGTACGCCAGGTCATCGAGTTCTAGGAGCTGCGACGGGATGCCACTGCCACCGAGATCGCTTCGGAAACCCGGGCGACAAGCCCGGATCCGCTAATTTGAAGACACGCCATCCGATGATCCTGACAGCCCGCATCGCAGAGCACGATCTCATGCCCTTCGATCTGCTTCGTCAGCAATATTTCCCGCAGGACCGGAATTTCCTGCGGGCGCATCTGACGATGTTTTACCGCCTGCCGGGCGAATATGTTGATGTAATTGGCGAGAGCCTTCGATCCATTGCGAAAGGTACCAGCGTGATTTCGGCCCAAGTCAGCGGTGTCCGTCACCTCGGTGCTGGCGTCGCGTTCACGATCGAAAGCGCGACGCTGAGCTCGGTTCGTGGTGCCCTGCGGAGCGATTTCGTCCAATGGCTTGGCTCTCAAGACATGCAGGCGTGGCGACCGCACATCACGGTTCAAAACAAGGCTTCGCGAGCGAAGGCGAACGAGCTTTATCGCACGCTTGCAGATGGCTTCTCGCCCCACGACATCACGATTGTAGGGCTTGACCTGTGGAGATATCTCGGTGGCCCCTGGGAAAGGGAGGCCACCGTGCCGTTCACCGATTGATACGCTGCGGCGAAGATTCCGATTGTCTCAAACCATAAAGGGCGGACGTTTCAGGCTGCCGCGATCAGACGCGTTGCCGGCCGGGTGGCGGAAAGCTGAGGGCCGAGCGCGAGACGTGCCACCTCATAGGCGTGCCATAGCTCGACATCCCTGAGCGCGGGAATGGTGCTGGTTTCCCCCTGATCGAGCCCGGCCAACGCGGCATCGACCATATCCTCGGCCTGCATGACGATCTCGTTGGGAAGATGTTCGACCGGCAGGCCTCCGATTGCCCAGAAGTCGGTCCGGGTGGCACCGGGCAGGACGGCCTGCGCCCGGATGCCACGGTCCGCGAGTTCGTGATTGAGCGATGTGGTAAACGCCTGCACAAAAGCCTTGGTACCACCGTAAACGCCGTTGAGCAGTTCTGGCGCAACCGCAACGATCGAAGCGATATTGATCACCGTGCCGCCGCCGCGCGCCACCAGGCCTGGCACTGCCGCGTATGTCAGGCGCATCAAAGCGGTCACGTTGAGCCGGACCATGGCTTCCATGCGATCGACATCGCTTTCCAGCAGCGTCGTGTGGGTGCCGATACCGGCGTTGTTGACCAGCGCCGTGATGTTGGCGTCTTCACGCAGCACTTTTTCAACGCGGGCAAGATCGGCCGTATCGCCCAGATCGGCGGCAAGCACTTTAACCACACGATCCGTCTTGTTCGATATCTCAGAGGCGAGCGACTGCAGCTTGTCCCCGTTTCGGGCTACAAGGATCAGGTCATAACCGCGCGCGGCTAGACGGTCAGCGTAGATCGCGCCGATGCCGGTTGAGGCGCCGGTGATAAGTGCAGTTCCCTTTGTGGTCATTGGTCTGTTCCTTGTTCGGGGGAAAGCGCCATCGCTTTCGACACGGACGTTATGGACCAGATGACATTTGTCCGATATGACGTATAAACTACGTTTTTAAGACACAGGATAGGAGGAACGGGTGCCTCATATTTCCATGGTGCTGACGCCGGGTTTCCAGTTTCTCGCGCTGGGCGTCCAAGCTGCTTTCGAGTTGGCCAATGTGTTGAGGGATGAAGCCTATTATACGCTCTCGATCACCTCGGTCGAAGGTGGCCCTGTCATGTCGTCCAGCGGTTTTTCCGTACCGACCACAAAACTCGATGAGGTGGGACAGGTGGATACACTGCTTCTTCTGGCAGGCCTCCTTCCGCCTCCGCAGCAGGATGAACCAACGCTTGCCACCTTGCGCGCAATGGCCAGGGCATCGCGGCGGGTCGCAGGGCTCTGCACCGGATCGTTTCTGCTTGGGCAAATGGGATTTCTCGACGGACGGCGCGCAACCACCCACTGGTCCTATGCGCAGGAGATGCGCAGGTCCTTCCCAAAGGTGCGCGTTGAAGACGATCGCATCTTCATCAACGAGGGACCGGTCTGGACATCGGCCGGCCTGACCGCCGGCCTGGATCTCGCAGTGGCACTGATCGAAAAAGATCTGGGACGCGATGTGGCAGGCGCGATAGCCCGAAGACTTGTAATGCATCATCGCCGTGCCGGCGGTCAGTCGCAACATTCTGAATTGCTTCAACTTGCACCCAGCAGTGACCGCATCCAGAAGACGCTGATCCATGCGAAGACACATCTTGCCAACCCTTTGACCGTCGAGGAACTGGCTGAGGTCGCGGCACTCTCGCCCCGCCAGTTCAGCCGTGCGTTTCATGCCGAAACCGGCCAGACACCCGCCAAGGCCGTGGAGCAAATCCGCCTTGAGGCAGCTCGCCTGATGATCGAGGAGACCCGGCACCCGATGGATCAGATCGCGCGCGAAAGTGGCTTCGTCGATCTTCGGCGCATGCGCGATGCCTTCATGCGGCAGTATGGACAACCGCCGCAAACCATCAGGCGGCTTGCAAGGACCGCCTGATTAGATAGTCTGAAGAGAGATAAGTGCCCTTTCCCCCCGGGTGAAACCCCGGACGCTTTAGAGCCGAGTTCAATAACCGGTCATTTCCAGGTAGCCTCGTCCCGAGGCCGTTCCCGTAAATTCGACTGGTCCCTCCCAGTAAGGGGTCGAGGTCGCCATCCATGCCTGCTCGTTCAGCGCCGTCGTTTTGATGTCGAGACCCCGGCTTGGAATCTTCAGGTTCCATTCCACCGGAACCGCCTTGCCGTTCACCGTTGCGGTCCGCAAGGGCGAAATCTGTATCTCCCGGGGATCGACCGGCGAGGTCGTGCCATCGGCCGAAATCCAGTTGGCAGACGTATAACCTCCCTCGTCATCTCTCAGCCTGAACGCCATCATCTTTTCGCCGGATGCGAGGTGGAGGGAAAACCAGTCCCATCCCGTCTGATTGGAAGCGAGGGGCTGGGATGACCACTCACGATCGAGCCAGGCTTTGCCTGTCACCTGCAGGACCCGGCCCTCAAGAACGACGTTGCCGCTGACCTCGTAGAAGGGCTGGGAATAATAATAGCTGGCCTGCCCGGCGGCTGATTTGACCGAAAAGCCCCTGTCCCCCTGAAGAACCAACGGGCCGTTTGCCTGAAGTTTGAGCTGATAATGGAAACCTTTGCCGTTGGCGTTCAAGTCAATTTTATCGAGAGGGTCGGCATGTCCGGTCACTGCCGTCTTCATCTCCCAATTATCTATCCACGCCTTAAAAGGAGCGACCCCGACACCCCCCTGTCCAATGCCGCCGCGCGCCAGTCTTTCGGCAACATAATGGCGGCTGGCGGTTGTCACGGCGGCGTGGCCCAGCCAGATCTGCGGATCCGCCCATCCTGCCCGCTCGCCGGGCTGGAGCGCCGAACGAAAAAGCGTCCATTGAGCCCCTAGCTGCTCACCGTCGGCGGTCTGGAGATTTGCGGTGACGTACCACCATTCGATCCTGAAGTCCGGATGCGGCCCATGCTCCCGTGGAAAAACCAGCGGCACCCCTCGTCGTGGAACGCTGAAGCCTTCCGCATTTGACCCCAGTCCGGCGAAACCCTGCGCTACCGATGCCGCCGGCGCGAGAAGACAACAGACGAAAAAAAGACGAATGATGGGCCTAGCGTTCATTGGCAAATATCCTGAGAAGGTCCGTGGGTGTCGTTTTCGCCAATCGCCGGACCGGGATCAAAACCGACATGATGGCGGCCACGAGGGCGACAAGGCCCAGTTTCAGCCATTCCATCGGGAAGAGGATCATCGGCAGCCGCCATCCGAACGCTTCCACATTGATGATCACGAGGAGAACCCAGGCCAAAACAAGCCCGACGGGAATGGCGGCCACGAAAGTTATGAACCACAAAGCGAGTGTGCGGATAAACTCCAGCCACGCCAGATCACGACGGCGAAGTCCGAGCGCCCAGACCGGGGCCAGTTGCGGCAACCGGAGTGAGGCGAGCGTCAAGAGGCTTGAAAACATCGCAAAACCGGCAACGCCGAGCGTCAGGACGTTCAGGGCGCCCGTCACCGCAAAGGTCTGCTCGAAAATGGCTGCGGATTGCCGCTTAAGAGATGCCTGGTCAACGATATTGGCTTCCGGCAGGCCGAACTCGTCCATCAGGCTGCGTCGAAAATCCGCCACCTCCTCCGGCGCAAGGCGAAGGCCATATCGCAGTTTTTCGACATCCGGATAGTGCTCAACAAGAGTATCAATGCCGATAATCACCTGTCCGGACGGATTGCCGTAATCCGAAAATACGCCGACGACGGTAGCGCTCCAGCCACCTGGCAACTGGACCTTCTGGCCAGGTGAAGCCTTGCCGGTCCGCCACAACTGCTCATTGACGATTGCGCCCCGGCCGCTCGCGATTTCATCCCAGGTCGTGGGCGAGCGAAGGATCAACGGCCAATGATCCCTGTAGGTAGGATCATCGGCGACACCAAAAATCTGCACCTGTTCGCCTGAAACGTCACCACGGCTGCTCCAGATGGGCAGAACCGCGCGCGTATGTTGAGGAAACCACTGGCGTAGCTTCTCGGCTTCCGTCTCGTCTCGCGCTGTCACGTAAACCTCTGCTGCAAGTCGCTGATCGAGCCAACCCAGAAATGTCTCTCGAAAACTCGAGACCATCGTGCCGACGCCGATATTGGCCGATAGCGCAAGCAGCAATGCCATCAAAGCAAGGGAGAGCCCGGGCAATTGCTGACGCGTATCTGCAAAGAACCATCGCACCAGTATGTGTCGGGAAACGTGTTCGCCTGCCTTCATGGCAAAGGAGAGAAAAGGAGGAAGAATGAATGCCGCGCCGAGCAGCAGCGCGGCCAGAACCGCAAATCCGGATAGGAGCCCACTGCCAGTCCAGACAAGCAGGCCGGACAGCACGATCAGAAATGTGCCGATTGTTGCCTGTAGCACCAGCCCCCTGACCGATGCCATTGTCCATGCCCGGCTATGCGCCGCGGACAATATCGGCATCCGCCAGACACGCCATAGATGTTGCAGCGAGGAAAGCCACGTCCCGATCAGCGCCATGCCTAGACCAGCCAGCCACCATTCAGGCCTGATGGAAAGTGAGCCTGAAACGCTCGCCCCGTAAAGCCCACTGAGCGTCGCGGCAACCCCTGGCAGAAGTGCAGAAGCGATGACATAGCCGAGAACGACGCCAAAGGCGCCGGACAAGAGGGCAAAAAGCGTAATTTCAAAAACGAGCATCACCGTGAGTGAGCCGAGCGAGATGCCGAGCGATCTCAAGGTTCTGAAGGTGCCTCGTCTCTGCTCGAATGACAGACCGGTTGCGGAATAGGCGATAAACAGACCAACGACAAAAGCAAGGAAGCCGAATGCCGTGAGGTTGAGATGAAAACTGTCGGTGAGCCGCGCAACGTCCGATCGCCCGCCCGCTTCTCTTATTGTCAGGTCCGGTGCTGCAACCGCGATTGCCTGACGATCAACTGCTTGTGAGGGTGAAATGACGATCCGGCTGAGATCTCCTTTGCGTTCGAGGATGCGGGCGGCAGTGGAAATGTCGACAAAAGCCGCCCCGTCGGGAATATTGGCCGTCGGTCTGACGGCAAGACCCGCCGTATCCTTTAAGGCGCTGGCCGTCGCCGGTGAGACGATCATAACGCCGGGCGCGGTCATGAAGTCTATAAGGCCGGATCGGTCCGAAGGGGGAAGTACCGATCCATCCGAGGGCATCGTCAACGGGTCAATCCCGATCAGCCTGATACGCGTCGTCCCGAACCGGTGTTGACCTTCGATGACCGGAGAGACATCCAAGCCGGCCCGGCGAAGTCTGGCGTAGGTTTCCAAGGCTATCATGCCGCCGTCTTTGGCGACCAGCTGATCCAGCTGGTTTTGAGACAATAGCGAGGCCGCCCTGTCATAGCTGGCACGCGCTTCGGAATTGATGGCCTGTACGGCAGACCATAGCGCTGTCGCGAGCGCCACGCCCATGACGAGCATCAAGAATTGCAGTGGTCTGTAGCGCCAGTGCGAGAGCAGCGCACTGAAGGCGGTCGCGTTCATTGCGACACCTTTCCGCCGCTGAGGGCAATGCGCCGATCAAGTTTTGCGGCGAGCCGGCTGGAATGGGTGACGAGCAGAAGCGCGATTTTCGCTGACGTCGTCAGTCGCAGCATGATGTCGATAACGATATCTGCGGTGTTCTCGTCGAGATTGCCGGTCGGTTCGTCGGCAAGGATCAGCGGCGGCCGGGCCGCAAGCGTCCTTGCGATCGCAACCCGCTGCTGTTGCCCTCCCGAGAGCTGCTCGGGATAACGGTCGAGGAGCGCCGCAATTCCCAGGGCTTCGACCAGTGTCTTTTCCCACGTCCGATCAAAACGGCCCGCGAGCTTTGCGTGGAAAGAGACATTGGAGCCGACATCGAGGCTCGGAATCAGATTGAACTGCTGAAAAATCAAACCGACGTCATGCCGGCGAAATGTTGCGCGGTCTCTGTCGTTAAGATCGGTGATCGTACGGCCGTTCACCCTGACGGTGCCGCTGTCGGGCAGATCAAGGCCGCCAACAAGATGCAGGAGCGTGCTTTTGCCGCTGCCGGATTCTCCCGTCAATGCAAGGCTCTCTCCCGCGTCAACGCTCAGATCAACGCCATTGAGAACCGGTATCGTCCCTTCGGCGGTCTGATAGGTCTTTCTGAGGCCGGAAATTGATAGGATCATGGGAGCTTTGGTCTCTAACTGATCTTATATGATCGGATGTGGTCACAGATTTCAACCAAGCTGACCCGACGATGTTCCCTTGGCGCGAGACAGAAGCCGGCCCCGATTTTGTCTACCAATACGATGTCCACCACTTCCACGGGTATTTGGAATCAATGACCAAGTCGGATAAGCCTGTTTGCGGATGTGGTTGCGATTTGCTGCGGATCATTCGAGGTTTGAGGTGACGGACGAATTTTCTGCTGAACTTGATGACTTGCATCGCACTACCTTCGACTACTTCTGGTCCGGCAGCCATCGTGAGAGCGGACTTCCCAGGGACCGCATGGGATCAGATGGTCAGACGATCCACGAAATCACATCCATATCGGGGGTGGGGTTCGGATTTCTTGCGCTCATTGTCGGCGTTCACCGGTCCTGGATTACGCGGCAGGAGGCGATCGATCGGGCGAACCTTATGCTGCGATCTCTCGGCGCGGTGAAGCGATTTCACGGCGCTTTTCCGCATTTTGTCCACAGCTCCGGCGGAAAGACAATTCCATTTGCGAAGTTCGATGACGGCGGCGATCTCGTTGAGACTGCACTTCTGGTTCAGGCACTGATCTGCGCCCGCGAGTTCTTCGACGAGCCGACATCGACGGAAATGGATCTGCGCCGGTCGGTTACCCACATCGTGGAGGCAGTGGAGTGGAACTGGTTTACACAGGGAAAGCCCGGCCCTCTCTACTGGCATTGGAGCCCCCGCTTCGGCTGGGCGAAGAACCTGCCGATTGCGGGATGGAACGAGGCTCTGGTCACTTACGTTCTTGCGGCAGGATCGGCCGCGCATCCAATAAACCCGGTCTCCTACCACTCCGGCTGGGCGCGCGATGGCGAGATCAGAAACGGCGCGAGATATCTTGGCGTCAGGCTGCCGCTCGGCGAGCCGTATGGAGGTCCGCTCTTCCTGTCGCAATATTCATTCTGCACTCTCGATCCGCGCGGTTTGGGTGATGCCTATTGCAATGATTATCTCGAGCAGGTCCATGCCCATAGCCTCATCAACTATCGGTATTGCAGCACCCGTTATGCGCCGGAAGACGGATGGGGTCTATCGGCCTGCGACGGGCCGAAGGGGTATGCCGTCAATTCTCCAACCGATGACCATGGCATCATTACCACGACGGCTGCGCTCTCTAGCATACCGTTCCTGCCGGTTCGATCGATACGGGCGGCTGTGCGCTTTCTGCAATGGCGTGGCGGCGCACTAAGGGGTCGTTTCGGCCTGATGGATTCCTTCCAGCCGTCCACCGGCTGGGTTTCAAAAACCCATCTCGCCATCGATCAGGGGCCCGTAGTTGCTATGATGGAAAACCATCGCAGCGGCCTGATCTGGGATTTATTCATGAATGCGGCGGAGGTCAGCCGTGGCTTGATAAAGCTGGGCTTTCACACGGACAGGTACCGGGAAACAGATGATCTCCTGGCGTCGCGGTAACGGAGACCTGCCAGTTCCTATGATCGGCTGCAGCGGACCCCGGAAGGTAGAGTTTAATCACTTGACGGAGGTGTTTTGCGCCTCCCTTCGCCGCTGTCACGGCCCTACCACTCTATCCTGCGGCCGTCATAGGCGAAGAACTGCCCTGTCTGGGCGGGCGTAAGTCCATCTATCGTTGCCAGGAGACTTGCTGCGGCGTGTTTCGGTGAAAAGCGCTCCCGGCCCTTTGAAAAGGCCTGCGAGAGATCAGTATCCACCGTGCCCGGATGGAGCGCCACCACGATGGACTGAGGATGGGTACGCGCGATTTCGATCGCCGCGGTTCGGATTATCTGGTTCTGGGCGGCCTTCGATGCCCTGTAGGAAATCCAGCCGCCCAGTCTGTTGTCTCCTATCGATCCGACGCGTGCGGACAGCGAGGCAAAAACGCACCGTTCCTCCCGTTTCAGAAGCGGCGCAAAATGCTTCAGCAGCAGGGCTGGTCCGATCGAATTGACAGCGAACTGTTTGGCCATTTGGGAAGGATCAATCGCCTTGATCGTCTTTTCCGGTCCGACGCCATCGATCGTCAGCGCACCCGTTGCATTAAAGACCAGATCGAACGAGCCGCGCTGATCTGACAGACGGCTGACAGCCCCGGCGACACTCGCCTCGTCGGTGATATCAAGATCACCTCCACTGCGCGAGAGTGGCAGGGCGAGCGCGCAACGAGGATCTGTCTGAAGAAGAGACAGCAAAGCCCCTCCTATGCCGCCGGATGCCCCTATCACGATCGCCCTGTAACCATTTGCGAGGGAATGCAGCATCGTCAGGGTCCTTTGGCGCTGAGCTGGAAACTCAAGCTTGTTGACGTCGTAACCCAGCTTGCGCGTTTCTGCGATCATTCTTTGAAGTTTGCTTTTGGAGGGAACGCTTCTGGCGTAGATCCACACGTCATCCGTGGAGGGATTGGCGCTGATGAACCACGATTTGTCCGGGGATTTATACAGGACCCAATAGTTGAAAGTGATGAGGAGAGGATAGCGAACCCGCATCTTTGCATTCGCAGAACCGAAGTCCTCTATCTTGCCGACGCCCCTGATGGTTTTCAGCCGGCCCTGCGGAGTGTCGACCCGGCAGCCGTCTTCCACCAGAACCTCGTTTGCAGTCCTGCCCTGCCGGTATGTCGAATAGCCGGCGACGCAGCCGTCCGTGAGCAGCATCGGCATACGGCCAATCTCAAGCCACGTGCCGCGGTAATGATCGCTCCCAACCGGCACCGGCTTTGGGCTGGCGGCGGAAGCGGATTGCGCCGATAGCGCAACCGCAAGCGTTAGCGCTCCGATCAGCTGCTTGATACCTGTGTGCATGAACTCCTCCTGTTGATGGCGCCCATAGGTCCAGGTATCCGCCCGCCTTTGCGGCATACCCCACAGCGATGAAAGACGAACGCTGGCGGCATAGAACGCATCCGCGTCAGAAAGCGTTGCACACGCAGGCCCGTTCAGGCCATCGGCAAACCCTATTTCGCTGATGGTCCTGCGATAACGGATTTCGCCCTGATGCGAGCGGCCTTTCTGTAGGCTCGAGGTGTAAGCCCCATCTCCATCCGAAAGTAACGATTGAAGTTCGACAGGTTGTTGAAGCCCGCCTCGAAACAGACATCCGTAATCGATGTCTCGGTCTCCGCAAGCAGGGTTCTCGCGCGCCACACACGCACCGAACGGCTATAGTCGGAGAAGTTCATGCCGGTCAGGCGCCGGAAGGCACGCGAAAATGCGGAGGGCTCGAAGCCGACCAGTTCTGCCACTTCCTGCATTTGCGCGGCAGGATTCGATTGCAGTATCTGGATCGCCTGATCGATCCTGCGATGTCTGCGGTCAGACACCTGATTATAAACGGATATGAAGTGTTCGCTGGCGAGCAGCCGCTTCTCGGCGGCTGTTTCGATATCCTCGAGGATTTCCAGAAAAAGACCCAGTCCGCCGCGGTGTCCTGCCGAATGCAGCCTGAGGATCTTTGCCCCGATAGTGAACGCGTCTTCCCCCAGAACCTCGATCCCGCGTTGCGCCAGGGGTTTCAGTCGGTAGAGCACGTCAAACTCCGGACAGACCGAGCGGACGCCAATCAAGGCATCCGCGTCGAACTGCAGGACCATGTCACGGCCGGGCAAGGCCGGCGCGCCCGGTGTAATCCAGTTATGGGGAAGGTTTGTCCCCGTGAGCACCAGATGCCCCGGACGGAACGAACCGATGTAGTCTCCCACATAAGCGAAGCCGGTAGCATCAGGTATGAAGTGAATTTCCCATTCGGGATGATAGTTCCAGATGCAGATCGGGTTGGGATAGTCGTCCCGGCGGATCAGATAGGAAGCGCCTCTGGGCAAGACGATCTGCTCGCGCGTGGCGGTGAAGGTCTCAGATACTGATTGAGGAAAGTCTGATGCAATACGCATTCATCTGCTCATGTTATGGCGTACAAATGTCAAGATAATACCAGTTCTGTGACTGACGCCAACTAGTTTGCGCCCGTCGCTTGCGCAAATCTGGACGCGTCGATGGCACGGGAGTTGCCACCAAGGGAGGACATCATGACACTCAATGCTCTCCGCGCAGGCTGCGCGGTTGTTGCCCTATTTGCCGCGTCCAGCGCGTTTGCCGCCGCACAATGCACGAGCGACGTGCGCGTTCTGGCACAGCCGCGCGACGGACTGACCCTTCTCGAAAAATATGTCGACGAGTTCGAAGAACTGTCCGGCGCAGGCTTCGAGATCAGCTATCTCAACGAGAATGATCGCCGCGCAAAGTCGCAGGCCGACGCCTCGACAGTCGGTAGCTTCAACGTCTATTACGTTGACGAAGCCAATCTGGCGCTTTTTGCCTCGTCAAAGTGGATCGTTCCGCTCGAAGGCTTTTACCCGGCAGAATACGACTACAAGGACTTCGACGCCGGCATGCGCGCCGCTGCGACCTACGACGGCAAGGAATGGTTTGCACCGGTACAGGGCGGCGGCGACCTGATGGTCTATCGCTCCGACCTTCTGGAAAAGGCGGGCATCGCCCCGCCAAAGACATGGGACGAATATTTTGCCGCCGTGAAGAAGCTGCATGACCCGGCCAATGGCGTCTACGGCACTGCGCTGCGCGGTCAGCGCGGTTCAGGCGCCAATGTCTGGCGCTGGATGCCCTTCTTCAAGGCAAATGGCGGCGAGTGGTTCAAGGATGGCAAGCCTGCCTTCAATTCCGATGCGGCCGTAAAGGCGACCGAGACCTATCTCGAGCTCTTCAAATATTCCGCACCGGGCACGCAGACCGGCTCCTGGGACGAGTCCACCGGCGCTTTCCGCTCCGGCAAGGTGGCGATCATCATCGAATCCGCACCTCTTGGCGGCATGTCCGTCGATAAGGCCCAGAGCCAGGTTGCGGACAAGGTCGCTTTCTCGGTTCCGCCGTCGCCGCTGCCCGGCGCCGGTTACGCCCATGGTTTTGCGATTGCTTCCAAGGCCAACAAGACTGACGAGGAGAAGGCCTGCGCCGGTCTCTTCGTTGCCTGGGCGACATCCAAGGAACAGGAAGCACGCCGCCTCGCCGCCGGCCAGCCGGGCGAACTGACGCGCACCAGCACCTACCAGAGCCCGGAATATGCCAAGACCTTCGGCCAGAACCTTGCCGATGCCATGGCCGCGACCGGTGAAAAGACCACCGTGACCTTCTGGCAGGATGCGCGCTGGCAGGAACTGGGCAACCAGTGGGGCATCATGCTCGAAGAGCTGATCACCGGCAGCCGCACCGATATCAAGGCGACGCTCAACGAACTCGAAGCTTTCGCCGCCAAACTCTGACGCCTCCCAAGCCGTCTGAAGGGCGCGTCCAGTGACGCGCCCCCTTTTCCCCACCCGAGGATCTGCCATGCGCCGCGGCCGCTCGCTGCCTTACGTCTTTCTTGGACCCACTCTCAGCATCCTGATCGTTCTGGCGCTCGTGCCGACGGTCTACGCCATCAACATCTCCCTGCAAAACCGCACGCTGTCTGCGCCCGACGCGGACTACGTCTGGTTTGCCAATTATGCCGCGCTGTTTTCAGATGCACGTTTTCTGAACGCGCTTTGGGTGTCGTTCAAGTGGGAGGTCATCAGCGTCTCAATGACCATGGTGACCGGGCTTGCTCTCGGGATTGCGATGTTCGAGGCCGCAAGCCCTCGCGTACGAAACGTTCTCTGCGTGCTTTTCATCATTCCCGTTCTTTTGCCACGGGTTTGCGCCGCTTTCGTCTGGAAATTCGCCTTTCATCCGCTCTACGGCGCCTTGACCTGGCCGGTCAGGGAACTCACCGGCATTACGCCCGATATTCTGTCGACACCCCTCGGCGCCCTTCTTGCCGTTGCCTTCGTTGATGTCTGGCAGTGGGGTTTGTTCTTTGCAGTCATCATCCTGAAGCTTCTGGAATCCCTGCCGCCGCAGCCGCTGGAAGCCGCACGTATCGATCGCGCGAGCCGCTTCGAAATCCATCGTTTTGTAACGCTTCCGATGCTGAAAGCGCCCTTGATCAGCCTGCTCCTCGTCAAGGCTATCGAGAGCCTGCGTTCCTTCGATCTCGTCTACGTCATGACGCGCGGTGGTCCCGGCATCTCTACCGAGACGCTGGACATGTACGCCTATTCGCAGGGCTTCATCGAAGCCGGCAAGATTTCGTACGCCTCCTCCATGGCTGTCATCATGATGGTCCTGACCATTGTCACCTTTACCTTTACGTGGAAGAGGCTGAACCGATGAAAGTCTCCACTTTCTTCCTCAGGGTGTTGCTGGTTCTGGCCGCCGCACTTGTCGTGCTGCCGCTGCTTTGGACCCTGCTCAACGCTTTCAAGACCAATGCCGACCTGCTGGTATCGACGCCTAAACTCGTCTTCCAGCCTGTCCTCGACAATATGAGCTATGTGCTCAATCGCCGTTCGGTCGCGCGCGCGCTCACCAACTCGTTGATCATCTGCTCGAGTGCGGTCGTCCTCGGCGCAGTACTCGGTGTGCCCGCCGCCTATGTGATTGCCCGATTCAAGAACAGGATCACGGCGGAAGCGCAGTTTTTTGTCCTGTCGCTCCGTTTCCTGCCGCCCGTCGCAATCGCCATTCCCATGCTGGTCATCTGGCTTGGTCTTGATCTCTACGACACGAGACTGTCGCTGATCGTGACCTATCTCATCGTCACTGCTTCAATAACCATATGGCTTTCCGTGCCGGCTTTTGAGCGCGTCAGCCTACACGTTGAAGAGGCTGCCCGGGTGGATGGACTTGGTCCCTATGCGACGTTCTTCCGCATCGCCCTGCCAATTGCCCGTTTCCAGGTCTTTGGCGCGGTCGCCTTCTCATTCGTTCTTGTATGGAACGAGTTCCTGCTTGCCATGATGCTCACGACCTCGAAGGCGAAAACCCTGCCGATCATCGCGTCCGAAATGTCGCAGCTCGGCATGAACGTGCCGTGGGGCATCCTCAACGCCGCCGTCGTCCTCTTGTCGCTGCCGCCACTGATCCTGCTCGGCGTGCTTGCAGGTGGCCTCAATGCCGCATTTTCCAAGAAAACTGATCAAGGTTGACTGACCCATGAAAGCACTTGTCCTCGAACGTGTCGGCGAACTTTCCCTGCGCGACATCGAAATTTCTCAGCAATTGGGGCCGGATGACGTTCGCATTCGTCTGCATACCGTCGGTGTCTGCGGCAGCGACGTGCATTATTATACGCACGGGCGCATCGGTGACTTCGTCGTCAATGAGCCAATGGTGCTCGGCCACGAGGCCGCGGGGACCGTCATCGAGACCGGAGCGAACGTAACGCATTTGAAGCCCGGCGACCGCGTCTGCATGGAGCCCGGCATTCCCGATCCGAAATCTCGCGCGTCGCGGCTCGGCCTCTACAATGTTGATCCCGCTGTCACCTTCTGGGCGACGCCACCGGTGCACGGTGTGCTTTGCCCCGAAACGGTTCATCCGGCGAGTTTCACCTACAAGCTGCCGGACAATGTCTCCTTTGCCGAAGGGGCGATGGTCGAACCATTTGCCGTGGGCATGCAGGCGGCCGCCCGGGCCAACATCACGCCTGGCGATACCGCGGTCGTTACCGGCTGCGGGACGATCGGCATCATGGTGGCGCTCGCCGCTCTGGCCGGTGGCTGCTCTCGGGTGTTCATTTCGGACATTTCCGCGACCAAGCTCAAACTTGCCGAAAGCTATGGTGGCATAACCGGTGTCAACCTGAAGGAGGTTGATCTCGTTCAGACGGTCAATGAGGAAACCGAAGGTTGGGGAGCGGACATAGTCTTCGAATGCTCGGGCGCGCCGGCTGCGGTCCGGGATCTCTTCAAGGTCGTCCGCCCAGGCGGAACGGTTGTTATCGTCGGCCTGCCGCCGGAACCCGTCGCCGTGGACCTTGCAGCAGCCTGCTTCCGCGAATGCCGTATCGAGACGGTTTTCCGCTACGCCAACGTATTCGATCGCGCTTTGGCGCTGATTGCCGCCGGCAAGGTTGACCTGAAACCATTGGTCTCCGGCACCTATGCCTTCGATCAATCGATTGCCGCTTTCGAGAGGGCGGCCGAAGGCCGGCCGGAAGATGTGAAGCTGCAGATCGTGATGAATGGGGAGACGCATTGATGGCCACCGTCGAATGCCGGGGAATCCGGAAAGTCTATGGTTCGCTGGAGGTCATGCGGGATTTTGACCTCAAGATCGATAACCACGAATTCGTCGTCTTTCTCGGACCGTCAGGCTGCGGGAAATCCACCATGCTGCGAATGATTGCCGGGCTTGAGGAAATTTCCGGCGGAGATCTTCTCATCGGCGGCGAGCGGATGAACGACCGCGACCCCGGCGACCGGGGCATCGCCATGGTGTTTCAGAATTATGCGCTGTACCCTCATATGAGCGTACGGGACAACATCACCTTCGGGCTCGAGAGGGCCGGTATTGGAAAGTCCGCAATCGATCAGCGTCTCGCACCCGTGGTCAATGCGCTGGGACTTGGCGTCTACCTTGCGCGCAAGCCCACGGAACTGTCGGGCGGACAGCAACAGCGTGTGGCGATTGCCCGCGCCATGATCAAGACGCCGGAAGTTTTTCTCTTCGACGAGCCGCTTTCGAACCTCGACGCAAAGCTGCGGGGCAGTCTGCGTGTTGAAATCGCACGGCTCCACAAGGACCTGAAAACGACGAGCATCTACGTCACTCATGACCAGCTCGAAGCCATGACGCTTGCCGATCGTATCGTCCTCATGAAAGACGGACGGATCGAGCAGATGGGCACGCCTGAAGAGATTTACCAGACACCACGAACCATCTTTGCCGCAGGCTTCATCGGCACTCCGAACATGAATTTCCTGCAATTGCAGATGACGCCGGAGGGCGTCGGCGACGATCTCGTGAAGTTTGCTGCCCCTGCTGGTCTGCGCTCCGGTGAGGTCACCGTCGGGATCAGGCCGGGATCATTCCGCTTGAACCACGATGCCAAGGCGTTTCGTGGAACCGTTGAGCGCAATGAGTTCCACGGCGAGACACGCCTTATCTGCCTCAAGAATGATCGCCACGAGATCAACATTTCCGTGCCCGCCGAGATACGACCAGCAATTGGCGAAATAATCGGAGTCGAAGTCGCCTCTTCTGATATTCACGTCTTTGATCCCGGATCGGGCCTGAGACTGAATTAACCGTGGTGACACCGGCCCAGGATGGCGGCGTGCCGCGCAATGGAACGCCTGTGATGCAGCTCAGGCGGTCCATCGGGTTCCACTTTCTCCCATCCATCCGTCGGTCGATCACCCGGAAAGCACCCGGATTTCAACGAAGTGACGCAGAAAGAGCGAAAAGCGAAAGCGTCGTCGGAATCTCCGACGTGAAACGGCGCGCTGGTCGCCTGCGCCGTTCAGTTGCTGGAGCTTGGTGCGCTCGTGGCTTTCGTTGCCTTCCCGGTCAGATATCGACGAGAAGACCTTTGGCCTTCAAGACAGGTTCAAGATTACTGACTTCAATAACGGATTTTCCCTGCTTGTAGGCCTCGATATAGCCCGCCTCGGCATCTTCGCGAACCCGGGATAGCCGGGCGGTTTCCTGGGCGTCTTCCCGACGCACGACCACGAGACCATCGGCATCACCGACGATGATGTCTCCGGGATTGATAATCTCACCGCCAACGATGATGCTGTCGTTCACGGCGGCAATGGTTTCCTTTACAGTTCCCTTGATGCAGACGCTGAGCGAGAATACCGGAAAGCCAAGTTCTCTCAATTGCAGGGTATCGCGGACACCGGTGTCGGTAACCAATCCGCCGATCCCCTTTGCCAGGCAGGCATTGGCAAGCACATCGCCGAAAGAACCGGCTTCTTCATACTCGCCTGCGGAAACGACGATGATATCGCCCGGTGTGGCGTAGTTGATAGCAAGCTGCAACATGATGTTGTCGCGGGGGGCGCATTTGACCGTAAATGCGGGTCCGCACAGCTTCATCCGGTGATCAACGGGTTTAAGCCGCGATGACAGCGCGCCCCTGCGTCCCTGCGCCTCATGAATGGTGGCTGGCGAAAACTGCGAAAGTGCTTCGATGTCGGCCTTGCCCGGCCGCTCTGCTATATCTTTTATGTGGATCATAAGACCTCCCACGGTAAGGCCTGCGGCGAGAGCATCCCGCCGCCTGCAATGAATGTTTCGTCTGGTGGAGTTCTTGCCCGAGAGCAACTCGGGGCAGGATCAGGGAATGGGATCGAACTTCAGTTCGGACAGCGGAACGACCTTGTCGGTGCGGGCCATTTTGTATTCAGTATTCGGGCCGAGCCACTTGTCCCAGATCTTGTTGATCTCGCCGTTAGCATCCAGCTTGCGAAGCACTTCATTGACCTTCGCAGTTAGCTTCGGATTATCCTTCGCCATACCGATGCCGATCGGCTGATACAACATCGGCTCCTCGATCATGCGCATTGGCTTACCCTTGGTTTTGGACTCGTTGACGAACTTGGTCGTCGTCATGGTGTTGGCTACCATGCCGCGTGCCTTACCCTGCTGAACGGCGAGGTAGGCGGAGGCTGTGTCCTGGAACGTCAAGGGCTCCGACTTGTTGAGCTTGATCGACATTTCCGAGGTCGAGCCCTTCGTCGAGGCCACACGCTGACCTTCATAATCGGCCTTCTTTTGTCCGGCATCGTCAACGGGAACGATCAGCATTTCCTTGGCGAGGTAATATGGATCGCTAAACTGGATCTGCTCGGCGCGGCTTTGCGTGTAAGCAAGGTTGGCGACGGTAATGTCGACACGCCCGAGCTTGACCTCTGGGACACGCGCCTCGACCGAAACCGGCTTGATTTCAGCCTTCACGCCCAGTTCTCTAGCAATCGCATTGCAGAGGTCGACATCAAATCCGGCCATTTCGCGAGTTTTGGGGTCGGGCGCAGCAAAGGGCACAACGTCCGCAAAAGTGGCGCAACGCAGCACCTTGTTGTTCAAGATGGTGTCCAGCTGGTCGGCTGACGCGGGTGCGGCAAGTGCCGTACCGGCGATGATCGCTGTGAGTGTCAGGCATTTCCAGTTCATGTCTCGTTCTCCTCTTATGGTTGATTATGTATCAGTGACGCAGGTCGGCCAGAAACCGCTGCGCACGCGGATGGCGTGGTGTGGTGAAAAACTCCTGTGGCGTCGTCTTCTCCAGGATTTCACCGGCATCAATGAACCAGATGCGGTCTGCGACATCTCTCGCAAAGCCCATTTCATGGGTGACGCACAGCATGGTCATCCCTTCGGCGGCAAGGCCCTTCATGACGGCCAGTACCTCGCCGACCATTTCGGGGTCGAGTGCACTGGTGGGCTCATCGAACAGCATCACGGGCGGCTCCATGGCAAGAGCGCGAGCAATCGCGACACGCTGCTGCTGGCCGCCGGATAGTTGCCCGGGGTAAGCTCCCGCCTTGTCGGAAAGGCCAACGCGTTCGAGAAGCTGCAACGCCTTGGAGCGGGCAACATCCGCCGCCACGCCTTTGACGCGGATGGGTGAAATTGTGATGTTTTCCAGCACCGAGAGATGCGGGAATAGATTAAAACTCTGAAAAACAAACCCGACGCGGCTGCGCAGCAGATTAAGCTCTCTGGTTTTCGTCGCAGCGTGAATATCCTGGCCATCGAGCGTAATTGAACCGCTATTGATTTCCTCCAACCGGTTGACCGTGCGGATCAGCGTGGATTTGCCAGAACCGGACGGGCCGCAGATAACGACAACTTCGCCCCGAGCGACGTCGGCGTCGATATTCTTCAAAACCTGATAGTCGCCATAGCTTTTGCAGACATTGGCAATGCGGATCGTCTGCTGTGTCGAGGATGCTGAAGTGGTCATGGCTGCTCCGTGATGATTTTGGCTTGAGCCATTGCTGCCTGTTGCGTGCGGGCCACCACGCCGGCGCGGCGTCTGGCGATGCGGCGTTCGACCGAATTGGCGAGATAGGTGAGGCTCCAGCAGATCGCGTAATAAACGACGGCGAGGATCAGGAAGACCTGGAATGGCTGCGTGAGAAGCTGGTTGTTCACCTGGCTTGCCGCGAATGTCAGGTCTGGCACATTGATGACGTAACCCAGCGTCGTGTCTTTGATTGTCGCGACGAAGGTGGAAATCATGCTCGGGATCATGTTGTACAGCGCCTGCGGCAGAATGATGAAGCGCATCGCGCCCATATAACTGTGGCCAAGGGCTCTTGCGGCATCCAACTGGCCTTCGCCCAAGGCTATGATCCCTGCTCTTACGACCTCACTGAGGAACGCTCCCTGATAGACGACCAGCGTCACCAGCATGATCATGAAGCTTGGCACGTCCGCCCCGGTCCAAAGCGGAATAAGGAAGTAGGTCCACAGGATGAGCATCAGCAGCGGTACGCCGCGGGTAACGTAAACGAGCGCCGTGACCGGCCACCGCAACAGACGCCATTTGGACAGACGCGCAAGCGCCATGAGAATGCTGACGGGGAACGCCAGGACGATGGCAAGCGCCGACAGGATGACCGTATTCGCAAGACCGCCCAGCGGACCGTTAGGATACTGGCCGATCAGCAGCAGCAACCAATGATCTTGAATAATGGTAATGATGTCGCCGATCATGCGCGGGCCCTCGTCGCGGGATCGAGCCGCATGGAAAGATAAGCGCCGGCCGCCATGATGAGCAGTGAAATCGCAAGGTAGAGCACCGTCCCGACGAGGTAGATCTCGAACGTCTGGAAACTGAGATTTTCGATTTCCTTGATGGCGTGGGTCAGTTCAGACGCACCGATCACCAATGCCAGACTGCTGTTCTTGAAAAGCGAGACGCTATGATTGATAAGGGGTGGCAAGGCATTCCGCACCCCTTGCGGCATGATGACGAAACGCATCGCAGACAGATAGCTGTGGCCGAGCGCTTTTGCTGCCTCCATCTGGCCGGGGCCGACAGAGCGGAGGCCGGAACGCAAATCTTCGCTGAAATAAGCGGCCTGACAGAGGCCAAGTCCCACAACCGCAAAAATCGACTCTGCATTATGATTTATTAGCCAGTTCGATAGACCCGACGGGAGCAGGGTGAATATGCCGAAGTACCACAGCATGAGCTGCACCAGCGTCGGGACATTGCGGTGATACGACACATAAGCCGCCACGAGGCGGTCACCGAACCGGAAGGGTGAGAACCGGATGCACAGGAGAATAAGCGCCAGGGCCATGGCCAGCGACCACGACCCAAAGAAGATGACAAACGTCATCTCAAGACCGTGCGCCAGCATTCCCAGATATTCGGGATTGCTGAGTATTGCCGAAAGATCAAAGCCGTTCACGGCTTTTGCTCCCCGGCGTTGCAGGCTTCATTGACGTCCTGCGGTCTGGCCGTCTGCAGACCGCCCATCACCTGCAGGGTGGGCGTGATTTCCATATGGCCGATATTGACGGCAACCGGTGCGGCGATAGCAAAAGCAATCGCATCCGCAATGTCTTCCGGCTTTGGCAGTTCGAAACCGTCGATGAAGCGTTCACGCACGCTCGGGTCGTCGCCATGGACATGATTGAAGATATCTGTCGCAACGCGGCCGGGGCAGACTTCTGTTACACGGACGCGTTTGCCGAATGCGTCGATCCGCAACTGGTTCGACAACATGGCAACACCCGCCTTCACCGCATGATAGGTGGAATTGCCGCCGAAATTGTAGTTTCCGGCAATCGAGGAAATATTGATGACGTGCCCGCGGTCACGCTCCACCATGCCGGGCACCACCAGCCGGCAAAGATGCAGGACGGCACGAAGGTTTACATCGACAAGGAGATCGATATCTTCGGCGTCGGCCTGAAGAAATTTTTTGGGCCGATCGACACCGGCATTGTTGACCAGAATGTCAAACTGCATGGTATCGACAAGCGCGCTCATGGCGGCGCGATCGGTGACGTCGATGGCGTGCGCTACACAGCCAGTGCGCTTTGCCAGATCGTGGAGAGCAGCGGCGCTTCGGGCAACCGCGTGAACTTCGATATTTTCCCTGCGAAGTCGTTCAACGACTGCGGCGCCGATACCTGAAGAAGCGCCCGTGATGAGTGCGGTCTTGTAGTCGGAGAAAGGCATTATGATCCCCTTTTTGTTGTCATGGACATTAGCGAAGCTTTTTGTGCTTGCCCAAGACCGATTACTTTTGAGGTAATAAGCAAGTTTTATGGAGTGTCTGAGAGGCCTTCCTGTTTGAAATATAACAACGATCCCGGAGTCTGCGCTCTTTCCTCCGAGGCCGTGGCCACATTGCAAATCAGGGGATTGGATGTAAGCTGCTTCGACAACAATACAGTCGCATCAGCATGGACATCAGACGCTTAAAATCCTTCATCGTAATCGTTGATAGCGGCAGCATCACCCGGGCGGCCGATATCTTGCATCTCGCCCAACCGGCACTTAGCCAGCAGCTTGCGGCGCTGGAGGACCACTTTGGCCAGAAACTGCTGATCCGCAGCCAACAGGGCGTCACCATGACGGATGCGGGTCAGGCCGTGTATCGACATGCACAAATCATCCTGCGCCAGATGGAACAGGCACAGGCTGACGCCGCGGCGGCCGGCACCTCGATTGCCGGACGCGTCTCCGTAGGTCTCGTGCCTTTCAGCAGCGCAGCAACCCTTTCAATTGACCTGCTCGCCGAGACCCGGAAGCGGCATCCGGGCATCCTCATCCACCTGACGGAAAGCGTCGGGCAGGCATATAGCCAAATGATCATGAACGGCCGCCTGGAATTGGCGTTAATCCACGGAACAGGGCCCATCAAGGGGGTAAAGTTCCAGCCCCTTCTCACCGAAGAGTTCTTTCTGGTCGCCCATCGCGATTTTGGATTCGATGCCGATGCAAAGCCGGTGCCCATCGCATCGCTGGACGGTATGCCGATGCTGATGCCACCGATCTACAATTTCGTCCGTCGCGCCGTGGAAACTTCGTTCACACGAAGCAGGATCAATCTCAAGGTCGTCGCCGAAATCGAAACGGTGAGGACGCTGGTCCAGGCTGTCGCCATGGGTCTAGGCGCAAGCATCATGCCCAAGGCGATTGCCGATCGGATTGTTTCCGAAAGCAATCAACCGATCGTCTGCCGGCCATTATCACCGCGGATCGAAGAGACATTGTCGCTCTGCATGTCCGACCAGACCTCGCTGTCGGAGCCCGCCTTCGCCGTGAAGGATATATTGATGGAACTGGCGGAGAAACTGAAGCTCTGACCGCCGGGCTCGTTGCCCCGCAGAGCGGGGCAACGGCATCGTGATTACCGCATGTCGTGGCAAAACTGCGAAATGCGGGCACATCCCTCCTTCAGCATATCCATGCTCGTTGCATAGGAGATGCGGAAATAAGGGCTCATGCCGTAAGCCGCCCCCTGGACAGTGGCAACGTGGTGTTCATCAACCAGTGCCATGACGAAATCGACATCGCTTTCAATCTTTCGGCCACCCTTTGTGGTCTTGCCGATGAGGCCGGCCATGTTCGGATAAAGATAAAAGGCGCCTTCCGGCCTGTGGCACCGGAGACCGTCAATCGCCGCCAGGTTGCTCAACACGAAGTCACGGCGTTCACTATAGATGGCAGCGCGTTCCTTCAGCAGATCCTGCGGGCCGTCCAGTGCGGCAATAGCCGCAGCCTGCGAAACGGTCGCGATACCGCCGCTATTCTGCCCGTTGACATTGCTGATCGCCGAAATCAGCTCCCTGGAGCCGCTGGCGCAATAGCCCAGCCGCCAGCCGGTCATCGCATAGGCTTTAGAAACACCGTTCATCGTCAGAACACGATCGTAAAGGCGGGGCTCTACATCGGCGATGGTACCGAACTCAAACCCGTCATAGACAAGATGCTCGTAGATGTCGTCAGTCAATATCCAAACATGCGGATGCCGCAACATCACATCGGCAATCGCCGCCATCTCGCGCCGGGAGCAGGCCGCACCCGTCGGATTGTTCGGAAAGTTCAGGAGGAGCCATTTGGTCCGGGGAGTGATCGCGGCTTCCAGATCCTCCGGACGAAGCTTGAAACCCGTTGCCTCGACACAGGGAACGGCCACCGGTACGCCGCCTGCAAATTTGACGATGTCCGCGTAGCTGACCCATGACGGGCTTGGGATGACAACCTCGTCGCCGGGATTGCAGGTTGCCAACATCGCATTAAAAATCACCTGCTTACCGCCGCCCGATACAATGATCTGGCTGGCATCATAGATAAGGTTGTTGTCGCGCTTGAACTTGCGGGCAATCGCAGCCTTCAGCTGCGGTGTACCGTCCATTGGCGGGTATTTTGTCTGCCCACTCAGTGCGGCCTCATGCGCCGCCTCGACTGCGTGTGCGGGCGTCGGAAAATCAGGCTCGCCGGAGGAAAGGCTGACCACCTTTATACCCTGCGCCGATAGTTCTCTGGCGCGCTGCGTCATGGCGGCGGAGGCGGAAACGGAAACGTTTTTCAGTCGATCGGCTGTAGAGGGCATCAGGGTGATCTTTCACTGGGATATGGAACCGGGGCCACGTAGAGCCCATTAGGATGCAAGTTCGGAGGCTGGCGCGAGAATGGCGCCAGAGGCGAGGATTTCGCTGCGCACAATACCTGCAAGCTCCAGCGAACCCGGCGTGTCGCTATGGACAAGAATAGAGCGGGCGGGCATGGGGATGATTGCGCCGTCGATTGTTTCGACGGTCTGCTCTTTCAGGAAACGCCGAACGCGGGTACGCACCGAAACCTCATCCTTCACGAGAGCACCAGGAAGCCCGCGCGCGACGAGGCCGCCTTTGGCGTCATAGGCACGGTCAGCAAGAAATAACGCAAGCGTCTTCAGACCGGTGCGCCTGGCAGCGCGATCGATTTCGCTTCCCGGCGTTACGAACACCACGAGCTTCGGGTCTACTGAAAAAACCGCACTCATCATCACATCCGCCAGCACCGGGTCACGATTGACCATGTTTCCCATTGCCGCATGGAAACTGAGATGACCAACGGTCATGCCCTCGCCCCGCGCAATAGCAATGAGCGCGCCAAGCTGGTAAAGCATCTGCTGACGCAGCTCATCCGCCTGGAAAGAGATTTCGCGCCGGCCGAAGCCGGCCCTGTCGGGCAAGCCCGGATGCGCACCGATACCGACCCCGTTCGCCTTCGCCAGTCGAACCATCCGCGCCATGGTATCGTGGTCGCCTGCGTGAAAGCCGCAGGCGATATTTGCCGATGAAACCAGCTTCATCATCGCCTCATCATCGCACAGCCGGTAGGGTCCAAAACCTTCGCCCATATCCGAATTGAGATCGATCTTCATCATGGTTTCTCCGATTTCGTCAGGCCATCGCTTTCAAGGCACGCTTCACCATCGGCGCAGTTTGCCTGATATCCTCGATATACGCGGCAACCGCCTTCTCCACCCTGCGCGCTTCGTCATGGCTCGACCTGACAAATCTGATCGTCGCGCCGGGCCGCGCCTGCCCAAGCCGCCAGAGATCTGCCTCGATCACACCGGCGATTTTCGGGTAGCCACCGGCAGTATTCGCGTCACTCATCTGGATGATCGGCTCACCGCCAGGTGGAACCTGAACGACACCGGGCACCACACCATGCGAGCGCATTTCCACCGTCATAACGGGCTTGATCGGGTCGCCGGTTAGCCGATAGCCGGTACGATCGCTCCGTGAGGAAATACGCCATTCCCGGCCCCAGAAGGCCTCTGCGTCTTCGCCAAAAAGATGGTGCTCGCCGGCGGGGATGGCACGGACCTGCAGCACACCTTCGAGGACGGGGGGAAAGGCATCTGCCATTGCCCGCAAGGGCGTCACCGCAGCAAGTCCATCCGTGGGCAGGGGCAGCCCGTCCCCGTCCACGCCCAACAGCAGAATGTCGCCCGTGGTCAACGATCTGCCTTCGACACCGCCGAAGTTGCCCCGCAAAGCAGTGCTGCGCGACCCCATCAACAGCGGCACGTCCACGCCGCCTGCGAAGGCGATGTAGGCACGCGCCATCTTCGGAGGGTGGCGCAGTTCCAGAACGTCTCCTCCATGGGCCTGCCGGGCAGACCAGGACAACTGCTCTTTTCCGTTCAGCAGATAAACACCGTCTGCCCCGGTGACAGCGAATACGCTCGGTACTGTAAAGCGCAGCTTGAACGGAAAAGTCTGCACCTCGACGGTGGCGGAGCCGGCCGGATTGCCAACGAGGATGTTACCGATGCTGGCAGCGAGTGGATCCATCGCGCCGCCAGCCGAAACGCCGATATCCCGAAAGCCGGGGCGGCCGAGATCCTGTACGGTGTTGAAGGGACCTGTCTCGACAATCTCCATCATAGCTCGATCCTTTCAGGAATGAAGCGAACAATATCGCCAGGGGCGAGCAGTGCCGGGGTTGCCGAAGCCGGATCGAACATCTGCAAGTCGGCATAACCAATGGAATTCCAGCCATTGGGACCCGTAAGCATTGCCACCCCGGTCTGCATGCCCCCTATCGTGACGCAGCCCTTTTCCATTCTGATTGATGGCACCGTCTTTCGCGGCATGTAGATCCGGGCGTCCAGACCATGGAGATAACCAAAACCGGGAGCGCTCCCCAGCGCGAAGACGCGATACGTAGCCTGATGATGAATGCGGACGACCTCCCGGTCACTTAACCCTGAAAAATCGCAGAGGGCCGCGAGGTCGGTCGCATGTTCCCCGCCATAATGAACGGGAATCTCGTGCGTTTTACCCGCGAGATCGAGAGCTGTCGCATTGTCCCACGCATCGAGGAGGCGCTCTACAATGGCCTGCGGATTTTCGGGTGTGTCCTCTAGAATGGTCAACAGGTTGGTCATGCCGGGAATGACCTCAGCCACCTCAGGCCAGACGCCCACCACCCGAGACAACGCCCAGATCAAACGCTGCGCAGGCAGGTCGAATTCACCCGGCGCCTCGAGAAGAAAAGCCCGCGAGCCGATAAACGAAATCCTGGCCTGTCCCGCTGCAAGGGGCCGCACCTCATGGCGCGACGAGAGGTTGTGTGATGGCACGCTCATGACTGAAGCTCAATTTCGAAAAGGGGGTCTCCGAAGCCCACCAGCGCACCATGCTCCGCAAGCTGACGGGTTACGGTACCAGCCCGACCGGTGGTAACGGGAACAAGGATGTGGCCAATGCGGACCGAGCCCAACGCCTGGCCGATTTTTTTGTTGGATATAAATGGATCTTCGCCATCGGCTTCAGATGCGTGAAAATGGCCGGCAATCGGAGCTTTGACGACGGCTCTGGATGGTTCGGTTTTCTGTGAAGGCAACGTCGCTGAAGGCTTTGCCGCCTTGCCGCATGAAGAAACGACAAGGCGAATTTCGCAGCCGGGAGCGCTGATTTCCAAGCCGTCTACCCTGGCATCCGCCAGCATCTCGGTCAGCGCCGCCAGAACAGCCGGATCGGTAAAATCAAGCTTGCTCATGATGCGCTCCAGGCTTCAAGCCATTGCTCAAGATAATGAATGTCCGTTTCCCCTTCTGAAAAACCGGGATCCTGAAAGAGGGATTGAAGAAGAGCTAGATTGCTGGAGATACCGTCCAGGCGCGTCTCGGCCAGCGCATGCCTCATCTTCGCCATGGCCTCGGCGCGGCTCGGTGCATGCACGATCAGTTTTGCGATGAGAGAGTCGTAATAGGGCGAGACGCGGTAGCCGCTGTGGATGTGTGTATCGACCCTGACGCCGTCCCCTTCGGGCCACGAAAGATCGGTGATCACACCGGCGGAAGGGAGAGCTGTCTTTGGGTCCTCCGCGTTGATACGGCACTCGAAGGAGTGCCCTTCGCAAACTATATCTATCTGGCGCAGCGGCAGCCGCTCATCCTGCGCGGACCTAATCTGCGCCTGCACGATATCGATGCCGCTCGTCATCTCAGTGACGGGATGCTCGACCTGAAGGCGCGTATTCATCTCGATAAAGTAGAACTTGCCATCTTCGTAAAGAAACTCGAAGGTGCCGACCCCGCGATAGCCAATTTGTCGACAGGCTTTCACGCAAGCGAGCCCGACGGGCTCGACGATCTCCGCGGTGATGCCCGGCGCAGGCGCCTCCTCCACCACCTTCTGATGGCGGCGTTGCATGGAGCAGTCGCGATGGCCGAGCCATACAGCGTTACCATACCTGTCGCACAATACCTGGATTTCGATATGTCGTGGATGCAGGAGGAATTTTTCCATATAGAGGTCGGCATTACCGAACGCCTGCCGCGCCTCTTCGCGTGTGACGGTGAACGCCTCATTCAACTCACTTGGGCCATGTACCACACGCATTCCCCGCCCGCCGCCGCCACCAGCGGCCTTGATGATGACCGGGTAGCCGATATCCGCAGCAATCTGGGAAACAAGCTCACCGTCATCGGGCAAAGCCGCGTCAGGGCCGGGCACACAGGGAACGCCTGCAGCGATCATTGCACGCTTTGCGGCAATCTTGTCTCCCATCGTCGCAATGGCGCATTCATCGGGGCCAATGAAGACCATTCCCGCATTCTCGACGGCCCGCGAGAAAGCGGCGTTTTCGGAGAGAAATCCATAGCCGGGATGAATCGCGTCCGCGCCGGTAAGGCGGGCCGCGAGGAGGATCGCGTCCCTATTGAGATAGCTCTTGCTCGCATTGGCCGGGCCGATACACAGAAAACCGTCTTCCGTCTCGCTAGAGGAGGCGTTCCTGTCCGCTTCCGAGCAAATTGTGACTGTCTTTAAACCCAAGGCGTGGCAGGCTCGGCGAATCCGAACGGCTATCTCCCCACGATTGGCAATGAGTACTGTATCGAAGAGCGGGCGGGGAACGGCAGAATTCTCGCGCATCAGGCGATCTCCGCCAGAAGTTCATCTACGTCTACCTCGCCACCATCCGTGGCAGTAAGGTAAGTAACGCGACCCGCGCATGGCGCAGCAATCTTATTGAAGACTTTCATCGCTTCGATAATGAAAAGTGTCTGTCCCGCTTCCACCGTGTCGTCATGTTCCACAAAGGGACCTTCGCCTGGAGCGGGAGCGCGGTGGAGAATGCCAAAAACCGGCGCGCGGATTGCCCTGCCCCGAACGGTACGTTCTTCCAACATCTGCGCGATAGACGGTTGCACGTCCTCGTTCTGTCTTTCTGGCGTCGCTTTAGCGACGTCACCTACCGTTTTGAATATGCGAACCGTGACACCGTCTTCGGTCACGAACAGACTACTAACGGGCGACTTTCCAACAAAATCGATCAATGTTTTTATTTTTGGCAGGTCCATTATCATACTCAACAGTGTTGGGAGCCGCTTGAGCGAACCACCGGGCATGGCGGATCGTCATCGGCACACATGCCAACTTACGCGAAGGACACACCGATGGGGTCAAAGGAATTTTTGATGGGTGACAGCAATTCCACGTCGCCGTTCGAGTTGGATCGTAGTCCACCGCGAAGGCGACAGAGGTCTGAGTCATTGCGGGTTGCAGAGCGGAGCCGCTGTCCCGGTCGAAATTTCGGAAGACCCGCGCTTTTTAAGGATTGACGCGGGAGACCGGCCGGATTGCTTGCCGTAAACAATTCAGGTCCTATTTAATACACCATCTCGCCCGCTGCCGCCTACTCATCTGACATCCGCTCGTCCCATTCCGGTGTCGCCGGCGTCTTGATATTAAACTGGTCGCGCGCACAGGCATGCCGGACCATTCGGCCGACAGCATCCACTTTCCGGATGCCGTGAGACTATGCTTTATCTGTTTTGTCTTTGGATTGTTGTTTTGGTTGCGGGGGCAGGATTTGAACCTGCGGCCTTCAGGTTATGAGCCTGACGAGCTACCGGGCTGCTCCACCCCGCGTCCAGCGCATTCGGCAAGGCCGAATGTCGCGGTTACGTCGTTGCTT
>NZ_JBBCAR010000008.1:0-182066 GCF_037203725.1 Agrobacterium sp. CMT1
GCCATGCCAGCCATGCTGGCCGGCGGCGGCATAACAATAAGCCTGGCGCGGTTGGACGCGGGCGCGGCGGTCATCGGAAAAAACCGGTTTCGCATCCTGACCGAGACGCTCGTAAAAGCCGCCATCCGGCCGGGCTGACCCCGCCTCCCACCACAATGGAAGGGCGTCCTCATCCAGCCATTTGCGTAATGTTCCGATCTCCTCGGCAAGTGTCTGCGCGATACTCGGAAATTGCACGGTCATGCGGTAACTCTCTCTTGGGATGTATCCGTGGCACCCATACGACAAGAAAGACTGAAAACAAAGGCTAGAACCGTCGTTTTGGGGCAGCACCGCTATCCCTCAGTCCAAGCGCGGTCATCTGCGCGAACTGCTGGCTAACCGCTACAGATCGTGCCACCATTAGCGACGCAGACCGAAGGGACATATCAGACAATGACGTCATTCGAAAAACTAGCACGGCGCTTCGCGAAGGCGGTTCATGAAGGCGCGAGAATTCCTCTGACGGAGCTTGAGGCCGATGGTCTCGTTCCCGGCACCCTTTTTGCCGCCATGGCGGTTCAGCGGGCTTTTGCTGAACACTGGGCAAAGCCGGTCGCCGGCTGGAAACTGGCGATCCGGCCGGATGGTGAGGCTGTTGGGGCGCCGATTTTCGATTGTGTTAGGGTCGACGACGCCAATCTCGCTTCTTTTCCTGAAGACTGCACCGAAGGTGTCGAAGTCGAGATTTGCTTCACGCTTTCCGCCGACATCCCTGCTTCAACCGCTCGGCGGATGACAAGGGCCGATCTGACGGGATTTATCGACAAGGTTCACCTTGGCGCCGAACTTCTTCGCTACAGGCTGGTGGAGAAAAACCAGGTGCCGTTTCCGCTCTTTCTGGCGGATCGCCTCGCCAACCACGGCTTCGTCATCGGCCCGGAACTGGACGAAGGCATCGTGGAGGTCTTTACCGGGAACGGTGAGAACCTGCTGCAGCTCACCGTTACAGAGGGACCGTTGTCGCTGTTTGATGCCAGGGCAAAGCATCCAAATGGTGATCCGCTTGCGCCGCTTGTCGCCTTCGCCAATTCGGAATTCAACACCGGCGACATGCTGAAGGCTGGCAACGTCGTGACGACGGGTAGCCTCTGCGGTGCGATACCAAGCGGACTTGCGGGCGAGACGCGTATAAAGCTGGAATCGGCTGGTGCTTTCACAATCTCAGGGCCGAAACTATAGCCTTCGCTCCTCAGGCTGCTACCGTTTTCCGGCAGTCTGAGGCCTTAATTCCATTCACGCCTTTTGTGGCACGCGGAACGTCACTTCACCCGCCCATACTCGCCGAGAAAATCGAGCAGCGCCCGAATACGTGCCGGAAGCGGTCCCCGTTGGCCGACATAGACGGCATGAAACATCTCCGTTTCACCCGTATCGAGATGATCGAGGACCGGTATCAGACGGCCGGCGGCGATATCCTCCCGTACGGTAAAAGCCGCAAGGCGAACCAGACCGACACCGGCAAGGGCAAGACGGCGAAGCCCCTCGCCATCGCTCACCTGCACGCGTCCCGTGGCCGGAATGACGACGGTCTTTCCGTCGTTCCGTAACGGCCAGCCGTCGACGGACCGGGTGTAGCCAAAACCGAGGCGGTTGTGATCTTCGAGATCGGTTATTGTCTGCGGCGTGCCATAACGTTCCAGATAATCAGGAGAGGCGGCGATGATCATTCTCGTCTCACCGAGCTTGCGGGCGACAAGCGTTGAGCTTTTCAGCGGTCCCGCGCGCACCGCCACATCCGTGCGTTCCGCAAGCAGGTCGACCACCAGATCCGTCTGGACGATATCAAGCGTAATGCCTGGATGGAGCGCCAGAAACCGTGGCAGGATGGGTGCAAGAATATGCGCTGCATAGGATGCGCTGGTGTTGATCCGCACGCGGCCGAGAGGCCGTTCACCTTCCCCGGCGGCGCGTTCGGCCTCTTCAATATCGGCGAGAATACGGGTGGCCCGTTCATAGAAGGCGCAGCCCTCCGGAGTAATCTGAAGCTGACGGGTGGAACGGTTGAGCAGGCGCGCACCCAGGCGGCTTTCCAGCCGTGCGATCAGCTTGCTCACGGCGGAAGGCGTCATGCTAGCCGCAGCCGCCGCGCGGGAAAAACCACCAAGCTCTATGACCCGTACGAAGATCTCCATCTCCCCTGCCCGGTTGATCTCCAATCGCGCCATGATGACCTCATCTCACAAGTGATAATAGTTTCGGCATTCTATTTCATTGAAGAGCAGGCGTCTATCTTACGACAGCGATTGTAACACAGCGCAGTCTTCATCTGTCAGATCACGAATGGACGGGCAGAAGGCCACGCCGCGACGCGCCGCCCACGACCATTTCGAAACAACAAAGGAAAGTCTCATGGAATATCGCCAGCTTGGCAAATCCGGTCTGAAAGTGCCGGTCGTGAGTTGGGCACCGGAACCTTCGGCGGCTCCGGCCCGCTCTTCAGCAACTGGGGCAATTCAGATGCGGCAGAAGCCCGACGCCTGATCGATATCTGTCTGGAAGCAGGCGTGAACCTGTTCGATACCGCCGATGTCTACTCCAATGGCGCGTCGGAGGAAGTACTCGGCGAAGCTGTCAAGGGGAGGCGCGACCACGTTCTCATCTCAACCAAGACCAGCCTGCCGATGGGTGACGGGCCGAACGATGCCGGGTCGTCCCGCTTCCGGCTGCTGCGCGCGGTGGATGACGCCCTGCGCCGCCTAAAGACCGACTATATCGACATCCTCCAGCTCCATGCCTACGATGCCTTCACGCCGGTTGAGGAAGTGCTGTCGACGCTCGATACGCTCGTCCGGTCGGGCAAGGTGCGATATACCGGCGTCTCGAATTTTTCCGGCTGGCAGATCATGAAGTCGCTCGCGGTCGCCGATCGATATGGCTGGCCGCGTTATGTCGTCAACCAGGTCTATTACTCGCTTGTTGGCCGCGACTACGAGTGGGATCTGATGCCGCTCGGGGCGGATCAGGGTCTTGGCGCCATGGTCTGGAGCCCGCTTGGCTGGGGGCGGCTTACCGGAAAAATCCGCCGCGGCACGCCGCTGCCTGAAGGCAGCCGCCTGCACGAAACCGCCGGTTTCGGCCCGCCGGTCAATGATGAAGAGCTCTACCGCGTGATCGATGCGATCGACGCCGTTGCGACGGAGACAGGCCGGACCGTGCCTCAGGTCGCCCTCAACTGGCTGCTCAGACGCCTGACTGTTTCCACGGTCATCATCGGCGCGCGCAATGAGGAACAGCTTCGCCAGAATCTCGATGCCGTGGGATGGGAACTGACATCGGCACAGGTAGCGACGCTGGACGAGGCCAGCGAGACGACTGCTCCCTATCCGCATTTCCCGTATCAGCGCCAGGAAGGCTTTGCCCGGCTTAATCCACCTGCCGTAGCACGTCAGACTATGCCGTTCTAAGGCAGGGTCAGGCCGCCTGAACTACAGGCGGCTGACAAATGCGGAGCTTCAGGCGGCTTTGTTGGCGGAGCCTGCGTCCACCCGGCCCGAAAACCAGTTCGCCAGGATTGCGCCGGATATATTGTGCCAGACGCTGAAAATGGCGCTCGGAACCGCAGCGAGAGGCGAAAAATAGGCCGTGGCAAGTGCTGCGCCAAGGCCCGAATTCTGCATGCCGACCTCGATCGCAATGGCCTTGCGCTTGGCAAGCGACAGGCCCGTTGCCTTTGCCGCGAGGTAACCGAGTAGATAGCCAAGGCCGTTATGCAGGACCACGACGGCAAAAATCATCAGCCCGGACTGGGCGATAGATGCCTTGGATCCTCCAACCACCGCCGAAACGATGAGGACAATGCCAATGACGCTGACGAGCGGCAACGCCGGTACGGCGGTCCTGACGAGGCCAGGCAGCAGCTTTTGCAGGGCGGCACCCAGCGCCAGCGGAACCAGAACGACTTTTACGATGCTGAGGAACATCGCCCAACCGTCGACGGGCAGGAACTGGCTTGCGAACAGCCAGACGAGAAATGGCGTCACCAGCGGCGCCGCGAGCGTGGTGACCGAGGTGCAGGCAACGGACAGCGCGACATCGCCCTTGGAGAGATAAGTCATGACGTTGGAAGAAGTGCCGCCCGGGCAGCAGCCGACCAGAATGACGCCAGCCGCGACTTCCGGCGGCATAGGAATGATAAGCGTCAGCAGCACGGCCAGAAGCGGCATGATGAGAAACTGGCCGAGCACGCCGATCGTCACATCGAACGGCCTTTTCACGACCTCCCTGAAGTCTTCGACCGAAAGTGTGAGACCCATGCCGAACATGATGATTGACAGAAGCGTGACGATCCACGGCGCGATCTGCTTGAACGTATCCGGAAAGAAAAAGCCGAGGACGGCGAACAGGATGACCAAGATGGCAAAAGTCTTGCCCACAAAAGCCGAAACGGCTGCCAGTGTTTTCATTTCCACATTCCCGAGATGATCATGAGACCCCGTCTAGACTCCTGTGGTGCCCTGTCAAGATCATTACCCCGCTGCTGGACCTCGCGGTCGAAAACGATCCGGCCGCCGCGATGCCCGCCGTCGCGAGAGGACTGCAATTTGGACGAAGACTCATCTATCCTCTTCCCGTTGCGCCGAAGCGAGCTCCAGGGCTGGGCATACAAGGTCTCAGATGCTTGACTGCCCTTTCGTCGTGCATACCGTTAGACCGCGTCGAACATCTCCCTGAACTCCGGATCGGCAAAGTAGGCAAGCTTCTCGGCAAATATTGGTCGTTGCCCGGCCGGTAATAGCAATTGTCCGTTCGGAGGTAGATTGCGCACCTCATCAGGGGTTAGTAGCGGCCGGCCGGTATGCTGTTGGCTATAGGAAATCCCGGTCTTATCGGAATCGAGCGCTCTCGCCATCGTCTGGAACACGACCGTTTCCTGTCCGAGCAAATCAGAGATGAGACGGGCGCTGTGATGATCATTGACGCCAAAAACCTGCAGCACGCCGGCGTTCGACAGGAAGGTTCCGGCGCGGTGACCATATGCGGCCCGCAGCTGATGGATGTCCTGGAGGACAGGCCAAAGCTGGACACCATAACCCGCCATCAGACCCATCGCGCGTTCGACCGGCGCCAGATGCCCAAGGGATGCAAACTCATCGAGCAGATAAAGAACCGGTGTCACCGGCTTGGTTGGATCGCGGGCCATTTCGAGCAGGCTTTGCGAGACAAGCAGGCGCAGCCAGCGCGAATAGGTCGAGAGGCGATCAGGCGGAAGAACGAGGAACACCGTCATGTTATTGCGCTTGAGATCAGCGAACCGGAAATCAGAGCGGCTGAGCACGGCCGCCATGCGCGGTGAATCAAGAAAATGCGTATGGCGTTGGGCGGCCGACAGCACGCCTGCGGCTTCGCGATCGGATTTTCCGAGGTGGCGGTTTGCGGCACGCGCAACAAGACCGCCTGCAGCATCGCTCTCCTGCATACGCTTGAGCAGTGCTACAAACTGTTCCGGAGCAAGGGTCAGATACTCGCGAAGTGTCGCAAGATGCCGGCGTCGCAAAGGTTCTGCCGCAACAATCTCAAGCAGCAATCCGGCAATCAGCGCTTTTGCCTCCTCGTTCCAATGCGCCTCGCCCGCCATTCCCGGTTCGTCGAACACAAGAGCGTCGGCAAGCGCACTGGCGTCTTCCGCGACATCGAGGCTGTCGGGATGGAGCATGGCGAGGGGATTGAAGGCTGCCGAGCGTCTGCCGGTGACCCCGAAAGGATCGAGCACATGAACCGGCCCGAATTTCTGACGAGCACGGCCGGTGATCCTTGCATTTTCGCCTTTTGGATCGACGCAGATCACCGACCGATCGGCGGTCAGCAGGTTTGGAATGATCGTGCCCACGCCCTTGCCGGTGCGCGTCGGCGCCATGGTGAGGAGATGGGCCGGACCATCATAGCGCAGGGGCTTGGCCGTTTTCGTATCACGACCAATCAGGAGGCCTGAACCCGATGAGGTGAGAGCGGCTATCTCCTTGTCTGTCGCAAAGCGGGCGGAGCCATGGGTATCACCGTCACTGTCCCCGAAATGCAAAATCAGTGGAGCGGTGATGAACCGGAAGGTGATGGCGGCAAGCGCCAGCAGGGTTAAGAGACCTGGGATGATGTAGACAGGCGAGCCGTGACCGAAACCCATTTGCTCGAGGAAATGACGGCCACCCATGCCGATCACGAACGTGACGATGATGAGCATGAACATAAATCCGAGAAGCGGTTTCCATATCCGGAAAGGCATGGCAAGCAAAGCTAGAAATGCCCAAAGCGGATCCCGCGCGGCGGCGCGCATCATGTTCTTGAATGCGGCCCAAGCAAGTTGTATTCGGGTCATAGAGCACCCTGCCCACTGTCGCCACCCTGTCCCTTGTCCGTCAGTCCTTGTCTGATTAGATAGGTAAACAGCGCCTTGTCATTGTCGCGTGTCAGAAAGCCCGGCAGTTCGCGGCGCAGCCATTCACCGAGTTGTTTGCTGAACTCCTGATCATTTGAAGTTTCGAGATGATGAAGGACGAGCGAGCCGATCAGGACCTTGCGCCGCATATCGTTGTTGCGCTCGGTTTTTGAAAGCCGGGCCTTGAGCGCGGACCGTTGCGCATCCAGTTCAGCCAGGCGCTGTTCGATGGTTTTCCTTGCCACGATTATTCCTTTCGATTGCGGTCGCACCGGAACTGCCGTTGTTGACCACGGCTTTGCTCCTGGAAGACAGACCAGTTTCTATGAGGAGATCGACATAGCGATTGTGAGAGTTGGTTGGACCCTCCGGTTAGGCTCAGCCGCTGGCGTTCGCGGCCTGTTTGAGCTTCTCAATGTGCTCGTGGCAAAGCGTCTCAACCAGCTTATGAAGTTCCACCGTCCGCTCCTGAAGCCAGGTCAGCGCCTCTTCAGAAACCTCGAAACGCTTCGAATATCGGGCCTTGACGTAGGCCTCATTCAGGATGTTGTACCAGGTGGTAAATCGCTGACGGTCGCGCGGCCAGATGTCAATCAGACGGTGATCACGACCTTCGGAAAGTCCACGCAGGAATTTGAGATTGTGCGACGCGGGCGAATAGTTTGTCAGTGTCAGCAGGTAGCAGTTGTAAGCCGTCTCGACCGCCTGATGAAGATTGAAAGCCGCGTGATTTCGCTGATCATGGGTGATAGAATATAGAGCGAGTTCACGAAAGAATTTGGCGCTATTAAGCTGGGTACTGAAATGCTCCTCGGCCACCCTGAGTGCATCGGAAGGGCTGAGCGGTTTCGCTTCAGCCAGCGGCCTGTCGTCAAATTCGTAAAGAACAACACCTTCGCGGGCGAGGTCGACGAAGAAGTACTGGCCATCACGTAAAAAATTGCTGATCTCGCGCGCGCCATGCACGATGAGGCCAACAGGTGTCTCGATCTCCTTGTCCCACATCAGCCGGTCGGTTGCCTTGTCCCAGTACTTGGGATCGGCAAGTTCCTTGTTGCTGACGATGACGAGAATATCAAAATCCGAGCGGTAACCTTTCGACGTATGCGGTTCATCCACCCAGGTGCCACGTGCGTAAGAACCAAACAGAATGATTTTGAAGATCCGTCCGTCCTTCTTGGCGTCCGACTTCGAGCGCTCCACCAGATCAGCAAACTCTTCCTGGATAATTCCGACGACGCGCGCAAGCTCGCGTTGCTTTCGTTCCGGCAGGTGTTCAAGGCTGGTCTTCATGTCTGCTCCGTTTCTGGACGGTATCCTGTATGGTCCATTGTAAACTTCTTTGAAACTCCGATTTTTGGCAGCCGCCAATCGACAGCCCGTATCCCAAACTATCGACCGCGCGTTGCCTGCGCCCACTCCTGTTTGTCACGCGGCGCCTGCAATATCTCCTTCCACTCGTCCGGCTCTCTTTGGCGCCTATCCCTCTTCCGCCGGGCTATCAGCCTGCGCCTATCGCCCTGCGCATCCCCCTCACCTGATTGATGCATTTGTGTCCCTATTCAAACACGAGCAATTGCCACTTGGCGACTACTACTTTTAGTAGTCGAAATCGCCGTTCGATGTTGCTAGCCTCGCCACCGGTAAACTGACAAGGGCGCACTTACGACTTGCACCGCAGTTGAGCGCTGAATTTCCCCGTTTGCGTATCGGAGATTTCGGTTGGCGATTTATCATCTCAGCACCAAACCTGTCTCGCGCTCATCCGGCCGAAGCGCTGTGGCATCCGCCGCCTACCGTTGTGCGGTACTTCTTACCAATCATCGCGATGGCCTCGTGCATGATTTTACCCGGAAAGAAGGAGTGGAGCATAAAGAGATCGTGCTGCCGGACGGTCTTTCTGCCGATTGGGCTCTGGATCGTTCTGCCTTGTGGAATGCTGCCGAGTTTGCAGAAAAGCGCAGGGATGCCCGCGTCGCCCGCGAATTCGAAATCGCGCTTCCGCATGAGCTGTCGCCAGAAGGGAGACTGAAAGCTGCACGCGCCTTCGCCCAGGATCTGGCAAACCGCTATGGCGCGGCCGTGGATTTTGCAATCCATTCGCCAAGCGAGCATGGTGATATTAGGAACTACCACGCGCATGTGCTGATGACGACGCGACAGCTTGGCAGAACCCGCCTTGGCGAGAAGACTTATCTCGAGCACAAGAACGCACGGCTGCTGGAAAATGGCATGGCGACAACCGACATGCAGCTTCGCGATATCCGGCAGGCATGGGAAGGCATCGCCAACCGTCAGCTTCAGCGCGAAGGTCTGGACGTTCGCATCGACCATCGATCACATGTGGAGCGCGGTCTTGAGTTGTCGCCGACCGAGCACATGGGCGTGCATGCCTCGCAGATGCAGCAGCAAGGATTGACGGTCGAGCGCGGCAGGCTGGATGACGAGGCGGCACGGCAGAACGCCGCGCTGATCCGCCAAAAACCGGAGCAGGTTCTGACGCTGATCAGCCATGAGAAGAGCGTGTTCGATCGGCACGATATTGCCAAAACCCTGCATCGCTATATCAACGATGACGCCCAAACGTTCCGGAACGCCTTTGCCGCTGTCATGGCGTCGTCAGCGCTTGTCGAACTTCAGGCTGAGCACATCGATCCTGAGACGGGCGACGTCTCCAATGCGCGCTATTCGACGCGGGACATGATAAATCTGGAACTCGCAATGGCGCGATCGGCGGAGCGGCTGCATCAGGCGCAGTCCCACGGTGTCGATCCGCGCCATGTCGAGCGCGCGATGGAAAGGCAGGATCACGCTCTTCGGACAAGCTCTGGCGGACCGTCGGCTGCGAGCGATCCGTCTGCGGGATTGTCGGCCGAACAGCGTCAGGCGATCGAGCATATTACCGGGCGAGAACGCATTGCGGCCGTGGTCGGGTTTGCCGGCGCCGGAAAGTCCACCATGTTGGCAGCCGCTCGCGAGGCGTGGGAGGCTCAAGGCTATCAGGTCCATGGTGCGGCATTAGCCGGAAAGGCAGCCGAGGGGCTTGAGGAAAGTTCCGGCATAGAGAGCCGCACGCTTGCGTCATGGTCATACAGCTGGGACCATGGCCGGGATCTGATCGGCCGACGTGACGTGTTCGTCATCGATGAGGCCGGCATGGTCGGCAGCCGTCAGCTTGCCCGGTTCATCGGAGAAGCGGAGGAGCGCGGCGCAAAGATCGTGCTTGTCGGTGACCATGAGCAACTGCAGGCAATCGGCGCCGGTGCTCCCTTCAGGGCGATTGCCGAACAGATCGGCCATGTCGAGCTTTGCGGCATTCGCCGCCAGCGTCATGATTGGCAGAGGCAAGCATCGGTTGCCTTTGCGACCCACAAAACGGCCGACGGCCTTGCCGCCTACCGCGAGCACGGCGATATCTACTTTGCAGAAAGCCGCGACAAAGCGATGGCGCAGATCGTGCGTGATTATGTCGCCGACAGTGCTGAGCATCCGGATGGCACCCGGGTTGCCATGGCGCACCGCCGTGCCGATGTGCGCGCGCTCAATGTTGCTATCCGAGCCGAGCTTCAGAACCGGCAAAGCCTGGAGCGCAGCCACGGGCAGAACGCCGGTGCGGACCGCGGGGGTGTCGGGGATCTTGGAGAACTCAACTTCCAGACCAGTAACGGCAAACGCGCCTTCGCCGCCGGCGACAGGATCATCTTCCTCGAAAACAACCGCGACCTCGCTGTGAAAAACGGCATGCTTGGCACCGTCGAGCGTGTCGAGAAGGGTCGGATCGTTGCTCGGCTCGATGGCCGAGACGGCGACAGCGTCAGCATTCTGACCGACAGCTATCAGGCGATCGACCACGGTTATGCGACGACGATCCATAAAAACCAGGGTGCGACGGTCGATCGCGCCTTCGTGCTGGCGTCCGGCACCATGGACCGGCATCTGACCTATGTCGCCATGACAAGGCATCGCGACAGCGTGCAGCTCTATGCCGACATCAAGGAGTTCACAAATGCGGGCCGGCTCGTTGATCACGGCGTTGCGCCCTACGAGCATAATCGCCAGGCGCGAGAAAGCTATTTTGTGACGCTGAAGAATGACAAGGGCGATCAGCGCACGGTGTGGGGCGTCGATCTCAAGCGGGCCATGCGAGAGGCCTCGCCAAAAATCGGAGACAGGATTTTCCTCCAGCATGAAGGCGCCACGCCTGTCTCGCTTCCGGACGGCACAAAGGCCGAGCGCAATGCATGGCGCGTCGTCAAGGGTGATGAACTGGCCTATCAGAAGCTGACAAGCCGCCTGTCGCGTTCCGGCGCGAAGGAAACCACGCTGGACTATGTCAGGGACTTTGCCGAGCGGCGGGGCATCGCGGAGCAGCTCGGGCTCAGAAGCGAGATTGAACTTGCTTCCGACCGGAATGAGCGTCAAGAGGTCCTGTCCCGCGCGGCCCATCTGCAACGGGAACAGCAGGGCCGGCCATCGGAACGTCAGCGGGTTTACGAGGAACCTGCCGGCGATCTGGCCGGCACTGTTCGTCGCGAAGATCCGCACGGGACAGAGGACAATAAAGGATATCGCCGGATCCGGTGGTCCGACCTCATGACGCGAGACGGCGCCGTCCCTGCCCCCACAGAAGCTGTCGGCCAGCAATCGTCGCTGGAACCCGGTAAGCCAGCTCCGCTTGTGCCAGCCATCACCCGATACCAACGCAGCATCGAAGAGGTGGCGCAGATGAAGGCTATGTCCGTTATCGATCAGCAATTCGATGTAGTCGACTCTCTCGTGCGGCACGTGTTCCGTGATCCGGCCGAGGTCGCAGCAAGATTGCGCGCCGCGATGATCGAGAAAGAGGGCAATGGCAAGATCATGGCGAAGGCCATGGTCGGGCAGCCAGAGCGCTTCGGGGAGCTGCGCGGCAAATCGGGTCTGTTCGGCAACAGCAAGGAACGGAAGGAGGCGTTGCAATATGCAAGGTCACTCTCTGCCCATATCGGCTATGTCTCCGAGGCATGGGAGCGACGGCTCGGCGAAGAACGTCAGAGCGAACAATGGCAGCGTGAACAGCGTGACGTGATCGAAGTGCCCGGCCTCACCTCGCGCAGCGCCGAAATCATTAGCCAGGTGGAGAAAATGCCGATCGATAGGCGAAGCAAGTTCATCAAAGAGCTGCGATCGCTACCTGAGGGCCTGACCGCGCTTGATGAGGCCAAGCTGGTGGCCGAAGCGCTCACGCGGCGGTTCGGAAGCTCCGATCCTCGCAGGTTCGCCGAAGAGCTCGAGACACGCCCGGAGCTCGCAAAGCAGGCCGAGCAGATCAAGGCAATCGCCGGCCTGGTGCATCGTGCACGCCATGCAGAACTCAGCCATGACCACGCGCTGAAACAGCAACTGGCCCGGTCTCAGGGGCTTGGGCTGAGCCGATAGTGTGCGCTGGCAACAACACTGGCGTCAGCTTTGATAATCCCCAAATTACCAGAACATGAAGCGAGCCAGCTTTTCGCCGATTCCGCGCCATGTTTCACCGGTTGTGGCTGTGGTCTTCCTCGGCAATCGGTCCTGATCCGGTGCGGGTGTAGTGGACGAGTTGGAGTTGATAAACTATTTATTCAGATAGATAAGCAAGCATTTCCCGTCCTTTTTTCCTACAAGACTGATCGGTCGGACATCATCACCTCCATCGATGGATATCTCTACCGGCAAGCCTTGGTTTTCAAAGGACTGAAGTTCCTTTATCAACTCTTCAATGGTTTTCCCTCTATTAGCCCAATCCTTATGATCTGTGTCTTTAACGTTCATTATCAATCCCCTATACGATTCAGATTTGAGTCATAAGTTCCGAGGCGCGTCCCCTTACCTCCGAGGTCCTTAACGGAAGCGGCCATCTTCCAAGCGCCTCCATTATGACCATCCAAATCCCTTGTTATGAATAGGTTCTGTTGACAAAGTAGCTTGAGGTGCTCGTTAAGAACTACTTTTCTGCGTCGCCCAAAAAAGCTTCGATGCTGACTTCGTGGAGGCTTTTATGCGCTGCTACAGAAATCAGCCTGACGTCGGGATTTTCCTCCACCGCTCTTCCATACCAATATTTTGCGGCATGCAGGTCACCAATCTTCTCATAACACTCTCCCAACCGCTCCCCGAGATATCCGGCATCCAACGACTGGTCGCCATCTGCCATGAAAAGATAAATCTTGATCGCGTCCGCTGCCTTCCCAGTTGCGATCAGGTCTTTCGCTATTCGGTCTAAATGATTGAAGTCATAAAAGAATTTTCTCCTTTTTTGCAACGTGTTACCGTCTTAACTAAGGTGCACAACTCATGAACCAGAGCAAGTGTGGCAACCATATTTTTGCGGCGGCCAACACGAGAAAGGCGGCGAAGGATTTTTGGGTTTTATCGTATCGGGTGGCGACACGACGAAATTGCTTCAGCCGGTTGAACAGCCGCTCGATACGATTTCGGTCCATGTAGACTGTGAAGTCACAGGCGGTTGGTCTTTGCCGTTGGCCCTCGGAGGAATAACGGGCCTGACCCCGTGGATCAGCAACTCTTCGCGCAGAGCGTCGCTGTCATAGCCCTTGTTAGCGAGAAACAGCCTCGGCTTGGCAACCGGCATGGCTAACAGATCGGGAACGGTATTGTAATCCGAAGCTTCACCGCCTTGTCAGGATGAAGCCGAGAGGGCGTCCCTGACAGTCCGCACGGGCGTGGATTTTTGTAGAAAAGCCGCCGCGTGATCGACCAAAAGCCTCCTTATAAGTCCCTCTTTTGCGCCCGCAGCCTGAGAATGGCCGCGAACCGTGGTGCTGTCAATCATATGCTGCCAGTCATCGGTCAAGCCCAGTTCGACAAGCGTCTCCAGCAGGACATCCCATACGCCTTGTTCTGCCCAACGGCGGAAGCGCACGTAGACGGAATTCCACTTGCCATACCGCTCATGCATGTCGCGCCAAGGGCACCCGACACGCGAACATGCAACATTCCGTTGAGATACTGCCGATTATCGTGAGAAGGGCGAGATTTCCTCCCGCGCTCAGTGGGCAGTAGTCCTCCAACAATCCGCCATTCCAAATCCGTCAGGTCGCCGCGAGGCAAAATCGCTTCCTAAAAGGCAGTCTTGAATCATGCTCTATGGATAGAGCCGCCTCCCTGCGACTTCAAGGTACATAAAGACCACAACCGCATCGAACAAATGTTCAACAGGCTCAGACAGTTCCGACGGATTGCCCCCCGTTACGACAAGACCCGAACTTCCTTCGAAGCGTTCCTTTCGCTGGCCGCCGCAAAAATCTGGCTGCCGCACTTCACACAACGCCTTTAGCCCAGCAATGGCTCAAATCGCTTGTAAGTCCACCATCGCCTATCAACCGGAACCTGCGGTCCATCCGATGGTGGAGACGTGAAGACAGTCATTATTGTTTCATAACCAAAATCCGAGATGACCTCCGATGCGACCACCTCCATGCGTTGTCGGTCAGCGATCTTATCGCATTATCACTGATAAGTTTGTCAACAAGACCTAGTTCGTCTTCTCATCATACGGCGCGGCCTCGAGTTCATTTGCAGCATTGAGGATCCATACGTCATCTTGATTGTGGTAAAGTAACCACTGTTCAGCAGGGTCATCAGTATTGAGCCACGTCTCTAAGACCCCACCTAAATCAAACTCGAACCGGCATCGCATAGTATCTGGTATGTAAGAGACCGAACGTAAAATTTGGCCGTCGAGAAAATGCGCGGCTCTCGACATCTGAGACTGGTCTGAATTGCTACTCGCCAATAGAGCAGCATTATCTAAAACGTGCCAGCGACAACAATAAATCCACAGATGCCATTCCCCGTGAACTGATATACTTCGCCGCTTTTTCCTCGTGGTGGGCTCTATACGCCGTATACCTGCCCTTCCAAACTCGAAAGTTAGGAAGCTTCCGTGCCCCATTCGCACCAGCCAAGCTGGCTCACCTATTATGGGTTGGAAGATATTTTTGAGAAGTTCGCCATTCAAAGTCGCAATACCTCTAATTCAAGTCAAACATGTCGACTGCAATTTGCTTTATCTCGTGAAACGAATAGCCTTGTCCCGTAATCTCGTCGTGCAGCCTTCTGCGCTGGTTTGGGCTTAGTCCTAGCATTCGCACTATATCGTCTACCTGCTTGTTTTGGGCCTGATTGTTTCCAGGTGTCCCCCCTTTGCCAACGAAATGTAACTCAGCTTTGGCTATAGCCTTATATGTTTCAAGAGAAATCGAAGCACCAGATGTCGAAAAGAAATACGTGCCTGCGCCACCTATTTCAATCTGACATGTTCCCCCGTGTATTCCACATTGTTCCAACTGAGCCAGAACCTGAGGATCATCCCGATAAGAGGCGATTGCAGTCGCCGATTGGGCATCTGTGGATGACAAATTGCCGTCGGAAGCCATCTTTGCAAAGACACTGCCGATAACTTCGGTGACCGTCTTGCCTGCCTCAATTGCTGCATTCAAGCTGTTGGTGGAGATATAGACCTCGAGATCGACGTGCTTGTCTTTGGTGACTTCATAAGCCTTGTTTGGATCGCGGTTGAGTTCGTCGAGCGGGATGGTAGAAGCACCGTCCTTTTCCAGCACCGCTTGCTGCTCCTGGTCACGAATGACAATATCGCCTGGCCCGACAGTGGCGCGTACCGTCTGGCGAGTGTCGTCGAGCCGGTAGGAACCTTCCAGCGTATGGTTGGTGGTGGCGTTACCGGCTGCGTCCTTTCCACTGGAAAGATCGGTACCAAGATCAACACTGAAACCTTCGTAACCCTTCTGGCCTTCAAAGTTGTCGTGGGTCAATGTGCCCGTATCGAGTATGAGGTCACCGGTTGCAGAGATGATCTTTCCGGCACCCAGATGGGTATTGCCGCCGACGGTGACGTGCATCGCTCCATTGGAAACGAGGCCGGACTGCTCAGTGATCCAGTTCGTTTCTCCAGAACCGCTGCCACCGCCAACTTGCACGCCGGACAGAAGCTGGCCTCCGCCGAGGCTGAACCCGGCCGAGGCGGAGTGGTTGGAGTTTGTACCGGTATCTGGCACGGACAGGATCGTGAGATCACCACCGACATCGGCAGTGACCGTGTCCCCGGAGACCACCGCACCCGCGAGACGCGTATCGTTTCCTGACTTTAGAGTTATGTCACCGGTTCCGCTGACATGACTATTGACCTGATTTGTCCCATCGGCGTTGGAGTTGCCGACGGACGCATTGGCCCCGCCCGTCAATCCGGCGCTGACACCGTTGATGCCGACGCCAGCGGAAACACCGAAGTTTGCACCGCCTGACATGCTGCTCGTCGATGAGCTGTTGGTCGCCTGGGCGCTTTCGAGAATGATATCCTTGCCGGCCTTGAGCGTAATATCACCGGCTTTTTCATTGTCGGAGACCACGATCTGTCCTTCTGAACCGTAACCTGCAGCGATTTGTGCGCCATGGCTCGTCAAATCCCCGGAGACGGCCTCAATCGTTACCGACTGCGCTGCGCGTATCTCGGTCGGAACCGGGACAGAGGATTGCGCGGTTTCCCTTTCTTTCTGGTAGCTGAATCCCACGGTCAGCGACGCCGAGACAAGGTTGCCGCCCTTGGCAATCTTATCAAGCGCATCATAGGCTTTCAGCGAGGCAAAGGCAGCATTGGCGGCAGAATAGCCATCATTGATGGTCGTAAGCTTCTGTGCTGCGCCGCTTACGCTCGTAGCCGCGTTCACCACCGAGGTCGCCACCGACAGACTTACGCCCGCGAAAAACTCCTCATGCAGGCTTTCGTAGTTGGACTTGTCCTGCGCGGAAAGCAGATTGACGTTGCGCTCCGCAAGGATGGCGACATCGCGGTCTGCCGATAGCTGAGCGGCCTGCAGGTTGGCGTCTCGGCCAGCGGATATGATTAGGTCACGACCGGCAAACAGGATGGATCTGGCGTTAGTCTCTGATGACTGACTGGTCCGATCGACCGACTTGCCGTAGCCGATACCGATCGATGCGCTGCCGTTGCCAGATTTCACCTGAATGCCGAAGCCCGAGCGTTTTTCCTTCTCCTGCGATGAGGCACTTTCAGCCCCGGGAGTGATATTGACGTCGCGGGCTGCCTCCAGCGCGATGTCACGGCCGGCCATGATAGAAGAACCGATAACATTGACGTCGTTTTCGCGCGCCGTGAGAGTAACATCGGTCCCGGCAGTCAGCGCGGAGCCGACATTAAGGGTAGACGATTGGCTCTTTTCTTTCTGTTCCTTGCCCCAGAGCGAGAGGAAGCCGCCGCCGGAACCGGCGAACAGGCCGGATTTCTTGCTGCTGCTTTCCAGCGCATGCTGCTCCTCGGCTCCGATGATGGCGACGCTGTCACCCGCGACGCTGATCGCATCGCCTGCCGTTATGTTCGAGCCGGCGATGACAGCGTTGCCGCCAGCATTTAGCTTGATGTTGCCGGATGCGGAAAGCTCGGAGCTGACTGTGGCTTCGTCGTAGTTGTACTGCGTCGAGCTCTTTTTCGAGAGAAAGCCCCTGGATGAGGAGCTCTGCTCGAACTCCGCCGTATTCCTGCCCGACGCGATCAGCAGATCGCCGCCCGCGCTGACATTGATATCGGCTTTGTCGGTCTCGTCGCCGGCAGTCACCTTCGAGGCGGAGACGACGGTATCTCCACCTGAGATGATGGACACGCCCTTCCCACTGCTAACCGATGATCCGACGACGGTCTGCGTTTCCGTGTGGCTCGTCGTCTGTTTGCTTCCGCCGAACAGACCGCCCTTTTTCCTATAGGTGTAATCTATCGTGGTGGTGTCGATGGCCTCAGCGATTGTCACATCGCCGGTCGCTTTCAGACCGACCGTTCCATCGGCAGCAATGTTGCTGCCGATGACGTTGAGGTTGCCACCTGCATTGGCTGAGACCGACCCGCCCGCGGTGATCTCGGAACCCTGGCTGGCGGTTCTCACAACCGTCGTAAAACTCCGCTTGTCGCGCAAAGTGCTGGTCGTCGACCGTTCGGTGACGGAGATATTGATGTCTCCATTCGACGTCAGGCCGAGATTGCCGCCGGCCGTCACCTTCGCATTGGCGAGCAGAATGTTCTCGTTACCCTTCAGCGAGGCATTGCCACCCGCCGTGAAGGTGCCGCCGATTGCCGCGATCGACGAACCAGAAACGCTAAGATCGCCGGTCGATGCCACCATCCCTGATGTTGCAAGCAGGCCGGTATCGATCGTCACCTGATTGCCCGCGATCAGCGCGCCCGCAGAATTCAATCTTTCCCTGTCATTGGCGGCGAGATGTAGTACCGGCGCAAGAACGGTCGTACCGTTCACCGTCTGCCACTCATATACGACGACGGATTCGGTGAGGCTGGCGATCTCCTCGGCCGTAAGCGGTTCGCCGAGCGGGCGCTGCTGCGCTCCCAGATAGGCGGCTCCGTTGTCGAGCAATTGCTTTATCTGAGCGATCGAATCCTGCCCGGTGAAGCCGGAACCCGTCGCCAGTTTGAGCTGCTGCTCAATATATTGGTTCTCGAAATAGGCGTCTCCAAGGAACTGGATCTGCCGGTCCGGCTGGTAGCCGATGCGGCCAAGGAAATAGCTCGATCCGTAGAATTTCGAGACATCGAGGAAGGCGGCACGCGTTTCATAGAGGAACGTCTGACCGGGAATGGTGCCGCCAAAGCCGCCGGACTGCGGGCCTGCAACGGAGCCAATAGTGAACAGCGCACCGCTTGCGGTCATGCCAGCGAGCAATCCGGTCGGATCGCTCGACGGCGCAGGCGCTACTACGCTGACATGATCTGCGATCGTACCTGCTGCGGCGGTATTGTTAACGGTACCAAAACCGGTAATACCCAGCGCTCCGCCAGAGCGGATCGCCGCGGGAACACCGCCGATCGCCTCGACGCTTTCTACACTCCGTCCTGGCCCGATATCCTTTGACGCATCGCGCGTGCCAAAGGGACTGGGACCAGGCATGGCGACCTGCCATGAACCTTCCCAACCACCTGTATCGCCGCTTGTTTTCGATTCCTGCCACTCATAGATGACGTCAGGATAATATTGGCAGCCACCTTGTTGGTTGCAATTGAGCGAAGTGGTACGCTGCAATTGCAAACCGAGATTGTTAAGAGTGCCGGAGCCAACAAGTGTCATGCCGGAGCCGGCTTCAATGTTGCTATAGGCATTGGTAAGATCGACGGTATCGACAAAAAGCGTATTGCCCGCCCTGATTGTCGCTGCGGGGCTACCAGCCGATGTGAGACGGTCTTCAATCACATCACGATAGACATGGCGAATGGGCGCACCAATGACGAACTGCTTGCCAGCAAAAGAGACGGGAGATGAACAATCTCCACATTCGCGTGCATAATAGGTGTCATAAGCCGACACGAGTGCGTTTGAGATTTGCTGGCTCGTATAGGTCGGAGCCACGCTTTTCTCGTTACGCAGATTTGCCGTCAGGATCGAGATATTGCGACTAGCGGAAATTAGACCTGAACTGTTGACCGTAGCAGAATTGCGCGCGCCAGAAGCACTTCCAGCAATTGTGAGGTCACGACCTGCGACAATCGCCCCCTGATCATTAGCCAGCACGCCGCCCACGAAAAGTGCCGCGTCGTTACCGGCATAGATGAGCCCCGTGGCGGTGTTGGTCAGGTTGCCGGCGATATTGAGGGTAAGATCATTGCGAGCAGCCAGCTGACCGGAGTTGGCAAGTTGCGAAAGCGACAGCGTCAGATCATGGGCCGCAAGAATATTGGTGGCGTCATTCGCAGTGAGGCTACCCGCTTGGATCGCGATGTCACCTGACCCCTGAACGGAACGAGCTGTGCTGCTCGCGGTGACAGCATTGAGCCGCGCACCGGTCAGATCTGTCGTTCCAGATGAGGTGAGATCAATGCCACCTGACGTCAGCGTGCTGTTGGTGAGATTGATATTATTGGCATTGATGTAGAGCGTGCCGGATGTGGCAAGTCTGCTCCTATTATTTGAAAGATCGGCATTTTGCTGCCTGATCCTGATGTCGCCCCCTGCTGCCGTGCGTTTATCGAAGCTGATGACACCACCTGTCGAAGACAGCAAAACGTCTCCGTTTGCCTCCAGACTGTCATAGCGGATGTCACTGCCAGCCGAAGCCTGCAAATTCCCTTCTGCAAGCACGAGCCCGGAAATCCCCAGATCAAGGCCGGAGAGCAGAGCCAAATCGCCTTTCGAAAGCAGCGAGCCCGCTGTGATTGCTCCTGAGGCCGCCGTAAGTGACATCGCCGCGCCAGACTGGGCCGTGCCGCTGATGGCAATGGAGCCAGCCCCCGACCATAGCGAAACAGGTCCGGCAGCCGACGCGTCGGCCAAGGCAATACGCCCGTCTGCCAGAAGGTTGAGTGCGCCACTCGCCCCGAGAGTACCGGCGACATCGATGAAGCCTGCTCCGCCATTGATCAGGATATCCTTTTCTGCACCGATAGAAGCGACCCTGGCGTCCTTCCCCGCCTTGACCGACACTGATTTTTTCGAGGTCAGACGACCGGCCGAAACACTCCCCTTCGAAGAGATGCTGACGCCGTTATTGCCAGAGGTATTGCCGATCGAAATTTTACCGTCTGCCGACAGCGAAAGCTCCCCGGCATTGGCCGCCATGTCGCCGCGCATGCGAACGCCGGCACCTTTTTCCGTGACAACCATCTTGATGCGGCCGGCCTGCATGGCCCCGAGTGCTGAACCATCGATTGCGTATTCAGGTGTTCCGGAGGTGGCATCGAGCGCTGTTGCCTCCCCGGTGGCATAATCGAACTTGCTCTTGCCGGCAGTCAGGCGCAAATCCTCACCGTAGATCGTTCCGTCGATCTGGATGGTACGGGACACGACATCGAACAGACTGACTGCACCATCACCAAGCGCAAAATTCCCACCCCCAGGGCCGAAAGTGACATCCCCTGCGTTGACCGTGAATCCATTGAGACGTCCATCGCTGCCGATGTCAGGCACACCTGTCGTCAGCGTGGCTCGTGGCGTGTTGATGAAACCGCAGCCGTCGCAGGTGATCCCGTTCGGATTGGCAATGATGACATCGGCCCTGCCACCGAACACTTCGGTCGGACCGAGAAGCGAACTGCGGTTTTGCGACGTGACCTCGTTGAGGATGACGGACGCAGGGCCTTTACCTTGCAGATTTGGATTGCCGGGTGTCACGCCACCCAGTTTCGAGGTGCCCACCTCACCATTGAAGTTGTTGAGAATGACCCCCGGTGTGCCGACGTTGAAATTGTTGTATTTGTTGTGCGACAGACCTTGGCTGTTGGGTCCGACGATATCAATGAGCGGCACTCCGTTCGGAGCAGCCCCTATCCCGGGGCGATTTGCAAAAGATCCTCCAACTTCCGGCGATATGTCCTGTGCGTGAAGAAGCGCTGGCTGAAGCAGGAGCGTAAAACTGACAACGGTGGCAATGATTTTTTGAGCCAGCGTCCCGGCACCAGCGAACAACGCGAGGTCGATTGTCTTGCGTGGAAGACGCTTAAACTGTGATGTCATTGTTGCTCGCCTCTCGTGGCAGACGGAATTTGGGGCTTAGCGGTCTTTTCTGCTCGTGTCGGCCGTAGATGGCTTGCTGTCGAGTTTCTTGTAGACATCTGCCAGCTTCGATTGCGGAGCTGGGCATTTTTTGCTTTTGGCGATCTCGGCAAGGACCTGATTGCGGTTACGTAAGGCGTCGATCTCCAGTTTTTCCGGCGATTTCGGGTCCATGAAGAAAAGGGCGGGCCAAAACAGAAGAACACCGGTCGCGCCAAGGACCACGTTCTTACCCTGCGCATCGGATCGTTCTTTCACCGTCGAGAGCACCTGGCGCTCATTGGCCTCGAATTCGCGCTTTATGCCGGCGCAATCGAAAGCGCTGTCGGCCGGGTTGGTCGAGGAGACCGGATTCGCCGCCCGACCACCGCAACCGGAAACGACAATGGCCGTTGCCACCAGCGCGGATACGAAAGGTAATTTGGAGGTGTTAAACGAAGATCTGATCATAATATTCTCTTTTGAAGCCTACCAGCGTGCCGTTACGCTGGCGAAAATGAGATTTCCGCGTCCGCCACTCACGCTGCTGGAAAATGCCTGGGAGTAGCCGAAATCGGCACTGATGTTTCCGCCCACGAGTTTCGCACCAACGGTCCAACTCGCGAGATAGCCGTCGGGAATATCGAAGCGATGCTGCGAGAACACGCGGCCATAATCGAGGCCCAGGTAGGGGCGTAATTCGCCCAGAACGGGCGCCAGACTTGTGCCCTCCCATGGCATTGTCCGCCAAACCAGTTCGTTGCGGCTGAAAAATCCGTTGTTACCGAATATGACGCTTTCCCTCAGGCCGCGTACGTTGCTGTAGCCACCAAGTCCGATCTGTTCTGCGCCAAACATGTTATCGGGCGAATATTGGGCATTGAGGAGCGTCGTTAACTCGAACCGCTGGCCAGCGGCCTCGAACGGCCGCGTTGCGGTGACAGTTGTGGTAAATTTCAGAAACCGAGGATCGGCCGTGCCGGCTCCGGGCTCGCCGGCCTCCACGGCGTCGAAGAGATCGAGGCCCTTATCAAGGGCAAAATCGAGGGCGATGACGCCACCCAGAATTCTCTGTGAACGCGACAAGCCCAGACTGCCAATCGTGTATCGACGGCTTCCCACCTCAATTCGATTGCCGAGAAGAAAGTTGTCCGTCTGCTTGTAGGTGAGACCGCCTCTGAGGGTCGTGATGGAATCCTTGTCGCGCAGAATGACGCGGTCTATGCCAAATCCAACCTGACCGGAATTGCCCGATGTTTCGATCGGTCCAAAATTGCCGGGGATGGTGCTCTCATATTCGTACCAGGAGCCATTCGTTGAAAAAGTCCAGTAGCCATAAGGTACACTTGTATTGACCGAATAGCTGTTGCTGTGCCCGCGGCCATCGTCGTCCCAAGGGTAGTCCGGGCCGCTACGCCCATAGGAGAACCCCAACTGATCATTGATGCCCAACAGGTCGTCTAAGCCGACGGAAACATTGGTCTGGGAGTAACCGGTACTCTCTTGACCGAGATTGTTGTTGGAAATGCTCGCATACCAGCGCTTGCGCGGCTTGTTCTCGACATTGAGGATAGACGTTCCATCTTCCTTGCCCGGCAACATCGAGGTTTTCGCGTCGTTCGATGACAGGCGATTGATCTGGTCCAGCCCCTGTTCAATATCGCGAATATTGGCCACCTCACCCTTCACGCCGGGAAAAGCCGTCGCGAATGAACCGTTTCTCGCAACAGGGTGGCCGTTAAGGTAGATATTCAAGATCGTGCCTTCGACGACCACCAATCGCAGCAGTTCTGTTCCGGCAATATCCTGTGGAGGAACATAGGCGCGAGACGTCACGAATCCCTTGTCGAGATAGAGGTCGGTGATGGCCTTGAGCAGAGTGGCGATATCCGCAACACCGATGCAGCGATTGTCGTAACGCTGCGTAATTTTTCTGAATTCAGCGGCGGACAGCCGTGTCGCACCTTCGATCTCCACGCGCGAGATATTGAAGCATGGGCCATTGGACTTCGCCTCGCCTCCTGGTGCCCTGTCCGCACGGCTAGTGACGCCACCAGGCGTGACCTGCTTCAGGTTTTCCAGCCGCTGCAACTGTTCTTGTTGTTCTTGCCGCCGGAAAAAATCATCGGCGGGCGACTGTGCACTTGCCTGCCCTGATGCGATCAGGCTCGCAAAAAGCGAAATGGCAAAGGTCCGCTTGAAAGCGTCCGTCGACTTAACGGAGGCATTCCGCTCTGCCCGCACGGCGACCGGGGATGTTGCGAAGATTCGAGTGGCCGGCGCAACTGCGAGATAAAAATCAGGAGGGAGTAGCCATCGGAAACCCGGAATGAAAGCAGCAAGTAGCATATTTGGGAGGCCTGCATTTGAAATGAAGTTTGTCGCGGCAATGCCGCCCATGCTTCACTCTGCAGCTATCCTTGCTGTCGATCCCCTACCGGGTGCATAGACCAGTTCATCTGATCCAAGAAGCGTTAAAGTAGTAACTTTCTTTGCGAAACGATAGTCGCAAGTCATTTGCCCAAGGAACCGCGCACGCTGAAAATTCACGTAATAATCAATCTTGCCAACACCATGGCATGGATATTATTTTTCATCCGTGAATTTTAAGCGCGATCCGCCAATCTCCATTCGTGCGTTTTCGCGAGTCAAACAACAACCAGAAGTTATTGCAACAAGCGTTGGTGTGCAAGATCGGATGGAAACCAAAGTTAAGGGGAAACTAAAATTGTTTCTCAGATGGGATATGAACGGTGGCGAGACAACGCAATTCAATGGCTAGAACCGATAGGTCAGACCGACCACCGGCCCGCTCAGCCTCGAATCAAAAACGTAACCGTCGTCTGAGTAATCCACGTCGAGCACCTTGTAACCTGCCGATACGGACAATGTGTCCGTGAAGATGTAGTTCACCGTCGCGAGCGCAGACCAGGTGAGATCCGATCCCGCTCCAAAGCCGCCGATATCGACCTGTCCCTGCAAGGAGAGTTTATCCGTGAGGTTGAAAAAGGCGCGCGCGCCGATCACGGGATCAACCCACCCGAAGCTTTCCTTATACGTGGCGGATACGCTGCCGATCAGGGGATGGCTGGCAGTGACCGCCACCGCGTTGGAGATATGCCAGAAGCGGGCTCCCGCCAAGGCGTCGAGGGACAATCCATCTGCATCTACGATCCGGTAACCGGCCTGTAATGTCGCCATGAATTCCTGCGTATCGACGTTCGCATCGATTGCGGCGCCAGCCGGAAGGGTGGGCAAACCCGGGATTTGCAGCGCCGGCAGCGGCCCGGCCGCCTTGCTGTCCGTGGTGTCGACATACATTAGATCGCCGGACAGGACGAAGCGGTCATAACGGCCCCAGATGTTCAAGAACCCGCCGAAGTTGAGATCCTCCATAAAATCAGAGAAGGATTTTTCGACATGAAGCGTCGGCGCCCGCCGGAACGGCGAGATATTGCCGTTCAAACCCGTCGCCCACAGATAACCCGTTGCCTGAAACGCCCAATCGGCGCCGTCAACCCTCGCGGGCAGGGAGCCGGGTTGATCCGCGGCTGAGGCCGCGCTTGCAGAAAAAGCCATAAGGGCCGCAAAAGCTGATAATTTTAGCAATGCCTTCTCCCCAACTAATCGCCCGTAGCTAAACCTATTTGACTCCCGCCAACAAGTCCGATCTTCTATCATACGCTGTATCTTGTACCGAAAGCACCGGAGACGTTTAAATGCGCCCGAAGACCCTGCCGCTTTTCTCTGCCTTCACCGCCGCCATGGTGTCCATCGCCACGCTCACCACGTCAGTTGCGGAAGCCTGCACGCGTTTCGTTTATTTGGGCGAGAATAATCAGGTAATGACGGCCCGTTCGATGGACTGGAAAACCGATGTGGGGACAAATATCTGGGTTTTCCCCCGCGGCATGGACCGTTCCGGTGAGGCCGGTCCGAACTCCATAAAATGGACCTCGAAATATGGCAGCGTCATTGCATCGGGTTACGACATTTCCACGACGGACGGCGTGAACGAGGCAGGCCTGGCGGCCAACGTTCTCTGGCTCGTTGAGTCGAGTTATCCCGTCTATGACGGTAAATCTCCGGGCTTGTCCATCGCAGCATGGGCGCAATATGTGCTCGACAATTTCGCGACCGTGGAGGAAGCGGTGCGTGCGCTCGAGAAAAACCCGTTCACGATCGTGACTGATAATGTCCCCGGCGAAGAGCGTCTGGCGACACTGCATCTATCGCTCTCCGATGGGAGTGGCGACAGTGCGATCGTTGAATATATCGATGGCAAGCAGGTCATCCATCACGGCCGCCAGTATCAGGTGATGACCAATTCGCCGACTTTCGACCATCAGTTGGCATTGAACGAATACTGGAAGCAGATTGGCGGCACCGTCATGCTGCCGGGCACGAACCGCGCGTCCGACCGTTTCGCCCGCGCATCCTTTTACGCAAACGCAATACCCAAAAGCGAAAACCCGGTCGAAGCCATCGCAAGCGTGTTCAGTGTCATCCGCAACGTCTCCGTTCCTTACGGCATCACGACCCCGGACCAGCCCAACATATCCTCCACCCGCTGGCGCACGGTGATCGATCACAAGCGCAAGCTGTATTTCTTCGAATCTGCGCTGACACCGAATATTTTCTGGATCGACCTGACGAAGCTCGATCTTTCCAAAGAGACGGGTACAGTGAAGAAACTCGACCTCGGCCCCAATCAGATCCATATCTATTCCGGCATGGCGAATGACAGCCTGAAGGAGACTCAACCTTTCAAATTTCTGGGGCTTTGAGTCTCATCCTGGCCGCTGCGGCTCCATGGTCGCCGGAGCGTCATGAAAAGCGGTAATGCAATCTCACACAGCCCTTGTCGATTGCTGTTGCACTTATCAGCGTCGGGCTTGCCCGATAACCGGTCAGAGGAAAGAGCGGCTGCCCGGAGCCGAGCATTTCCGGGATCACATATATTTCGATCTCATCCAGCGCGCCGCGCTCCATGAAGGCCATCTGCAGCCGGCCCCCGCCGAGCATCCAGACATCGCCGTCATCGAGAGCACGCAGTTCCTCGATCAGCGAATCCAGGTCGGCGCGCACTTCCAGCGCGCCTTTCGGCTGCTCGATCGGCCGCGACGTGACGACGATGACACGGTGGCCGTCATAGGCCCAGGGGCTCTGCTCCCCGGCAATGAAATCGTAGGTCGCCCGCCCCATGACCACGGTCCTTATCCCCGTCAGGAACAGGCGATAATCATGCTCGCCGAGGTCCATGTCGTCATACTTGTAGAGCCAGTCGAGAGACCCGTCTCCCGCTACGATCAAGCCGTCCAGACTGGCAGCTATATATCCACGAATGATTGCCACTCCACCCTCCTTGATTTATAAATCAATATTCGTTTATAAATATCCTCATGCCAAGACACAAGCTTGTTTCCGATGAAGAGGTACTTGACGCCCTGCTGCCGCTGATGTTGCAGACAGGGCCTGACGGCCTGACCTTTGCTGCCGCAGCCAAAGCCAGTGGCCTCTCTGCCGCTACGCTGGTACAGCGCTACGGCAACCGCGAAGACCTTGTGGAGTCCGTGCTGATGCGCGCATGGGACAACCTGCTGGCGCAGACGCGGACAGCGGACGAGGAGGAGCCGTTGACCCCACTGGGCGCGATATCCCTGCTGATGCGACTTATGCCGGGCGACGCTGCAGAACAGAACGCCTGTGACGGGCTCCTGCTGCTTAGAGAAGATATCCGCAATCCGAAACTCAGGGCGAAAGGTGCCCTCTGGGGCAAGTTTCTCGCACAATCGCTGGGGCGCCGGGTCTCGAAAGATGAACAATCCGCAGCCAGTCTCGGCTGGCAGATGGCTGCCGTCTGGCAGGGCGCGCACACGTGGTGGGCGTTCACCCGCAGTGAAGATGCGGATTCGGCAATTCGAAGAGCGCTTAAGGACTGGGTGGACATGGTGGAACAGGCTGGGCGGTGAACAGAAATCCTCATCGTTGCACCGACCTTTCGTCATCAGATGGGGCAAAAACGACACGCTATCCGCAAATAACGAGAAGCACCTGTGATTTATTCAAGCAGAGGTTGACTCTCGCCTCCAATCATCTCTAGCAAAGTCTCGCATATTCGCACATTCTAATGCTGGGGGGCATATGGGCAGCGGGCGTAGTTGGTGGAGTGACGTTGCCCGTGGTGCGGCGTCGAGTTTTCACGGGATACTGACGGCGGCTTGGCTTGCTCTGGCGCTCGTTCCCGTTTCGGTAACGGCCAGCCTCGCTCAATCTGTTTCGATGACGGCCACTCCCGACACGTTCACTCGGGTCGGCGACACCGTCCGCTTTGACTTCGTCATTGACACCGGCTCATACAGTTTAACAACGCTAGATCCCGCTAAGACGTCCATCAAGGAAAGGGACATCTCCTGTAACCCATTCAACAGCCCAACAGGAACCGGAGCGCAGCTTTTCTGCACGGCTACTTATCAAGTGGATGCTATGGATGTCATGTCCGGCCAGTTCACGGAACTAGCCTCATTCACCGGTCTCAGACTTGGCGGCATCCCTGTGTCGTTCCAAAGTAATCCGACTGTCGTTCGAGCCGTTGATGGCGGACCAGTCATTATTTCGGTAACATCTTCACCGAATCCTTCAATACCCGGACAAGAAGTTGCCGTGACCGCGACGGTTTCCTCGATGGGCTGCAACGCCGGCCAATCCCCTTCAGGCAGCGTCAATATTTCCATCGGTTCGCAATCTGCAAATCTCGGCCTGTCGCCGACAGGGCCAGTCAGCCCAGCGTCGTCCGCCACATTTCGCACCGCTAGCCTTGCGTCCGGCACCTATCAGGTAAACGCATCCTATTCAGGCGGCGGCGGTTGCAGCACGGGTACAGGCTCCGGCTCAAGCCACACGGTGGACACGAATCCAACGGTGACGATCAATCAGGCCGCCACTCAGGCAGATCCGACCTCTCGCTCTCCAATCCTGTTTGATGTTGTTTTTGACAAGCCGATCGTCGGTTTTTCCGCAGCCGACATTCAGCTTTCCGGCACCGCAGGAGCGACCAATGTCGCGATCACGGGCTCGGGCCCAAGTTACCGGGTTGCGGTAACCGGAATGAGCCGCGCCGGAACCGTCACTGCAGCCATTCCGGCCGGAAGCGTGATGACGCCCGCGGGGCTTCCAAACGAAGCGTCCACAAGTTCAGACAACAGTGTGACCTATGACCCGGTAAGAATTACGCCGGTCACGATTTCAAACCCTGTTTATCAGCAGTCCTATGGGCCGATTACCCTCTCCGCGGGTGGTGGCACCGCGCCACACACTTTTGCGGTATCGGCTGGTTCGCTTCCGCCCGGTCTCTCGCTGACAACCAACGGGGAACTCAGCGGCACCCCTACCCGAAGCGGCAATTTCCCATTTACGGTGACCGCAACGGATTCCACGGGCGGTACAGGCTCGCAATCCTATACGCTGGCGATCGCCGCTCCCGTCATCGAAATCAATCCGACCAGTCTTCCCGCGGCAACCTACGATACCGCCTACAGCCAGACACTGACGGCCTCGGGTGGCGCTCTCCCCCTAGTCCTTTCAGTAACCACGGGGACTCTCCCGTATGGCTTGACACTGTCGTCCGCTGGCGTGCTCTCCGGTACGCCGTTAGCAGCAGAGAATACGGCCTTCACCATTACCGCAACGGATGCAAATGGCGAAACAGGTAGCCGGGCCTATTCCATCAACGTCGCCCCCACCGTTCCCGATGCCCCGACAGGCATCTCTGCGACCGCTGGCGATACGCAGGCATCGGTATCGTTCCAGCCTCCGCAGAAAACCGGCGGCACCTCTATTTCGTCCTACATAGTCACCGCAAGCCCGGCGGACGTCATGCCCGTAACGGGACAGAGCAGTCCAATCATTGTTAACGGCCTGACAAACGGCCAAAGCTACACGTTTACGGTGACAGCCGAAAACAGTGTGGGGGCCGGCTCTCCCTCGGCGTCATCAAACAGCGTTACGCCGCGTGCAGCCCAGACAATAACGTTCACCAATCCCGGCACGCAGACATTCGGTACAACGCCCACTCTGACAGCGACAAGCGATTCCGGCCTGACGCCTGTCTTCACATCCAGCACCACAGCCGTCTGCACGGTTACAACGACCGGCATCTTGGCATTTGTATCGACCGGCACGTGCACGATCAACGCGGATCAGCCAGGTAACGACGATTACCTCGCCGCAACGCAGGTCACGCGTAGTTTCACGGTCAACCCAGCGGCGCCCATTGCAAACGATGTTTCGGTCACGATCCTGCCGGATTCGTCCAACAACGTTCTTCCCCTTGACATAACGGGCGGCGCAGCGACCACGGTTAATGTTGCGACTGCACCGGCGCATGGAACGGCGACCGCAACTGGAACCACGATCAGCTACACGCCGGCGCCGGGCTATACCGGCCACGACAGCTTTACCTACACTGCGACCAATGTCAGCGGTCCGTCGGCACCGGCGACGGTCAACATCAATGTGACTGCAACGACGCTGGTTTTCTCGCCCGCTCCCGGACGACTGGCCGATGCTTTTACTGCAGTACCTTACGCGGCCATCATCTCGGTTTCAGGTGGACGTGCACCCTATCAGTACGCAGTCGGCGGCACGCTTCCGAGCGGCTTGAGCTTGAATGCAGCAACGGGCGAAATCGCTGGCGTGCCGACGGCGGAGGGCGTCGCAAGCTTCAGTGTCACGGTGCGAGACGCAGATGATGTAGTAGCGTCGGCGATTTACAACATCGCCGTGCTGGCGCAGGCCCCGGTCGCAACCGATAGCGCAGTGACCGTGGCTGCTGACAGTACCGGTAACTCTGTCCCGCTAAACCTTTCCGGAGGCCGGGTCGACACGCTGGTCCTCGTCGCTGGCCCGTCACACGGCACGGCAACGGTGGCCGGAACCAGTGTCACCTACAGTCCCGCAAGCGGCTACTCCGGTACCGACAGCATCACCTATACCGTCAGCAATTCGTCGGGCAGTTCCACCGCCACCATTACCTTGACGGTAACGCCACCTCCCGGCGCGCTTTCACTCTCGCCCGCCGGCGGTGCACTGAAAGATGCGATGGCGGGTGAAGCCTACAGCCAGACCATAACTGGCTCTGGCGGCACCGCGCCGCTCATCTACGGTCTCACAGGCGGAACGTTGCCACGTGGAATGGTGCTCAACGTGTCGACAGGCGAACTGACCGGGCCGCTCGAAACCGAGACAGAAGGGGATTACACCTTTACCATCCAGGTGCGGGATGCGCGCGGAAGCACGCTTTCTGTTGGCTATACGCTGAAGGTGACCCCACGTGAAGTGAGTGTCGAAGATCAGCTGATCGAGGTGAAAGACGGGGCACCGAAAAATGTCAATCTCACCGCAAAAGCCACGGGAGGCCCATTCACGGGCGCCGATCTGACGTACGTGACTCCACAAGGTGCCGGGCAGGCGTCTATCGTATATGGCGAGTTCGCGCAGGCTGGCCCGGTCCAGTCGACGGGGTTATACCTGAAATTCGTACCGAACCCTGCGTTTAAGGGCGCCGCGAGGGTCGGCTTCCGTTTGAAAACCGCAACAGGAGTGTCAAACGAGGCGACAATCACGTACGATATCAAAACATATAACGAGGATGCGGTCGAACGAGAGATAGACCGCCTCGTGCACGGTTTCGTCAGCACAAGACAGAATCTTCTTGCTTCAACCATCAAGGTTCCGGGCCTTCTGGAACGCCGGCAGATGGCCAGTGCAACGGAGGCCGTGACCTCCCGCGCAACACCGTCCGGTGAAGGGATGGTCCTCGCCTTTTCCACCAGCCTCGCCCAGATTGAAGCTGCCCGCGAAAGGTCCGATGGAGTGACGGAGAGCGAACTGCCAGCCTTCAACATCTGGCTGGACGGTACGTTTCTCGTTCACAATCGTGATGAATCGGGTAGCAAATGGGGCAGTTTCGCCATGGTCTCGGCCGGCGTGGACTATCTGCTTTCCGACAAAGCTCTGCTGGGCTTCTCGTTTCACTTCGACCGGATGACCGACCCCACCGACGGTGACAATGAACTGACCGGCAACGGCTGGCTCCTAGGCCCGAACGCATCGCTCGAAATCGCTAAGGGAATTTTCTGGAGCAGTAGCCTTCTTTATGGAGGGTCCGCAAATGACATCGATACGCCCTTCTGGGACGGGTCGTTCGATACCACACGCTGGCTGTTCGACACGTCGATTTCCGGTCGATGGGATATTGATGACGTTACGACTTTCACGCCGAAACTTCGTGGCGTCTATTTTTCCGAGACAGTTGACGATTACGCCGTGGGGAATGATGCCGGCGACAGGATAGACTTGGAAGGTTTCCGCGAAGAACAGCTCCGCGTTAGCCTCGGCGCGGAGGTGGCCCGTCAGATTGCGCTTGAGAACGGCTCGATCGTCACACCGAGATTCGGGGGTACTGTCGGCGTCTCAAGTCTTGACGGATCTGGCGCATTTGGCTCCCTCGCGACGGGTGTTTCCATGGAGACGGCGGAAAACTGGTCGCTTGATGCAGCACTCCTTTTCAACATCGAGGGCGATGGGGAAACCTCGGCAGGCGCGAAACTCGGCGTCAGCAAGAAATTCTAGGCGCAAAGGCAAGTAAACCGAAGCGCCGTCCCGTTGGCTGGCCTGCCTCACCACCGCGGCGGCACGCCGTTGGCATGACATCAAAAAACCACTTGACCTCAACCGCGATAGAGGTCCTAGAAGTACTGTCACCTTGATTTCGCAAGGCTCTTTCACGCTCTTGAGCGAACAGTTGACAAAGGAATACCCCATGGCTTTCCAGCTTCCCGACCTGCCCTATGCCCATGATGCGCTCGCCCCCTCGGGGATGTCCGAGGAGACGCTGAAGTTCCATCATGATCTTCATCACAAAGCCTATGTCGACAATCTCAACAAGGCGATATCAGGGACCGAGTGGGAAAACAGGAACCTCGAAGAGATCGTCCGAGGCACCTATGAGAAGGGTGCGGTGGCACAATCCGGCATATTCAACAACGCCTCCCAGCACTGGAACCACACTCTCTTCTGGGAAATCATGGGGCCTGAGCATCATGCGATGCCCAAGGTGCTGGAAGAGGCGCTGACACAGTCCTTCGGCTCGGTAGCATTGTTCAAGCAGAATTTCGCCCTTGCCGGCGCTTCCCAGTTCGGCTCCGGCTGGGCGTGGCTGGTGGTTGATACCGATGGTTCTCTGCAAATTACCCGCACTGAAAACGGGGTCAATCCGCTGTGCTCCGGACAGAAGGCGCTTCTTGGCTGCGATGTGTGGGAACACAGCTATTACATCGATTTCCGCAACAAGCGCCCGGCCTATATCGAGAACTTCCTCGATAATCTGGTGAACTGGCAGGCGGTCGCCGGTCGTCTCTGACCTGATTGAACCAATCTGGCCGGCGCCGCTACCTCGTGCGGCCTGTCGGCTCAGGCGCAGCCGGACAGCCGCCGTCCGGCTGCCATTCCGTTCGAGCACCCAGATGCCCTATGTCGTCACCGAAAACTGCATCGCCTGCAAATATATGGACTGTGTGAACGTCTGCCCGGTCGAATGTTTTTATGAAGGCGAGAACATGCTCGTCATCCATCCCGATCAATGTATCGACTGTGGCATTTGCGAGCGAGAGTGCCCCGCCGCAGCGATCAGGCCAGATACGGAGCCGGGACTGCACGTCTGGCTCGACCTTAACCGCCACTATTCCGGCATTTGGCCGCGCGTGCATCAAAAGAGAGCGCCGCCAGACAATGCCGATATCATGAATGGCGCGGCGGCCAAGTTTTCCATTTTTTCGAAGAATCCGGGAGCGGGCGGTTAGCCCGGCGTCGCATGTCTCATACTCTCAAGCTCATCGATGGCGGTGCGGTCAATCACGCGCATCTTCCGCTGAAAGGCTCCACTACGCCGGCAGTCTCACCACGTGAGTTCAAGGACGCGATGAGCGCCCTCGCCTTCACCGTCGCGGTGGCCTCATCCGCCCATGGGGGTGAGCGGATCGGACGCACGATCACCTCCTTCATGCCGCTCAGCGCGGAGCCACCGCTTCTGATGATCTCCATCGACGCCAGCAGCCGTATGGTCGACCTCGTAGCCGCAAGCCGGCGGTTTTCTGTCGCCGCGCTGTCCAGGGGCCAGGAAGAGATCGCCGACGTTTTCGCGGGGAAGGGAAACCTGCCGGATCGGTTTTCGATCGGCCAGTGGGATTCCTGGCCTTCAGGAAGCCCTCGGCTTGCCGGGGCGCTACTCTCCCTTGATTGCGAGCTCGTCGGCTCCGTTGATGCCGCCGACCACATCCTGTTCGTTGGCGCCATCACCGAATCGATCCCGGATCCCTCACGCAAAGCCCTGCTCTGGAGCGATCGCTCCTATACCGGCAGAGAGACGAGGGGCTAGCGATCCAGGGTTCCCCCCCCGACGACCTCAGATACACAGCGTCTTTCAGTCGGCTTTAACACTCCCACAAAGTGGCGAGACCTTGGCAGTCAATTATGGGATCTTGCAGCCTGGTAGAACACAGCCAGCGACCCAATACCTGCCGCAGCAGATTTATTACCGAGCCTTTAGGCATATCACCGTCCTGTCGTCACTGAATTCGCCCGTTGTGGATCCCTTCACCGACGGGTAGTCGCTGAGCTTGTGAAAATCTGCTGCCTCGACGCGGGCAAATTCCGCTTCCCAGTCTGCGACGTCGATGCCGCTTGGCAATGACAGATAACCATCAGAGAAAATTTCGAGGCTTGTGACCGTGTCCTTGGCAAGGGATAGATCGACCAAGCCCTCCCCTATCACCTGCCCACCGTTGATCGACGCGTAACCGAGAACATGGCCCTGCCTGTTTGCATAATGTGGCTGGACACGAATGCCGCCCATCAGAAACTCTTCGACCGCTTCCATATCGTTTTGAAGGCCGCTTGCGACAGCCGCGGCGGCGACGACTTTTTCGGCTTCCGGCATCGGCATGATGCCAGCTTTAACAGCAGCGTGAAGGCCGGAAAATATGGTGGCGCGGGTTTTTGCCTCAGCAGCATCGCCGTCCCCATGTGTCGCCAGGAGCCCTTTGAAAACATGAATTCGCGCCGACGTGCTGACCTTGTCTATCAGCTTGGCGTGCTGCAGCAGGCGGGTACCGTTGATACGCACACCAGAATCCCCGGCCAGAAGCAGGCGAAAACTGTCACCCAGATCTGCGACAATCGCGAGCGTTGTGGATGGCGGATGGCTTGCATTGATGCGCTTCGCCTCGCATTTCAGGAGGTCGCTGATACTTTGAAACAGAGCTGCCGCCTCACAGCTTTGCAAGGTGCCCTTTATGCTCATCTCGGCGACCGCGTTTGCTGCGGCAAGTGCGGCGATACGGCCGGAACTCAGCCCGTCGTAACTTGCTCCGGTCGGATCGGTCGCACCGTCGAAAACAGCCAGCACCCGGCCGGGAAGAAGAACTGCCACGTCGTCCCCCGGCGTTGCGGCGTTCTTGTATTTCGATTGCGAAAAGCTCGCGATATTCATTTTGTTGATTTCCTTGCAGAGGGGAGCGGACGGCGACACGTCGGTCACCGCAGCTATTATCTTTACTGGGGTGTAAGAGGTCAGACGAAGGAAGCTTCCTTGTCTTCCGAAAGGCGAAAGACGACGAAGACACAGATCCCGGTGCTAACCAATAGTACGGTCGAAAGCGCGGCCGCAGCCCCGAATTCACCGTCGATTACCTGGATGTAGATCAGGACCGGCATGGTAATCGTGCGCGCCGTATAAAGGATCAGCGTCGAGGAAAGTTCGTTGATGGCGGTGATGAAGCTCATCAGCGAACCGATGATGAGGCCTGGCAACATCAATGGCACCGTCACCGACAGAAATGTCTTTGCGGGTGAAGCTCCAAGATTAACCGCCGCCTCCTCGATCGATGGCTTGATCTGCCTGAGGATCGATGTCGTGGATCGGACGCCATAGGGCAGCCGGCGTATGAACACCAGAAGAATGATGATGAGCGCCGTCCCGGTGATATCGAAAGGAGGATATCGGAACGTCGTGACGTAACCGATCGCCATAACGACGCCCGGAATGAGATACGGCACCATCAACAACAGATCGAGCGAGCCGGAAACGGCATTATCGCGCCTAACGACGATAAAGGACAGGAGTCCGGAGACGACCGCGATAAGCACCACTGCGGCCAGTGCGAAGGTAAAGCTGTTGGCGATGGCCTGAGGGGAATCCCTCAAGATGCGAGCATAGCTGTCAAACCCGAAGCCACCGGAAAAGACGGGGCCGTTCGTCGCCAGGAAAGATGTATAGATGACCGTTAGAGAAGGTAGCATGGCAATGAACACTACCAGATAGCAGAAACCGTGAACGATGAATGACTTCAGCGGGCGCATCGACTGCTTAACGGGTCGGTTGGTCAGGGAGCTGGCGTAACGGCGCTTGGCGAGAATGTGCCGTTGGAGAAGAAGCGCTGCCATGGAAATCCCGATCATTACCATTGAAATCGTGACGGCCATGGTCGGCGTGCCCGCCATTTCGGAGGTATATTGCGCATAAGCAATCGTCGACAGCGTCCTGATGCCCTTGCCGAGAATGGCGGGTGTTCCGAAGTCGGCGATGGAAAGCACGAAGCAGATGATCGCACCTGTGCTGACTGCTGGAAAAACAAGGGGCAAGGTGATTTTGCGGAAACGCTCAAACGCCGTGCAGCCAAGGTTTTCCGCCGCATCCTCATAAGACTTGTTGATGGTGTTCAGGGCATTTTCCGTCATCAGGAAGATATAGGGGAAGAACTTCAGGCTGAAGACCATGACGATGCCGGGTATTCCATAAATCGTTGGCAATGAGATGCCGGCAAAAGACAAAAGGTTGGTGACCGCACCGTTGGCACCGAACAGCATGATCCAGGCATAAGCACCGATGAAAGGCGGTGCGCAGAGAACAAGAACTGCAAAGGTCGCGATGAATGTGCGTCCCTTGATGCGATAACGCGACGTGCAAAATGCAAGCGGGATCCCAAGAAGACAGGCACCGAGCATGCCCAGGACGCCGATCAGCAATGTGTTCCAGAGGGCCACGGTGTAAAACCGGCGCGTGAACACCTCCGCGTAGTTGCTGAGCCCGAACGCACCGGTCTTCGCATCAAAAAAGCTGATGAAAAACACACTGAATATCGGAAGGATCAGGAAAATTGCCAGCAAGATCACGGCAAGCGCCGTGACACTTGTCCAGAAACCCGGCAGCCGCAGGCGGAAACCTCCAGGCGTTGAAGTGGCGGTCATATCCGTCATGACAAGCGCTCCCCCGTCACACCTTCACCGAAAAGCTGAGTATCGGCCGCCCGCCAGGAAAAGGTTGTCTTCTGGTTCGGCTCAAGGGCGATGATCTCTGGTGACGGCTTGGTGATTGCCTCGATCTCTTCACCCGAGGAGAGTACGGCCGCCACGTTCATTTCACGTCCGGTGAAACTGACCTGACGGATGGTCACGGGCAGGTCGATGCGGTCTTGAGCAGAGATCGCGGAAGGACCCACTGAAATCGCCTCGGGGCGGATCGCTGCGACGACCTTCCGTTCCGGTGAAATCGCATCCGCTTGCGGCAGTGCAACCTTGTGGCCTGACAGGAATATCTGCCCGCCCGTGCGATCAAGCGTCAGGAAGTTATTGGCCCCAACGAAAGACGCGACGAAACGGTTAGAGGGATTATTGTAGACTTCCCAGGGTGGCGCAGCCTGCTGAATTACTCCCCCATACATGACGCAAACCAGATCGGACATGGCGAGCGCCTCTTCCTGATCATGGGTAACATAGACCGTCGTGATGTTCATGGCCTGCTGGATTTCACGCAGTTCCCGCCGCAGGTCCACGCGCAGTTTGGCGTCGAGGTTGGATAGCGGCTCGTCCATCAAGAGCACTTTGGGATTAATGACCAGTGCGCGCGCGAGGCCCACACGCTGCTGCTGGCCGCCGGAAAGCTCGTGCGGCATGCGCTTGGCATACGGAGCAAGCTGCACGATATCGAGGATCTTGGCGACTCGTTCGCGGATCTCGCCGGACGATGCCTTACGTTGCTTCAGACCGAAGGCAATATTATCGAACACGGAAATATGCGGAAAAACTGCATAATCCTGAAACACCATCCCGACATCACGCTTATGGGCGGGCACATGCTCAATCGTCTGTCTTTCGATGCTGATGCTGCCACTGTCCTGTTGGTGAAACCCGGCGATCGTGCGCAAAAGGGTGGTCTTTCCACAACCGCTCGGGCCAAGCAGCGTGAAAAATGATCCAGAAGGAATTGAGATGCTGATGTCGGAGAGTGCAACGACATCCCGATAGCTTTTCTTGATGCTGTTAATCTCAACGGCGGCCATGTGCTGCTCCAAGAATATCCTGCGCGGCGCGCGACCACGATGGACGGAATGAAAATGTGGATGTGAACGAGTAGAGGGGGGACGGCGCGTGATGCGCCGCCCTATGCTCTTACTGGACGTCGAGAAGTATCTCGTTCCATTTTTCCATCAGGCGCGATCGGTTGTCGGCAGCCCACTTGAAATCGTATTTCGCATCAGGAACATCCGAGAGCGGAACAAGTGCCGCGTTTGCCGGAACATCGGTTCGTACCGACCGACGGCCGGCTTTCACCACGACTTCCTGCGCTTCCTTGGACACGATGAAATCGATGAAAGCCTTGCCGTTCTCGGCGTTCGGCGCACCCTTGACGAGCGCCATACCATCGGGCGCTATTGCCGTGCCTTCTTGTGGGTAGACAATCTCGACCGGAGCGCTGCCTAGCTTGTAACGCAGAGCGGCATCTTCGAGCGTAATGCCTACGGCCTGCTCGCCATCATTGACAAAACGTGGAACGGCGCCGGAAGAGGTGGATAGGACAGAGTTACCAATGATGCCGGTATAGATCTCCCAGCCCTTCTCCTCACTGTCGAAGTCCTGCAAGACAGTTGCCATCTGGATGTATGCTGAACCAGATTGATCAGCGCGGGCCGAGGAGATCAGGCCCTTATATTCAGGCTTGGCGAGATCGGCCCAGGACGTCGGAACCGGCGCGCCTTTCAAAGCCTCTTTGTTGACAATGAAGGCTGTCACGACAGCTGTGAAAGGCACCCAGTTCGCACTCGGCGAAAAAGCTGTGTTGATCGCGGCCGCTTCGACAGGCTTGTAAGGCTCGAAAAGATCAGCGGAGAAGTCGATGACGGTGCCGTCAACGCTCCAGATCACGTCGCCCCCCGCCTTGCCGCTTTCTGCCTTAATGCGGTTCATCAGCTCGCCGGATCCAGCTTTAACAAGCTCCACCTTGGTGCCGGTCTTCTTTTCAAACATTGGCAACAACTCGTCCATGAGCTGCTGCGGCGCTGCCGAATACACCACGACAGTGCCTTGTGCGTGGGCGAGTGCGGCGCTTGCTAGGAATGCTGCGCCAGTAAAAAGGCGCGCGAAAATAGTGCATGATTGACGCATGAGGATCTCCGTTTTTTGTTCCCTGACAGACGAGGACTTGCGACAGGTTCTTGCTATTTTTGGTGTCGTTGCTCGTTGTCTGATATTTATTTTCTTTACGTAAATTAATAAGTCAAGCGGCGATCGGTTCTAAAATTCCTAAAGGCCCTAGTTCATTGATAAAACGGGGAATTAAGGAAACTCAATTCGCCTCATACTGGCTCGATATGCCTCTGACTCATCGAAATTTGCTGTACAACCGCTTGGTTTGCGCTATTCATCCGGCGTAACGTCTCGCAGGAGAATGGTTTGATCGACCTCGGCTACAATGAGCGGCGACTGCTTGAAATCTTGCGCGGAAAGGGAGGCATGTCGCGTATCGAGCTGGCACGCGAGATGGATGTTTCTGCACCGACCCTAACACGCCTGACCGCAAATCTTCTCGAATCCGGCCTGATCCTCGAGGCGGAGGAAGCTCGCAGTGGCGGCAAGCGCGGCAAACCCTCCACGGCAATTGAAATAAACCCGAATGGACTATTCACTCTGGGGGTCTATTTCAATCCAGACGATCTGCGTGTTTGTATCGCCGATCTGAACGGCACGATCAGGCAGGAAATTCGGTCCGAACTCGAAGGGCACAGTTTCGAACACATCATGGAAATGGCTGAAAGGGCTTCCCGCCAAGTGCTGGAAAAGGCTAAAATAAGAAAGAAGGATGTCCTGGGTTGCGGCATCAGCTTTCCGGGCCACTTCAAGCGCGATCGAGGCCATGTGTTTCGCATCAGGCAGTTCGAGAACTGGCGCGATATAGACGTCGAAAAGGACTTCCAACCCTATTTCGATTTCCCGGTCTTTCATGAAAACGACGGCAACACCGTCATTCTCTCAGAGCTTTATTACGGTGCGGGCCGCAGTATCCGTAACTTTGCGATGATCTGGTTGACATATGGTATCGGCGGCGCCGTCGTGGTGCAGCGTCATCTTTATCGCGGCACGAACGGAAATGCTGGCGAGTTTGGTGGCCTGTTTCCCAAATCACATCCTCGTCCCTCCGGACAGGATCTTTGCGACACGCTCGCCGCCCACGGGGTGGGTGTCCGGCGCTTAAGGGATATTGATGAAAGCTATCGCGACCATCCGGCGGTGGTTACCTGGCTTGAAAGGGCAACGGACCAGCTGCGGGTGTTGGCTCTGACCGTCGCCCGCACGATGGATCCCGGCGCCATCATTTTTGGCGGATCACTGCCCGATTGGATTCTCGACCATATCGTGGAGCGCATCGGGTCGCTGGAAATGCTTGGCGAGGATTTCTTCGTGGAGCCCCCCGAAATACGCAAATCGATGATGAGTGACTTGCCGCATCTCGGTGCAGCCAGCATACCGATCTACCGTGCCACGACGCCCAGCTATTATTCAGGTAGGGCGCTGAAGGGATGGGCTTAGCCGCTGTTAGCCGGTAGCCGTCTGCCCAATAAGAGCCGCCGAAGATCCGCGGCGCCTACTGTGGAGCGAACCCGCCTATTCCGCCCCTCCCTCGCGGTAAGCCGGGACGGCCCTTACCGCATGACCGGCAACGGCTGGAAAAATCCTGCCTGCTGTCGGCGTCTGTCGCCATTTGCGCGGGCAAAGACGCCAGGAGCGACACCGCTTCTTCTGCGGAAAGCGGTGCTGAATGCACTGACGGATTCATAGCCGATCTCCTCCGCGATATCATCGAGGGACTTCACCCCGCGTATCAGCGCGTCCCTGGCCAGCGCCATCCGCCAGCGAGCCAGATACTCAATCGGCGCGCAGCCTAGCATTTCATTAAATCGTGCTGCGAAGGCCGAACGCGACATGCCGGCGATGCGAGCCAGTTCGGCCACGGTCCAATTCACACGTCTATCGGCGTGCATGGCGGACAATGCGCGGGCAAGCCCCGGCAAGCGCATTCCCTTCACCAGTCCTGCAGGAATGGCCTCGTTACCGGCGTTCGGCCGACGTAGCACTTCAACCAGCAAAACCTCCAGCATGCGCCGTATGATCAAATCCTTGCCCACATCCTCGCGCGCGCACTCCTCCGCCAGCAACTCGATCAGACGCGCCAGCCTGGATGCTCCACCCTCTCCCGCAGGCACATGGATCAACTCGGGCATCAACGAAAGCAGCAGCGCCGCGTTGATCCGCTCGAACGTGAAACTTCCTCCCAGCGCAACAAAATCCGGTTCCCCATGCTGTTGCCCATGCCGCACCGCCTGATCTTGCGGCTCGACCGGAATGCAGTCGACGTCGCCGTCGCTGCAAAGCGAGAAGGCGGGCGTTGACGGCAAAAGCAGGAAATCGCCACGCGCCAGCCGCAGAGGTTCCCGGCCATCGATCATAAGCCATGCCGCACCGACCAGCACGACGGCAAAGCCCGGGGCGTCATAGGCGCGATAACGCACGCCCCATCGGCCTCGTCCGGAAATCGGCTTCGAAACGGCCGCGCTCGGCCGCAAAAGATCGATAATATCGCTGAGAGGATCCATTATCTGGACGATCAATAATAAATTGTGGTGTTACGAGCATATATCATCCAGAGCACATCGTCTATCTCCGGCCATATCAAACAAAGGAGATTATGATGACCAGAACGATCCTCATCACCGGCACCTCATCGGGCTATGGCAAGGCAACCGCAGAGCTCTTTCTTTCGCGTGGCTGGAATGTCGTTGCCACCATGCGGCATCCGGATCCCGACCGCTTCGTTGGCGATACTGCGCGGTTGCGCGTCCTGCCGCTGGATGTGACGGACGAACAAAGCATCGCGGCGCTGATCGATGCGGCAGGTCCGGTCGATGTGCTGGTGAACAATGCCGGCATCGGTATGGTCGGCGCTTTCGAAGCGACACCCATATCGGCAATCCGCACGATCTTCGAGACCAACAGTTTCGGTGTGATGGCGATGACGCAGGCCATAATCCCGCAGATGCGAAAGCGCAGATCCGGCACCATCATCAACGTAACATCCAGCGCCACGCTCGCCTCTTTCCCGCTCGCCGCCGCCTACACTGCCAGCAAGCAGGCAATCCAGGGCTTCTCCGGCTCGCTCGCGCATGAACTGGGTCATTTCAATATCAGGGTAAAGCTGGTGGAACCGGGCTATGCCCCGACCACCCGCTTCACGACAAACGCCATCCTTCCGCTGGAGCAACTGCTGCCGAAAGACTACATGGATTTTGCAGGACCAATCCTTGAAGGCTTCGCCAAACCGGCCATGACGAGCAGCGAAGGCGATGTTGCCGACGCGATCTGGAGCGCCGTCCATGACCTATCCGGCCAGCTTCGTTTTCCCGCAGGTCCTGATGCAATTGCGCTGTCCCGGGCGAACTGACGACCGATAGCGGCCCGACCGGACATTGCTCGGTTGCGGCGTTTCAGCCGGCTGATATGCAGATGGCAGATGTTTCAACACATCTGCCATCGACTTTACCAGGACGATGGCGACGGCGCTTCGAGACGCTTGCTCATCTTGCCCATGCTCTACCGGTCGCGGCGGGGGCCGTCTTTAGCCAGCCGGTGAAAGCTTCGACCTCATCCGTCTGGATCGCTCCGACGCCGGCCCCGGCGAGAGCGCCCCACACGGCTTCAGGGTCCGCCAGCGCGCGCGTGTCGTTGAAATCAAGGCAATGGGCGACGTCGAGCGTGTTGATCCAGAGACGGATGTTCTGGCGCTCCATCTCGGCACGACCTTCAGCGAGATCGGCTATATCGGTGAATTTCACTTCGATCATCGGCGCACACAACGCCTCGATACGACGCAAATCCTCCGCAAACTTGCCCTTCCGCACCGGGAACATCGGCATGTGTGGGATCTTGCCGAACCAGTGCGCATCCAGCACCTCGAAACGGGCGGCTTCCGGGTCGACATCGGTCTTCACTAGCACCTGATCCTGAATGCCGAGCCGCAGCACGGTTTCCATGACCAGTGGCAGATCGCGGGCGAATTTGGTGTCGATATTGACGGCGATCCGGCCGCGCGCCTCTTCCAGCAATTCTTCCAGCGTCGGCACGCATTCATCGGTCACCTCGGCCGCATCGCCACCCGCACCGGCCTTCAGTCTTGCAGCGCGGACCACCTCGAAGGGCAGCGCATTCACGACGCCCTTCCCCGTCGTCGTGCGGTCGATTGTCCCGTCGTGAATCACGACCAGCTGGCCATCGGCCGTCGCCTGCGTGTCGATCTCGATCATCTCTACCCCCGCTGCAACCGCGGCACGGACGGAAGCCAGCGAATTTTCGGCGGTGGCGGTCCAGAAACCGCGATGGGCAATGGTCAGAATGGCCGGATTGTCGCGCGAGCAGAGCGCAAGGACATTGCAGGGGCTGGAGGTATTTCGAGAGGCGGCAAGGGTTTGATGCATGATTTTCACTTTCAGACGTTGTGTTTACCGGGGTTGCCGGTGTCAGACTTTCCCAGTGCCGCGGCCGAGGCGGCTCCTGCGAACCGGTTGTTGAGCGTCTGGATTTAATACACTCATAGTGTATTATTTATAACAGGATCCATGAAAAGTTATGTCAGCCACGGTGGTCCGCATTGCAGCCGCCCCGCACAGCCATTATCCAGAGCGATGACCATGGATCAGACCCAGCCCCAGAGTTTCGACCGCCAGCCGCTTGCCAGCGAAAACGAGCGTCTCATTCTGGATATCGTGCGCCGCCAGGGGCCCATTGCCCGCGCGTCGATCACCGGCCACACGAACCTGACCCAGCAATCCGTGCACCGCCTGATCGAGGGCCTGCTGGAGCGTGGGCTTCTGCGTACCGGCGCACCGATCAAGGGCACACGCGGCCAGCCGAGCCCGACCATCGAACTCGTGCCGGAAGCGGCTTACTCTCTTGGCATTTCCATCAACACCGACTCCCTGGTGATCTGCATCGCCGATTTCCGTTGCGATGTCATTGTCGAGGAAAAGCTGAAGATGCTTCCGGAGGACCGGGAAGAGACGCTCGCGGCCTTGTCGTTGGCGCTCGAACGGCTGCTGGCGGAACATGGCATTCCGCGCGAGCGACTGCTTGGTCTCGGTTTTTCCATGTCCGGCTTTTTCGTGTCGGAGGACCGCGCCTTCAACGCGCCTGAACCTCTTCGCGACTGGTCGCTGATGGACCTGAAGCCTATCCTTGAGAAACGGTTCCAACTGCCTGTCTGGCTGGAGAACAACGCCACCACGGGCGCGATCGGCGAAAGCCTTCGAGGTGTCGGCTCCTGGTGTCAGACCTTCGCCTATCTGTCCTTCAATTACGGCTTCGGCGGCGGCTTGATCCTCGGCGGGCAACCGTTCCACGGCTTCCATGGCAATGCCGGCGAATTCAGCGGCATATACAGCCCGGATGAATCGCCCAAACGGCCGGCCCTGCAATATCTGATCGCCACCCTGCAGAAAAACGGTGTCGACATTCACTCGATCGAACCGCTGTATCAGCAGTTCGACCCCACATGGCCGGGCGTTGAGGAATGGCTGAACGAGACCATGCCGCAGGTGGACAGGCTAGTAGCGAGCCTGATCGCGGTTCTCGATCCGCAGGCCATCGTCTTCGGTGGACAATTGCCGCGCGCACTTGGCCAGATGATGATCGAGCGCACGCACATGCCTTCCCAGCGCGAACACCGTTATGGCGTCGGACCGAAGGAGGCCAAGCTGGTTCTCAGCGAAACAAAGGGCGATCCATCCGCCATAGGTGCGGCGCTGCTGCCGCTCGGGGTGCGCTATTTCCTGTAACTCAGCCCAAGCGGCCTGATGTAATCCCGCAACAATCATAACGGAAACGTGAGCCTGATTTCGCCCCCGGTTTTTTACTGGTTGGCAGCTTGCATCCAAGGGCGATAAATATGATTGCAACTATCATGTTTATGACATGACGCAGCATATCCTGTTGCTTCATGCGTCAAGCCAGTACGCCACCGGGTCGATTGATGAGCAAAGCTCTGTTACAGGTTCTCGATGCCGACGAGGAAAGCCGCCTGATGCGGTTTTTCCGCCGGCGCCTGCAGAACCGGGAAGACGCTGCCGACGCCATGCAGGAAACCGTGCTGCGGGCGCTGGAGGTTTCTCATGCCACGCTGATCGACAATCCACAGGCCTATCTCTTCCAGATCGCCCGGTCCGTCGCCCGCCTGACAGCCATTCGCCAGTCGCGAGAGCGGCCATTATTCGCACCCTACGAAGCGGGTTTTGCCGTTGCCTGCGAAGAGCCGGGGCAGGAGCGGATCGTCGCCGGGCGGCAGCACCTTATTTTAATGGCACGGGCCATCGAGGCCCTGCCCAAGCGTTGCCAGCAGGTCTTCGTGCTCAGCCGCCTGCATGGCCACTCCAACGGCGAAATCGCCGCCCGTCTCGGCATTTCCCGCAATATGGTGGAAAAACACATCATCAAGGCGCTGCTGCACTGCCGTCAGGTCCGCGCGCAAATAAAAATGTAGACCGTCATCAGGTGTTCGCATCCTTTTTCACTCTATACGGGAGAGGGGACACATCTCAGCACGCAACGAACGGCAGATCAGGACATGAACAAGCGCCCGGACGGTCTGAAGGATAAAGGCTTGACCGATGACGGTCTGGCCGAAGAGGCCGCGCTTTGGGTGGCGCGCATGCAATCGGCAGATGCGACGGAGGCGGAGCGCGAGGCGTTTCATGTCTGGCTGCGGGCCGACGCCGCCCATGCCAGCGCCTATGAGGACATGCAGAGCCTCTGGGGCGAGCTTGGCGATATAGAGCTTGCGCCGGTTGAACAGCGAAAACGGCGCGGACCTCGCCGGGCAATGCTGGCGGGTGTTGCCGGTCTCTGCCTCATCGGGCTTGCAGCGCTGGTTGCGGAGAAAAGCGGATTGAAGGACCGCTGGCAGGCGGATTTTTACACCGAAATCGGCGAAACACGCCTGCTTTCGCTCGAAGACGGCAGCCGCATCAGCCTGAACACCGATACCGCGATTTCGGTTCATTATTCGCAAAAGGAACGGCGCATCACCCTTCTTCGCGGCGAAGCCTATTTCGATGTCGCCAAAAACCCGGAGCGGCCCTTCATCGTCGAGGATGGAGCGCTGACGGCAAAAGCGCTCGGCACCCATTATTCGGTGCGCACCGGCAATGGCGCGCTGCCGCAGGAGGTGCAGGTGGAGGAAGGCCGGGTGGAGGTGACCACAGGCGCCGAGATCGCCGTACTCACGCCCGGAGAGGCCGTGACCCTTGGCGGCGACGGCCGGCTGATGCGCGCCCGCAAGGATGTCGCCAAAAGCATGGCCTGGCGCGAAGGCAAGCTCGTCTTCTCCGGCCAGCCGCTACGCGAGGTTCTCGATATTCTCTCGCAATATCGCCGGGGCCGCATCGTCATCCTCGATGAGGCGGCGGCGAGGCAGCACGTCTCCGGCATCTTCGATCTCAAGGACACAGATCAGGCCCTCACCATTCTCGAAGAGAGCCTTCCCGTTTCGGTATCGCGGCTTTCCGGAATGCTGGTTTTCGTCCGCTCGCGATAAAATAGCTTTTTTCGCAGATCCGACGTCAGGAGTCGGTCCGCCTTTTCACTCTATGCAATCAGGACCCGTTTCAGCGGGGGGCATGAGATCACGAGTGAGAGGGAATGACATGAATTTGGGTAAGCAGGCACGCGGCTGGTTCTGGCTGACGACGACGGCGATTATCGGGGGCATCGTCTCGGCTGGTCCGGGCGCCACGACCGCCAGCGCGCAGACACCGCCCGCCGCAAGCGGCGCACCCGCCACCGTCACCGTCTCCATTCCCGCAGGGCCGCTGGAAAACGCCATTCTCAGCTTCGGCCGCCAGGCCAATCAGCGCATGGTCTACCCCTCCGCGATCACCAGGGGTCGCAGCACGGTCGGCGTCAAGGGCACGCTCAGCGTATCGGCGGCAGTCAGCGGGCTTCTGGCCGGATCGGGACTGAACTATGCATTGGCCGGCGGCAATACCGTCCGCATTTTCGATCCCGCCAGCCAGACCGCCGAAAGCGGCGGTTCGGCTGCCGCCGGCAGCACCCTGCTTGCGCCGATCACCGTGCAGGGCACCGGCCTTGAAGGCGCCAGGGGCATCATCGAGAGCGATGGCTATGTCGGCAAATCCGGCCGCACCGCCACCAAGACCGATACGCCGGTTGCCGAAACCGCCCAGTCGATCACCACCGTCAGCCGCAAGCAGCTTGACGACCTGAAGCCGCAGAACCTCTCGGAAGCGCTGAACTACACGCCCGGCGCGCGCATCGGCCAATATGGCGCGGAGCCGCGTTTCGACGCCTTCAAGGTGCGCGGCACCGATCTCAGCACCACCGGCATCTTCCGCGACGGCCTGCGGCAGGTCAGCAGCCAGAACGGCAGTGCCCGGCTCGAGCCCTATGGCGTGGAAGCTGTTTCCATCCTGCGCGGTCCCGCCGCCTCCATCTATGGTGCAAGCAGCTCCGGCGGCATTGTCGATATCATCTCGAAACGCCCGACCGAAGAGACGCTGCGCGAGGTGGAGCTGCAATATGGCTCCTTCGGCCGCGTGCAGGGCGCTTTCGATCTTTCCGGCGCCGTCGATGACGACAAGACCATGCTTTACCGCCTGACCGGGGTGGCCCGCGACGGCCGCAACGAGATCAGCGCCATCAAGGACGACCGGCTGTTCATCGCGCCGGCCTTCACCTTCCAGCCGGATGCCGGCACCAAGCTGACGTTGCTCGGCGAATATATGGACAGCACCACCGGCGGCACCTGGGGATACATCAACAATTACGGCAGCGACGGCAAGTCGATCGGCGCGACGCGGGTTTATGGCGGCGATTCCCGTTTTAATGATTTCGAGCAGAAACAATGGCGTATCGGCTATGAGTTCGAGCATGAAATCAACGACAACGTCACCTTCTACAGCAAGGCGCGTTATTCGGCCCTTTCGGCCGACCAGCAATGGGTCTTCGCCAACTATCCCGGCATCACCATCGAGGACAATGAAGGCGTCTCCGCCGACAATTACTTGAAGACAGAATTCGACACAGGCCAGGCGAAACATACGCTGCTGACCGGTATCGACTTCAGCCACATGTCCTACACCTCAAAACAGGGCAGCGGCGCCAGCCCCTTCACCGACACCTTCACCTATGTGCCTGATGTGTCGCTGATACTGAAGCAGAGGATGAACACGCTCGGCATCTATGCGCAGGATCAGGTCGAAATCGACCGCTGGCGCCTGACGACCGGCATTCGTCACGACTGGCTGGACACCGAATATCAGACCCAGACCGTCGGAGACGCAGCGGCTCCCATCTATGATGGCGATGAAACCAAGACGACCGGCCGCGCCAGCCTCGGTTATGTCTTTGACAGCGGCGTGATGCCCTATATCAGCTACGGCACCTCCTTCGTCGCCAATCCGGGCGTCATCATCACCACGGGAACGGTAACGGGACAGGCGCAGCCGACGCTCGGCAAGCAATATGAGCTCGGCGTGAAATATGCCCTGCCGCAATATAACGCCCTGCTGAGCGCCGCCTTCTTCAATCTCGATCAGGACAATGCGACGGTCTATGAGACCTCGTCCGGCATCAACCTGCTGCGCCAGCTCGACCTGCGCTCGCGCGGCGTGGAACTCGAAGCCACGGCCTCGCTCGACAATGGCTGGAGCCTCATCGGCTCCTATTCCTATAACGACGTTGAAATTACCAAACTGACGTCGGAAACGGTGGGCAAGCAGCTCAATTCCTCGCCCTATCACACCTTCTCGCTGTGGGCCGATTACGAGTTCCAGAGCGGTGCGCTCGAAGGCCTCGGCATCGGCGCGGGCGTTCGTTACGTCGGATCGAGCTTCGGCGACAACCAGCACACCCCCATTCTTGACAATGAGGCCCGCACCTTCGTCGACGCCTCGCTGCGCTACGATCTCGGCAAGGCCCTGCCCTCGCTGGAAGGCGTGAAATTGCAGATCAACGCCACCAACCTTCTCGACGAGGTGAAACAGGTCTGCACCACAGGCTTCTGCTATTATGACGAAGGCCGCAAGGTCGTCGGCAGCATCCGGTATCGCTTCTGATGCTGCAGCAGAACCCTGCCACAACCAAGCCGTCGCCGGCCGCCGTCTTCGTGGCGGTCGGCGGGCTTTATGTCGGCCAGAGCGTGATTGGCGGGCTGACCTTTCTCGGCCTGCCGGCGGTGCTCAGAACCGCCGGACTGCCGCTGGACCAGATCGGCCTTCTTTATCTCGTCGTTCTGCCCTGGGCGCTGAAATTCCTCTGGTCGCCGCATGTGGAGCGTTACCGGCTGCCGCCCGTTGGCAGGAACCGGTCGCGGGTGATCGTCGGCACGGGCATCGCCGCCTGCGCCTGCGGCCTCGCTGTTCTTGCTTTCACCGGCCCGTCGCCGGTTTCCGTCGCAATCGCCATCCTGTCGGTAATCGCGCTGGTGACGGCGACAGTCGACATCGCCTGCGACGGCTATGCGGTCGAAACGCTGGCGGAAGAGCATCATGGATGGGGCAACGCCGCACAGGTAGGCGGCTCCTATCTCGGCTCCGCTATCGGCGCCGGCCTGTTTCTGGTGCTGGTGGACCGCGCCGGCTGGACGAGCGCCACGCTGGTCATGGCCGGGCTGGTCATCCTGCTCGCGCTCCCCTTCCTGCTCGGCCCGGCGGCAAGAACGGTCCCGCAAACACGGGACCACCTGCCATCGATCAAAAACGCGCTCAAGCGACGGGAAGTCCGCACCGGCCTTCTCGTAGCGGCCGTTTATGTCGCGGCGCAGAAATGGGGTCTGGCAATGCTCGGCCCGTTCCTGGTCGATTACGGTTTCGATCTCGCCACCATCGGCGCACTGAATGGCGTGGGCAGCATGATCGTCGGTTTCGCCGGCGCGCTGCTCGGCGGAACGCTGGTACGCCTCTACGGGGCGTCACGAATCCTGCTCATCGCCATCTTCGTGCAGACTGCGCTGTTGTGCCTTTTCGCCTATTTCAGCGTTCATCGCGATATTTCGCAATGGGTCGTCATGGCGGTTGCGGTGGCTAGCTCGTCGGGCATCATGTCCATCGGCTTCGTCGCGCTTTACGCCTGCTTCATGGGCTGGTCCGACCCCCGGCAGGCCGGGGTCGATTTCACCCTGTTCCAGTGCATGGATGGCGTTGTCGGCATGATTGGCGGGCTGGGCGCAGGCGCGATTGCCGAGAAATTCGGCTATCAAGCCTCCTTCATCATTGCCGCCATCGTTTCGGTGCTCGCCGCACCGGTCATCTTCCTGCTGATGCGGCGGCAGGATTCTTGAACCAACCTCTGGGCGCGGCGGCTTAAACCGCGCCCGGCAGGCCCCTTGCATCGGCCTATTCCACCACCACCGACAGTGCCGAACCGGTATAGACCGGCCGCACCCTCACATTGCCCGCATCTATCGTGGCGAATGTCCCGGTCAGGCCGTTGGCAGAGATCACGTCGAGCCGCGTGCCGGCGGCTGGCGCGCCGCCATCGAAAGCGAGCTTCAGCGTCGCGCCATCTAGCATCGCATTGCCCTTGATCCGAAGCGCAGTCTTCTGCGGGTCGACCGCCAGCGTGCCGCCCGACTGCGTATAATCACCGCCGATCACGACATCCCTGCCCGCCGCAAGCGAGAGCGTGCCGCCCGCGACCAGCACATTACCGGTTCCAAGCGCATCGGCGGAAGACGCAACCAATGTTCCGTCCCTGACAATCGTGCCGCCGCCATAGCTATTGTTGCCACTGAGCGTGAGCGCCCCACTGCCGGATTTGACGAGACGCCCTGCCCCGGCAATATCATTCGTCCAGCGGTCTTGCGCATTGAAGCCACCGGCCGCAGCGTCCATCGTCACTTCGACATCGCCGTCAAAGGCACCATAACCACCGGCAGCGGCCACCAGATTGATGCGGCCCCAGCCGTTGCTGTCATCGAGCAGCGGATAACCCGCCTCGATGCCGGTGGAAAACAGCACGGCGCGACGTTGTGCGGCATTAAGATAAGGCAGGCGTGTTTCGAGCAGAACCTCGGCGCCCTTCGGCACCACCATGGGTGCATGGCCCCAAGCCGTGTTGCGACTGAAGGAGTAGGTCATGCGCCGGCGATAATCGGCCTGGTTTTTCGCCGCATCGGCATAGGGGTCGCTTTCCAGACCCTCGCTATGGGCGAACTGGATCAGAGACTGGCCCTGCGGCAGGCGTTTTACGAAATAGGCCTGCAGGTCGTAATGCGCCGCCTTTTTGACCTCTGCGTTCTTTGGATCCTGCAAGACGGCAGCGGCGATCGCAGTTGCCGTTATGCGGCCACCGATCACATCGACGGGGGAATGCATGCCGGCAACGATACGGCTTTCGCCCAGTTGCGAAGCCGCCGTCAGCAACTCGGAAAAACGCTCCGGCACGGCATAAGCATAGGCAATCGCGGCAAGATAGGCGGCATTGGTGTGGCCGCTTGGAAAACCGCCATCCTTGCCACGGCCGCGATTTTCGCGCGCATATTTCAGCGCCGGGACAACAATGCCGGCACTGGATTCGTAGCCTTCGAAGGTACGATCGCCGATGGTCTCGGTCCCCTTGTCGACAACCTCACCCTTATCGTTCATCCGCCACGGGCGCGGCGAGGAATAAAAGTATTTCGCGGGCGATGTCGTGGCTTCCGGTCCGCGGATCGCCTTCATCAAGGCCACGACGCTCTTTAACTCGGATTCGGCCGTTCCGGCTTCCGTACCCTTGTCCTCCTCCTTGCGGGTAATCACCTCGTTCGGATCGAAGTCTGCAAGTGTATGGTTGATCGTGGTGGTCGCACCCGACCCCTCACGATACCAATCGGCAAGCGGTCCCATGCCGTTGATCACGCTGTAGCTCTGCGAGCGCCGATCATTCATGTAGGCATTGAAAGCGGCGGCGGTCGTGCGGTTTTCCCCGGTCACAGACAGCACATAGCGCATGTTTTCCTGCCAGATCGCGGGATTAACGGCCTTCGCACGGCTAAAATCCGTCGGACCATCGCCGTTGGCGCCACCAGCGGCCCATTTCTCATCGCCAAGCGTCCAGATCCGGTTGAAGCCTGAGAGGATTTTGATGACGGGATTGTCATGGTCGTCATAGGCACGGACATTTTCGCCCTTCTCATTCTTGCCCGTCTGGTTGCGATAATTATCGGCAAGCGGCAGCGGGTAGGCCGCAGTCGGCTCCGTCACGGCGATGGCATAGCCCTGACCAGCCGGTGCCTTGCTATCGAATGCTTCGGCGCTCGAAACGAGCACCAGCAATGCAACGGAGGCAAGCAGTGCCGAGCGTGCGGAGGGAATGGACGACATCTTCAATTTGGGCATGATGAATCCTGTGATTTGACGCGTGACGAAAGGGGAGCGCGCAAAGCCTCGGCGCGCCGTCAGCTTTAAGCCGGGCATATGGCAGTTTTTTTTCGGCATGCTGATTAAGATAGATCGCATGTGAAAGAGCGGCCGGCAGATGAAGGCGCGATTTGCCCGACGCGTCGCCCCGGGCAGATCGACTTTTTATCTCGAAGCGGCGCTCTTATTTCTTGACCGCGACAGCCTCGTTGATCTTGGCGATGTCATCTTCCAGAACCTTGTAGGTCTGATCGAGCGTCAACTCACCGACGATAAGCTGGCTCATGCGCTGCACGATCTGTTGATACATGGCGCTGCCACCCTTGGCGCGTTCGAAATCACGCGCGGCCTGCGGCACGTTCTTTTTGTTATCGAGGAAGACCTGCATCGCCGCCTTGGCGTTTTCGCTCTTCAGCTTGTATTGCGGATTGGCGATCTCCGCACCCGTCAGAATGACGTAGTTTTCAGCAATTTCCCGCTGCACCTTCTCCGAGCCCAGGAATTCGATGAAATGCGCCACATCTTCAGGGTATTTGGTGCGTTTAAAGCCAACGATCGCGGTGCCACCAGGCATCGCGTAGCATCCCGCATCACCGCAGGGAGCATTGATCGCGGTCCATTCGAAGGTGTCGCCGATCTTGTTCTGGAACGGATTGACCATCCAATTGCCGGCGAGATACGTCACGACATTGCCGTTGACGAACTCATCACCCATGTTCTTGTACTGCGAACCGCCCGCCGCACCCCACATTTCCTTGGGGAAGCTGCCGTTTTGCGTCCATGAGAAGAGATCGGCGATGTATTTTTTCGCCGCATCGTCGGGGAAACTGAACTTGCCGTCCTTTACATAGGTGGAGCCGTAAGAGAAGGCGCCGCCAGAGAAACGGTGGCCGGACCGGTCCATGGTGAAGGGGATTTGCACGCCCGTCGCCTTGGCAACACGGGCGGATGCCTCGACGATCTCGCTGAATTTGGCGGTCGGGCCGGGCAAGGGTTCGCCGGCCTGCTCGAACAGCGTCTTGTTGACGAAGGGCAGGTTTAGCGTCTGCGACGCCATGTAGCCATTGATCGACTTCGGATCGTTGACATTGGGCAGGCGAAGCTGGTCGAGGCTTACACCATGCAGTTTCGCGAAGGCGTCCGCATCCTTCATGTAGGGCCGCATGTCGAGATAATAGGGCGCGAGCTGCCAGTCGGTGATCTTGGCAATATCGGGACCCTCGCCCACCGCCAGCTGCACCGGCAGCTGCTTGGAAACGGCATCATAACCCGACGATACGAAATTGATCTTCACGCCGGGATTGGCCGTCTCGAACTCCTTGCTGAGCGCTGCCATGCGCTGCACATAACCCTGATCGTCATCGGTAAAAAGAAACGTGATCGTGCGGGTCTCGGCCTGCGCGGCAGAAAGACCGGCAACGGAGGCAAATACCAGGGCGCTGACACCCGAAAACAATTTCATCATGCTCATCCTCCCAATGAAAAGATTTTCATAAATCGAACGAAAGCTCCTCTGCTTGGTTCGATTTATGATGTTTTGCGGCTTGACAGAATAAACGTCAAGCTGTTTGTCTTGGCGAAATCGCACAAATCGAAGCGGAAAAGCGAATACAGGTTTGTGAAAATAATTTCATTATCGATCGACGGGAGGCGATCCATTATGACGGATGGACCATTTGCGGCAAACGCGTCGCAGCCCACATACACCGTCACGGACGGCGAAACGGTGACCGCCTGGATGGTGTCGGATCTTGTCGAAACATCGTTTCCGGGCACGCCGGCACCGGCGGAAGATCGGGTCAACTACCGCTTCATCAACGGTTTTGTCGATGTCGGCGACCTTCCCTGCCGCAAGGCCTTCCAGCAGACCATGATCGGCCGCAGCATAGCCCCCGATACCGGCTGGCCAGTCTCCCACCTCAACCTGCCCGGTTCCAATCGCCGCGTCGAATTCACCGGCTTCTGGCATGTTCCGACCCATGTGCAGCGCTGGCTGAAGGGCACATTTCGCAGCGAGACTGCACGGAAAGCGCATTTCCGGCTGCGAACCTGTGGCGGCGTTCGCATCTGGGTAGGCGGCATCGAGCAGGTCCGTTTCGAACCCTTTATCCGCAATGTCGAAAGCAGCCGTGACATCGCGCTCGATCTGGCGGCCGGTGACAACGAGGTCCTGCTACTCTGCGAGGATCTGGCGGAGCGAGACATCATCTGGTTCTTCGAACTTGAGGTTATTGATCCCGCGCCGCTCACCGTCGTGTTGCCGGTGCCGCTCGACCGGGAAGAGACGAAGCGCCTGGCCGCGCTGGTACGTGACGTGCACCCTGCCCGCGACGTGTTTTCTGGCAGCGCCCTCGAACTCGTCTTTGGCGCAGCGCCGGCAAGCGATCTGCCGGTGCACATCGCCGTCAAAAGCCATGGCCATGAGCGCGCCGCGCTTGCGGAAGTGGATACGGTGCTGAAAGCCGGGCAATCCTCACTGACGATCCCCGAAACAATAGGCATTGCCGACGGGTATCACGGCGTCAGGATCACCCTCGGATCGGGTTCCGGCACTGTCACCCGCGTCATCGACGCCGCCTTCATGCGTGATATCGCGCCGGAAGCATCCTCTAACGACATCAATGAACGGAAGAAGGCGGCGCTTTCCTTCAGCGCCCGTTTCGGCGCCTGGCGCATCGGCCGCGCGCTTGCCATGGTCGCCACCGGCAGCGATGACATCGAGACGATCGGCGGCATCATCGATGCAACGCTGCACTCCATAGACAGGCGCGAAGACTGCTCGGATTTCATCATGATCCCGCTGCTGTGGCTGGTGCGTGCTCATGGGGACCGGTTGCCTGCAGATATGCGGGCACAAATCGATGCTTCGATCCTTGGTTATCGTTACTGGGTGGACGAGCCGGGCAATGACGTCATGTGGTTCTGGAGTGAAAACCACGTCCTTTGCTTCCACACCAGCCAGTTGCTGGCCGGCGACTATCTGCCGGACGCCACCTTCACCGCGTCCGGCCGTAGCGGGCGCCAGCAGGCCGCGCTGGCAGCTGAGCGGCTGGCGCGCTGGTTCGACAGCGTCGAGGCGCATGGGTTGGCCGAGTGGAATTCGGCAGCCTACTACCCGGTGGATTTTATCGGCCTTCTTGCCATCGAACATTGGGCGGGGCCGGAACTTGCCGCCCGCGCCCGCCACCAGCTCGATCTCATTTTCGAAATGATCGCGTTGCACACACTGGGCGGCGTTCCCTCCGGTTCGCAGGGGCGGGCTTATGACAAGGAGCTGCGCGCCGGGCCGCTGACAGAACTGGCGCCTTTTGCGCAGGTTGCGTTCGGCAAGGGCTGGCTCAACAACGGCGTCGCCTCGCTGCCGATGTTCTGCTGCGGAAACTACCTGCCGCCGGCGCATCTTGCTGCCTTCTCCCAGCTGCAAAGCGGCCGTGTGGTCGAAGCGCGTTATGCGCAGGGGCTGGAGCCCGGCAAGCTCGTACTGTTCAAGAACGAGGCCGCCCAGCTGTCCGCCGTTGTCGATCACAAGACCGGCCGCAAGGGCCACCAGCAGCACGTCACTGATATCAAGCTTGCTGGCCACCCGATGGCGCGGCTCTGGGTCAATCACCCTGGTGAAGACGATCCGTGGGGCAGCCAGCGCCCGTCCTATTGGGCGGGAAGCGGCATCCTGCCGCGCGTAGCACACCACCGCGATCTGGCGATGCTGATCTTCGATACCGAAGATCACCGCAATAACTGGACCCACGCCTATCTCGGCCGAGACGGACTGGATGAAGTGCTGATTGAAGGCAACTGGCTCATCACCCGTTCCGGCCGAGGCTTTGCCGCCCTTTACGCGACGAACGGACTTGAACTCATCACCGCAGGCGCCACCGCCAACCGTGAAATCAGATCACCCGGTCGCCTTGCCGGCTGGATCGGCGTTATTGGCTGCGGCGACGCGCAAGCCTTCGCCGGATTCCGTGAGAAAATTCTCGCCACACGGGTCACCTTCGATGCCGAAAGCCGGCTGCTCGCAGTGACGCCACCCGGCGGGCCAGAACTTACGCTCAACTGGGACGGCGCCTTCACCATCGGCGGACAGGCCATGGCCTTCGACCATGACCAGCCGCAACCAAATATTACCTTCGACAGCGCCGACCCAGCTTCGGGCAGCGCTGCAAAACCCTTCTACTCCTAAGCGGAATTGACAGATGAACCAGCCAAGCATGGAAAAAGACACTCTCAGGACGACCATCGACAATGTCGCCGCCGCCTTCAGCCGCCTCAAAGGCATTCAGGAAGGTCTGGTCAGCGGCAGTTCCGATGGCAAGATCCAGTTCGATGAATGGGATTGGGAGGTGGGTGTTGGCCTCTATGGTTTCCTACGCCGGGCGCTCGCCGCCAATGACCAGAAGGCATTGCATGACCTCGTGACATGGTACGGGTGGCAGATCGACCGTGGCCTGCCGCCGCGCCAGATCAACAGTTCCGCGCCGATGCTGCCACTCGTCATCCTGACAGAACATGTCGACCGGCCGGATTTCCGCGCGCTAGTTGAGGACTGGGCCGACTGGCTGGTGCATGAATTGCCAAAAACCGAAGATGGCGGTTTTCAGCATGTCGTGAAGGAACGGCTGAATGAGGGGGAGCTCTGGGACGACACGCTGTTCATGGCCTGTCTGTTCCTCGCCCGCGCCGGCGTTGTCTGCAAACGGCAGGACTGGATCGACGAGGCCGTCTACCAGTTCATGATCCATGCGCGCTATCTCTCCGACCCCGTCACAGGGCTCTGGTATCACGGCTGGACCTTCAACGGTCGCCACAATTTCGCGGACGCTTTCTGGGCGCGCGGCAATTCATGGATCACCGTCGCCATTCCCGAGCTTTTCGAACTAGTACCGACACTCTCTGGAAAGGACAAACGCTTCCTCGCCAATGTGCTTTCGAGCCAGGTGCGGTCGCTGAGAACATATCAACGTGAAGACGGCATGTTCCATACGCTGCTGGATGACCCGACCTCGCCGGTCGAGACATCGGCAACGGCTGGCATCGCCTATGGCATTCTGCGCGGCATCGAGGCCGGCATTCTCGGCGACGAGAACCGTCCGCATGCGGAACGTGCGCTGAAAGCGGTGCTCGGCAATATCGATGAGGAAGGCGTCGTTCACGGCGTCTCTGACGGCACGCCAATGGGCCACGATCTCGATTTCTACCGCCGCATCCCCAACCTGCCCACGCCCTACGGGCAGGCACTGACGATGCTGCTTCTGATCGACGTTTTTCTGAAAAGGCCAAAGGCATCGTGAGCATCATGAACATCAATCAGGACATCACAGTTGCGGCCAGTGGCCTCGATGCCACGGCGACCATCCAGCAGGCTATCGATGCCGCGTCATCAGCAGGCGGCGGCCGCGTTTCTCTCTCGGCCGGACGACATGTCAGCGCCGGTCTCCAGCTCAAAAGCGGCGTGGAACTGCACCTTGCACAAGACGCGGTACTCGCCCCCGTTTCCGATTACGAGGCTTACGCCCTCACCCGCGTTTCTGTGATTGCCGAAGACTCTGATCGCGGCATGATCATTGCAAGAGGCGCAAGCAACATCGCCGTCACGGGTCCGGGCCGTATCGAGGCCGGCGGTGAAAACTTCATCATTGGCGATGACACGGCCATGGGAACCTATATCCCGGCAAAAAAACGCCCGCGCGTGATGGTGCTGGAAGCCTGCCGTAATGTGCGCCTCGAAAACCTGCACGTCAGTGGCTCCCCCATGTGGACGCTGCATATGGTCAATTGCGAGGACCTTCATTTCCGCAATTTGCGCATCGAAAACGACCGCCGCCTGCCCAATACGGATGGCATCGTGCTGGATGCCTGCCGCCGCGCGCTGATCGAGGATTGCTTCATCTCGACTGCGGATGACGGCATCTGCCTCAAGACCAGTGCCGGGCCGGATGGCAAGGCAGTGGGCGTGTGCGCCAATATTGCGGTTCGCCGCTGCACCGTTTCCAGCATGAGCTGCGCGCTGAAGCTCGGCACCGAATCCTTCGGCGATTTCACTAATGTGGTGTTCGAAGATTGCAAGGTGGTGCAGTCAAATCGCGGCATGGGTCTTTTCTCCCGTGATGGCGGCGCCATGCGCAACATCCGCTTTTCACGCATCGAGGCCGAGTGCCATGAGACGCCGGGTGGTTTCTGGGGTTCTGGCGAAGCAGTGACAGTCACTGTCGTTGACCGCCGCCCCGAACGGCAGGCAGGCAGGGTGGACAATCTTGTTATCGAAGATTTGAGCGGTTCGATGGAGGGAGCGATCAACCTCGTCTCCACCTCGGCAGCCGGCATTCACAATGTCAGGCTTGCGCGCATCACGCTGGCGCAGGAGCCCGGCAAGCTCGGCACCGGCCTGCAATATGACCTGCGTCCCACCAATGCCGATATAGCGCCAAGCGCCGATGCGGCCGGCCGCGCCAATGCCTGGACCCAGGACGCACATGGCCGGATCGTCGGTATGGAGGATTATCCGGGCGGCATGCCCGCGATCTACCTTAAGGGCGTTCACGGTTTTTCGGCTGACGATGTCGCCATCAAAAGAGCAATGCCCTTGCCCGAGGGTTGGAACGACCACGAGATCGTCGCGACGGCGAGCTCGGTTGAAGGGAGCAGGTGATGGGAAGTCTGAAACTCGAAAACCTCAACAAGGCGTTCGGCGCCGTACATGTGCTGCATGATATCGATCTCCAGATCGAAAACGGCGAATTCGTCGTTTTCGTCGGCCCGTCGGGCTGCGGAAAATCGACGCTGCTGCGCATCATCGCCGGTCTTGAGGACGTCACATCAGGCAGCATCGCCATCGGAAATCGCGATGTCAGCGCACTGTCGCCGGCAGAACGCAAGATCGCCATGGTCTTCCAGTCCTACGCGCTTTATCCGCATATGAGCGTGCGCAAGAACCTCGCCTTCGGCCTGGAAAACCTGCGCTTCAAGCGGTCGGAAATCGAAAACCGCATCAACGAGGCGGCGCGTATGCTCGCCATCGAACCCTATCTCGACCGCAAGCCGAAACAGCTTTCCGGCGGCCAGCGCCAGCGCGTCGCCATCGGCCGTGCCATCGTGCGCGAGCCTGACATCTTCCTCTTCGACGAGCCGCTATCGAACCTCGATGCCGCACTGCGCGTGCAGACACGCGCCGAAATCACCCGGCTGCATCGCGATATCAAGACGACGATGATCTATGTCACCCACGATCAGGTGGAAGCCATGACCATGGCCGACAAGATCGTGGTGCTGCGCGCCGGGCGCATCGAACAGGTGGGCAGCCCGCTCGAGCTTTTCGACAATCCGCGCAACCTCTTCGTTGCCGGTTTCCTCGGTTCGCCGCGCATGAACATGCTGAAAGGCACCATCATCAAGCGCGACGACGGCACCATTTCCATCGATGCCGGCTATGGCGTGTCGCTCCCCTGCCTCGTCGATCCGGCAACCGTCAGCCCCGGACAGGCGGTTCTGGCGGGCATCCGACCCTCGCATTTCACCATCGCGGATGCCGGCCTGCCCTTCGAGGTGCAATACCACGAAAGCCTCGGCACCGAGACCTATCTCTACGGCAATATCAAGGGTGAGAAGGACCAGATCATCGTGCATCAGCCCGGCCATTTCGCGCCCGCCTCCGGCGCGGTGCTCAAAATCATGCCGGCACGTGAGAAGGTCCATGTCTTCGATCCCGCCACCGAACTGGCGCTGCCGCGCCTTGCGGGCGAAGGGAGGGGGTAGCATGGCCAATCCGACGCTTGCGAGACTGTCCGACCGTGCGCTCGACGCCGTGATGGCGATTGCCGAAGTGCCGCTCAACTTCATCGAGCGGCTGATCGGCAAAAGGCGCATGCCCTATATCTTCCTGATGCCGAACCTCGTTCTTTTTGGCATCTTCACCTTCCTGCCGATTGCGATTGCGGTCGGTTATGCCTTCACCGGCGGCACCGAACTTTTGATCACCGACCGCCCCTTTGTCGGTTTGGAGAATTTCGGCAAGCTGCTGGATTGCCAGAGCTATATGGACCCGGGAAGCTGCCGGGAATCGCTGTTCTGGACGGCAATCTGGAACACGCTTTGGTTTGTCGGTTTCAATGTCATCGCCACGTTGCTGGTCGCGCTCATAACCGCCCTCATCCTCAACAGGGCGATAGCCGCGCGCGGTTTCTTCCGCGCCATGTTCTTTTATCCCGTCCTGCTGTCGCCCGTCGTCATCGGCCTCATCTGGAAATGGTTTCTGGACCGCAACGGCCTGCTCAACGCCTTCTTCCAGATGCTGGGCGTGCCGCCGGAAATCTTCCTGCTGGATGTCGGCTGGTCGCGCTTTTTCGTGGTGGTCGTTTCGGTCTGGTTCCACATGGGCTTTTATACGCTGATCCTGCTCGCCGGCCTTCAGGCCATCCCGAAGGATCTCTACGAAGCCGCCGCCATCGATGCCGCCTCGCCCCGGCGCACGCTTTTGCGCATCACCCTGCCGCTTCTCGGCCCCAACCTGCTCGTCGTGCTCATCCTGTTGATGATCCGCTCGGTGCAGATATTTGATGAAGCCTGGGTTCTGACGAATGGCGGCGGGCCAGGCACGGCCAATACGTTTGTGGTGCAATATATCTACCAGATGGCCTTCGGCAGCGATCTCAGGCTGTTTGGCCTTGCCTCCGCCGCGTCGGTTTTGATGGGCCTTGTGCTTCTCGCACTGACGCTCGTGCAGCTGCGCCTTGGCAAAAAGATGGAGTCCTGACCATGTCCAATGCCGTCTCTTTCCTCACGCGCACCCGCCGTCCCGGCCGGATCGGCCTCACCGATATCCTCTCCTGGGTCTGGCTCATCGGCGGCACACTCGCTGTCCTCATCCCGGTTGTCTGGGCCGCAATGTCATCGCTGAAACCGGAAGCCGAGATCACGAGGTTTCCGCCAAGCCTCCTGCCGCGCGCTGCCGTGCAAGTGGAGGTTCAGGGCTACGACAGGCCGCTCAGCCTGTGGAAGGCCACCGTCGATGGCGCAGAGCGTGAGATGGCCATGGTCCGCCGCATCGGCCTCAAAGCCCAGATGGTGGACCCTGCCAATCCGGGCCCGCCAACAAGCGTCGATACACGGGAAATAACGCCGGTTCAGAAGCTGACCATCGCGACGGAGAACTTCACCGATCCGCTGACACAGTTCAGCTTCCTGACCTTCCTCAAGAACTCGGTCTTCGTCACCGTCGTCGCAACGGTCCTGACGCTGATCGTCAACGCCATGGCAGCCTTTGCGCTCTCCAAATACCGTTTCCGCGGCGAAAAGGCGATCTTCGTGCTGATCATCTCCACCCTGATGATCCCGCTCACCGTCGTGATGGTGCCGGCCTATCTCGTCATCGTCGGTGTCGGTCTCGTCGATAATCTCTGGGGCGTCATCATTCCCACCGTCGCAACGCCGACAGGCGTCTTTCTGCTCCGACAATATATGCTGACCATTCCCGATGAGCTGATCGAGGCGGCGCGTGTGGATGCCGCCAGCGAATTCCGCATCTTCTGGCGCATCATCCTGCCGCTGACGGCCCCGGCGCTCGCGGTTCTCGCCATATTCTCGGTTTTGTGGCGCTGGAACGACTTCCTCTGGCCGCTAATCGTTCTCAGCAGCCGTGAGAATTTCACGCTGCAGGTGGGGTTGAACGCCTTTCAGGGCGAGTTCTCGGTGCAATGGCACTATATCCTCGCCATGACCTTCCTCAGCCTGGCACCCGTCACGGTCGTGTTCCTGTTCCTGCAGCGCTACATCACGACAGGCATCGCCGGAACGGGAATGAAATAGCGGCTTCGCAGACATTCGCAACGAACGCCACACAAAGAAAAAGGGAGATGTTGTTGCAACATCTCCCTTCGTTCATTTGGTGACGCGATGATCAGTCGTCGGAGCCTATCGTATCGTAAGAGTCGCGCTCGCCGGCGATGATGGCGCGCTTGCCGACATGGTTGGCAGGTCCGACAATGCCTTCCTGCTCCATTCGCTCCACCAGCGAGGCGGCGCGGTTATAGCCCACCGAAAGGCGGCGCTGGATATAGGAGGTCGAGCACTTCTTGTCGCGCATCACGATTTTGACGGCCTTTTCATAGAGGTCATCGCTGTCGTCGTCGCCCATCGAGGTCTTGTCGAAGACAGCCGTATCCTCTTCCGCCTCTTCTTCCGCTTCCTCGGCATCTTCCGTGACCGTGCCCAGATATTCCGGACGACCCTGCGTCTTCAGATGCGCCACGACCTTTTCAACTTCCTCGTCGGACACGAAGGGGCCGTGAACACGGGCGATGCGGCCACCGCCCATCATGTGCAGCATGTCGCCCTGGCCGAGCAGATGCTCCGCCCCCTGCTCACCAAGAATGGTGCGGCTGTCGATCTTCGAGGTGACCTGGAAGGAGATGCGGGTCGGGAAATTGGCCTTGATAGTGCCCGTGATGACATCGACCGAGGGACGCTGGGTTGCCATGATGAGATGGATGCCGGCGGCGCGCGCCATCTGCGCCAGACGCTGGATCGCACCTTCGATCTCCTTGCCGGCGACCATCATCAGGTCGGCCATTTCATCGACGATGACAACGATATAAGGCATCGCCGTCAGGTCCATTTCCTCCTGTTCATAGACCGCTTCGCCAGTGGCGCGATCGAAGCCTGTCTGCACATTGCAGAACACCGTCTCGCCCTTGGCACGGGCAGCAGCGGCCCTGGCATTGTAACCATCAATATTGCGCACGCCGAGACGCGACATCTTGCGGTAGCGGTCTTCCATTTCGCGCACCGCCCACTTTAACGCCATCACCGCCTTTTTCGGATCGGTGACGACAGGCGTCAGGAGATGCGGAATACCGTCATAGACCGAGAGCTCGAGCATCTTCGGGTCGACCATGATCAGGCGGCATTCTTCCGGCTTCAGGCGGTAGAGCAGCGACAGGATCATGGTGTTGATGGCGACGGACTTGCCCGAACCGGTCGTGCCAGCGACCAGAAGGTGCGGCATCTTCGCAAGTTCGGCGATAACCGGTTCGCCGCCGATGGTCTTGCCGAGGCAAAGGGCAAGCTTCTGGCGTGTCTCGGCGTAATCCTGCGCCTCGATCAGTTCGCGCAGGTAAACCGTCTCGCGCACCGGGTTCGGCAGCTCGATGCCGATGACATTGCGGCCGGGCACGACGGCAACGCGAGCCGAGAGCGCCGACATGGAGCGCGCGATATCGTCAGAGAGACCGATGACACGCGAGGACTTGACGCCAGGGGCGGGCTCGAATTCATAGAGCGTGACGACAGGACCAGGACGGACATCGATGATCTCACCCTTGATGCCGAAATCCTCCAGCACGCTTTCGAGTAGACCGGCGCTCTGTTCCAGGGCTTCCGGTGTCATGGTCGTGGTCTGCTGGACGCGGGCTTCCTGCAGGAGGTCAATCGAAGGATACTCATATTCCCCATCGGCGAAGACAGGTGCTTCACGGAACATGGGCTGAGAAGACGGGATAGGCGCTCGCGGCGTAAAACGCGGCTCGGCAACGATCCTTTCGACCGGCTGAATCTGCTCTGCAAGCTGCTGCGGCGCGACAGCCATGGCAGCTTCCGCTATCGGCTGCGACGCGAACTCCTGTTCGGCAGCCACGCCGGCGGCTGGAATGAATGCCTGCCGTACGCCAATTTCCCGATAGAGCCGGATGGCGGAGCCACCGGGTACGGTGACGACAGGTGGCTCGGTCGAAAGGACAACCGGGGCGGCTGCGGGCGAGACGGGAGCGACAGCCACTGCGGATGAAGGCGCTGTCAGAACGGTGTTTACAGGCGCCGGAGCTGCGGGCGCGGAAACGGAAAATGCGCTCCGCACCTCGGCGGTAAGAGCTTCAGCCGCATCGCCGGGCAGATCAAGCGTCATCACTTCCCAGAACAGCTCATCCGGCAGATGGGCGGCAAAGGCGGGAATGGAAGTCTGCGTCTCAGCTTCCGGCTGCGCGGCAGGTTGCGGCTCAATCGTCTGCGGCGCTGCGGGTTCCGCATCGGGCGCGGCAGACGTCGATGAAGATGGATCCCGCACGGCTGCGGCAGCCTCTTCCGCCTGTTTACGGGCAAGCTCCAGCCGCAATTTGTAAGTCAAGGCGCGAGCACCGCGGGCGTCGGGCGGCTGCGGCAGAAACGGCATGCGCGGCGGCGCCATGCGTTGCTCGGCCGGCTTCGCGGCGGGCTGGGGTGCCGGCGCATCCTGGCGAACCGCCGTCTCGGGCTCTGCGGCAGCCGGTACGGAGGCAGCGGGCGCCTCCTCGTCCGGGATATTCGGCGTCTCCACCGGCATACGCCGGTTAAAGACGCTCTCCGGCGTGCGGGTAAAGCGGACATTCGGGCCAAGCACGAAGGCATTCTGCCAGCCGGGCATCTCGGCACGGCCTTCGATGGCATCGGCTGCGATCACGTCAGCGTTCTGCCGCGGCGCTGCACCTGCAGCTGTCACGATCGTCCGCTGCCCCGCAGGCGTCTGGACACCGGCATGACGGGCGTTTTCGCTCCCCTCCCCTACGCTATTGGACGAATTCTGAAATCTGGATCGGGAGAAGCTCATGGCAGCGTGCACACTCATCATAAACGTACATATTTCGGTCTCCTTGAAATAAAAAATAAAGGTTAATTACCCCTTTCCAAACGGGGTCGTACCGACGGATTTTCAAACGCTCCACAGGTTCGCAGCGCCATCCGCTGCCTCGCAAAACACATATCAAACGCTTGGTTTCATTCGGTTATGTCGAGTTTTCCGCCGCGAATTCGCCGCTGATGGCGGACTGGAGAACCGAATTTTCCGAGACGGGGCATATTGTTTCCGCAAAGCTCTCCGCAACGTAAAATCATTGCTGTAAAGGGCGCGAATTAACGTGGACACTGCCGAGGTTGCAGCCTTAAGATCGGCGCGCCGCGGGCCAAGCGGAAAAGCCCGCCTCGCCCTCATTCCGGAGTGAAATTCATGTCGCCTGTCCAGCTTTCCCGCCGCTCGCTTCTCAAGACCTCGCTCGCGCTGGCCGCAACCACGGGATTGGCGGGAATTACCGTCGCACAGGAGAAATCCGGCGGGCGACTGATCGTCGCCGCCGATTCGGAACCGAAAAACCTCAATCCGGCCATCGTTGCCTCCAACGGCGTGTTTTACATCGCCAGCAAGATCGTCGAGCCCCTGGCCGAGGCCTCCTTCAACGGCACCGATGGGCTGGAGCCACGACTTGCGACGGAATGGCAGGGAGCCGATGACGGGCTCAGCGCCACCTTCAAGCTGCGCGAGGGTGTGACATGGCATGACGGCAAGCCATTCACCTCGGCGGACGTTGCGTTTTCGGCGCTTTCCGTCTGGAAACCGCTGCAAAATCTCGGGCGGCTGGTCTTTGCCAATCTCCAGACGGTGGAAACGCCTGATGACCACACGGCGATTTTCCGCTTTTCCAAACCCACGCCGTTCCAGCTCATCCGCAATGCGCTGCCGGTGGTTACCAGCGTCGTGCCGAAACACCTCTATGAAGGTACCGACATCGCCACAAATCCGGCCAATACCAAACCGGTGGGCACTGGGCCTTTTGTCTTTTCCGAATATAAACCTGGCGAATATTACCGCCTGACGCGGAACCCGAACTATTGGGGCAAAGGTCAGCCGCAGCTCGAGGAAATCATCTATCGCGTCCTTCCCGATCGGGCCGGCGCGGCCTCTGCGCTGGAGGCCGAAGAAATCCAGCTTGCCGCGTTTTCAGCCGTGCCGCTAGCCGATCTCGCCCGCATCGCCAAGGAGCCCGGCATAAAGGTTATTGCGGATGGCTATGAGGCACTGACCTATCAGCTGGTGGTGGAAATCAACCATCGCCGCAAGGAACTGGCGGATCTCAAGGTCAGAAAGGCGATCGCGCACGCCATCGACAGGAAATTCGTCATCGACAAGGTCTTTCTCGGTTACGCCACTGCATCGACCGGCCCCGTACCGAAGAATGCGCCGGAATTTTACACGAATGACGTTGAGACCTATGATTTCGACGTCGCCAAGGCCAACGCTCTTCTGGATGAGGCGGGTTATCCGCGTGGTGCGAATGGAACACGTCTTTCGCTGAAGCTTCTGCCCGCGCCCTACTTCAATGAGACCCGCCAGTTCGGTTCTTATCTGCGGCAGGCGCTTCAGGAAATCGGGATTGATGCAGAACTGGTGAACAATGACGCCGCGGCGCACCAGAAGGCCGTTTACACCGACCACGCCTTCGATCTCGCCATCGCCCCGCCGGTGTTCCGCGGTGATCCCGCAATATCGACCACGATTCTGGTCCGTTCCGGCATTCCGGCCGGCGTCGGCTTCTCCAATCAGGGCGGCTACGAGAACAAGACGCTGGACGAATTGATCGACAAGGCGGCGATAACAGTGGATGCCGCCGCGCGCACGGCGCTTTACAAGGACTTCCAGAAGCAGGTCACGGCCGATCTGCCGCTGATCAACGTCGCCGAGTGGGGTTTCATCACTGTGGCGCGCGATACGGTCAAACATGTCGCCAGTAATCCTCGGTGGGCGGTGTCCAACTGGGCGGATACGGCGGTGGATACCTGAGGCAACACCGTGAGACGTGCGGCGAAATTGCTGCGGCGAAGGGCATTCACCGCCATTCCGGTGCTGCTGATCGTGCTCGTCTTCACCTTCCTGCTGCTTGAAAACGCATCGGGTGACGCGGTCGACGCCTATCTCGTTTCCATCGGCGGCGGCGATGCCGGGCTGCGCGATGCGCTGCGTGAACAATATGGTCTGAACGGCTCCGTGCTGGCCCGTTTCTGGCTCTATGCGAGTTCGGTGCTGCGGCTTGATCTCGGCTGGTCGCTTGCCTTCGACCGGCCTGTGCTGGGGCTGATCCTGGAAAGGCTGCCGAACACGCTTCTTCTGATGGGCAGTGCGACAACGCTTGCCTTCATCCTCGGCACAGCACTCGGCATCGTGGCGGGCGCGCGTCCGGACGGGGCGACAGACCGCGCGCTTTCCACACTCTCACTCGCGCTTTACGCCACGCCCGGCTTCTGGCTTGGGCTCGTGCTCGCCATCGTCTTCGCGGTGAAATTCAGATGGCTGCCTACCTCCGGCATCGAAACCATCGCTTCGGGCAAGCACGGCATGGCGAGGGCGATGGATATCGGCCGCCATCTCGTACTGCCGGTCGCCAGTCTCGGGCTGATCTATCTGGCGCTTTTCCTGCGCGTGATGCGCACCGCCATGGCGGCGATCTGGCCGCTGGATTTCGTGCTCTTTGCCCAGTCCAAGGGGCTTTCAAAACGACGGATCGTGCTGCGCCACGTCGCCCGCAACGCCGCCCTGCCGCTTGTCACCGTGCTTGGCCTGCAGGCGGCCACCATGCTGGGCGGCAGCGTGGTCATCGAAAGCGTTTTTGCCATTCCCGGTTTTGGTCGGCTGGCGCAGGAGGCCGTCACTGGCCGAGACGCCCCGTTGTTGATGGGCATCATCCTGACGAGCGCGGTTTTTGTCATCCTGGTCAACCTCTCCGTCGACATTGTCCATTCCGTGCTCGATCCGCGCATTGGCAGCGGGGAACAAGGCGCATGAGTTTCGCTTTCCGGCTCCTGCGCAGTTTCGAAGGCATGACGGGAACCGTCATACTGGTGCTGCTTTCCCTGACGGCGCTTGCCGCACCCGCCGTCTTTCCAGGTGACCCGCTGGCTATCGTTGGCGAACCGCTGATTACACCTTTTACGGATGCGGCCCTACCGCTCGGCACCGATCGGCTGGGCCGCAACGTGCTGGCCGAGCTCGCCCATGGTGCGCAGGCCTCCCTGCTCGTCGGCATAGGCGCCGCCACAGCCGCGCTGATTATCGGCACCGTCATCGGCACCATTGCCGGATTTGCCGGCGGCGTTGTGGACGAAGCATTGATGCGCGTCACCGACGCCTTCCAGATCGTCCCGAACTTCCTGCTAGCGCTCGCCTTCGTCAGTACAATCGGGCCCTCCATGCCGATTGTCATACTCGCCATTGCGCTTGGCGCATGGGCGGATCCGGCGCGGTTGATGCGGGCGCAGGTCTTGAGCATCCGCGAGCGCGATTATGTTCAGTCCGCCCGCGCCATCGGCATGCACCCGCTTGAGATCGCATTCAGGCAGATCCTGCCAAATGCCCTGCCGCCGGTCATGGCGCTTGCCGCCATCATCGTCGCCGCGTCCATTTTGACCGAAGCCGCCCTATCCTTCCTAGGGCTCGGCGATCCCAATATCGTTACCTGGGGTTCGATGATCGCAGAAGGACGCAATGTCCTTCGCTCGGCCGCGTTTCTGTCGGTCATTCCCGGCATCGGCCTTCTGGTTACGGTTCTCGGCGTTTATCTTCTTGGTGAAGGCATCAACAAGGCGATGGCGACAGGGAGGCGAGCGCCATGAGCGGAAATGCACTGTGCCGGATCGACGACCTCAGCGTTTGGTATGCGGCAAGAGATGCGCCGGCGTTGCAGAATGTCTCGCTGACGATCCGGCAAGGCCAGAGGCTGGCGATCATCGGCGAAAGCGGCTCGGGGAAATCGACGCTCGGCAAGGCGATTGCGGGGCTTCTTCCCGGACATGCGAAGGTTTCCGGTGATATTTCGTGGAGTCGCGACAGCCTGTTCCACGGCAGGCCGCTGCCAGGGCGGGATATCGGCACGATCTTTCAGGACACCGGCGCAACGCTGAATCCGGTTCTCGCCATCGGCGAACAGGTGGCGGAAGGGGCTGTCCGGCATCTAGGCCTCTCATGGCGGCAAGCGCGCGATCTTGCCCGCGATCTTCTGGAGCGGGTTCGGCTGCCGCACCCTTCCCACCTCGTCCGGGCCTATCCGCACCAGCTCTCCGGCGGCCAGAGGCAACGCGTGACGATTGCCGCCGCCATTGCAGCCAGTCCTTCAATCCTGATTGCCGATGAAGCCACGAGCGCGCTCGATACGGTTAGCCAGGCCGCCATCGCCACGCTGCTCGACGATCTGGTGCGGCAGGAAAACAAGACGCTGGTCTTCATCACCCATGATATCGGCCTTGCATCCAGCCTTGCCGACGAGATTGCCGTTCTGCGCGCGGGATTGCTGGTGGAACATGGCCCGACGAGGCGGGTGCTGTCCGCACCCGTCCATGACTATACGCGTGCGCTGCTTGCCGATTACCTCGATCTGTCCACGCCGCCGCTGGTCAGCGAGGCCGCGTCATGAACGATGCCCTGCTCACCGTCGACGGCTTGTCCAAGACCTACCGCACCGGCGCAAGAAGGGTGGCGGCGCTCTCCGACATCTCTTTTTCGCTTCGGCCCGGTGAGACGCTGGGACTTGCCGGTCCCTCCGGCTGCGGAAAATCCACGCTTGCGCGCATTCTCATGCGATTGATCCCGGCCGACGAAGGCACGATCCTTTTCAGAGGCCACAATTGGCTGACACTGGACGGCGGCAAGCTTCGCGCCGCCCGCCAGCACATGCAGATGGTGTTTCAAGATACGCATGGCGCTTTCAATCCACGCGCCAGCGTCGAAGATGCCATCGGCGAACCGTTGCGCATTCATCGCACGGTCGCAAGACGCGAGCGTGCGGCGGAAGTCCGCCGCCTTCTCGACCGCGTTGGCCTGCCCGCCAGCTATTCCGGCCGCTCGGTCTTCGAGCTTTCCGGCGGCCAAAGGCAGCGCGTCGCGATCGCACGGGCGATTGCGCTCAAGCCGTCACTTCTCATCCTGGACGAAGCCGTCTCCGCGCTCGATGTTTCGGTTCGCCGGCAAATCCTTAAACTGCTGGTGGAAATACAGCGCGAGACGGCTGTTTCCTGTATTTTCGTCTCCCATGATCTCGCGGTCATTCGCGCCGTCTGCCACCGCGTCGCTATCATGGAAGCAGGAAGGATCGTTGAAATCGGCCCGACAGGAAATATCGTCTCGGCGCCGCAATCCTCGACCGCCAGAACCCTGATCGACGCCGCACCGCGCCTGACCATCACCACGTAAGGAAAAGACATGCCCGCTCCGGATTATGCATTGCTGCTCGACCCACCCGCTTTTCCTGCCGAGCGTTATGCTGCCCTTGCCGACCGGCTGGCCGCGCTGATGAGCACAAGCAACGACGTGCTGCTGATACAGGCGGAAGCCGTGCTGGCGCTCGAAGCCGCAGCCACCAGCCTTGCGCGACCGGGCCTGAAAGCGCTCAACATTGTCACCAGCCCTTATGGTACGTGGTTTGGCGGCTGGCTGGAAAAGGGCGGCGCGACCGTGCGCAATCTGACCGCCAGCCCGGCAAGGCCGGTCACCCTGGAGGAAGTGGAACGGGCGCTGGACGAAGGGCCGGATTTCGACCTTCTCGCCATCGTCCACGCGGAATCGGCAAGCGGCATCCTCAACCCCCTGCCCGCCATCGCCGCGCTCGCCCGGGAACGGAGCATCGTGACCCTTGTGGATGCCGTCGCGTCCATTGGCGGACATGCTTTCGACGTCGACCGTTTAGGTATCGATATCGCCGTCATCGGCCCGCAAAAGGCGCTGGCCGGCCCGGCCGGCATTTCCGCCATTTCCGTCAGCGAAAGGGCCTGGGCGCTTCTTTCGCATGACGGCGCTCCTGACAACTCCATGCTCTCGCTTATGGACCAGAAAAAACTCTGGCTCGATGCCGGTCGCGGCGCACTGCCCGGAACGCCCGCCCCGCTGGAGTTTTACGCGCTGGAGGCCGCCCTCGACAGGATCGAGTCAGAAGGGCTGGCATCCGCCAATCGACGCCACAAAACGGCAGCGACGGCCACCCGAAACGGCCTCAGGGCGCTTGGCATTCCAACCTGGGTGGAAGAGGCGCACGCTTCCGCCCTCGTCTCCACGGCGATCCTGCCTGATACCCTCGAAGCCAGGGCATTCCTCGCGGCTGTGTCCCAGAAGCAAGGCGCGGACATTTCCGGTGGCGTCGGCCCCGGCGCGGAACGGTTGATCAGGCTTAATCACACCGGTCGGAGAGCGCATCGGGATGCCGTGAAAGCCAATATCCTGGCCTTCTCCGGCGCCCTGAAAAGCCTCGGCCACGCTGCAAATACCGATTTCGCGCTGGAAGCCGCAGAAAAAACCTATTTAGACGCACCTGCGGATGGCGTTTAACGGTGTCGAAGAACATTCATTGCGCAAAATCCGCTCGCGATGGAACGCCGCTCACGACATTGTTGTTAAAAATGGTAGACAAATTCCTCCGCCAATCTTGACGAAATCATGGCAACGCGCGAAACTTAACGCTACGTTAACTCGCGTGAAGAAGGGAAACGGCCATGGTAGCAGGGTTCAACATGCTCTCCTTTGACCTCTTTGGCATCGGCCGAAGGATGCCCGTCGTCAATGAGCGGGTGGAGACCGAGTTTCAGGACAAAACACCGCGCAGACCCGACGACGAATCGCATGATGACGATCGCGATCAGGAATATGAACTGTTTTTCTGGTCGCTTTACCCGGTGATCTGAGCGTCTGCCGCACGCTCCAAGCCATCGACACATTGACCCTCCGTGGCCTCATGATGGGGGGCGCGGGGCGCATGATAGCGTTGGTCGGTCCATAGACCTCAATATTTCTAGTTTACCGTTAAAAGAAACGAAAGCGGCCCCCAGGTTGTCCTCGGGGCCGCATAGTCTTGTGATGGCTGTTAGTGGTTGTCGCGCGGCAGGCCCTTGGTCTGGGCGATGCGCTGATACTTCACGGCAGGTTCCAGGACCGCGCCGGTTTCCATCTGGCTGACGATGCCGCGCTGGATTTCCTGCCATGGCGTCTGGTGGTCAGGGAACTTGTAACCGCCCTGAGCCGTCAGCGCTTCATAACGCTTGGCAAGCTCTTCTCCTGAAATCAGGATATCCGCCTTGCCGCGGCCCACATCGATGCGGACGCGGTCGCCTGTCTGCAGAACGGCAAGGCCGCCACCTGCTGCTGCTTCAGGGGAAGCATTGAGGATGGACGGGCTGCCCGAAGTGCCTGACTGACGGCCATCGCCGATGCAGGGCAGCGAGTTGACACCTTCCTTCAGCAGATAATCCGGAGCGCGCATGTTCACGACTTCTGCCGCGCCGGGATAACCGATCGGGCCGGCACCGCGCATGAACAGGATGGTGTTGGCGTCGATCTTCAGCGACGGATCATCGATGCGGTGATGATAGTCTTCCGGACCGTCGAACACCACGGCACGTCCTTCAAAAGCTTCGGGATCGTTCGGGTTGGAAAGGTAACGGTTGCGGAACTCTTCCGAAATCACACTCGTCTTCATGATGGCGGAGGAGAACAGGTTACCGCGCAGAACGCGGAAGCCGGCGCGCTCCTTGAGCGGCTGTTCATAGGGGCGAATGACCTTTTCGTCCTCGATGATCGCGCCACGGCAGTTTTCGCCGATGGTCTTGCCGTTGACCGTCATGGCATCTTCCATGATCAGCCCCTGGGTCATCAGCTGGTTGACGACAGCAGGAACGCCGCCGGCATGGTAATAATCCTCGCCGAGATACTCACCGGCCGGCTGCAGGTTAACGAGCAGCGGTACGTCTTCACCATAGGTCTGCCAGTCATCCACTGTCAGCTCGACGCCGACGTGACGTGCAAGACCGTTCAGGTGGATCGGTGCGTTGGTGGAGCCGCCAATCGCCGAGTTGACGCGGATGGCGTTGATGAACGCATCCTTTGTCATGATGTCCGATGGCTTCAGGTCTTCCTTGACCATTTCGACGATACGCAAGCCGGTGAGGTAGGAGACTTCCTGACGATCACGGTAAGGCGCCGGGATGGCGGCGGAGCCGGGAAGCTGCATGCCCAGCGCTTCGGCAAGCGAATTCATGGTCGTCGCCGTGCCCATGGTGTTGCAATAGCCGGTCGACGGAGCCGAGGAAGCGACAAGCTTGACGAAGCCCTGATAATCGATCTCACCCTTCGCCAGCAGTTCGCGCGCCTTCCAGACGATGGTGCCGGAGCCGGTGCGCTCACCGCGGAACCAGCCGTTCAGCATCGGGCCGACGGAAAGGGCGATGGCCGGAATGTTGACGGTGGCCGCCGCCATGAGACAGGCAGGCGTGGTCTTGTCGCAGCCGATGGTCAGAACGACGCCGTCGAGCGGATAGCCATAAAGCACTTCCACGAGGCCGAGATAGGCGAGGTTACGGTCGAGACCTGCGGTCGGCCGCTTGCCGGTTTCCTGGATCGGGTGAACCGGAAATTCGATGGCGATGCCGCCAGCTTCACGGATACCTTCGCGCAGGCGGTTTGCCAGTTCCAGATGGTGACGGTTGCAAGGAGAAAGGTCCGAACCCGTCTGCGCGATGCCGATGATCGGGCGGTCGGACTGAAGCTCGGCCTGGCTCAGACCAAAGTTCATGTAACGCTCGAGATAAAGCGCGGTCATATCCGCATTTGCGGGGTTGTCGAACCAGGCGCGCGAGCGAAGCTTGCCTTGTGTTGCAGGCAGTTTGTCGGATGTAGTCATGATGCAGGTCTCCAGCCGGAAGTGGCCAACGGTAAAATATTACGAAATGCGACAAGCTTATGTTGTGCGCAAGGAAAATGGAATCAGCTTTCGGAGAACACGCATAACCGACAGAGCAGCGCCAGACGAGTGACCTGAAGCCGTTCTTCGGATTTAGCCGAATATTTTTCGGTATTTATGGTGATACCGGTGTCGCGCAACGGCCTCTCCCTCCCATGCCTTGCGGGAATGCGGCTAGCTCTTCGGCTCCCCGCTCCGCCTTTTATAAAGTCTCTTTATTTGTATTACTATTAGAGACAATCACCTTCTGTCAAGTCGCCTCTGAGGCCACGTCAAGCCAGTTCCGCAAGCGGAAGAATGAGGCTTTCTTTCGTTCAACCCATTGATTCATCGTATTTTATGGCGAATATTCACCGCAGTTCACCGAAACCAAATTGCGGAAAGGCTAAAAAATCGCTTTTCAAGAGTATTACTATATGCTCATAGTGATCATGTCACGCTGACATCATCTCTGGGAGGATTAAGATGAGAAAAGCTCTCGCGACAGTTACTGTCGCCGTTTCGCTGTGCCTTGCATCAAGTGTTTCCGCCAAATCGCTCACCGTCGGCTTCTCGCAGATCGGTTCGGAATCCGGCTGGCGCGCGGCTGAAACCACCGTTACCAAACAGCAGGCCGAGAAGCGCGGCGTCACGCTTAAGTTCGCCGACGCGCAACAGAAGCAGGAAAACCAGATCAAGGCCGTTCGCGGCTTCATCGCGCAGGGCGTCGACGCAATCCTGATTGCACCGGTCGTCGCAACGGGCTGGGATGCTGTCCTGAAGGAAGCCAAGGAAGAGAAAATCCCTGTCATCCTGCTCGATCGCCAGATCGAGGCTCCCGATGATCTTTACCTGACCGCAGTTACCTCGGACCAGGTCCACGAAGGCAAGGTTGCCGGTGACTGGCTGGTGAAGGACGTCGGTTCCAAGGATTGCAAGGTGGTGGAATTGCAGGGCACGACCGGCTCCTCGCCCGCCATCAACCGCAAGAAGGGCTTCGAGCAAGCCATCGCTTCGCACGCCAATATCAAGATCGTCCGCTCGCAGACGGGTGACTTTACCCGCACCAAGGGTAAGGAAGTGATGGAAAGCTTCATCAAGGCGGAAGGCGGCGGCAAGGACATCTGTGCCGTCTATGCCCACAATGACGACATGGCCGTTGGCGCGATCCAAGCGATCAAGGAAGCCGGCCTCAAGCCCGGAACCGACATCAAGGTCGTGTCGATCGACGCCGTGCCTGACATCTTCAAGGCCATGGCAGCCGGTGAAGCCAACGCCACCGTGGAACTGACGCCCGACATGGCCGGCCCGGCATTCGACGCGCTCGAAGCCTATCTGAAAGACAAGAAGGCTCCGGCGAAGTGGATTCAGACCGAATCCAAGCTCTACACGGCATCTGACGACCCGATGAAGGTCTACGAGGCGAAGAAGGGCCTGGGTTACTAAGCCATTCTTTGCAGAAACGGCGCGTGGATTGCGCCGTCTCTTTCTGTTGAGGAGAGCGAAACCTCTCCGATCCAGTCTGCAGAATGATCTCGTATGGAGCGAGCACATGCCACTTGTTTCTTCTCCCCGTCCGGGGAGAAGTCCGCGGCAGCGGGATGAGGGGGGCAAGCCTGGAGATGTCAGGAGAGCTTGCCCCCTCATCCGACCCTTCGGCCCACCTTATCCCCGGCGGGGATGAAGAAATACGCCGCTCCCCGCCGAGTGCTCTACCAAAACCCATTGCAATACGGAAACTGCTCAATGTCCGAAACGGCACCACTTCTGGAAGCACGCGCCATCGGCAAATCCTTTTTGGGGATCACGGCGCTGGATGGCGTCGACTTTTTGCTTGGGCACGGCGAAATCCATGCCCTGCTCGGCGAAAACGGCGCGGGCAAATCGACGCTGATCAAAATCCTGACGGGCGTCTACAGCCGCGGCAGCGGATCAGTCTTTCTGGAAGGCAGCGAAATCTCGCCCGCCAATGTGGGTGAGGCGCAGGCCCTTGGCATCGGCACCGTCTATCAGGAGGTCAACCTTCTCGAAAACCTCACCGTTGCGGAGAACCTCTACCTTGGCCGCCAGCCGCGGCGCTTCGGGCTGATCGACCGCAGCACGATGCAAAAGAATTCGCAGGCGCTGCTTGCCCAGTACGGGCTCTCCATTGACGTCAACGCCCTTCTCTCCAGCTATTCCGTCGCCATCCGTCAGATCATCGCCATCGCCCGCGCCGTCGATCTTTCCGGCAAGGTGCTGGTGCTGGACGAACCGACCGCCAGCCTCGACGCTCATGAGGTTGAAATGCTGTTCGGCGTACTGAAAAAGCTGCGGGCGCGCGGTATCGGTATCGTAATCATCACTCATTTCCTCAATCAGGTCTACGATATCGCCGACCGGGTGACGGTGCTGCGCAACGGCCGGCTTGTCGGCACACGCGAAATCGGCAGCCTGCCGCGTTCCGAGTTGATATCGATGATGCTCGGCCGGGAACTTCAACAGATTACCCATGACCATCAGGCGACCGAAGAAACAATCGCCGAAGGCGAGCCAAGCATTCGCTTCGAAGGATATGGCAAACGCGGCAGCGTCTCTCCCTTCGATCTCGGGATACGCCCCGGGGAAATCGTCGGCGTGGCAGGGCTTCTCGGCTCCGGCCGGACCGAAACGGCATTCCTGCTCTTCGGCATAGACCGCCCCGACACGGGCAAAGCCACGATCGACGGGCAGGCGGTGACGATCTCTTCTCCCGAGGCGGCGATTGCGGCCGGTTTCGGTTTCTGTCCCGAAGAACGCAAGACGGACGGCATCATCGCTGATTTCTCCGTTACCGACAACATCGCGCTGGCCCTTCAGGCCCGGCAGGGATGGGCGCGGCCGCTGTCGCGCCGGCAAAAGGCGGAGCTGGCGGAAGGTTTCATCAAATCCCTCGATATCCGCCCGGCCGACCCCGACCGGCCGATCAAGTTCCTGTCCGGCGGCAACCAGCAGAAGGCCATCCTGGCCCGCTGGCTGGCCACCCATCCCCGGCTTCTGATCCTCGACGAGCCGACACGCGGCATCGATATCGGCGCCCACGCGGAAATTCTCAAAATGATCGAAAAACTCTGCAGCGAGGGCATGTCGCTTGTCGTCATATCCTCCGAACTGGAAGAACTCACCGCCGTGGCGCATCGTGTCGTCGTGCTTTCCGACCGCCGGCATGTCAGCGAGCTGAAAGGCGGCGAAGTGACGGCCGACAATATCATGCGTGCGATCGCAGATGCGGCCAGAACGGAGGCGGCATGATGACGGCAGTCAATCGGCGTCTTAGAAGACTTGCACCGCAGCTTGCTGCGCTTTTTATCATTCTCGCAGCGATTACAATCATTTCGCCCGGCTTCCTCAATGTGTCGTTTCAAAATGGCAGGCTCTATGGCAGTCTGGTGGATATTCTTGTGCGCGCCGCCCCCGTGGCGCTGCTCACCATCGGCATGACGCTGGTCATCGCGACCAAGGGCATCGATCTTTCCATTGGTGCTGTCATCGCCATCTGCGGCGCCGTCGCCGCCACGCTCATCAGCAATGGACATTCCATTCCCTCCGTCATCGCCATTTCGCTTGGCGTGGGAATTGTCTGTGGCCTCTGGAACGGCGTGCTGGTTGCCCTTCTCGACATACAGCCCATCATCGCCACGCTGATCCTCATGGTGGCAGGGCGCGGCATCGCGCAGCTCATCACCGAGGGCGTCATCCTCACGTTCAACAATGACAGCTTTTCCGCGATCGGCTCCGGCGCATTTGCCGGTGTGCCCCTGCCCGTCATCATCTGGATAACGGCCGCGCTCCTGATAGGCTTTCTCGTTCGCAAGAGCGCACTCGGTTTCCTGATCGAAGCGACCGGCATCAATCGCCGCGCAGCGGCTCTTGCAGGTGTAAGGGCGCGCTTTCTGCTTTTCTTCGTCTATGCCGTTTCCGGTCTTTGCGCGGCGATCGCCGGCATGATCGTGACGGCGGATATTCGTGGTGCGGATGCCAACAATGCCGGTCTTTGGCTGGAATTGGACGCCATATTGGCGGTGGTCATCGGGGGCACTTCACTAAATGGTGGCCGCTTCTCCATCACCGCATCGCTGATCGGCGCGCTCATCATCCAGACCATCAATACCGGCATCCTCGTCTCGGGCTTTCCGCCGGAATTCAACCTCATCATAAAGGCCGGCATCATCATGGTGGTGCTGACGCTGCAATCTCCGGCGATCATGGCCGTCCTCGGTTTCGTGAAAGCGCCAAAGCAGCACGCCAAAACCGCCACCAACGGTATGACCAAGGAAGGAACCGCGCGATGATCCACAGCCGCAACCTGCCCTTCCTCACCACGCTGACGATTTTCGTCGTCGCCTATCTTCTTTGCGTGATGCAATATCCGGCGATCTTTTCGACGCGGGTGATCGGAAATCTTCTTACCGACAACGCCTTTCTCGGCATAGCCGCCGTCGGCATGACTTTCGTCATCCTGTCAGGCGGCATCGATCTCTCGATTGGTTCGGTCATTGCCTTCACCAGCGTCTTTGTGGCCGTCCTGGTCGGCACCTATAACATCCATCCGCTGCTTGCCTTCGCCATCGTGCTTTTGATTTCCACGCTGTTTGGCTGCCTCATGGGCGCGATGATCCGCTTTCTCTCCATCCCGCCTTTTGTGGTGACACTCGCGGGCATGTTCCTGGCGCGCGGGGCTGCCTATCTGATCTCCACCCAGTCGGTGCCGATCTCACATCCTTTCATCGATGCGATACAGGGCTTTTATTTCCGCTTTCCAGGCGGCGGCAGGCTGACGGCGCTCGCCATGCTCATGCTTCTCGTCTTCGCCGCCGGCATGCTGATCGCAAGCCGCACCCGCTTCGGCGCCAATGTCTATGCGCTGGGCGGCAATCCGCAATCTGCCGAGCTGATGGGCGTGCCGATCGGGACCACCACCATTGGCATCTATGCACTTTCCGGCTTTCTCTCCGGCCTCGCTGGTATCGTTTATACGCTTTACACCTCGTCAGGTTACTCGCTGGCGACGGTGGGCGTGGAGCTGGACGCGATCGCTGCCGTCGTCATCGGCGGTACACTTCTGACCGGCGGCACGGGATTGGTTGCGGGAACCTTTGTGGGGCTTTTGATCCAGGGCCTGATCCAGACCTACATCGTTTTTGATGGAACCCTGTCCTCCTGGTGGACGAAAATCGTCATCGGCGTGCTGCTTTTCGTGTTCATCGTGTTGCAGCGCGCAATCATCTGGTATTCAAACAGGAGACTGGCCGGACCGCATCCGGCATAACGCAAACGGAGGCTTGCTTGGGGCTGCTCGAAACGACGATTAGCGGGCGAAAACGCCGGAACAGCCACGCGCATGTGGTTTCCGAACTCGGCAGCGCCATCGTCTCGGGCAGGATCGCCGAAGGCTCTCTGCTGCCCAACGATGCGGAGCTCTCCATGCGTTTCGGCGTCTCGCGCACGGTGCTGCGCGAAACCATGAAGACGCTGGCGGCCAAGCGGCTGGTGGAACCGAAGGCGAAGGTGGGTACCCGGGTGCTCGACCGTTCGAGCTGGAATTTCTTTGATCCGGATGTGCTGGGCTGGCGCTGCGAAGCCGGCATCGACCAGGAATTTGTGAAGCACCTGGCCGAAATTCGGCTGGCGCTGGAGCCGGCGGCGGCGGCGGCAGCAGCTCTCCAGGCCTCCAATGAAGACATTGTCTCGCTTTACGTCATCGCCGCAAAATTCGACAATCCGCAGCATACGCCGGAGAGCATCGCCAAGGTGGATCTCGAGTTCCATCTTGCCGTCGCGCATATGTCCGGCAATCCCTTCATGCGTTCGGCAAGCGGGCTGATCGAGGCGGCGCTTGCCATCTCATTCCAGCTTTCGTCACCGGCCGCCTCGCCCGGCACCATCGCGGAGATCGCATCCAACCACCTGCGCATTGTCCACGCCATCGCGGCGCGGGACGCGGATGCGGCGGTGAAGGCCATGCGGCATGTGATCGAAGTGGGCAAGGACCGGACGCAGAAGGCGATCAAGACGGTTTAAACCCGAAACCAGTCGTAGCGAAGGCGGGCCCACAAGAATGCAGGCCCATTCCTCTCGCCAGGTCCTCAGCCCTGCGATGCCTCTACCTGCGGCACCACGCCGCGCCGCGACGCCATCAGCGAGGCGCCGAGAAGAGCTGCGATGGCCACGAAGACGAACACCATGGTTGCGCCCTGGAGATCGATCAGCAGGCCGCCAAGAACCGCACCGCTGGAAATAGCGATCTGGAATGTCGTAAGCAGCAGCGCACCCGCGCTCTCGGCCTCATCCGAGGCAACACGCGTGATGAAACTCTGCACGCTGACGGGCAATGCGCCGAAGGCAAAACCCCAGGAGGCGATGGCAAGGCCCGCAACAACGGGAGATGCGCCGGCAATCACCAGGATGGAAGCCGATGCGGCGATCAGCGTTGCGGCGAAGGTCACCGCCCAGGCCGTGTTCTTTTCTGCAAGGAAACCACCGAAAAGATTGCCGAAGAAACCGCCGATACCGTAAATCAGCAGAACAAGCGAAATCGCCTCCACGCCAAGCTGCGGCACGTCTTCCAGGAACGGTCGGACATAGGTGAAGCCGGCAAAGTGGCCCGCAACGATAAATAGCGTCGTCAAAAGACCGATCCGGACCTGCGTTCGCTGAAGCAGCCGGAACATGGTGGAAAGGCCGGGGGCACCGGCCGGCGGCAGCGAAGGCACGGTGAGCAATTGCACGGCGAGCGCAATGACGCCGAGCACGCCGGCAACGACGAAGGCCGATCGCCAGCCGAGCGTCGCGCCAATCCACGCGCCCACCGGTGCCGCACACACGGTTGCGACGGAGACCCCGGTAAGGATGATGGCCATGGCGCGTGGCATTTTTTCAATCGGCACGAGCCGCAACGCCAGCGCCGCCGACATGGCCCAGAAGCCGCCAAGACCGATGCCCAGCAGGACGCGCGAGGCAAAGAGCATGAAAAGCCCATTGGCAAAGGCGGCCAGTGTGCTGGAGATTATCAGCAGCGTGGTCAGCCCCAGCAGGGTCCAGCGCCGGTCAATGCCGCGTGTGCCGATGACGACACCCGGGCCCGCAACCGCAGCGACCAGCGCCGTGACGGTTATGGATTGTCCGGCAATGCCGGAGCTAATGGAGAGATCGGCCGATAACGGCGTCAGGAGGCTGACGGGCAGGAATTCCGCCGTTACCAATCCGAAAACGCCGAGCGAAAGTGAAACCACAGCGGCCCATTTCGCATCCGGCTCGTGTCTGCGCGGCGTATATTCCAGTTCGTTTATGGTCCGGCTATTCATGAAAACCTCCTGATGCGCATTCCCGGAACGCGTCGTGAAACGGAAAGGGCAAGGCGAGGAAGCCGGTTGGGAGCCCCGCTTCGACGACTGCAAATCGATGCAAGCAGGCTATGCGTGACAGCCCGGCGTTTCCATGCTAGAAAATCCGCATTCCTTAACCAATCGTCCGAATATGCGAGATACCATGAACGATGCCCTGACGGAAATGTTGCGTGGCCTTAGGCTTGACGGTGTGGAATATGGCCGCTGCCGCATGGCCACCCCCTGGGCGACGGCTTTTCCCGAACAGGAGGCGGCGCGGTTTCATTTCATCGGCGTGGGGCAGGCGAAATTGCAAAAACCCTCGGGTGAATGGCTGACCCTGACATGTGGCGACGCCGTGCTTCTGCCGCGCGGGCATGCACATGTGCTGGCGAGCGGTGAAAAGGTGGCCCCTTCCCCCTTCGACCGGTTCGGCAAGAAGGAAGTGTGTCAGGGCATTTTCGACATGGAGTGCGCAAGTGCGGGTGGCGATACCGTGGCTTTCACCGCTTCGATGCGTTTCAACATGGATAACCTGCATCCGCTGCTGCAGCTGATGCCTGACGTGATGCTGACCAGCGATCTGGCCAAAAGCGATCCGGCCATTCCCCATCTTCTGGAAGCCATGACGCGGGAGGTCGAGCTGAACCGCGTCGGCGCGGGTGGCATTCTGGCGCGGCTGGCCGATGTGCTGACTGCAACGCTGATCCGTACTTGGGTGGAATATGGCTGCGGCGATTCCAGCGGCTGGCTTGCCGCCGTGCGCAATCCCGAACTCGGCCGCGTGCTCGCCGCCATTCACCTCAACCCCGAAAAGGACTGGAGCGTGGAAGAACTCGCCTCCCTGATGGGCGCATCCCGCTCAAGTTTCGCGGAACGTTTCACCCGCGTGGTAGGAGAAAGCCCCGCGCGTTATGTGGTTCGGGTCCGCATGCATCAGGCGCGGCTGTGGCTGCGAGAGGGAATGCGGGTGACGCAGGCAGCCGAAAAGCTCGGTTACGATTCCGAGGCCTCTTTCAGCCGCGCCTTCAAACGGGTAATCGGCGCACCACCCAGCCAGTTCCGCAGGAAAGATGCGGCAGGGCTGGAGGATGCGGCTTAAGACGCGCCCTCTCGGCGGATATCACAGACTTGGCGGAAATTATGGGAAAGGATCTTTATCCGCTCCACCGCGTCTTCCTCATGGGCGGCCGGCGGCGGTCTTTCCTCGATTGTGCGGTGATCCGGTTATTCATCTTTTTTTCTTGATTTGTTCCTATTGGCCGCAAAGAGTCAAACAGCAGTTGGCGCTCTTCACCAGTTCGTACGGGAAGAGAGGATTCTGGCCTTGCGGCTATCTGTTGCACCGTTAAAACGGAATGATCCGTTTGCCACCTGTTACCCTGACAGACCGGGCGACGGGCATCAGGGTTTGGAGGAACCGATGATGATCGCCAGCTTTCTGATCGCCGTGATCGCGGCAATTCATATTTACATCGTCATCCTGGAAATGCTGCTTTGGGAGAAGCCTGCCGGTCGCAAGGCCTTCGGTCTTTCCGCGGATTTTGCCCGGCAGACGAAAGTGCTGGCCGCCAATCAGGGTCTTTATAATGGCTTTCTCGCAGCGGGGCTGACCTATGGGCTCACGCAGGGTGACGACGGGCTGAACTTCAAAGTCTTCTTCCTGAGCTGTGTGCTGGTGGCCGGTATTTTTGGCGCCGTGACAGCCAATATCAAAATCCTGTTCATTCAGGCATTGCCGGCATTGTTTGCGCTCGGCTTCCTCTGGATCGGAGTATGAACAAATGACCGCATGGAACGATACGTCCGCAAGAGACGCTCTCAACCGCATCTTCATGACCGCAGTCGCCAGCGCCGATCCCTCTAAAGTGTTGCAACAACACCTGCCCTCCCCGCCTAGAGGGCGGTGTGTGGTGGTTGGCGCAGGCAAGGCTTCCGCCGCAATGGCCGCAGCGCTTGAAGCGGCATGGCCAAATGTCGATCTTTCCGGCGTGGTGGTGACGCGTTACGGCCATGCCGTCCCGACCGGGCGCATTGAAATCATCGAAGCCTCGCATCCGGTGCCGGACGACAGGAGCGCCGAAGCCGCAAAACGCATTCTCGCCGCCGTTGAAGGGTTGACTGCAGACGACATGGTCATCGCGCTGATTTCCGGCGGTGGTTCGGCGCTGATGGTCTCACCCGCCGAGGGAATGACGCTTGCGGACAAGATGGCGGTCAACCGCGCTTTGCTTGCCAGCGGCGCCACGATTTCCGAAATGAACGCCGTGCGCAAGCACCTCTCCCGCATCAAGGGCGGGCGACTGGCGCTGGCCGCCAAACCGGCCAGGGTCGTTTCCCTGCTGATCTCCGACGTGCCGGGCGACGATCCCTCGGAAATCGCCTCGGGCCCGACGGTCGCCGATCCGAGCGATATTGAAACCGTGCGGGAAATCGTTTCCCGTTATGCGCTCGATCTTCCCGAAAATGTGCGCAAAGTGCTGGAAAAGGGCGAGGAAACCCCGAAGGCCGGCGATATCGCGGAAGATATCCGGCTCATCGCCGCCCCCTCGCTCGCCTTGCAGGCGGCAGCGGATGAGGCGGTGAAGCTTGGCTTAACGCCGCTCATCCTCGGGGATTCGCTGGAGGGTGAATCCAGGGATGTCGGCGCGGTCATGGCCGGTATCGCGATTTCCGCCCGCCGCAAGGGCCTGCCACTCAAAGGCCCGGCCGTTTTGCTTTCCGGCGGCGAAACCACGGTTACGATCGGCAAGGGGCCGGCCGGCAAGGGCGGCCGCAACACGGAATTCCTGCTGAGCCTTGCGCTGACGCTCAAAGGTGCTGATGGCATATGGGCCATTGCCGGCGATAGCGACGGCATAGATGGAGTGGAGGATGCCGCGGGCGCCGTGGTGACGCCGGACACACTTGCCCGTATGCGCGCAGCCGGCGTCGATCCGCGCCAGTCACTCGTGAGCCACGACAGCTATACGGCTTTCAGGGCGGCAGGAGATCTTGTCGTGACCGGCCCAACGCTCACGAATGTCAATGACATCAGGGCGATTTTGATCGGCTGATAGCGGGGCATTGGCAGAGACCACTGAGCTTCCGGCACGTGCTCGTAGAGGAGCACGTTTTGACTATGCTCTCGGACAGGAGTAATCTGGCGAGATATCCTTTGGAGCCTCAGCCATGCGTCCTGGAGTGCTCATACTTGGCTTGGCCATCGCCCTTATCCCAGCTTTGGCGGATGCCCATAATTGCAAATGCCGAAATCGCGGTGTCATGTTTCAGCTCGGCCAGACGTCCTGCCTAAGAGTCGATGGCGGGTCCTATCTGGCCCGCTGCGAGATGAAACTCAACGTTTCCTCCTGGACCAAAATCCAGGACGGCTGCCCCGTGACGCAACGCGTGGAGTCGATATCGTCCAGCGCTTATCACTAAGTCTTGTGCCCCCGCCCACGAAGGGGCTGGCGCATCAGCTTTTTTCTTCTCCCCGGGGCGGGGAGAAGAAATACGCTGAAACCTCGCCTCAGAGCTTCACCCAGACACCGTTCTTCTTGCCGGACTCGATGCAGGCCGTAACAAAGGCGACACCCTTTACGCCATCATCGACGCTCGGGTAAATCACGGCCTTGTCGAGCACCGAGCCGGTGCGGCGGGCTTCGATGGCATGCGCCGCCTCGGTATAGATCGTTGCGAAGGCTTCGAGATAACCTTCCGGGTGGCCGGAAGGGATGCGGGTGACGCGTGCTGCGGCAGCCCCTGCCCCGGCACCGCCGCGGGTGATCAACTGCTTCGGCTCGCCAAGCTTCGTGAACCAGAGATAGTTCGGGTCGGCCTGCGTCCATTCGATGCCGGCCTTGTCACCATACACACGAACTTTCAGCCCGTTTTCGTGGCCGACCGCAACCTGGCTGCACCAGAGCAGCCCCTTTGCCGGCTGCTTGCCACCCTTCGGCTTGAAACGCAGCATCACATGCGCATTGTCGTCCAGCCGGCGGCCTTCGACAAAGGTATGCACATCTGCCGCCAGTTCGTCGACTTCCAGACCGGAAATGAAGCAGCCGAGATTATAGGCATGCGTGCCGATATCGCCTGTGGAACCACCCGCACCGGATTGGGCCGGGTCGGTGCGCCAGACAGCCTGTTTGGCACCCGTCTGCTCGATGGGTTCCGCCAGCCAGTCCTGCGGATACTCCATCTGCACCAGACGGATCGTGCCGAGAGCGCCCGATTCCACCAGTTCCCGTGCATGCCGCACCATCGGATAGCCGGTGTAATTATGCGTCAGGATGAACAGCGCATCGGCCTTGTCGGCGACGTCCTTCAGCTTCTTCGCGTCTTCCAGATTGGAGGTCAGCGGCTTGTCGCAGATGACATGGATGCCACGCTCCAGAAACGCCTTCGCCGCCGGATAATGCACGTGGTTGGGCGTGACGATCGCCACCGCCTCTATGCCATCCTCGCGTAGCGCCTCCTTTTCGGCCATCTCCTCGAACGAGCCGTAGCAACGCTCGGGATCGAGCCCCAGTTCACGGCCGGAGGCGAGGGATTTTTCCGGGGTCGAAGACAGCGCCCCTGCCACGAGATCGAAACGATTGTCGAGCCGCGCCGCCATGCGGTGAACACCACCGATAAAGGCACCAGAACCACCGCCCACCATGCCGAGGCGAATCCGCTTGTTCGCCTTGTCGGTTGTCTTTCCTTCAATAGCCATAATGTTTCCTCTGCAATGCTCTCAAAGCCCAAGCATACGGCGGTTGGCCGCATCGTCGGTGCCACCAGATGCAAAATCGTCAAAGGCCTTTTCCGTGACGCGGATGATATGCGCCTTGACGAATTCAGCCCCTTCGCGGGCACCATCTTCAGGATGTTTCAACGCACATTCCCACTCGACCACAGCCCAGCCATCGAAATCATTGGCGGCCATTTTCGAGAAAATCGCACCGAAATCGACCTGCCCGTCGCCCAGCGAACGGAAGCGGCCGGCCCGTTCCACCCAGCCCTGATAACCGCCGTAAACGCCCTGCCGTCCGGTCGGGTTGAACTCCGCATCCTTGACATGGAACATCTTGATGCGGTCTTTGTAGATATCGATATTATCGAGATAATCGAGGCATTGCAGCACGTAATGCGAGGGGTCGTAGAGCATGTTGGCACGGGGGTGGTTCTTCACCCGTTCCAGGAACATCTCGAATGTGACGCCATCATGCAGATCTTCACCGGGGTGGATTTCATAGCAGACATCCACACCCTGCTCATCGGCATAATCGAGGATCGGCGTCCAGCGTTTGGCAAGTTCGTCAAAGGCTGTTTCTACAAGACCGGCCGGGCGTTGCGGCCACGGGTAGACGAAAGGCCAGGCGAGCGCGCCGGAAAAGGTCGCATGCGCCTTGATGCCGAGATTTCTGGAGGCTTTCAGCGCAAATTTCACCTGCTCCACCGCCCATTGCTGACGCGCTTTCGGGTTGCCACGCACTTCCGGTGCGGCAAAACCGTCAAAAGCCTCGTCATAGGCTGGATGAACCGCAACAAGCTGGCCCTGCAAGTGGGTGGAAAGCTCGGTCACTTCCACACCGTTCTGGCGCGCGACACCGGCGAACTCGTCGCAATAGTCCTTCGATTCCGCCGCTTTCTTGAGATCGATCAGCTGCCCGGCCCAGGTCGGCACCTGCACGCCGGCATAGCCTTTTTCCGCCGCCCATTTGGTAATGCTGTCCCAGCTGTTGAAGGGGGCCGCATCACCGGCGAACTGACCGAGAAAAAGACCCGGTCCCTTGATCGTTCTCATAAAAATCTCCTCCTGCATCGATACAGTTGCGCGGTAACCCCGCTTTGTTCCCAATCGCCAAGCTAACCGCTCGTGATTTTCAGACAAGCCCCAAAAGCGAAGGGGCAAGAAAATTTCAGCATTTCATCAAGAACATCTGGGCACTTAAAGCGCCAGTCCGCTCGCCCTGTCGAAGACGTGCACGCGCTCATGGTGCACGGTGGCGGCAAAGGGCGTGTTGACCTTCACCGGCTGCTCACCATCCACCACTGCCGTAACTTGATCGCCCGCCAATTCGAAGACCACATGGGTCTGCGCGCCGGTTGGCTCCACCAGCACCGTTCTGCCGGTAAGCGAGATATCTCCCCCAATCGCAGAACCGATATGTTCGGGGCGAAGCCCGATCGTCACGGGCTGGCCGCGCTTGACCTTGCGGGAGGCGGCAATGCGGATCGCGGTTCCGTCCTTCAGCCGGGCGGCGGGCTGGTCGCCTTCCCCATCGACCACACCTTCGATGAGGTTCATGGCCGGCGATCCGATGAAGGCGGCGACGAAGAGATTGGCGGGTGTCTTATAAAGCTCAAGCGGAGTACCCTGCTGCTCGATGCGGCCGTGATTAAGCACCACCACCCGGTCCGCCAGCGTCATGGCCTCGATCTGGTCATGGGTCACATAGATGGAGGTCGTGCCGACCTTCTGGTGCAGCGCCTTGATTTCGCTGCGCATCTGCACGCGCAGCTTGGCATCCAGGTTGGAAAGCGGCTCGTCGAACAGGAAGACGGCGGGGTTGCGAACGACAGCGCGACCCATGGCGACACGCTGGCGCTGACCGCCGGAAAGCTGCGAAGGCTTGCGGTCCAGAAGCTTGCCGAGATCAAGCATACGGGCAGCTTCGGCAACACGCTCTTCAATGACGTTTTTCGGCTGGCCGGCAAGCTTCAGATTGAAGCCCATGTTTTCAGCCACCGTCATATGCGGGTAAAGCGCGTAGGACTGGAACACCATCGCGATGTTGCGCTCACGCGGGGTCATGCCATTGACCACCTTGTCGCCGATGAGAATATCGCCATCGGTGATTTCTTCCAGCCCGGCGATCATGCGCAGCAGGGTGGATTTGCCGCAACCGGAAGGGCCGACCAGCGCGATGAATTCTCCATCAGCAATATCGAGCGATATGCCGTGAATGACATCGAGCGCGGCATAGGACTTGCGGATCTCTCTAAGTTCGACGGAAGCCATATTTTGCTCCTTTCACGTCACGATTTGACGGCACCGGCCGTCAGGCCCGCGATGATGTGTTTCTGTGCGAGGAAGAAGACGATGACGGTCGGCAGGATCGTCAGCGTGATGAAGGCGAGAACGAGCTGCCACTCCGTGCCGAATTCGCCGCGATAAACCATGATGCCGAGCGGCCAGGGATATTTCGATTCCGAATTCAGCATGATGAGCGGCAGGATGTAGCTGTTCCAGCTGCCGACAAAGGAAACGATGCCAACGGTCGCCACGATCGGCCGTGAGAGCGGCACGGAAATATGCCAGAAGAAGCGCAGATAGCCGCAGCCATCCACAAAGGCCGCCTGAAACAGCTCATCCGGCAAATTGCGGAAATAGTTGCGGAACAGGAGAATGCTCATGCCGAGGCCAAAGGCCACCTGCGGCAGCACCACGCCCCAATAGGTATCGAGCAGGCCAAGATCGCGAATGCGGATGAAAAGCGGCAGGATGGCGGTGGCCGCCGGGAACATCAGCCCCAGCAGGAAATAATTGAGCAGGAAAGACGAGCCAAAGAATTTCACATGCGCGAAAGTGAAGGCCGCCATGGCCGAAACTGTCAGCGTCAGGAACACCGTCAGCAGCGCGATAACCAGCGAATTGAAAATCTGCAGCCAGTAGCGTTTGCCAAGCAGGATATCGCCGTAATTGGCCCATTGCCATTCGGCCGGAATTCCGAACGGGTTGACGCGCAGGTCTCCCAGCGTCTTGAAGCCGCCGAGCGCCGTCGTCAGAAGCGGGATGAGCACGATGGCTGCAATCAGGCTCAATGAAATATAGAGATAAAGCTTGGTTTGCAGCGGCATGCGGACGGAAGTGGATGTGTCAGTCATGGCGCATGAAAATCCTTTTGTAACCGAAGGCGAGCGTCACGCAGATGACGAAGAGAACGACGCCAACCGCACTGCCAAGCCCGACCTGCATGCGCATGACCCCGTAGGTGTAGAGGAACGTGACCATGGTCTGCGTGGAGTTGGACGGGCCGCCGCCGGTCAGCGGCATGATCATGTCGAACAGCTGCAATGAGCCGATGACCGCGAAGAAGACGGAAAGGCGCACGGTGGAGCCCAGCATCGGCAGCGTAACGTAACGGAATTTCTGCCAGCCGGACGCGCCGTCGATTTCGGCCGCTTCCAACACGTTCTTGTCGACGGATTGAAGGCCGGCGATGAACAGCATCATGTGGAAACCGAAATATTTCCAGACGATGACGCCGAGCACGGCATAGATCGCCACGTCCTTGTCAGCCAGCACATAGGGATTGGCGAAACCGAAGAAATTGGAAATGGCGGCAAACAGGCCATAATCGCCATCATAAACGAACCGCCAGATCAGACCCGCAGCGACGTCAGCCAAAACGTAAGGCAGGAAGAATACCAGCCGGAAGGCGACGACACCGGGAATGCGGTGCGCCAGCATCATGGCGAGCCAGATGGCCAGCGGAATCTGGATCAGGATCGAAATGAGGATGATGAGGCCGTTATTGATCAGGGCCTGCGAGAATGCGGCATTGCCGAAAAGCACCTGGAAATTCTTCAGGCCGACAAAATCGGTCGGCGTGCCGTAGCCGTTCCAGCGGTAAAGGCTGTACCACGCCGCCTCGCCCATGGGCAGGATGACAAACAGGGTAAAGAGCAGAAGTGCGGGCGGCAGGAAGACCAGAAGGGTCAATGCCCGGTCATGCGCGACCGAACTTTGCTTGCGCCTGGCCTTTGCCGCGCCGCGCGCCGGTATGGACGCAGAAGTCATGGAAATATCCGTCATCTCTATCCGCTTTCATGGAGGCAGATAAGCAGCGCCGCGCATCGCGGCGCCGCCATGAAAACCAGATCAGCGCAGTTCGAATGCGTCCTGAATCTGCTGGGCACCCTCTTCGGCAGTCATCTGGCCGGAAACGATCTCAACCGAGATATCGTTGACGACACGACCGACGGCAGCGCCGAGCGTCTGGTCGAAGAAGTTCTGGTGCCAGGTGGAAGCAGCAAGCTGCTTGGCGGAATCCGCCAGCAGCGGGTTCTTCACCGCACCGGCAGCCCCTGTGGCAACCGGCAGGATCATGCCGGCGGTCGCCATTTTCTCTTCGCTTTCCTTGCTGGTGAGGAAGGTGGCGAAATCGACAGCCTCCTTGGAGGCGTTCTTGGTGAGCGCCCAGCCGTTCAGGCCGCCCAGAGTGTCTGTAGCCTTGCCTGCGCCGCCTTCGACAACTGGGAAAGCGAAGCGACCGATATTTTCAGGGGCCAACCCCTTGCCGTCGCCGGCATTCTTGCGCTGGTTCGCTTCGGTATTGTCGAAGCCGAGAATGATCGCTGCCTTGCCATCCCCGAAGACGCCAAGAGCCTGCGGCCAGGTAGCGCCGAGATAACCGGGCTGGAAGGGTTCCAGCTTGCCAAATTCGGCCAGCTGTTCGCCGGCCTTGATGATCGTCGGATCCATAAAGCCTTCGCCTTCACCCTTGCGGGCTGCGTCAAACACGGCCTGGCCGCCATTGCGCATCACGAGATAGCTCCAGTAGAAGTGGATCGGCCATTTCTCACCGCCGCCACCTGCAATCGGCACGATGCCGGCGTCTTTGATCTTCTTCACCGTCGCGCTGAAGTCAGCCCACGTCTTGATGTCTTCGGCCTTTACACCGGCCTTGGCGAAAAGCTCCTTGTTATAGAAGAAGCTGACGAGGCTGACACGATAAGGTACGGCCCAGACCTTGCCGTCGAAAGACAGGCCGTCAATTGCGGATGCGTTATAGGCCTGGCGCAGCTTGCCGCCATCGGCGTCGAAAACCTCGGTCAGATCCTTCAGCGCACCGGTTTTGGACTGTTCCTCAAGAACGCCGCCGCCCCAGCTATAGAAGAAGTCCGGAACATCGTTCGATTGCAGCAAGGTAGGCAATTTTGCCTTGAAGGCTTCGTTTTCGAGGAACTGCAGCTGAACATCCACATCGGGGTGCTTGGCCTCGTATTCCTTGGCAATTTCTTCCCAGACAGCCACGGATTTCGGGTCCAGCTCAACATGCATCCATTTAACGACCGTCGCGGCCGAGGCGCTTGCTGCGCCGAGCATGAGAGCAATGCTTGTCGTTGCGGCAAAGCCTGTCAGCCTGCCGCTCAGGCTTGCGCCTGCGTGCCAAATCGTCATGATGGTGATCCTCCCTCGGGGATTTCCTCATTTATTCCCCAATACGGATTAATTCACATTAGCCCTCGCCCAATGTCAAGGCACTATGCCGATTTTTTGCGCGAACAGCTTGACACACCCCTCCCCTACACCGTTATTTAATCCGCAACCCGACGTAAATCGGCTCTCGAACCGGCATTGATCGCAGCAGGACCCCATGAAGACCGCAGACCCCGAACTAATGCGCGCGATCAACAGGCTGAGCGTGCTGGACAGCATCCGCCGACATGGGCCCATTTCCCGCGTTGAGATCAGCGAACGCACCCAGCTTTCCACCACGACCGTTTCCGCCATTACCGCCTCACTTTTGGATGACGGGCTCATCCTGACCCGGCACCTGGGCGATATCCGCACCGAAGGTGGGCGCGGCAGACCGCGTGTGATGCTGGAGCTGAACCCGGATGCCGCCCGCGTTGTGGGCGCCAAGATTGCCGCAAACCGCATGGTTTTTGTCGTCACCGATTTTTGCGGCAATGTACTCTCCACCCTTGCCTTGCCGATCCGGGTAGACCGCCAGCCCATCGGCGTCATCGCCGATCTCGTGGAGGACGGCGTAAGACGTTGCGTCGTCGATGCCGGTCTATCGCTTGAGGATGTGGACATGGTCTGTCTCGGCCTGCCCGGCGTCATCGAACATCGCACCGGCAAGATCCGAAGCAGCCCGATTTTGCGGGAAGTGAATGTTAATTTCGCTGAGGAAATGACGGCACGGCTGAATTCGCCGACCATTATCGAAAGTGACGCCCACGCGATCACGCTTGCCCATCACTGGTTCGGCCATGCGCGCGATCTCGAAGACATGGTTCTGATTTCGCTGGAACAGACGCTCGGCCTTGGCGTGCTGCACCAGAACCAGCTCTTCCGTGGCGCGGGAGGTCTCAGCCACAATCTGGGTGACCTCGTGATCGGCCTTGCCAATGAAGGCACGGTGCGGCTGGCGAGCCAGGCCGGGGAAAACGCGATTTTGGGCTCCCGCCCGGCGGATGGGCGTTTTGCCGAAGCGATCCGGCTCGGCCGTGGCATGCAACATGCTCATGCGCTGATTGCGGCCGAAGATCACGACCTCATCACGGCCGCCTTGCGAGCCGGTGCCGCCCTCGGCCTGACACTAGCCAATATCGTCACGCTGTTTGCACCGCCGCGGGTCATCATCACCGGCTCCAGCCTCGAACTTGGCGAGCCGTTCATCGCCAGCATTCGCAACAGCTACAATGCCGCAGTGCCGCCATCTCTGGCCGGTGTGGCGGAACTGGTTTTCGATGTTGCGAGCGACGAATTGTGGGCGCAGGGGGCCGCGGCCGTTGCGCTTTACGAACTTTACGAATCGCCATGGAACACGACCGGGCCAGCGCTCTAACCCGCAGGGGTGAGCACAGGCCAAGGCATTTCTGATTTACGGGAGGATTTTATGAACAAAGTCGGCATCGGCATCATCGGCTGCGGCAACATTTCCAGCGCCTATCTCAAGGCCATGGCTTCGTTTCCCATTCTCGACATTCGCGGTCTTGCGGATATGAACGAGCAGGCGGCAAAGGCCCGCGCCGACGAATTCGGCCTCCAGGCGAGAAGCATCGACGCACTTCTCGCCGATCCCTCGGTGGAGATCATCGTCAACCTGACGATCCCCAGGGCGCATGTGGAAGTGGGTCTGCGCGCGCTGGACGCCGGCAAGCACGCCTATTCGGAAAAACCGTTGGGCATCAATTTCGCCGAAGGCAAACGCCTTGCGGACGCGGCAAAGGCAAAGAGCCTGCGCATCGGTTCGGCTCCGGACACCTTCCTCGGCGGCGGGCACCAGACAGCGCGCCGGTTGATCGACGAGGGTGTGCTTGGCCAGCCCGTGGGCGGCACCGCCACCTTCATGTGCCCCGGCCATGAACGCTGGCACCCCAACCCAGCTTTCTATTATGAGGTTGGTGGCGGGCCGATGCTGGATATGGGACCCTATTACATTACCGATCTCGTCAACCTGTTTGGACCGGTCGCCAGGGTGGCGGGCTTTGCCATTGCGCCCCGCAACGAACGCCTCATTACAAGTGAGCCAAAGAACGGCGAAAAAATCCCCGTTCATGTCGCCACCCATGTGTCCGGCGTGCTGGCCTTCGAGAATGGCGCTGTTGTGCAGGTGGGCATGAGCTTCGATGTCGCCGGCCACAAACATGTGCCGCTGGAACTCTACGGCACGGAAGGTACGCTGATCGTGCCCGACCCCAACCATTTTGGCGGCGAAGTGCAATTGTTGAAGAAGGGCGGACAGTTCGAGCCGCAGACCCTGTCTTCGCCCTATGCAGACGGAAATTACCGTTCGATTGGCGTCGCCGACATGGCCTACGCCATCCGCGAGAACCGTCCGCACCGCGCCAATGGCGATCTTGCCCTCCACGTGCTGGAAGTCATGGAAGCCTTCCAGACGGCGTCAGATAGCGGCACGACCGTTTCCATCACCACCAAGGCGGAACGTCCTGCTCCGCTTGAAACATCGCTGGTCGACGGCCAGCTCGGCAAATAATCCCGAGGAGGAAATAAATGCGCGAAGCACTCATCGTCTGGGGCGGCTGGAGCGGCCATGAGCCGCAGGAATGCGCCACCATCGTCAAGGACATTCTGGAGGAGGACGGTTTCAAGGTCTATGTCGAGCACAGCACCGAGGCTTTCGCCGATCCGTCGGTGCACGATCTCAGCCTTGTTGTGCCTATTGTGACCATGTCAAAGATCGAGAAGGAAGAAATCAAGAACCTGACGGCGGCGGTTGAAAACGGCGTCGGCATCGCCGGCTTTCATGGTGGCGCGGGCGACAGTTTTCGCGAATGCGTGGAATACCAGTTCATGATCGGCGGGCAATGGGTCGCCCATCCTGGAAATATCATTGACTACACGGTCAACATCACCCGCCCTGACGATCCGCTGATGGAGGGGATTTCCGATTTTCCCTATACGTCAGAGCAATATTACATGCATGTCGACCCCTCCAACGAGGTTCTGGCGACAACGACGTTCACCGGCGATCACGCTTGGTGGATCGACGGCGTGGTGATGCCGGTGGTGTGGAAACGCAAATACGGCAAGGGCCGCGTGTTTTATTCGGCGCTCGGCCACCAGGCCAAGGAATTTTCCGTGCCGCAGATGAAGACCATGTTTCGCCGCGGCGCCCATTGGGCGGCGCGTTGAGGTTATCGGGAGCCTCTCCCTCGCAACGTCATCCTCGGCCTCGCGCCGAGGATCGGCAGCAAATCCTCGGGACAGGCCCGAGCACCTACCGAGACCGACAAACGGGATCATACGTTGTCCGGTTTTGGCTTGTAGCCGGGTTTGCCGGTAGGGTCGATCCAGTCGAGACAGTGCCACGCTCACCTTGCAGGATGATGGAATCGTCGCCCCCTTGTCGGCTTAGGCCACGGCGATGCGGTCGATGACCTCGCGGATGCGTTCGGCAGCCTCGAGTGCCTGATCGGGATGGGACAGCGTCTCGGTCAAACGCTCGATCCTGCGTCGGTAGGTTCCCGCGATGCCCGGATGAAGATCGGGAACGTCTCAGGGATATCGGAAAGACGCGTGGCAAGACTCTCCTGTCTGACCTCCAGTTTCGTGAGCAGGTCGGACAGGCGCGATGCCAACCACTGGATGCCTGAGCGGATGAGAGATGCGCGGAAAATAGCGCGGTCGGACTAGGTCTTCACGACCGTCCAGCCTTCGCGGGCGGCAGGTTCGCGACACCGGCGCAACTGGTCTTCGATCGAAGCGTCACGCTGGTGTCAGAGGAATTGCGGGCAGAAAGGGCGACACGCGTCATATTTGACTTCTCCATCGTTTGGCAACGTGGCGTGCCGGTACGGAGCCGTCCGGTCAAGGCTGGCGCGGGATGTGCCACAGCGGAAAGCGGAGCGGCCTTAAGGGGGCGGTTTCTTTCAAGCAAAAAAGTCTTTCAAGAATTGGTCTTGCCGCAGTTTTTCTGTGCATCGGCGTAGGGCTGTCATTCACAGCCAGTCAGGGCAGCAAATTACCGTTTTGCAAAAGATATTTAGCCGCGTCGCAAGGGGTGTAGATATGGCGGAAAAAGGAAAACCTGGAGTCCGGGACCTTGGTCGGGCCAAGATCTATACTGTGACGGACTGCAATCCAGACTCATCAAAGCGTGGTCTTCTTCGCCAGTCGTACGCCCGGCCCACTACCGTTCTCCGGGATGAACTCTATTCCAGCAGCTTCTAGTGCTGTGCGGATCGCTTGAAGGTTATTGGCGTGGGGTAGACGGACACCCCGTTCAAAATCAACGACGGTGGGCCGGGATACCTTCGCTGCGTCGGCTAGCTGACTTTGGCTTAGGCCCAACATGGCTCTCGCTCCCCTACATTGCGCGGCAGAAATTTTACTCGAAGGCAAATGTTGATCCAGTTTTGACATTTTGACAAATCATTGTTAAATTAACAGACATTGCGTGCAGCAACGCCCGCAGCCGAGCGAGATGCTTGCTCCATCTCACTCGGCCTGACCAGACCCAAGCTGTATGGAGCTCAGATCATGGCTGATTCTGACAATAGCACGACTTTGACTTGCGTCACCCGCAGGAAGTTGCTGGCGGGTAGCGCCATTGCAGTCGGCGCATTGAATTCCGACGCCTTCGCCCGCAACGAAATCAAGGGAGATGCGCCCTTCGATCCTGTCGTGCCCCTGTGGCACCAGTGGCGGGGTGCCCACAAGCTCACGGAGCGCCTTCGTTCCCAGCAGCAGAGCCTCGAACGGCAGCTTGCAGAGACCGTTGGCTTTCCTTTCGCTAAGATCCACCTGTCCGATGGAGAACCGTTGGCGGCCTATTCCCGCGAGGCAATCCATGATGTGTTCCGTCTCGCGCCTCAGCAGACTGCAGCCTGCGCCAAAGCTGAAGCCGAGTTCGCGGCTCATCAGTTGCGGTGGGACAGGGCCGACCGGGAAATCGGATATTCAGCCGCAGTGCAGGCTGAGCGGGAGGCTGGTGCCCGGGCAGAAAACCTGCTCCATGCCATGGCCACCACATCTGCCACAACACTTTCGGGTGTGGCAGCCAAGCTCGACGCCGTGCTGCACGAAGGCAATATCTGGGAAGACGGCTCCGAGTTTCCATGGCCTCATATACGCTCTGCGCTCAACGACATCAGGCGTTTAGAAGAATCCTTCGCCAAAGATGGCGCACTGTGAACGTCCCCGGTGTATGCGGGTTTCAATATGAGACGTTGCGCGACAGGGTCGGTCACCTTCCCGATAACAGGCGCTGGGAACTGCAACGGATCGCACGAATCCTCTTCGACGAATTCGTTAATGCGCAGAAGGGAAAACTATCGGCAAAAAACAAGGGTGGCCGTATTCTTAAACTTGTTCTCTTTGGCCCCTGCGCACAGGAAACGCCCACGGGAGACTGCAGGGGCGATTGTCGCTATGAATATTACCTCCTAGTGGTCGTCAACACCAAAAACTTTGCCGCGCCCCGCTTCTGGAACAATGCTGCAGAAGGCCTCCTACGAGAACTGACGGTCACCGGACGCCTGGCTACGCCGGTGAACTTCATCGTTCATTCTATTATGGACCTCAATGACCATCTCGCGCACGACCGCCCCTACTTCGTGGACATTGTCCGCGACGGCATCATGCTCGACGAAATGCCGGGCTTTCCGCTCGTCACGCCCAGGGCGCTGGACCCCAAAGTCGCCAAAACCGAGATGCGTGGCGTTTTCGACCATTGGTTTCCAAGCGCCTCGCATCGCTTCGAGTTAGCGAAGGAGGCGATCGGGCGCGGCTATTGCAGGGAAGCTGCGTTCGATCTGCATCAAACCGTTGAACGGCTTTATCATTGCATCCTGCAGGTTCTGGCACATTATAGCCCCAAAACCCACCGGCTGACATTTCTGCGTGCTCACGCCGAAAGGGTCGCCCCCCTGCTCACTACGGTCTGGCCCAGCGATAGCCGTTTTGCGAGGCAATGCTTTACCCGCCTTGAACGGGCCTATGTGGAGGGCCGCTATTCGCGCGGCTATGAAATCAGCGATGAAGAACTGGCCTGGCTGACTGAGCGTGTGGAGGCTCTGAGGAAAACTGTCGCTGCAATCTGCTCGGCGCACCTTGATGCTTTCAACCGCGCAAGGACGTAAAGACTGAGCCGAGACGAGACGAGACGAGACGAGACGTGACGTGATGCGGTGTTGCGCAGCCGGAGAGGCTCCGCACCGCAACCAGCCGCTACCGCCTCGATTACAGCAACCCAAAGCCGCTGGAGCGAACTCAAACTGGATAGAACTTAGGGCACGTCAGGGGATTAAGTCTCTATAGTCAGCAAATATCTGTCACGGTCAAAACCTGCCCGAGGATGACGAAAGACAGGTTCTACGTTATCAACAAGCCGGAAATGAACCCCTCAAACCCGAACGATTTCTTCCGCCGCCATCGCCGCCCCCAGCACATGGTCATCCGTACCGTCCAGGCCTGAAAGCAGCAAACCGACCGGCATGCCTGCGTCGCCCGTTTCACAGGGGATCGAAACACCGCAGAGATCGAAGAAGTTACCGATCTGCGTGTTGCGCAGGGTTTTTGCATTCATGGCGAAAAAAGCATCGTCACTTTGGAGAAGCGGCGCGACCCTGGCCGCAACATGCGGCAATGTCGGCGACATCAGCAGTTCGCCTTTCCCGATCATTCCCGAAAACGCCGCAGTCATGCGTTCACGCGCATCGATGATGGCTATGTAATCCGGCACTGAAATATTGGCCCCCAGCTTCGTTCGTGCGACAACGCGCGGGTCCATGCGCGCGGCATCAGCACCTTCCAGCCGGGTTTTGTGCAGGGCAAAGGCCTCCGCGGTCACCAGCGCACCCTTTTCCTTGATAAGCTCGAACAGTTCCGAAAAAATCGGGAATGCCTGTCGTCGCACCGAGGCACCGGCGCGGACAAGACGGTCCACCGCCTGCTCGAAAGCGACCGCGACTTCGTCCTCGATTCCGTCGAAAAATACGGTCTCGGGCACAACAAGCGAGAGGCTGGAAAGTGGGACGCGCTGCACATCGGCGGCAGTCCTACCCCGCATGGCGGCATCCACCCAGACCGCATCCTGAACCGTGCGGGTGAGGGGCCCGAGCGAATCGAGACTCTTCGCCAATGGATATACGCCGCGCATCGAATAACGGCCGCGACTGGCCTTGTAGCCTACCACGCCATTGAAAGCGGCGGGAATGCGGACCGATCCGCCCGTATCCGTGCCGATCGCCACCGGCACCAGACCGGCCGCCACGGCCACGCCCGCACCGGAGGAGGAACCGCCGGGCAGACGGTGTCCATCCGTGGAAAGGGGATTGCGAGGCGTGCCGTAATGCGGATTGATGCCGAGACCGGAAAATGCAAACTCGCTCATATTCGTTCGGCCGATGCAGATCATGCCGGCCTGTTTCAGCGCGGTCACCACATCAGCGTCCCGCGACGCAGGCTCATCATCCGCAAGCACGGTCGATCCGGCCGTGGTCACCGTTCCCTCCAGATCAAAAAGATCCTTCCAGGCCACGGGAATGCCCTCGAGAAGCCCGCGGGAACGGCCTTCGCGAATGCGTGTCGATGCGGCCTCCGCTTCGGCGGCGGCCCGCTCCGCCGTCAGCCCTATGAAAATGGCCTGATCGGCCTCCTGACGGATCGCATCGACTGTCTCTTCCACCAGGGCGCGCGGATCAAGGCGGCCACCCTGGATGAGAGCGGAAAGCTGCGCGATGTTCTTGCCCCTGTGAGCCATGACGAAATTCCCTAAAATCGGCGTATCATGCCCAACATGCCGTTTATGCAAGGCTTGGCAAGGCCGGTCGCGGGTTTTCCCGGACGGCCGTTGCCGCCGCTGTAACTCGGCTGCCAGAGTCTATTTCTCAACCTGAAGTGCAAAGACGGACCGTTTATATAAGCAGCGACTGTAAAAAGACGGATTAATTCTTAATCGCATCTAAACTTTGTTGAATTATTTAGCAGACACCATTGAAGTGCATGCCCTATAAAAATTCCATAAAACAATCAAAACGCGACATCGCGGGGGACTATCGCGAATGGAAGAGACTGCCTATCGGGGGATGGATAGACAGGTAGAGCCCGGCCACATGCTTCGCTCAACGACGCCGCCGGAAAAGGGCCGGTCGTCGCGGCGGCGCTCGCTCGCCAGCAAGATAACCCTGATTTTCCTGGGCGGGGTGATCTTCGCCTACAGCATCGGCGCGCTTGTGGGCTGGTACATGTTCGTTGCCGCCGCCAGCGAACAGTGGCTCAATCAGGCCCGCGTCAACTCCCAGATTGCCAGCGCCACCCTTCGAAGCATCTACACCTATGTCAGCGTCACAGCGGATGCCGATGGCCAGGTCAACGGCATTTTGACCGACAAGCCTATCGGCGACGATGAATCCATTCTCGTTACGGGCTTCAATCCAAGCGATGTTCTCGCGCTCATAGGCGCCCAGACGAAAAATGCCGTCTGGCTATTCCGCTATGATGACGACGATTCCGGTTTCAGGCAGATCGCAGCCGCTTTCGACAACGCCACAGACGATGATGAAAAACCGCTCGCTACCGACCCGATCTTCGCCAGAGATGCCGTGGCGGCGCGCTTCGCGACGGGGTTTGCAACCATAGGCGACTCCAGCCACTATATTGGCCTGCTGCCGATCATCAGTACGGAGACGAAAAAGCCGATCGGCGCGGTCGCCGTCAGCATCGGTGGTTCGGATGCGCTTTATGGTGCGCAGCGCAAACTGATCTACAATTCGCTCATGGCGCTGATCGTGGTGCTGACCGTGACAGGTGTTCTGGTAACGGTCATCGCGCGGCATTTCCTGAAACCCGTACCGGCGCTGGTGCAGGCGACCCTGCGGATCGCCCGCGAGGAAACCGATGTCGCAACCCCCTTTCAGGATCGACGGGATGAAATCGGCGACATGGCAACCGCCATCGAGACGCTGCGCGAAGCCGTTCTGGAACGCGGACGCCTGCGGCAGATACGCGACATGGCGCAGCAAATGGAGCACATGGCCCATCACGATGCACTGACCGGGCTTCCAAACCGGGTGCTGCTGATGAAGACGCTGGAAAATCGCCTTGAGCATCTCTCCGCGTCCGGCCAACTGTTCAATGTCATGCTGCTGGACCTCGATCGTTTCAAGGCCGTTAATGACACGCTCGGGCACGCGGCCGGCGACGCCCTGCTGGTGGCTGTCGCTTCGCGGATCTCCTCCGTCCTCGGAGAAAACGACATGGTGAGCCGCCTGGGCGGCGATGAATTCGCGATCATACAGTCGACAAGCGGCGACTTTGAGAGCGATGCGGCGATGCTGGCAGCGCGGGTCGTGCATGCCGTGTCGCGCAGTTTCGCGCTCGAAGGCAGCGACATCAGCATCGATACCAGCATCGGCATCGCCTGTGCGCCCGGTCACGGCACATCGGCCACGCAGCTGCTGCAACATGCCGATCTCGGCCTTTACCGGGCGAAATCCATGGGTTGCGGCTATTTCGTCTTCTATGAGCCAGGCATGGACATGGCTGCGCAGCACAAGCACGCGCTGGAAATAGATATGAAATCCGCCCTCGAAAACCATGAGTTCGAGCTGCATTACCAACCCGTGGTCAATCTGCAGAGCGGCCGCATCGTCGCCTATGAAGCGCTTGCCCGCTGGCGCCACAGCAAGCTTGGCCTGATCTCTCCGGACCGCTTCATCGCGCTTGCGGAAGAAAACAACTTCATCAGGCCGTTGGGCGAGTGGGTTTTGGCCCAGGCCTGCATGGATGCAATGACCTGGCCGAAGGATATCAGACTTGCCGTCAACCTATCCGCCGTTCAGCTTTGCAATGACGATATCGTCCCCATTGTGGACCGGGCGCTTGAAGCATCCGGATTCCCGGCGGAACGGCTTGAGCTGGAAGTGACGGAAACGGCTATGCTTGAGCGCGACAGCAGCACGCGCGTCCTAAAAATGCTGAAGGAAAGAGGCGTCCGCCTGGCGCTTGATGATTTCGGCACCGGTTATGCGGGGCTCAGCACGCTCACCCACGTCGCCTTCGACAAGATCAAGATCGACCGCGAATTCGTTTCCGGCCTTCCGACCAATCCCATGTGTTCGGCTATCGTCAACACCGTCATCGACATGGCCGAACAGATCGGCCTGAAGGTGACCGCCGAGGGGGTGGAAAACGGGGAGCAGGTCGAGGTGCTCAAACTTTCCGGATGCGACGAGGCACAGGGCTATTATTTCGCCGAGCCTGCACCGCTTGCGCAGATTCTCAGGAGCCGTGCGGTCATCGTCCAAGTGGGAAAAACCGAAATCGCCGATCGAGCCGCGCAGACGGGCCACGATGCCGGACGACCGACACAGGACACCTATTGCCCTTCACAAAAAGCGATTTGAGAAACCGGCCGCCGGCCAAGAGGACATAAATGCGTATTGCAGTCTATTGCCTTTTCCTCACATGCTTTGCCCCCCTCACCCCGCTGCAGGCTGCCGGTGAAGGCGACACGCTTCAGCAGATCGCCAGGACCGCAAAAATCCGCATCGGCTATCGTGAGGCTGAACCCCCCTTTTCCTATCAGCTGCCGAACGGAGAGGTGACCGGTTTCTCAACCGATCTCTGCAAGACGATCAGCGAGGACATTCGCAAGTCCCTGAAACTCGACAAGCTCGACGTCGAATATGTCAAGGCCACGCCCGCCACTCGCTTCATCCTTGTCCGCGGCGGTCAGATCGATATCGAATGCGCAGCCACCACCAATAATAGCGACCGTCGCAGGATCGTGGATTTTTCCTATCCGAATTTCATGACGGCAACACAGTTTCTCTCGCGCAAGCAGGACAATCTGAAAAGCCTCGCCGATCTGGCAGGCAGGTCAGTCACATCCGCCTCCGGAACCGTCAATATTGAGCAGCTCAATGCCGTGAACCGTGAGAAGAACCTCAATATCTCCGTCATGCCGACGAAAACCAACGAGGAAGCCTTCGCCCTCGTCGTTTCCGGCAAGGCTTCGGCTTTCGTGATGGATGGTATTCTGCTGGCGGCGCTGGCGGCGACTTCTGAAAATCCGGATCTTTATGCGCTTTCCGAGGAGACGCTGAGCGCACCCGAACCCTATGGGCTGGTCTTCCGTCGCGACGACCCGGCCTTCAAGGCGGTCGTCAACGACAGTCTGAAACGGATTTTCACTGGCCCCGCCATTCATGATCTCTATGAAAAATGGTTCACCAGACCCATTCCGCCAAACGGCATGAATCTGAACCTGCCGATGGCAGCAGCTCTGAGACAGGCCTACGAACATCCGAAAGAATATCGGGATTAAGGTGCTCGCACCCCCGCCTCCATTTTCATGAAGACACGTCATGAAGACACGTTTTGACAGATACTTTAGCTGGAGATGCGCGATGCAGAGATCGACGTTATGGCTTGCATTAGGAATTTTTAGCCTTTTATCCACTTATGCGGCCGGGCAGGAAGTGCAGCCGCCGACACTCGAGACCATTGCTAGAACCGGTATCATCCGGCTGGGTTATGCCGATCGCAATATCCCCTTCTCGTATCTCGGCACCGGCCCGGAGCCGATCGGCTACAGCATCGAGCTTTGCCTCAAGGTGGTGGATTCCATCAGGGAAAAACTGGATCTGCCGGGACTGAAGGTCGACTTCGTCAAACGTACGCCCAGCAATCGCATCACGCTTCTCAATGACGGCACGATCGACATGGAATGTGTGGCGAGCACGAACACGGAAGAACGGCGCAAGGCCGTATGGTTCTCTTACAGCCACTTCATCACCGGTACGCGATACGTGGCGCTGAAATCGAGCGGCTTGAATACCGTCGCGGATCTTGCCGGGCGCACCGTGGTGGTAACGACGGGAACCATTAATATCAGCCAGTTGAACGTGCTCAATCGCAAACTGGGGCTAAACATCGCCGTGCTGCAAAATGACAGCACCGAAGGCGGTTTCGAGATGGTGACGGAAAACCGTGCTTCGGCTTTCGTCATGGACGATATTCTTCTGCGATCCTTCGTCGCCGAAACAGGCAGGCCTGAGGATTACGCAATTTCAAATGAATATCTTGCGCCACCCCAACCCTACGGCCTGATGCTTCGCCACGGCGATACCGGTTTCAGAGATGCCGTCAACGAGGCCCTGGGTGAAATCTATGCGAGCGGTGAAATCGAGAAAATCTACGAGAAATGGTTCAACGCTCCGATCCCGCCGAACGGGATGAACCTTCAGCGCCCGCTTCCGGACGATCTCGCTGACGCGTTTCGAAACCCCGTGGATACGACCGCGCAATAAAACGCCGCCCGGTTGGGGCGGCGTCTTTCATGCCTATGTCACGCGGCGCGGAGATCTGCGCCGAGCGGAATTTCGACGTCGATCTCGAGAATCGAGAAATGTTCGTCGCGATCCATCTTCACGTGCACACGGTCGCCGTCGATCTGTACATGCTTGGCAATGACGCCGAGAATTTCTTCCCGCAGGATGGCGACAAGATCAGAGCCCGATGAGGCCCGCTCATGGGCGAGCAGCACTTGCAGGCGCTCACGCGCAAGCGGTGCCGACTTCTGTTTGCGAAAAAGATTGAAGAGACTCATGCAGCCCTCCTTGCGAAGATCTTGGAGAAGATGCCACGCTTTTCGCCCGGAATGACCACCGGAATATCTTCCCCCGATAGGCGGCGGGCAGCGTCGAAATAGGCCATGGCCGGCGCGCAACGGGCATCTGCGAGCGTGACCGGCGCACCGACGTTGGAGGCGCGCAGCACATCCGAACTCTCGGGAATGATGCCAATCAACGGGATCGACAGGATTTCGAGAACGTCGTCAACCTTCAGCATATCACCCCGCTCCGCACGCGCAGAATCATAGCGGGTAATGAGAAGGTGTTTTTCCATGCGCTCGCCGCGCTCGGCCTTCAGCGTCTTTGAATCGAGCAAGCCGATGATGCGGTCGCTGTCGCGCACCGAGGAGACCTCAGGATTGGTAACGACCACAGCCACATCCGCATGGCGCATGGCCAGCGTCGCGCCGCGTTCTATGCCGGCGGGGCTGTCGCAGATCACCCAGTCGAAGTGCTTCTTCAACTCGTTGATAACCCATTCGACACCTTCCGGCGTCAGATTGTCCTTGTCCCGCGTCTGCGAGGCGGGCAGCAGGAACAGCGTCTCCAGGCGCTTGTCGCGGATCAGCGCCTGCGTCAGCTTGGCATCGCCCTGAATAACGTTGACGAGATCGTAGACCACGCGGCGTTCAGCACCCATGACGAGATCGAGGTTGCGCAGACCGACATCGAAATCGACGACTACGACCTTCTCTTTATTCTGCGCCAGTGCGGCGCCAAGCGCTGCGGTCGAGGTGGTCTTGCCGACCCCGCCCTTGCCGGAAGTTACAACGACTACCTTCCCCATATGGCTCTCTCCTGTTCGTGCGTGTTTATCTGTTATCAGCCGAGTTTTGCGGCCTTGATCGTATCGTCTTCCAGCCAGAGCTGAACGGGTTGCCCGCGCAGCTTGTCGTCAATGTCCTCAGCCACCTTGTAGACGCCGTCGATTGCCAGAAGCTCGGCCTCCAGCTTGCGGCAGAAGATGCGCGCAGAGACATTGCCGAGCGAACCGGCCATGGCCCGCCCGCGCAGCGCGCCATAAACATGGATCGAACCGCCAGCGATGATCTCCGCTCCCGAGGCGACCGAGCCGATGACGGTCACGTCACCTTCGGGAAACATGATCGACTGGCCGGAGCGCACGGGCTCGTTGATGACGAGCGACTGCACGACGGCGCGGATTTCACCCGATGTACGGGGCTTCTCCTCCGGCAATTCGGCAACCACGGCGACCGGCTCGACCTCGACATCGGAAGCCGGCTTTCCGCCCTTCAGCGATGGGGGCATGCCCGGCTCGATCATCGAGGGACGAACGCCCTCGATGCCCATGATGCCGACATTGCGCTCCCTGAGCGCCGCCAGCAGTTCCTTCAGACCCGCCTTGTCGAGCGACAGTTCCGAAACATCGAGGACCACCGGCCGCGACAGGAAGAAGCCCGCCGAACGCGCCGCGAGATCATCGAGCCTTTCCAGCCATTGATCGACCGGAGCTTCGGGGGACAGGACGACTGCGAGGAAGGAGCGGCCTTTGATGCGGATGGAACGCTGGTCTGTTAGCACTTTGGTCATCTTGGTAAACAAATCGTTGACAATTAGGTACCTCGAATATGGTTAACAAATGGTTAACGCCACCCTCAAGAGAGGGAAATCGTTAAGAAAATTCCGCGTTCGAAACTCTCATGCAGAACCTTCTAGAACATCTGTTATCCCTTTGAATCTGGCCATTCCCTGACATATGAAGACAAAGGATAACAGCGCATCCTTGCTGCAGGCTGACTCCCGGTGTGGCTCTGTTCACCGCCGCCCTGCCTGCCGACGACCTCGACTCGCGTGAGTCTGACCGCGTCCGATTCCGGGACAACATCCCCTACCCGCGGCAGATGACCATCGGCCCTTGGTGGCTGAAAAACGATTCCGTTATGCCTGACAATACTGTAGAGACAGGCGAGGCCGACAGTTCAACGGAAGAATGAGATGCACAGCAGAGTCCCGCCGCAAAACCAGATTTTTTCGCAACAGTTTGCGGCCTTCCTGTTCGACATGGATGGCACACTCGTCAATTCGATCGCCGTCGTCGAGCGCGTATGGCGGGAGTGGGCAGTGGCGAATGGCATCGAGCCGAATGCCTTCCTGCAGCGCATTCACGGCATACGAGCCTCGGAAGTTATCCGCCGTGAGGCCATTCCGGGTCTTGACGTGGATGAGCAGGCCGAAATGATCCTTCGTGCAGAGATGGATGATGTGGATGGCATTGTTCAGATACCGGGCGCCGGCGCTTTCCTCAAGTCGCTGCCGGCGGGCAAGTGGGCTATCGTGACTTCGGCCGTACGCGAACTGGCTGAACGCCGGCTCGCTGCGGCGGGCATTGCACCGCCGCCTGTCATGATCTGTGCGGAAGACGTGGTGAACGGCAAACCCGATCCTGAAGGCTATCGAAAAGCCGCCGAAAAGCTCGGCGTATCACCGCAAGACTGCATTGTCTTCGAGGACGCCCCCGCCGGCATCCAGGCGGGGGAAAACATGGGGGCGTCAGTGGTGGTCATCAACGCCACCCATTCGCATCCTATCGAGACGCCACACCTTTCCATTGGCGGCTATGGTGAGGTGAATGTAATTATCGACGGTAAAGACGGCCTGAAGCTGGCGACGGGCAGGGGCTGAAAAGCCTGCCCTCAAAGGGAAAGAAGCGATCGCTTGCCAGCCGATGTCGCGAACTGCTGGCAAGCCATCGCGCCCCGACATCATCCAAAACATTGAGAGAGGCAAAGTTTGCGACTTTGCCGTCGTTCTCCACCCAAGGAATCCGGCTGCCCGGCCAGCTCGCGGCCAGAATGAGGAAATGGCAGAACCCCCGGGAGCCAGAGCCCCGGGGAGCGTGACAATACCGCCCCGCTGAGCCTCCTGACGACCTCCGTATATTTTTCATTAACGTCTAATTGACAGCGTCGCCCAAATGCGCCCTAATGAAATTGGTAAGACAATCTTACCGCTTGCGCGATTGGGGGAGACTTTCGCGCTGGGAGGACATCATGTTTGTGGCTCTTGAGCCGCGCCGCCTTTACCGGCTGGTTGCGGAACAAATTCGCTTGCTCATCGAAAGCGGGGAACTGACGGACGGTCAGCGCCTGCCGGCGGAACGCGACCTTGCGGAACGCTTCGGCGTATCACGCCCCACGGTGCGGGAAGCGCTTATCGTTCTTGAAGTGGAAGGCCATATCCATATTCGCATGGGTTCGGGCGTTTATGTAAACGCAACCGGCAAACAGGGGAAAGAAAAGCCAACAGTGCCGGATGCGCATGGGCCTTTCGAAATCCTGCAGGCGCGTTGCATCATCGAAAGCGCTATCGCGGAGGAAGCCGCACGGCTCGCCACGCCGGAATGCATCGTCAAACTTGATGACATCATCGAGCGCATGGCCGGCGCACTCGACAATTCACCGCAGGCGCTCAATCTCGACCGGGCCTTTCACACCGCCATCGCCGACATCATCGGCAACTCGGCGCTCAACCGCTTTACCGGCCTGATCTATGACGAGCGCAGCCTGTCACCCTTTTTCGAAAAGCTCGCCAGCTATTTCGAAGGTCCGCACACCTGGAACCTCGCCGTGCAGGAACACCGGGTCATCCGCGACGCCATTGCCGCGAACGATCCGGAAGGTGCCCGGGAGGCGATGCGGCAGCATCTGACGCTGTCGCAGAAGAGATTTTCCGAAAGTTTCGGGGAGGAAACGCTCGGAGAAGAATAACCGCCGCCGCAACCGGCGACGGGAAAAACGGAAATCTGGCTTTAATTCGGGAGGAGTTAAGAATGAAAATCAGATTGTCGACTTTGATGGGCGCAACAGCGGCCATCCTGCTCTCGGCGCTTGCGGCGCAGGCGCAGACCGCACTGAAATGGGCACATGTCTACGAGACCTCGGAGCCGTTCCATACGGATTCGGTCTGGGCCGCGGAAGAGATCGCCAAGCGAACCGATGGCCGCTACAAGATCGATGTCTTTCCGGCCTCGCAGCTCGGCAAGGAAGCCGATATCAATCAGGGCCTGAAGATCGGCACGGTTGATATCATCATTTCCGGCTCGAGCTTTGCCGCGCGTGACTTCAAGCCGATCGGCGTCACCTATTTCCCTTACATCTTCCGCGATCCGAGCCATCTGATCGCCTATACCAAAAGCGATATCTTCAAGCGGCTCGCCAAGGGTTACGAAGACAAGACCGGCAACCATATCGCTGCCGTCAGCTATTACGGCACACGCCACACAACATCGAACAAGCCGATTGCCACCTGCGCCGACATGGGCGGGCTGAAAATGCGCGTGCCTGATGTTCCGGCCTACCTCGCCATGCCACGCGCCTGCGGCGCGAACACGACCCCGATTGCATTTGCGGAAGTCTATCTGGCGCTGCAGAACGGCACCGTCGATGCGCAGGAAAACCCGCTCACCACCATCGAGGCAAAGAAGTTCTTCGAAGTGCAGAAGAACATCGTCCTGACAGGCCATATCGTCGACCACCTCAACACGGTGATCTCGAAGAACCTGTGGTCCAGGCTCTCAGATGAAGACAAAAAAATCTTCACCGAAGTCATGCAGCAGGCTGCCGAGCGCACCACCAAGACCATCGAAGGCCGCGAGAAAAGCCTCGTCGAAGACTTCAAGAAGCGCGGCCTGACCGTCGCGGAAGTCGACAAGGCCGACTTCGAGAAGAACGTCCTCGAAAAAGTGAAGTTCGAGGACTTCGGTTACGACAAGGCCGACTGGGAAGCCATTCGCGCCGTCAAGTGAAGCAAGATCCGGTGCGGCCCTCTTGCCGCACCGCCCTTTTTCTCCAGACGGGATATCTCAATGTCGCAGGAAATTCATACTCAGGTCACGCCTGAGGAACTCGCCCATACGTTCGACGAGGCGCCGCCGGAGGTCGATCTCAAGGTTTATTCATTCGAAGACTGGGTCACGCTTGGCCTCTTCTGGCTGATGACAGGTTGCGTGTTCCTTCAGTTCTTCACCCGCTACGTGCTCAACGACAGCTACGCCTGGACGGAAGAAATCGCCGTCAACTGCCTGATCGGCGTCGTCTTTTTAGGTTCGGTCATGTGCGTGCGCATGTCGCGCCACATCCAGGTGGATGTGCTTTATCACTATGTGCCGCCGCAGGTGGCCCGCGCCATGTCGATCCTCGTCGATGTGCTGCGGATCCTGTTCTTCGCCTACACCTCTTGGCTGATGTGGCGCTACATGGAAATCGTCGCGGATGAGGAGATGGTCACCGTCGCCCTGCCGCGCAGCATCGTCTTTTATACGGTTCTGGCCGCTTTCGTTCTGATGTTCTTCCGGTCGGTACAGGTCTTCATCGCCAATATGCAGCGCGGTTATTCCGTTCTGGAGCGGCCCGAAGAATTCCAGAGCGCGGGGGATTGATCACATGCTGCTTCTCATCGGCTCCTTTCTTCTCCTGATGGTGATCGGCCTGCCGGTCGCCATTTCCATGGCCTCGGCTTCTCTGCTCTACATCGTGTTTTATAATGTCGCGCCCGATATCATAGCGGCGCAGCGCCTGATCGCGGGTGTGGAAAGCTTCCCGCTGTTGGCCGTGCCATTTTTCATCCTTGCCGGTAATCTCATGAACACGGCCGGCGTGACGGGACGTATCTATTCCTTCGCCGTCGCGCTCGTCGGCTGGATGAAGGGTGGTCTCGCCCAGGTCAACATCATCGGTTCGGTGATCTTTTCCGGCATGTCGGGGACCGCGCTTGCCGATGCGGCCGGTATCGGCACCATCGAGATCAAGGCCATGAAGGACCACGGGTATCCGGTCGAAGCGGCCGTCGGCGTCACCGCCGCCTCCGCAACGCTCGGCCCGATCTTCCCGCCATCGCTGCCCTTCGTCATCTACGGCATGATGGCCAATGTCTCCATCGGAGCATTGTTCATGGCCGGCATCATTCCCGGCGTCGTCATGACGCTTTTGATGATGATCACGGTTGCGGTCTTCGCCTATATCAAGGGCTGGGGCTCCGATACACCGTTCAGCCTCAGAACGATCTTCGGCGCATCGATTGAAGTCTTCGTGGTGATGATGGTGCCGCTCGGCATCTATATCCTCACGTCGCTTGGTCTTTCCCTCAACCTGTCGATCCTGATCGTGCTGGTCATCCTGCTCGCCTGCGACTGGTATTTCGACTTCTCAGCCGTGATGGCGTTGATGACGCCCGTGATCCTGATCGGCGGCATGACCATGGGCTGGTTCACACCGACGGAGGCAGCCGTCGCGGCCGTTCTCTGGTCACTGTTCCTCGGCCTCGTCCGCTATCGCACGATGACCTTCAAGACGCTGGCGAAATCGACCTTCGACACGATCGAAACCACCGCATCGGTGCTCTTCATCGTTGCGGCGGCCTCGGTCTTCGCATGGCTGCTGACCGTTAGCCAGGCAGCGCAGCTTCTGTCGGCGGCGATCCTGACGATCACGGACAGCAAATGGATTTTCCTGGTGCTGGTCAATCTCCTGATGCTGTTCGTGGGCTGCTTCCTCGATACGATTGCGGCCATCACCATCCTCGTGCCGATCCTTCTGCCGCTCGTGCTGCAGTTTCATATCGATCCGGTGCATTTCGGCCTCATCATCACGCTCAACCTGATGATCGGTCTGCTGCATCCGCCGCTCGGCATGGTGCTGTTCGTGCTCTCGCGCGTGGCGAAACTCTCCGTCGAACGCACGACCATGGCCATCCTGCCCTGGCTGGTGCCGCTATTCGTGGCGCTGCTGTTGATCACGTTCGTTCCGGCAATCACCCTGTGGCTGCCGACCGAAATGGGCCTGATCCGCTGAAGAGGCACCCTGCCCGCGCGGTTCGCCGCGCGGGGTCATCATTCCATATCGAGACATGAGGGCATGGTCATGCAGACCCGCGTGGCACGTCTATACGGCGAAAAGGACATTCGCGTCGAAACAGAGAATCTCGCTGAGCCGGGACCCGGCGAGGTGCTGCTCGCCATGGCAGCGGGTGGCATCTGCGGCTCCGATCTCCATTATTATCAAGATGGCGGTTTTGGCCCGGTCAGGGTGCGCGAACCGATCATCTCCGGGCATGAGGCATCCGGCCATGTGCGGGCGCTGGGGAAAGGCGTCAGCGGGCTCGCCATCGGCCAGCTCGTCGCCGTTAATCCCTCGCAACCCTGCAGCCATTGCCAGTTCTGCCTGAAGGGCCAGCCGATCCATTGCCTCGACATGCGCTTCATGGGCAGCGCCATGCGCCTGCCGCACGAACAGGGCATGTTTCGCGACCGGCTGGTGGTTACAGCCAAACAATGCGCGCCATTTCCAGCCGATACCTCAGCTGCTGAAGCGGCCTGCACCGAGCCGCTTGCAGTCTGTCTGCATGCCGTCGCCCAGGCGGGCGATCTCACCGGCGCTAAGGTGCTGGTAACGGGAGCCGGCCCAATCGGCCTCTTGACCATCGCCGCCGCCCGCCATGCGGGCGCAAGTTTCATCGTTGCAACCGATCTGACCGATGCGGCGCTGGAACGCGCACCAGCCATGGGTGCGGGCCGCACGATCAATGTCGCAAAGGACGCCGAGGCGCTTTTGCCCTACCAGGATGACAAGGGTTATTTCGACGTCATTTTCGATTGCTCCGCGGCAGCCCCCGCGCTCCGCACCGCCTTTGCCTGCGTGCGCCCGCGCGGCACCATCGTACAGGTGGGCGTAACCGGTGACATTACCATTCCGCTCAATGCGCTGGTTGGCAAAGAAATCCTCTGGCGCGGTTCGCAGCGCTTTCATGATGAATTCGCCATCGCCGCCGGGCTGATCTCAACGCGCAAGATCGATGTGCGGCCGATCATTTCCCACAGCTTCCCGCTTGATGAGGCGAAGGCCGCATTCGAGCAGGCCGGAGACCGCTCGGCCGCCTGCAAGGTGCAACTGACTTTTTCCGCAGACGGAATTTTTGAGGACGAAAGATGAGACATACATGGCGCTGGTTCGGCCCGGTCGACAAGGTCACGGTTCAGGATGCGGCTCAGGCGGGTGCGGAAGGCATTGTCAGCGCGTTGCACCACATCGCCACCGGCGATGTCTGGCCGGTGGACGAAATAACCAGGCGGCATGAGGCCATCAAGGCCGGCGGGCTTTATTGGGACGTGGTGGAAAGCGTGCCCGTCTCCGAGGACATCAAGACCCAGACGGGCGACTGGAAAACCCATATCGCCAACTGGCAGGAAACGCTGCGCCGCCTCTCGGTATCAGGCATCCGCACCGTCTGTTACAACTTCATGCCCGTGCTGGACTGGACCCGCACCGACCTGCGCTGGGAAACGAAACACGGCGCGAAAGCGATGCGCTTCGACCTTACCGATTTCGCTGCCTTTGATATTCACATTCTCAAGCGCCCGGACGCGACGCGGGATTATCCTGACTGGTTGCTGGAGGATGCGGCAAAGCGGTTCACCGGGATGCCCGACACAAAAATCGTCGCGCTATCGCGCAATATCGGCGCTGGCCTGCCCGGCTCGGCGGATGGTTATACCCTGCCGGAACTCATCGAAAAGCTGCGTTCCTACCATGGCGTCAATCGCGAAAGGCTGCAGCGGAACCTGATCGACTTTCTCTCCGAGGTGACGCCGGTTGCCGAAGACGTCGGCATCAACATCTGCGCCCATGGCGATGATCCGCCCTGGCCGCTTCTCGGCCTGCCGCGTATTCTCTCAACGGAGACGGATTACGCCCATATGCTGTCGCAGGTCGACAGCCGCGCCAACGGCGTCACGCTCTGCACCGGCTCTCTCGGTGCGCGCGCGGATAACGACCTGCCCTTTATCGCCAGCCGTTTTGCAGATCGAATCCATTTCGTGCATCTGCGCAACGTGACGCGCGACACGGACACGGTGCCCTGCTCCTTCTTCGAGGACGAACATCTGGAAGGCGGAACCGACATGGTCGCCGTCATTGCCGCCCTCCTCACCGAAGAAGCCCGCCGGCGAGCGGAGGGCCGTGAAGACCACACCATTCCGATGCGGCCGGATCACGGGCAGGAAATTCTCGACGACCTCACGCGCGGCGCCCAGCCCGGTTACCCCGCCATTGGGCGATTGAAGGGGTTGGCTGAGCTGCGCGGCATCGAGCGTACGCTGTCACACAGCCACTTCGGTCTCGCGAATGGGAATGGCTAATCGGAAATCTGACCGCAGGGGATGTGTCAGCCTGCGGCCATCTTCGCCCGAAACATGAGGTAGGAATAGGTGGCCAATCCGCCGGTAACAGCCCCAGCGGCCTTCACGGCTGCGTCGGTCAGATGCGGATGGCGTGTCGGCGACAGGAATTGCAGCGCCTCGATGCCAAAAGCCGCAACAATGCCCGCGACGATGATGGCAAGCCAGTAACGCGGATAGGCGAGCACGAAGGCGGCCGAACAGAGGGCGAAGGCACCTGCGCGGTCGATGCCGACCGTCGTCAATGTGTGGGGCCTCAGCCCAATGGGGCTGACAGTCACAGTTACAATCAACAGAAGAAGCGACCAGGCAACATATTTCGGAAATCTGTTTGTCATCATGGCGTCACATTAGAGCGTCGTGTGCGTAAACGGAAGCAGGTCTTTTTCAAGCTTCGCCCAATTAATCACACTTTTTGATCAGATAGTTGAAAAACCGGCTTTCGCTCACGCCCTACACGGGCTAAGGCAGAAGGCAACCGGGCGAGGATCGCGGCTGATGGCGCTTGCGCTGTCGCCTTTCGGTGCAACGTCACGGTGTCGGGTGGGTTTTCCACACAGGATCAGTTTTCAGGGAAGAGCACAATGAGTTTCAAGCCGCACGGCAAACATCTGGTTGCAGGAGAATGGGTCGCAACGGAAGCAAAATTCCGCAGCGAGCCTGCACATGGCGAAGCTTTCGATTTCTCGGTCGGCACCGTCGATCTGGTGAATGCCGCCTGTGAGGCAGCTGAAGAAGCCTTCTGGAGCTACGGTTACACCACCCGCGAAGAGCGCGCCGCATTCCTCGACACCATCGCCGATGAGATCGAAGCCCGCGCCGACGCCATCACCGAAATCGGTTCCTCCGAAACTGGCCTGCCCGCTGCCCGCCTGCAGGGCGAACGCGGCCGCACCGTCGGTCAGCTCCGCCTGTTTGCCTCGCATATCCGCAAGGGCGACTATCTCGATCGTCGCCACGACGAAGCACTGCCGGATCGCCAGCCGCTGCCGCGCCCGGATATTCGCCTGATGCAGCGTCCGATCGGCCCTGTCGCCGTTTTCGGCGCGTCGAACTTCCCGCTCGCCTTCTCCACGGCCGGTGGTGACACCGCGGCGGCTCTGGCTGCCGGTTGCCCTGTTGTCGTCAAGGGTCACTCCGCCCATCCCGGCACCGGTGAAATCGTTGCCGAAGCGGTTCTTGCCGCCGTCAAGAAGCACAATCTGCATCCCGGCGTCTTCTCGCTGATCCAGGGCGGCCGTCGCGATGTCGGTTCCGCGCTCGTGCAGCATCCGCGCATCAAGGCTGTCGGTTTCACCGGTTCGCTCGCCGGCGGCCGCGCACTGTTCGATCTCTGCGCCCAGCGCCCCGAGCCGATCCCCTTCTTCGGCGAACTGGGTTCGGTCAACCCGATGTTCCTGCTGCCGGAAGCCGTTGCCAACCGCGGCGAAGCCATTGCCAAGGGCTGGGCCGGTTCGCTCACCATGGGTGCGGGCCAGTTCTGCACCAACCCGGGCATTGCCGTCATTCTCTCCGAGCAGGCGGATGCGGTTGCTGAAACCGCACGTGCGGCCCTGTCGGAAGTCGGCCCTCAGGTCATGCTGACCGACGGCATCGCCGCCGCCTATCGTGATGGCCGTGATCGTATCGCTGCCGGCAACGGCGTGCGCGACGTGCTGACCACCACCTGCAACCTGCGCAATGCAACGCCGTATCTCTATCGGGTCGCAGGCAAGGACTGGGTTGCCAACCATGCGCTTGCTGAAGAAGTATTCGGACCCCTTGGCCTGATCGTGACTGTTGATAGCACCGAAGAAATGCTTGAGGTTGCCAAGAGCTTCGAAGGCCAGCTGACGGCGACCATGCATCTCGATGCAGGCGACGCCGAACTCGCCCGCAAGCTGCTGCCGATCCTGGAACGCAAGGCCGGCCGCGTGCTCGCCAACGGTTTCCCGACCGGCGTGGAAGTTTCCGAAGCCATGGTTCACGGTGGCCCCTACCCGGCCTCCACGAACTTCGGCGCAACCTCTGTCGGCACCATGTCGATCCGCCGCTTCATGCGCCCGGTTTCCTATCAGAATATTCCCTCGGACGTTCTGCCGGAAGACATTCGCTAATAAAAAAGGGGAGGCGCTCACACGCCTCCCCTGTTCTTCGTCTGACCCGTAGTCTCAGGCAGATTGCACGGCCTGTATCTTCTCGATACCCCCAATAATGCCGGCGAAATCCTGCCAGACGCCCTGAGCGCCCTTGCGCCACTCATCCAGCGCTTCCGGCTGCAGCACCTTGCCACCCTTGGACAACGCAAGCTCAACGGACTTCGTTTCATCTTCAACGATCAGCTGGTTGAAGTACTTCGCGCCTTCGCTGGAAGCCTCCGACAGCACCTTCTTTTCTTCGTCATCCAGCTGGTTCCAGAAGGTCGCGCCATAATAAACGACGCCTGAAGCCCAGATGTGGCCGGTTTCGGTCAGATAGGGCACGACCTCGTAAAGCTTGAAGCCGGCATAGGCGGATTTGGTGAGGTCCATGGCGTCGGCCACGCCTGTCGCCAGCGCATTATAGGTCTCTGTGATCGGAATACCGACCGGCGTGGTGCCGAAGGCGCTCCACAGCTTGGTGTGCAGCGGGCTCTGGATGACGCGGATCTTCTTGCCTTCCAGCTGCTCGGGGCGTGTTACCGGTTCCTTGGTCAGCAGATGGCGCGCGCCGTAATTGATGAAATCGGCAGCGATGAATTGCTGGGCGGCAAGCTTCGTCTTCAACTCGTTGCCAGTCTCGCCGGTTACCACCTTGCGCACGTGCTCCCCATCACGGAACAGGAAGGGCAGATCGAGGATCTGCAATTCCGGCACCCAGCCTGAAAGCGAGGAAACGGTTGAAAGACTGGCCTGAACCGATCCCAGCCGAATATTCTCCGCCACTTCCTTTTCGCCGCCCAGCGCACCGCTCTTTACTATATTGAACCGGAAGCGACCGGGCAGCTTCGCTTCCACCAGCTCACTGATCTTCACCCAGATTTTCGTCTCCGGCTTGTCGTCAGCGAAAAGCGACGCAACGGTGAGGCTGCGGGTTCTGGCACTAGCCGTGCGCACGAAGGCCGGTGCGGCGAGCGTTGCCGCGCCGAGAGCGGAGAGTTTGAGGAGATGACGACGGTCGATAATAGTCATGAATAAAGCCCCGGATTAGAAGAAAATAGCCCAGACGCACAGAATGGCGAGGGAAACGAGAAGGGAGAGGAGATAGGGAACGACGGCCCGGAAAAGGGCTGTCGCCGGAATGCGGGTGACGCCGCTCACCACAAAGATCAGCATGCCGAGCGGCGGTGTCAGGCCGTGGATCATGAGATTGACCACGAGGATGACACCGAAATGGATGGGATCGATACCGGCTGCCACGGCAGCGGGCAGAAGGATCGGCCCGAACAGCAGGATGGCAGCACCGATATCAAGCACAAGACCGACCACGAGCAGAATGAGGTTGGACAGCAGAAGCACCGCGATCTTGCTGCCACCGAGCAATGTCACGAAGTCGGTGACAAGACCGGAGACATTATCGACCGCCAGGAGAAAGGCGAACGGGCCAGCCGTGCCGATCAGAAGGCCGATCGCAGCTGCTTCACCCGCCGATTGGCGGAAGGTTGTAAAAATGCGGCCCGCGCCCAGCCGGTATCCGAAGCCGAGAAACAGCGTGTAAAGCGCTGCAAGCGCTGCGGCTTCCGTGGTCGTGACGACGCCAATGCGGATGCCGACCACCACGATGACGCCAAGACCGAAGGCAGGTATCGCAGCCACGGCCGAGCGCCACCGCTCAGAGCCCGTCGCGCGAGGCAAGGTATCAACGCTGCGCACGCTGAAATGGATAGCCACCGCCAGGCAGACCGCCATCAACCCGCCCGCAAAGAATCCGCCGACCAGCAGCGACCCGACCGAAAGGTTGGTGGCCGTTGCGAGGATGAGAAATGCGATGGAGGGCGGAATGACGTTGTCCAGCACGGAAGTGGCGGCGATGATCGCACCCGCCTGCGCGGGTGGATAACCATGCTTGACGAGTTCCGGCTGGAAGGTGGAGGCGCCGAAGGCAGCATTGGCGACTGAAGAACCGGAGGCGCCCGAAAACAGCACGCTCGTCAGAAGCGTCGTCTGGGCCAGCCCCGCCCGTCGGTGGCCGACCATGGAGGCGGCAAAACGGACGAGCTGGTTTGCGACGCCCGATTCCGTCAGCAGACTTCCCGCCAGCAGGAAGAAGGGGATGGCGAGCAGCAGGAATTTCGACATGCCTGTGACCGTGGAGGAAACGATGGCCGGCTCCGGCAAAGTACTGCCGAAGGCAATCGCCACATAGGCGGCGGCGAGGAAGGCATGGGCAAGCGGCGCGGCCATAACCAGCCCCACGGCTGCCGTCAGCGCCAGAAACAGGCTCGGCGGCAGCGTCGTATCGACGAAAATTTCCGGCAGGCCCACATAGGAAACAACAGCAATGACGACGGAGAGCAGAACAGCAAACGCCTTGCCTTCACTGACGCGCTGAAGCGCGAGATAAACAAAAATCAGTGCGCCACCCGCACCAAGAAAACCGAAACGCACCCATTCCGGCAGATCAAGCGTCGGGGACGTCCCGCCCAGCATTGCCGCAATTTCTACCCCGCCGAAGGCGAGTATGAGCGCGGCAACGAACGAGAAAGCATCGGCCAGGACTTCCGTGGCAGCATGGAAACGTTCCGGCAGGAAGCGCACAAAAACATCGAGCCGCATCGCAAGCGCGCTTTTGAGACTGAGAGGCGCGCCGACGGCGATCATCGCGACATTAAGCCAGATGCCCAGATCTTCCGCGCCGATGAAGCCGGTGTGAAACAGATAACGCAGGGTGACATTGACCAGAACCACCACGAGCAGCGTGGCAAGGATTGCTGCCGCGACCGCACCGAGTACCTTGTCCAGAATGGCCAGCAGCCGCCCTGCCACACGCTGCGGGCCGATGCGCCCTCGTGCCGATGTCGTTGCGGGACTCGCCATCATGTCTTTCTTCTTTACTCCCGAAGCCATGCTCATGAGGCCTTAGCCGAGAGGTCACGGTCGAACAATGTCGACCACGTGAATTGTTTTGCCGCCGAAACCTCACGCGATACGTCAAGACGCGGAAGCACCTTTTCCCCGAAACGGAAGGCTTCTTCCAGCAATGGCATGCCGGACAGGATAAAGGTGTTCACGCCCGCCTTCTTATAGGCCTCCAGCGTGCGGATGACAGTATCGGGCGAGCCGACGATAGCTGTTCCCGGACCTGGACGAACGAGACCGATGCCGGCCCAGAGATTTGGCGCTATTTCAAGATCGCGCAGGTTCTCCGGCTTCTGGCCGCCATGCATCGCCGTCATGCGCTGCTGGCCAACGGAATCGGTCTTGCCGACGAAACGCTGGTTGGCGGCAATCGCTGCCTCATCCATGCGCCCGTAGAGATCGGCGGCGGCCGCCCAGGCCTCTTCATCCGTATCGCGCACGATAACATAAAGGCGAATACCGTATTCCAGTTCTCGACCGAGCTTTTCCGCCCGCGCCTTGACGAGATCGACCTTCGCGCCAATCTGATCAGGCGTTTCGCCCCATGAGAGATAGGTCTCGACATGTTTGGCCGCAACGTCGATGGCCTTGTCCGAAGAGCCGCCAAACCACAGCGGCGGCGGCTCGATGCCCTGCCCCACCGGCAGAGCGAGCTTTGCGCCCTGCGTCTGGAAATAATGCCCGTTGAAATCCACCGTCTCGCCGGCGAAAAGCCGGTGCCAGATTTGCAGATATTCATCCGCCATCTCGTAACGCTCGTCATGCGGCATGGTCATGCCGTAGGCGCCGAGCATCTTCGCATCGCCCGAGACGACATTGATAAGCAGACGCCCGCGCGAAAACTCCTGGAGCGTCGCCGCCATCTTGCCAAGCAGCGTTGGCGCGATCAGGCCCGGATGAATGGCGACCAGCAGTTTCAGCCGCTCGGTATAGGAAAGAAGCGCGCCCGCCAGAACCCAGACGTCATGCGCGCCGGTGGCAAACAGCGCCCCGGTATAACCGAGCTGGTCGTAAGCGAGCGCCAGTTGCTTGTAATAACCGAGATCGACCCTGCGGGAGCCTTCCGGCTGCCAGGGATAGGCGCCGTCGGGGGCGCACATGTACCAGAAAACATTCATCTGTCACCTCCGACGCTGGCTGATTGCGGGGCCGGGCTTTGCCCGGTCTGAACCGGTAAAGAGAAATGGCCGTGCCTGTAAAGCGTATCGGCCTCCTCCTGCTGTTCGGCAAGAATATTTTGAGTGGCGGGCACGACTGAAAGATCGCGAGAGCGCAATACCTTTGCCCAGGACGAAGCGTCGCCTTCGCTGCCAGGTTCGGCGGCGAGCAGCGCAGCCGCCTGCTCTACATTAGCCATAACGGCGCGGCCGACGCGGTCCAGTTCAGCCGCAATCGCTTGCCTCGTTTCAGGCGCAAGAGCGTGACGATCCAGCGTCCAGAACAGCGAACGGTTGGGAATGGTGGAGCCGCAGCGAACCAAAAGACTGATTTCTTCATGGGTCAGAGCCTTTTCCAGCCGCGGCGACATCGTCACCCAGGCATCGACGCGACCTTCCACGAGGTCCCTCAGGCTGTCACTGTCGCCGCTTTCTATCCGGCTGACATCCGAGAGGCCAAGCCCCGCTCCTTCCAGGCTGCGCGCCAGAAGATAGGTATGAAACGATCCGTCGATCAGGGATATGCGTTTTCCCGAGAGATCGGCGGCGGAACGGATCGGGCTGTCGCGCCGCACGAGGATCGCGCCATTGGCCGGCCGCGGTGCGGAGGCGGCAATATAGACCGCCGAAAGCCCGCGCGCATCCGCCTCGATGGGCGGTGTCGACCCGGTGCCGCCAAAATGTATTTCACCCTTTTCCAGAAGCGCCGCGGTATCGCGCCCTTCTCTATAGAGCACGAATTCAGGCTCGAATGCCTTAAAAGAACCGGGCCAGAGCCGGGCGAGCCGCAAATGCAGATTGTTGGGATGGACCCCGATTTTCATGTCGACACCTCATTTCACGATCAATCTACTTTTTTATAGAGTGTTTTCGAGAAACGTTTTAGCGATCCCCGGGCGGAAAGCGAAAGAGAAATCTACTCATCCTGTAGATTTTAAAAAATGCCTGATTGATCTGGGATGAGATTCATCAAACCATTGAAATCTATCGCCGCACAATTTACTTTTTTATAGTTTGAAAAGTGGGCCTCTTCAGTCGTGACCAAACCGGTTTCCAATCTCATCTGCCGCAGCGTCGTTGAAGCAAGCGAGCTCCTGAAGCTTGTGGCCAATGCCAACCGTCTGGCCATCGTCTGTTACCTCATGGAAACGGAAGCCTCCGTTTCCGCACTCGAATATGAACTCGGCATCCAGCAGCCGACGCTTTCACAGCAGCTTGCCGAACTGCGCGATGCGGGGGTCATCGAGGGCACGCGGGAGGGCAAGGCGGTGATCTATCGTGTTACCGATCCGCGTATTGTCCAGTTGGTTCTGACATTACGCGGCCTCTATGCTGATCTTTCCGATGTGACCGGCAAGAAAGGCAGGCGCGCTTTACCGCTGGATGAGGCAATGTTCGACTAACATGATCGACCTTTACACCTGGATCACGCCGAACGGCCTCAAAATCTCGATTGCGCTGGAAGAACTTGGCCTGCCCTATCGCAGCCATGCCATCGACATCGAAAAGGGCGAGCAGTTCTCGGCCGAGTACAGTCGCATCAACCCTGGCTCCAAAATCCCTGCAATCGTCGATCACGACAATGGCACCGTTTTAACAGAGTCCAACGCAATCCTGATCTATCTCGCGGAAAAAGCCGGACGGCTCATTCCCGTCTCTGCCGCGGCACGCCTGACAGTCACCGAGTGGCTGATGTGGCAGGCCGCCAACTTCGGCCCGACACTCGGTTACGCCCATTATTTCCTGACGTACAATACAGGAAAAGCACCCTTTGCCGAAACCCGTTTCGCCTCGGATACCGAACGCCTCTACCGGACGCTGGACGACCGCTTGGCAGAGCGCGGGTTCGTCGCCGGCGATTTTTCAATAGCCGATATCGCCATCTGGCCATGGGTTTCGCGTTTCGCCCGTCATAAAATCGATCTCGCTGATTTTCCCGCAATAAACCGCTGGTATCGCCAGCTTGGACAGCGCGAAACCTTCCAGCGCGGTTATCGCGTACCATTTGTGACATCTGACGTTCCGGGGCTTTGATCGCTCAGCTGGCGACAAGATGGCCGGGTGAGACTTCGCGATATTCCCGCGGCTTCACGGAATAATCGACTGAGCGGATCGGACTTTTCAACTCGTCATTGGCGGCACCGCGACGCGTGTTTCTGCGGTCCGGGTCCGGCACCGGCACGGCCGCCATCAGCTTGCGGGTATAGTCATGCTGCGGGTTGTCGAAGACAGCCGCACGCGGGCCGATTTCGACGATCTCGCCGAGATACATCACCGCCACCCGGTGGCTGACGCGCTCCACCACCGCCATGTCATGGCTGATGAAAAGAAAGGCGAGATCGAGGCTCTGCTGCAGATCCAGCATCAGGTTGATGACCTGCGCCTTGATCGAGACATCCAGCGCCGAAACGCTTTCATCAGCGACGATGACCTTCGGCTGCAGCGCCAGCGCGCGGGCAATGCAGATTCGCTGCCGCTGGCCGCCGGAAAATTCGTGCGGGTAACGCGCCGCCATATCGGGCGAGAGGCCGACCTTTTCCAGCATGTCGGCCACCACATCCTTCGCTTCGCGGGCGCTGCCCATACGGTGTTCCAGAAAAGGTTCGGCGATCGCCGCGCCCACCGTCATGCGCGGATTGAGTGAGGCAAGGGGATCCTGAAAGATCATCTGCACCGTCTTGCGCATCTCTCGCATGCCTGACTTGTCGAGGGCGAGAATATTCTCGCCGTTCACCACCACGGAACCGGCATCCGGCTCGATGAGCCGCATGATGGCGCGACCGGTGGTCGACTTGCCGCAGCCGCTTTCGCCCACCAGTGACAACGTCTCCCCGGCCCTCAGATCGAAGGACACGTTTTCCACCGCATGCACGCGGCCGCTGAGCCGCCCCAAGAGACCGGAGTGGATATCGAAGCGCTTGGTCAGCCCCTCAACTTTGAGCACCGGCTGGGCTGCTGCATTGACGGTATCGGCCGGACGCGCCGGTTCCTGCGTTTCTCCCGTGGTGGTGTTGACAATGGGAAACCGCAGCGGCCTTTCCTCACCCGTCATGGAACCCAGAACCGGAACGGCAGACAAGAGTGCTCGTGTATAGGGATGTTTACCGCGATGGAAAATATCCGCGGTCCCGCCGACTTCCACCTGCTCGCCGCGATACATGACGACGGTACGGTCGGCGATCTCCGCCACCACGCCCATGTCATGTGTGATGAACAGGACGGAGGTGCCCTCCTCTTCCTGAAGCGTCTTGATAAGGTCGAGAATCTGGCCCTGAATGGTGACGTCAAGCGCCGTCGTCGGCTCGTCGGCGATCAAGAGCTTTGGCCGGGAAGCGAGCGCCATGGCGATCATCACGCGCTGGCGCATGCCACCGGAAAAGCGGTGCGGATATTCATCGAAACGTGAGGCGGCCGAGGGGATGCGGACCTTTTCCAGCAGGCGGATCGTTTCGGCTCGTGCATCAGCTTTCGACATCGGCTGATGACACAACAGTGCTTCTGAAATCTGGTCGCCGATGGTGAAGAGCGGATTGAGGCTGGTCATCGGCTCCTGGAATATCATGGCCACCTCATTGCCCCGCACCCGCCGCATGGCGTCCTCTGAAAGTGACAGGAGGTTGCGCCCGCCGAGCAGGATTTCACCCTGCACCCTGCTGCTTTCGCGGTCCAGCAGCCGCATGATGGAAAGCGATGTCACGCTTTTGCCCGAACCGCTTTCACCGACGATCGCAACCGTCTCGCCCGGCCCGACATCAAAGGAAATATCACGCACCACCGGTTTCCAACCGCCATCCACGTGAAAGGACGTGGTGAGGTTGCGGACGGAAAGCACGGCATCTTTTGCACCAAGCGGTACTGCCTGCGGCATGGTCATGATCGTTCCCTTCTTTTCTTCTCGTTTGAATTCAGGCACGGCGTCACGGCCTGTTTCTTCTCCCCGTCGGGGAGAAGGTGGCCCGAAGGGTCGGATGAGGGGGCGACGTTCACGATAGATCGCACCCCTGCCCCTCATCCCGCTGCCGCGACCTTCTCCCCGGCGGGGAGAAGAAACTCGCGGCACCCGCTCGTTCGATATGCAGTCGTTATTAGTCCGGCCAGTGCAGCATGCCGTCGAAACGGTGGCGGCTGCGGTCTTCGAACGGTGTCGCAATTACCTCGTTGGAGGCGCGTGCCTTGTCGAGTTCCTCCGCCAGACGGGACGCAACGACAGTCTCCTGGCCAGGATGCAGGTTGCAGGGGTCGAGATAGAAATAGCGATGTTCCACCTCGTGATCGCGGGTGATGATCGGCGGATTACCCTTGGCCAGCGCCGTTGTCAGGTCCCATGCCGTAATATGCGCTTCTTCGGCATTGATGATAACGCGCAGCCGGTCGAGCGGGTTGTTGGTCGGGTCGGGCTCGATCAACGCCGTCACGCCCGGCCGTCCATCCAGCGTCCTTTTCCAGAGGTTGAGATAACCGGTTTCCCGTTCGCGAATTCCGGCATGGTCCCGCTTTTCCCAGGCCTCAAGCGCCGCCATGACGCCATAGATACTTTCCTTGCCGACTTTCATGCCGCGGCCGATGCCCATATTCTGAAGGAAAGCATGACGCACCAGTTCCTTCTTACCCGCGACGATGCCCGAGGTGGGGCCGCCGAGGAACTTGTGGCCGGAATAGAGCACGACATCCGCACCCGTGGCCAAAAACAGCTTCAGGTCGTATTCGGAAGCGGCATCGACAATGACAGGGACACCCTTGGCATGGGCGATCTCGACGAATTCGGAAAGACGCAGCAGACCGTAATCCACCACATGATGCGAGACGACATAGACAGCGGCAGCCGTCTTTTCGGTGATGGCGTTTTCCATATGGAAACGGTGGGTCGATGTTGCCTGCCCGATCAGCACCACCTTGCCGCCGCCGAGGCGGATGGCCTGATCCACCGGTGCGCCATAACTCACCACATGCCCCATCTGCACCAGAACCTCGTTCTTCTCAGGCGTAACATCGGGCAGCTTTTCGATGGCGAGAAGATTATTGCCGGTGATCGCGCCTGCGACAGCAAGGCTGATGCCAGAGGAGCAGGACGCCGTGATAAAACCGGCCTCGCCCCCCGTCAGCCTTGCAATGATCGCGCTTGCCTTGCGCTGCAGATCGTTGATCTCGACAAATTGCGGCAGGATGGCCGCTATAGCTTCAACCGCTTCCGGAACGACGATGGAAGCGCCGAGCGAGGTCATGGTGCCCGAGACGTTGATGACCGGGCGAAGGCCGATCCTGCTTCTAATATCCTCGGTCATGTCTTTCTCCTGTCTTTGCGATGCGATGGGCATCGACATATATGCCATAATAATGTAATAGCTTCTCAAAATTGATGAGGAGCCAAAATTGGACGCCCATAAGCTGCACGAAACGCCTTTATCCGCCCTTCCCGATACGGCGGAAAACCCGGACGCGAAGGCGGCCAAGCGCTCTCGCGTCAGCGGCATCGACCGCGCCCTTCAGGTTATTGATTACCTCTACGAAACCGGATCCCCCGCCGGCGCTTACGCCATTGCCAAGGCGATCAAGGCCCCGCTGTCCACCGTCTATGTGATCATCGATGATCTCATCGAAAAGAACATGCTGGCGCGCAATGCCGACGGCAACATCTGGCTCGGCGCGCGGCTTTACCACTACGGTCTTGCCTATGCCCGCTCGCTCGATTTCATGGGTGTCGCCACCCACGAAATGCACGATCTCTGCCGCCATGCGGGCGAGACGGTGCAGCTTTGCGGCCGCGATGGCGACCATATGCTGGTATTGGCCATGGCGGACGGACCGAGCCATTTTCAGGTCGCGTCCCGTGTCGGCACCCGCGTTCCCTTGAACTGGACGGCGTCCGGACGTCTGCTCGTCGGGCATCTGCCGGAAGCCGAACGTCTCGAACTTTTCCGTCGCTGTGCCCGTTCCTCGCCGACCGGACGCGCCGAAATCAACCCGGAAACGCTGTCCCAGTCTGCGGCGGCGGCGTTCCGTGACAGGCTGTCTATCCAGGTCGCCGAGTCCGATTACGCCGTGGCATGCATCGCTTCGCCGATTTGCGACAACAGGGGCGAATGCGTTGCGACGATTTCCATCGTGCTGCCCGAGCAGAAGGTGCTGGCGGACGAGAACCACTACACCGAGCAGGTCAGGGTCTCGGCGGAACGGATCGAAAAGCTCATGGGCTGGCGCAACCATTGAACGGCCTCAACCCTTGAGCGCGACGATGGCTTCGATTTCGACGGTTATATTGCCCGGCAGTGAGCCGAAGCCCACGGCGGAGCGGGCATGTTGTCCCGCATCGCCGAACACATCGATGAAGAGATCGGAACAGCCGTTGATGACGCTCGGGTGATCGCGGAAATCACTGACGGCATTGACCATGCCCAGCAGCTTCACCACCTTCTTCACCCGCGACAGGTCGCCCAGCGCCTCGTGCATGACGGCAAGCAGGTTGATGCCGGTGAGACGCGCATGGTTATAGGCCTCTTCCAGCCCGATTTCCGCGCCCACCTTGCCGGCATAGAGGTGGCCATTTTCTTCCCGCGGCCCCTGGCCCGAAAGATAAAGCATGTTGCCTTCCACCACATGCGTGACGAAATTGGCAATCGGCGGCGGCGGCGGCGGCAGGGAGATGCCGAGCGCGGCGAGCCGGTCATAGGGCGAGACGTGCCCTTCTGCGTCGAGCGAAGACTGTTTCACGCGAATTCCTCATAATGCCGGGAGCGGTTTCCCGTAATGGCTGCGAACGGCGGAGGAAGGACCTCCGCCCTATCAGTCGGGGTCAGCGCCAGGAATAACCATGGCTGTGGCGCACCAGCTTGCGCGCCCTTGGAATGTAACGGCTGGCCGCGATGGCTTCCGCGCCGATAACCGCGTAACGCGGCTCGAACAGGCGCTTCAGGCGCGACACGTCGCCGTTGGAATCGGTCGCTTCCAGATCGGCATCGACAAGATCAAAAACAGTGAAATCTGCGCGCTGACCGACCTCGAGACGGTTTTCCATATCGAGGCGGATGATGGAGGCGGGGTTACGGGTCACGGCTTCAACCACGTTTTCGAAGGGCATGTTCACGGAGAGCAGCTTCGACATGGTGGTTGCCAGATCCCAGACCGGGAAATTCATCGAATGGCCATGCAAATCCGTAGAGATGGAGAACGGAAGCAACCCGCGTTCAATCGCGGCTTCCGCAACCTTGAAGGAGAAGGATGCGCCGCCATGGCCGATATCCAGCCGGATGCCTTCGCCCGCGCAGCGTTCGGCAAGGTTGAACAGGTCCTCGTCTTCCATGATGCTGGAGCCCGACTTGCCGTTGAAGCAGTGGGTCACGACATCGCCGGGGCCGAGAATTTCCAGAACCTCGTCGTAAAGGGCCGGTGGCTCGCCCACATGTACCATCATCGGCACTTTCAGGATCTTGGCGATCTTCTTGCCGAGCTTGACCGGCGTCACACCCCAGGAGCCGGTGATGACATGGCTCGCCCGCACCTTCAGGCCGACTATATGCTCGCTGTTTTCCGCGTAACATTCGAGGATACGGTCGAGATCGATATCCTTGATGTCGCGCAGTTCAGGCACGCGGTTGCAGGCAACGAGACCGATGGAGCCGAGGTTGAGGAAGGCCTTGATGCGCTCCCTTGAGGGTTCGATGATATATTCCCTGAAACCGTGGAAATTCGCCTCGCCCGCCGAACCGGCATCCACCAGTGTGGTTACGCCGCGCTCGGCCCCGCATTCGGAGGGGCGGATAGAGATGTCGGTGCCGCCGTGCCAGATATGCACGTGCAGATCGACCCAGCCGGGCGACATGAAGGCACCCTTGGCGTCGATACGCTGCGCATCCGCAGGCACCTGCAGGGCAGAGCCTACCGCGGCAATCTTGCCGTCGCCGCCGATCAGAATATCGGTTGAAGCCTCAGACGCACCTTTTCCGAAACCGACAGGTTTGACATTGGTGAGAAGAATGGGAGCTTGAAGAGGCGTTTTTGCCTGTTCACCGGATGTCATATTACAAATCCCTTCGCAGTCTTGGGTCGAGCATGTCCCGCAGTCCATCGCCAACCATTTGCAGCGACAGTACGGAAAGAATGATGGCAAAGCCGGGAAAATAGGTCATCCAGTCGGCCTGTCCGATATATTGGCGGCCGGCGGAAATCATGGTTCCCCACGTTGGAATTTCGGGGCTGACACCAAGTCCCAGAAACGACAGGCCGGCCTCCGCCAGCATGGCGCTCGCAAAAAGAAAGGTGCATTGCACGAGGATCGGCGAGACCAGATTGCGCAGGACATGCCGCGTCATGATGTGGAAAGTGGAAATGCCGAGCGCCTTTGCCGCCTCCACATAGGGCAACTCACGAATTACCAGCGTCGAGGCGCGCACGATGCGGGCAAGGCGCGGCGAATAAACGACGGCGAGCGCGATGATGACAGTTGTCAGCGACGGGCCGAGAGCCGCCACCAGCGCAATCGCCAGCAGAATATCAGGAAACGCCATCATCGCATCGATCAGCCGCGCGATCGGTGTGTCCAGTTTCTGGAAGAAACCGGCAAGCAGGCCGAGCGTGATGCCGATCAGCGCCGAAAGCGCCACCACGGCGGCCCCGACCAGAAGCGACAGTCTTCCGGCGTATATGGTGCGGGAAAAGACGTCGCGACCAAACTCATCGGTGCCGAACCAATAGAGTTCGCTCGGCGGCTTCAGGCGGTTCACGATCGACAGTTTTGAGGGCGAGTACGGCGCTATCATCGGCGCGAAAACCGCAAGCAGCACGAAGACAAGCAGCACGAGCAGGCCGGCGGCGACTGTCTTGCGCTTCAGGAGACGCCGAATGAACAGGACAGTCGGGTTGCGTGCCGGGGGAACGGTGGAAACGATATCGGCCATCAGTAGCGAACCCTTGGATCGACCAGCAGGTAAAGCATGTCGATTGCAAAATTGATGAGCACGTAGAGCCCGGCGATAACGAGAAGCGCGCCCTGGATGACCGGATAATCACGCCGAAGCACCGCCGAGACGACGAGATTTCCGACCCCCGGCAAACCAAAGACGGTCTCCGTTACCACCGCACCCGAAATCAGCACGGCGGCGGTGAGGCCAAGCACGGTGAGAATGGGGATAAGCGCATTCTTCAGCGCATGTTTCATCACCACCCGACGCTCCTTGACGCCCTTGGCACGTGCAGTGCGGACATAGTCATCACCGAGGACATCCAGCATAGAGGCGCGGGTGAAGCGCAGAATGAGGGCGGAGGACACGAGGCCGAGCGCGATGGCCGGCAACGTCAGATGATACATGCGCTCCGCGAAACTCGACCCCGGCCCGCCATAACCCGATACCGGGAACATATCGAGCCTGACGGCGAAGACCTGCATGAGGATGAGGCCGAGCCAGAAGCTCGGAATGCTCGCCGCCAGCATCGCGACCGTCGTTGCGGCCTGGTCCACGAACGAGCCGCGCCGGTAAGCGGCATAGATGCCGATCGGGAGAGCGATGACGCTGGCGATCAGCAGTGAAAAGATTGTCAGGAAAAAGGTCGGTTCGGCCCGATCCAGCAGGGCTGATCCGACAGGCATATTGAGAAAGATCGACTGGCCGAGATCGCCCTTCAGCAATTGGCCGATATAGTAGACATATTGCACCCCAAGCGACTGATCGAGGCCGAGGCGGGTGCGCAGTTCCGCAATGTCCTGTGCCGAGGCATCCGGCCCCAGCATCACGGCGGCCGGGTCTCCGGGCGTGACGCGCAGGATGACGAAAACGATGGTGACAACGAGGAACATCACCACGATCATTCCCGCAAGTCTCTGGAAGATATACCGTATCACGAATAAAAGCTCCTGATCGCAAAAGTGGCGGACCACTTATGCGAGATAGTTGAAGCGAAGCTGCTGAAGGGTGCCGGCAGCCCGGCACCCGATTGCCGTCCTGGCTTTATTTTGTGACCGAGGCATTCCAGAAATACGGCCACGGAGCAGGATCGACGCCTTCCAGCTTGTTGGACTTCGCCGCCACGGCATTGAAGTCACCGATCTTGAGAAGCGGCAGCTCGGCATAGATCGTCTTCTGCACATCGGCCCAGAGAGCGATGCGTTTATCCGGATCGACTTCGGCAGTGAAGGCATCAACCGCAGCCTTGCGTGCCGGCGTGTCCCACCAGCCCGGCGAGCTCGTGGAAAGCGCGCCCATCAGCGCCGGTTCCGGCAGGAACGGGCTGTGGCTGATATAAATATCCCAGAGCTTCGGGTCAGCGCGGCGCTGTGTCAGCGTCGCCCAATCCACCACCTGCATATCCACCTTGAAACCGGCCAGTTTCAGATATTCTGCAGCAACCTGCGCCATCTTATAATGGAACTCATACTGGCGGCTGGTAAGGATGCGCAGCGGCTCACCATTGTAACCGGCCGCCTTCAGCTTTTCGGCGGCGGCTTCCGGATTGCTGACATTATAGTTGCCCTCGACACCTACTTCTGAATGCCAAGAGAAGTTGTCGGGATAATAAGCGCCGTCGAGCGCGTAGAAATCCGTGCTGCCGAAAGCCGCCGCGAGCATGTCTTCCATGTTCAGCGCTTCCGTCACCGCCTTGCGAACCTCAAGCTTTGAGGACAGCCCCTCCTTGGTGTTGAAGACGAAGACCGGATAGCCGAAGGGCTTCAGCATCAACGGCTGCGAGGCGGAGGACGACTTCACCTTCTCGAAGGATTCCACAGGAATGGAATCGACATAGTCGTATTGGCCCGAAACGGCGGCTTCGACGCGGGTGTTCGGATCAGGCACCGGAACGAAGCGGATTTCATCGAGATATTGATGGCGCGCACCGCCGTAACCGTCGCTTTCGCCGCCGCGGGACTTGTAGCCATCGAAGCGCACGAGCTGGATATACTGGTCGGCCTTGCGTTCCTTAAGCATATAGGGACCGGTGCCGATGAATTCGGCCATCGGCTCCGCCTGCTTTTCGGCCGGCAGGATGATCGCCGCGGAATTGTTGAACGCGAGCAGCGAGGTGAGCGGGGCATAGGGCTGCTTGAGGGTGATCGCCACCGTACCGGCGTCGGGTGCTGAGATATTCTCGATAAAGCCGGCGGCTTGCTTGCCGCGCGAGGCGATCTTCATCCAGCGTCCGAGCGAGGCGACGACATCTTCAGACGTCATGTCGCTGCCGTCGTGGAACTTGATGCCCTGTCTGAGCTTGATCGTGTAGGTTTTGCCATCTGCGCTGATCTCGGGCAGGCTTTCCGCCAGCAGCGGCGTCACCTTCCAGCCCTTGTCGAAAGTATAGAGCGTTTCGAAAATATGCTGTGTGACGATGCCGACGAGATCGGCGGTAGACGCCATGGGGTCCAATGTCGGCGGCTCGCCGATGGTGGCGACATTGATCACGCCGCCCTTTTCCTGGGCCATCATCAAACCCGGTGCAAGCAACAACGCGGCGGTGGCGAGAAATGCAATTTTACGTCTCATGGTCAAGCTCCCAGCTCTTATGTGTTCCATTATTATGTTATATGCATCTTTATAACAGAATATCTTGCTGCGACGCCTTGTCAATAACCTTGAAGCGAGGAGGAATGATTACCAGACCGACGGGGAAGCATTTTGGTACGCACCGCCCGCCCGGCGCGCTTTCGGCAGCCACCGCCAGACGCCGGGTCGGCGCAGATGTCAGGAAATTTGGAAGCGGGATATTTCGCATCTGCGAACAAGATGCTATTCAAGAGACGGAGCAGGACAGGATTCCGACAGACATAACCCTGCGTCCATATTATTTTCGCATTGTTTCGTCTTCGCAGCCGCGCTTTTGCGGGTGAAGACAAGATTGATATTCGATACTGCCGGCTTATTTCCAGGTCGGATTACAAATTTTTATTACGTTGATATTATTGAGGAAACTATGAAGACGGCGATCGTCCATGACTGGCTCACCGATAGGGGTGGGGCTGAAAAGGTCCTTCACAACCTTCTCGAAATCTATCCTCAGGCAGATCTTTTTTGCCTCGTGGATTTCATGAGCGAGCGTGATCGCGGCTTTCTCGGCGGCCGCCCGGTGAATACCTCCTTCATCCAGAAGCTGCCCTTCGCCCGGAAGAAATATCGCTCTTACCTGCCGCTGATGCCGCTCGCCATCGAGCAATTCGATCTGAGCGGTTATGATCTCGTCATTTCCTCAAGCTATGCGGTCGCCAAAGGCGTCATCACCGGGCCGGGCCAGTTTCACGTTTCCTATATCCACAGCCCCATCCGTTACGCGTGGGATCTTCAGCATCAATACCTCAAGGAAACGCGGCTGACGCACGGCTTCGCCTCGTGGATCGCCCGCGCCATCCTTCATTATATCCGCATGTGGGACATCCGCACCGCCAACGGTGTCGACCTGATGACCGTCAATTCCAAATTCATCCGCAACCGGGTGCGCAAGTGTTATGGGCGGGATTCCACGGTGATCTATCCCCCGGTGGATACCTCCCACCTCTCTCCCTCTGACCACAAGGGCGATTATTTCGTCACTGCATCACGGCTGGTGCCCTACAAAAAAGTGCATCTGATCGTCGAAGCCTTCGCCAAAATGCCCGACAGGCGCCTCGTTGTCATCGGAGACGGCCCGGACATGAAGCGCATTCGCGATATCGCAACTCCCAATATCGAAATCCTGGGGTTTGTCGGCAATAAGGAGCTTCACAGATACATGGCGGAAGCCAAGGCATTCATCTTTGCGGCGGAAGACGACTTCGGCATCGTCCCCGTCGAATCCCAGGCTCTGGGCACGCCGGTGATCGCTTATGGAAAGGGCGGCGTGCTGGAAACCGTCATCCCGCTCGGCGGCTCCAACCAGCCCACGGGCCTTTATTTCCGCGAACAGACGCCTGAAGCGATCTGCGGCGCTGTGCAGGAGTTCGTCGACAATTCCGACCGCTTTGACAAGACCGCCTGCATCGACAATGCCGCCCGTTTCTCCCGCGAACGTTTCCTGAGGGAATTCGCCGACACCGTCAATTTCGCGCTCGCTGAACGGGCATGATCGCCTGCAAAGTGAAACTCGACTATCAAAACTGATTACATGGTGTCGACAAAGGAAAAAACTGCATAAGCGTGACAAAACTGCACTAGCACGATGCAGCAATCACAGAGATGATAGTGGGCGGACGAATGTTGAATTGCAACGAAAATAAAACAGTGCGTCTTGCATAACATAAGCAATACACAAGATTTAGCCCGAGATACCTTAATAAAATTGAATTACGCTCCAAAATTGCATATTACTTTCGCAGTTCAACACGTTTTTCAATCCTATCCTTTCTGAACAAATGCAAACCGGCTGAGACTTTCTTTACCGGGTTATTTACGAAGTGATCATTTTTTAAAACCTATACGTGTCCGTTCTTCCTGCTTTCGGACGATATTCATTTTGAGGACCAAATGCGTTTATTGAATGTTTCGATTCTGCTCGCCTCTGCGGCTCTGGCAGGCTGCACTGTCACAGCGGCATCTGGCCCCGACGCAGCCACAATCGAATCCAACGCCTCCGTAAAATTCGGATCAAAGGACAAGAAAAAAACCGCAGGCGTGGATTATGCGCTTATCGACATCAACAGCTCCGTCCTTAACTATGTCGGTGATACCACCACGACCACCTTGCTCGGCAGCTTCGGTGGTGGCAAGGGCGGCGTCCCGGCATTGCCGATGGGTGTCGGCGACGTAGTCCAGGTTGCGATTTTCGAAAGCCAGGCGGGCGGCCTGTTCATTCCAAACGATGCAGGCAGTCGCCCGGGTAACTTCATAAGCCTCCCCAACCAGACGGTCGACCGGGAAGGCAATATCAGCGTTCCCTATGCTGGCAAGATCCGCGCAACCGGCCGCAATGTCGAGGATGTGCAGAGTGAAATCGAGGAGCGCCTGGCAAATCGCGCCATCGAGCCGCAGGTTCTGATCACCAAGATTTCCAGCCGCTCCGCACAGGCCTCGGTTCTTGGCGACGTCAAAGAGCCGACAAAGGTGCAGCTGTCGGAAGCAGGTGATCGCGTTCTTGACGTCATCTCTTACGCCAAAGGCCTGAGTGCTCCCAACATAGAGTCCTATGTCACGCTCATTCGGCGCGGGAAAACGGCCCGCGTCAACTATAATCACCTTGTCAGCACGCCTTCGGAAAACATCTATGTGGTGCCGGGCGACACCATCATGGTGGAGCGGGAGCGCCGCACTTATCTCGCCTTCGGCGCTTCCGGCCTCAACGGCCGTTTCGAGTTCGAGGACGCCGATCTCAAGCTCTCGGACGCCCTTGGCAAGGCGGGCGGATTGCTCGACTCCCGTGCAGATCCCGCCCAAGTCTACGTCTACCGCATCGTCAAGCGCGATCTTCTCGTGAAGCTCGGCATCAACACGTCCAAATTCGCTGGCCAGGACGTTCCGGTCATTTTCCGTGCCAATCTGCGCGATCCCTCGACCTTCTTTGCCAGCACGAAATTCCCGATGCAGGATCGCGACATCATCTACGTCACGAACTCGCAGGCCACCGAACTCTACAAATTCCTGGATCTCGTCGGCTCCGTGCCCGCTACCACAGGCAATGTTGCTGAAGATGTGCTGGCCACCCGCAACGCCATCCGGGCTTTCTGACCTCCGGCGTATCGCATCGCGAAAAAGGCCGCCCCGGGAACGAGGCGGCCTTTTCCCGTACAAACCGGCGCGAAGAATATACGCAATGGCGGGGTTGCATGCGAGCGCGATCCGCCTCAGCCCCTGTACGGCAGGGCAAACGGCCCCCGCACACGGTTGTTGCCATTACAAAAGTTTAAGGTGATTTCGCAGCGTATTGGGTGTCTTGTGGAGGAAAGCTGCTCCCAAGCCTTGCCGCACATGTCGGGAAACATGTATCGCCTTCATTACGCGGAACCGTCAGATGAAACGTTTCTGGACCGCCCTCAGCGTTCTTGCCATCGCAGCCGCCGGCGCGTGGTATTTCAAGGACCGCCTGCCGCTCGATCAAATTCCCTATCTGAAACAATTTGCCAGCACTCCACCGCAGGCGGAGACCGCAACCGCAGAAACGACTGCAAGTGCAAAACCGCAATCCTCCCGCAATGGCCAGCCAGGCGCACAACAGGGGCAAAGGCAGGGCGGCGGGCGGCGCAATGGCGGACCATCGACCGTCAGCACCATTTCGGTCAGTAAAGCGACGCTGCCAATGGACGCGGCGGCAACAGGGTGGGCGGTAGCAGCTGACATCACCAATATCGCACCGCTCCAGGCCGGCCTCGTCACCGAAATCGAGGCAAAGGACGGCCAGCACATCAAGGCGGGCGATCTGATCCTCAAGATGGACGATCGAACTGCCCGTGCGGCGGTCGACAAGGACAAGGCGAATATCGCCGCCGACCAGGCGACACTTGAACAGACTGAAGCCGCTTTTCAGCGTGCCGCCAACCTCGTCAAGCAGAGCGCCGAGTCACAGCAGGTGCTGGATCAGGCCAGAGCGGCGCGGGACAGCGCCAGCGCCAAGATCGATGCCGACCGCGCAACGCTTGCGTCCGATCAGGTAGCATTGGAACATATGGAAATCCGTGCTCCCTTCGATGGGAGACTGGGTGATATCAGCGTCAGCCCGGGGGCTTACCTTAGTGCCGGCGTGAATATCGTGACGATCACGAAATACAACCCCATCTCGGTCAGTTTCCGGCTCTCTCAACGCTATCTGCCGCAATTGCGCGAAGGCGTAGCGAAAGACACGGCAGTTGATGTCGACCCTGCGGCGACCGGCGGCGAGGCGATGCGCGGCATACTGCGTTTTTACGACAACACTGTGGACCAGACCTCCGGCACAGTGCTGGCAAAGGCGGAGTTCAAGAACGACCGCGGCCTTTTGTGGCCCGGTCAGTCCGTCAACGTCACCGCGCATTTTGTTTCCGAAGACGAAATGGTCGTCGTACCGACGGTCGCTGTGAGACCCGGACCGAAGGGCAATTTTGTCTACACGGTCGACGGCGATCATCATGCTCATATGACGCCAGTTGAGGTCGCGCGTTCGAACGGCGACCTCACCGCCATTGCGCGCGGCCTTAATGGCGGAGAGCATCTCATCGTCGAGGGCCAGTCGGAACTCGCCGACGGCCAGCTCGTGATCGAGCAATTTTCCGACAAGGGCGGGGCGGCAGGCAATCTGGCCGCCAATATTCCGCAGGAAAAGGCTGACCGCCAATGATCCCGAATTTTTGCATCAACAGGCCCGTCGCCACCACGCTTCTCGCCATCGGCCTCGTTCTGGCAGGCCTTGCCGGTTTCCGTTTGCTCCCGGTCGCGGCCTTGCCGAAGGTGGATTTTCCGACGATCAACGTGTCGTCATCACTCTCCGGCGCCTCCCCGCAAACCATGGCCACCTCGGTCACCACGCCACTGGTCAAGCAGTTCGAGACAATTCCCGGCGTTAGCGAGATCAGCGCCACCAATACGCTTGGCAACAGCTCGATCGTGCTTCAGTTCGATCTCAACCGCGATATCGATGCGGCCGCTGCCGACGTGCAGGCCGCAATTTCCCGCGCGCAACGGCAGTTGCCGAGCAATATGACGACGACCCCCAGCTATCGCAAAACGAACCCGGCCGACGCCCCGGTACTCTTGCTTGCGGTCAACAGCAAGGAAATGCCCACCAGTAAGGTCGATGAAATCGCCGAGAACATTATCTCACCGCTCCTTTCCACCATTTCCGGCGTGGCGCAGGTGAGTATCTACGGTGCGCAGACCTATGCCGTGCGCATTGGGCTGGATCCGGCGCAGCTTCAGGCAAGAGGCCTCGGCGTCGATACGGTCACCACCGCCATTGCCCAGGCGAACAATCAGGTTCCCGTCGGCGCACTGCAGAACGATAATCAGCGCCTGACGATCGAGGCCGATACCCAGCGCACGAACGCAGCCGCCTTCCGTTCGCTGGTCGTATCGACGAACAACGGTGCACCCATTCACCTCGGTGATATCGCTAACGTCACCGACAGCATTGACAACACCAATGCGGGCAGCTGGTTCGACGGCGAACAGGCCATCGTTCTCGCCGTTCAGCGGCAGCCGGATGCCAACACCGTCGATGTCGTGGACGCCATCAAGGCCAAGCTGCCGGCGCTTCACCAGCAATTGCCGCCTTCCGTCAACATCAACGTGATGAACGACGCCTCGACCGCGATCAAGGACGCGATTTCCGACGTTCAGTTTACCCTGTTCCTGACCATCGGGCTGGTGGTGGCAGTAATCTACCTCTTCACCGGGCATCTGACGGCAACCGTCATTCCGGGTCTTGCCGTGCCGTTGTCGCTGATCACGGCTTTCGGCGCGATGTATGTGCTGGGTTACAGCATCGACAATATCTCCCTGCTTGGGCTCACCCTGTCAGTAGGTCTTGTGGTGGACGATGCCATCGTCATGCTGGAAAACATATTGCGCCTGCACGAAGAGGGGCTGCCGATGCGGGAAGCCGCGCTGCAGGGTGCAGCGGAAGTCAGCAGCACCATCCTCTCCATGTCGATTTCGCTTGTCGCCGTCTTCATCCCCATTCTGTTGATGGGCGGGGTGATCGGCAGGCTCTTTAATGAATTCGGCATGGTCGTCACGCTCGCCATCATGGCCTCGGCTCTGGTATCGCTGACGGTCACGCCAATGCTCGCCTCGCGCCTTTCCGGCCACTCCTCCCGGCCACCGGCGATCATCCGCTGGTTCGATGCCGGCTTCGAGCGGACGCTTCGCGCCTATGGAAACGCCGTGAGCTGGTGCCTTTCCCATCGCCGTATTGTTTTGGCGTCATTTCTCGCCTCGGTCGCGGCATCTCTTTATCTATTCGAAGTGCTGCCCTCCAGCTTCTTCCCCCAGGAAGACATCGGCCGTCTTTCGGTTTCGACGCAGGCGCGAGAGGATATTTCCTACACGGCGATGCGCGATCTCCAGGCGCAGGTTGCCGATCAGATCCGCAAGAATCCGGCCGTGGTCCACGTTACATCCATCGTTGGCGGCAATTCGCGCAATCCGCTGAACAACGGCTCGATGTTTGTCGAACTCAAGCCCAAGGAGGAGCGTGCACCTCTGAGCCAGGTTCTGACGGAACTGGGCCAGGCCAGCTCGAAAGTCGCGGGCATCCGCACCTATATCAACCCGCAGCAGAGCCTGCGTTTCGGCGGGCGCAGCTCCGCCAGCCAATATCAGCTCGTGGTGCAGGGCTTGAACGCTGATATCACCAATGAATGGTCGAACAAGCTGATGGAGGCGATGCGCCGCGACCATACCTTCACGTCAGTCACCTCGGATGCCCAAAACGGCGCCATCGCCGCCACGATTTCGGTCGATTCGGAAAAAGCCGCTGCCTTCGGGATTACCAATGATCAGCTGCGCAAGACACTGGAAATGTCCTTCGGCGGTTACACCGCCGCACAGATACAGTCGACCGGCGACAGCTACGACGTCATTGTCGAGTTCGACAGCTCGAAGCCGTGGAATGACGATTTCCTGAGTGACATCAATATTCTTTCGGCCAAAACGGGCGTACTGGTGCCGCTTTCCAACTTCGCTGCTATCACCCGGACGCAGGCGCCTGTTACCATCAATCAGACGGGCCAGCTCGTCTCCACCACCATCTCCTTCAACCTGCCGGATGGTGTGGCACTCTCCGACGCCACAAGTCGGATCGACCAGCTCAAGACCACGATAGGCCTGCCGCAGGATGTCTTCACCAGCTATGGCGGCACGGCGGCAATCTTCCAGCAGAGCCAGGGGAACACCGGAATCCTCATTCTGGCGGCGGTGCTCACCATCTATGTCGTTCTCGGCGTTCTCTATGAGAGCTTCATCCACCCGCTGACCATTCTTTCCGGTCTGCCGGCAGCGGCCTTCGGCGCCCTTGTGGCGCTGAAGGTTATGGGCATGGATTTCTCCATCATCGCCCTGATCGGGCTATTGATGCTTATCGGCATCGTCAAGAAAAACGCGATCATGATGATCGACGTGGCGGTGGAACTGATGCGCGAAAAAGCGGAACCACCCGCAACCGCCATTCACGAAGCCTGCGTGCGCCGGTTCCGCCCGATCATGATGACAACATTCTGCGCATTGCTTGGCGCCCTTCCCATCGCCCTCGGCTCGGGCGCCAGTTCAGAACTGCGCCAACCGCTCGGCATCGCGGTGGTCGGTGGTCTCATCGTCTCGCAATTGCTGACATTGTTCATCACGCCTGTCATCTTCGTGGAAATGGACCGCCTCGGCCGCTTCCTGACAGGGCTTCTCTCCCGCAAGAAAAATGTCGAGCCCCATGCGCAAAAGCAGGAACAGGGCGCGAAACCTGAGCCGGATTCCGTAGCGGCCTAACGCACTTCCTCAAGGCGTTTCAACGCCTCCGGAAACCCTTTGCCCTGCAGCTGGAACGAGACAATGCGACCCTGCAGATCGGGTGCCTCTATCGTCAGTGTCTGTTCCGCCTTCAGCGCCGAGACCAGCTCGACAAAGGGCGAGAAGGAAACAACGCAGCCAACCGGTAAGCAAGTGCTGACCTGCACCTCCTGCAAGCGCATATTTCCCGATTTGACGGAAAAGAGCTTGGTCACGGCTAGACCGAAGGGCAGAACCATCGTGCCCGCAAGTTTCCCCGGTGCTTTTTCACCGGCGAGCCGGAACTCCACGGAAACGGCGAGTTTGCGGGTCTTTTCCTCCAATTGGACCTGAGCTATCGCGCATGTCCGCTTGATTTCCTGCGTCGCGCCAGACGCTCTATCTGGCTCATCGTTATTTTCGGGTCCAGCGCAGGCAAGCTGCCAGCTTCCGTGGGCCTCGTGGAAGGATACCGCGCCTTGCGACGTCTCCTGCGCAGCTGCGCTGTCGAGAGAACTTGCGACGAACAGCAGAGTGGCAGCCATGGCACTTGCGCAACGCGTCTTTTTACACTGCATCAAAAGCGAACCCCAAGTTCGGCGGCAGCGGACTGATCTAGCAGCCCAGCGCCGAAAACTGCACCATAACGGAATGTCAACGTAGCCGATGGCGTGAGATCGTAGCTTAGCCCCAGATTAAGTGTTGCTGCGTCTCGCGAACCTCTCGTGCTCACGACCGAAAACGCCTCGCCGCCTTCGTAGAAAAGGCTGCTGTTCATGTCAGTGTCGCCATAATTGTGACGCCAGGCGAGATCGAACATTGCGCGGCCAAGCATGCCTTCCAGCGCGACATCCCTCGTGATGCGCGCGCCGAGCGTCGTGTAAAGCTGATCGTAGCGTGCCGATGCTGAGGATACTGCGGCGATCCCGCCTTTTTCGCCAAAATCTCCGGTGCGGCTGTTTACGTAGGCGATGTTGGCATAGGGCTCGACATGGGTCAGATCAAAATCGAAACGCCAGGCTGCTTCGGCAAAGACCTGCGACGTCGAGCCGCCATAGCTGGCGGAGAGGTTTTCGCTCAGTGTCGAGAAAGAGACCGAGCGGCGCGTATCCATATCCTGAAAAGCATGGATCGCCCCAAACCGCAGAGACGCAGGCCCGATCATCGTGCCCGCATAAGCAGCCACAAAATAACTGTCGACCTCTGCTGAAGCAGCAAATGTCTTCTGCTCGATCCTCTCGTGACTGTAACCGCCCGCCACACCAGCGCGCCAACTTTTCCCGAGCTCACCATCAAGTCCGAACAGAATGCCGCCGCCCTTGCTATCAACCGATGAGCCATTGCCATCGCCATCAACACGTCCACGCGATCCCAAACCGCTGGTCCAGAAGCTCGGCGATCCTTCTTCCTCGAACAAGAGGCCCCCGTCGTCCTTCACAAAAGCGACGGGCATGATTGGCCGCGCATCGATGCTGTCGAAAGCGCGGCGCAGCCGTTCTAGAATGACGTCCCGGGTTTGGCTGCTGCGATTGATCAAGGTCATGGCAACAGACGGGTGGATTTCTCCGGCAAGCTGCGAAAATGCCAGTTGCGTTTCACCGCCCTGAAGGAAAATGGCAGACTGATACAGGGCTGCATTTTCTCCGAGGGCCTCAACGGCGTTGGCCGCGGCTCGCGCATTGGCCGTGGTCGCTTGCGCGGCAAGAAATCCGGGGGCCGACGATGCCGGGCTGAACGACAGATAAGCGGTGCCAGTGTCGTCGCTCTTTGCGATGGTAGCGGTCAGATAGGCAAAGCTCTCGTCGATGCGGGAAAAAGCGCCGGTTATGCCACCCGTCGCAGTGAGTATCTGGTAGCGCGTATTCAGACCGAAAGCAGATCGGTTCGTCAGCGGCGTGACGACGAGGGTTACATCATTGGCGATTGTTACGGTACCGTTCACAGCAAGCCTGTCGGAATTCCCGGCGGTATCTATATCAACCGCATATTTGCCGCCCGCAGCGAATGTAGCGTCGCCTGTCGATGTCAACGTTCCAAGCGGATTACCCGGAGCCAGCGTCCCGCCCGGACCGATGGAAAGGCCGGCAACCGTACCCGTACCGCCGAGCGCCGCGCCGTCGACCACTGAAACCGCGCTCGCCAACGAGCCATTGACGCTCAGCTTTCCGCCTGAGACTGTCGTCGGACCCAGATAAGTGCTGACGGCCGAGAGTTCGAGGTTGCCTGCGCCAGTCTTTTCGAAACTGCCCGTGCCGTGAATCGCATTCGAAAGCCTGCCGGCGCCATCCACGACCAGCGCCGCGTCATTGGCGATCTCGCCGGAGCCAAAACTTCCAGCGATTCCCTTCAAGGTACCGCCAGATATCGTGGTGCCGCCGGAATAGCTGTTGTTTCCAGCAAGCGTCGTCACGCCATTTTCAGCAACAACGCTGCCCGCTCCCGAAATATCGGCTTTTACGAGGTACGCCGTCTGCGAGTGATTGAAAACGATCCGGCCAGCGCCGGCTCCAAAGCTGATCGCCTGAGCGTCAATGGTGCCGGCCGAACGGGCCGTTTGTCCGGAAGCTGCGCCGACATTCAGGACGCCAGCCGAACCAGCAGACGACGCAATGAGGATGGTAGGCGCCGCGAGCGCTGCGCCGCCGGTTACTTCAACGCTGCCGTTCCCCGCAGCGCCGATGACCAAGGTGTCGCCAACGGAGACGCGGGAGCCGATGCCGTTGACGAGGACGGCCCCATCAGACCCCGCCGAAGAACCCACGGAAAACAGATAGGCATTGAGCGACGCACCATTCGTCACAGTCAAACCGCCGGAACCGGATTGTCCGACCGTCATGCGGCCGGAAGCCCAAGCCCGCTATCGACGTAAGCCGTTACATTCGAGCTGGCACCCGTGATGGTCATCGTTCCCGATGAGCGCGAGAGATCTCCCAGGACCACCTCCCCTGCCCGGATATTTCCGCCGGCGCTGGCTGTAACCTCGGCCGAAGCCGTGTCCTGATAACCGGCGATCAAGGTACCGGTCATCGTCCAGCTGGAGCCACCGCCGGTAACAGTGACCGATGACGACGAACCGCCGAGCGCAGCGACGACACCGTTTCTACTCTCGACAGCCCCCCCTGCTTCAACCGACATCATGGCGTTGCCACCGCGACCGACGATGATGTCACCCTCGCTGCGCAACGTGCTGCCAACGCCGGAAATCCGGGCGGAGCCGGTACTGGCGGCACTGTTGCCGAGTACGACGGCTTGACTGCCGACGATGCCGCCACCCGTTACGGCCAACGATCCGGTGCCGGCATCGCCGATCGCAAGGCCGCCACTGCCGACAGTCCAGGCCGATCCCTCGCCATCGATAATGGCTGCCCCGGTCGCACCGGCAACAGTGCCGAGCCGGGCGGCGGTGCTATTAACCTTGCCACCGGCGGTCACATTCAAGGTTCCGTTACCGGAAGCCCCGCCGGGGTCGGCGACATCGCCACCGATCTGAAGATCGCCCGCGACCCAGGTGGACCCGTCGCCGGTCACCGTCGCAACGGAGGTGGAATGGCGTCCGATGATGGCGCTGTCGCTGGTCGCTGATGCCGCCGCCTCGACAGTCAGGCGAGCACTGCCCTCATTTCCAACGATCAATTGACCGGTTTCCAGTGAAGAGCCGAGCCGGGTAAGAGTGACTTCGCTTCCCGATGCGGAATAAAGATTGGCAATGACGGTTGTCGTTCCGCTGAGGAGTTTTCCGCCGCCCGTCACCGTGAGTGTGCTGACACCGGCATTGCCGATGACGGTGTCGGCTGCAACCGTCCAGCGGCTGCCGGCGCCCGATATAAGCGTGGCACCTTCGGTTCCAGTCCCCTCGCCCAGAATGGCCCTTTGGCTGTCTACCGTGCTTCCGGCAAGAATTTTAAGCTCGCCGTTTCCGCCGCCGGAGGGCGCGGACCCGCCGCCGTATCCCACAAAGATCGTGCCTGCCGTAACGAGACTGGACGAATTGTCGAGTGTCAGGAAACCGTTCCCTGTTGCCCCTTCGCCGATGTAGACGGTCCCGGTCGAGACCGCGCTGCCATGTAACAGGGAGAGGGTACCGATGCCGTTACCGCCGACCGATAAGAGACCCTGGTTTTGCAGGGTCGCGCCCGAGAACGTGACGGTACCACCGATTCCCGCGGCGACGCCAAGGCTGAGCGAATTTGATAACAGGCTCCCATTGATAACCAAAGTACCGGACGAAACTTGCCCGACCGTGACGGAATTGGCCGTGGAAGATGTGTTGGTCACGACAACCGGGCCATCGCTGTTGATCAACACGTCATCGCCGGCATCGGGCACGCGGGCTGACGGCGCCCAGTTCGTCGAGGCAGACCAACTGCCGCCCCCAGCGCCGGTCCAGTTCAAGTTTTCCGCACAAGCACTCTGACCAAGGCTAACGGAAAGAAGAATCGACAAAAACCAGCCTGTGCCGAACACCGAAAGGCGCCCGGCAGCTTTCCTGCATGCAATACTTTCCGGAGAGGTTTCCCCATCCAAAAAGAGGCAGAAACAACCGGACATTCAAACTTCCCTAATGAGCGCCGCACTATATCCATGATTCGGCGAATCATTTCTTCACCCAACCAAGTGCATTAAGCCATTTTAGAAAGTCAGCGCCAGCTATAACGTCACGAGGACAGGGGTTTACTTTGAACGCTGGATGAGTGCCGTGAAAAGCGGGCGGCTGCAGCTGATATCTTGCATTAAGCGCTTATGACATCGCAGGATTACTGCCGGGCGAACCGTCCGAAGGCTCCACCCGAAAAGCACAGCGGATCACCATCACGATGGGCAGCGCGCAACACCTCGCCGACGATGATAGTGTGATCGCCCGCATCATGCGCCGCCGCCTGCCTGCACTCAAAACGGGCCAGCGTTCCGGGGATGACCGGTACACCTTCATCGTTCAATTCCCATTCAAGATCATCAAAAGCACGGCCGTTGCGGGTGAAGCGGGCGCTCAGCACGTCCTGATCGGCGCTCAGCACATGGATAGCGAAATGGGTCGCGCCGCTGAAGGCCTGATAACGCGACGAGCTTTTCGCAGGTGACCACAGCACCAGCGGCGGATCGAGCGAGACGGATGCGAAGCTGTTGACCGTCATGCCGATCGGGCCTTCCGGGGTCGTGGCTGTTACCACCGTAACACCGGTGGTGAAAGCGCCGAGCGCGTTGCGAAAGCTGCGGCTGTTTTCGCCGCCGGGAACGAATACATGTTCATTGGGCATCTTGATCGCCTCTGCAACTGTCATCACGCCACCTCTTTTCCAATCGCAAGGGTGTAGAGTTCAAACCATGTCTGGCGGTCCATCGTTACGCGAAGCGCATCGGCAGCGGTTTTGATGCGTTCGAGATTGTTGGTCCCAAGCACGGGCACGATCTTTGCCGGATGGCGCAGCAGCCAGGCGATCGCGACGGCCGTCGCGTCGACGCCCTGTTCCTTGCGGACGCGCTGCAGGGCAGACATGGTGCCGCCATGCGCGCCGGAGAACAGCGAACCGCCACCGAGCGGCGACCAAGCCATGGGCGAAATGCGCTTTTTCTGCAGGTAGGCGAGATCGCCATTCGTGAAGGAATCGGTGGCAAGCAGGCTCATTTCGATCTGGTTCGTCACCAGCCGGTTGCTCATGGCCGATTGCAGCAACGAAAAATCCCACGGGCGGAAATTGGAGACGCCAACCGCCTTGACCTTGCCCGACGCCACCAAGGCATCAAGTGCCTTGCCGGTTTCTTCCGCGTCGATCAGCGGGTCGGGGCGGTGAATGAGCAGCAGATCGACGTGATCCGTTCCCATATCGCGCAGCGACGCTTCCACCGACGCGTTGATGTGGACCGCGGTCGTGTCGTAATGCTTGACGCGGGCGGCAGCATGACGGCCGGCCGGGGCGACGATGCCGCATTTGGTGACGATCTCGATTTTGTCGCGCAGTCCTGGCGCAGCTTTCAATCCGGCGCCAAGAATGGCTTCTGCCGTGTATCCGCCATAGATATCGGCCTGATCCATTGTAGTGATGCCCTGTGCGAGGCAGGCCTCGATCTTCGCCTGTACATGCGCCGGCGAGGTGTCTGCATCGTCACCAATGCGCCACATGCCGTAAACGATGCGGCTGAGTTCGAGTGTGTCAGAAAGAGCGATACGTTCCATCAGTGGCGTTCCCCGTTGCCGAGCGGCGTCGCTGGCGTTTCAGAAGGCACCCGGCCATAGGCATGCGGCAGGGAGCAGGTTTTCATCTGCGGCAACACCTTGGTGCCGAAATGTTCCGCCTCGTCGAGATGCGGATAACCGGACAGGATGAAGGCGCGGATACCCATCTTCTGGTAGTCCTCCAGCGCCGAAAGAACCTGATCCGTCGAGCCGACAAGTGCTGCACCGCAGCCGGAGCGCGCCCGGCCGATGCCGGTCCACAGATTGGGTTCGACATAACCGAACTTGTCAGCGAGTTCACGGGCCCGTGCCTGATGCGACACGCCGAGTGAACCGCTGTCGTGGGCGCGGTTGCGGATCAGCTGGCCGTATTCATCATCGAGCTTGGAGACCAGATGTTCGGCATATTCGCGGGCTTCCTTTTCAGTATCGCGCACCACCATATGGACGCGCAGACCATAATCCAGCGTGCGGCCATGGGCGGAAGCGCGCTCGTTGGCAGCGCGCATGCGGCCCGCCAGCTGGTCCTTCGTCTCCGGCCACATCAGATAGACGTCGCATTGTGCGCCACAGAGCTCAAGTGCATCTGGAGAATAACCGCCGAAATAAAGAAGCGGGCCGCCATTCTGCTGGTAGGGTCTCGCCGGCTCGGTCGATACGCCCTTGAACTGGTAGATTTCGCCGTCGTGGTCGATGGTGTCGCGGGTCCAGGCCTGCCGCAAAATCTCGACGACCTCGTGGCTGCGCTTGTAACGAAAGGCGCTGTCGGCGACTTCGCCCGGAAAGTCCGAGCTGATGACATTGAGGGTCAGGCGGCCTTTCAGCATGTGGTCGAGCGTGGCAACCGTACGCGCCAGCATGATCGGCTGCATTTCGCCACAGCGGATAGCGGCAAGGAAATTGATACGGTCGCTGATCGGCGCACAGCCGGCGACAAAGCTCAGCGTATCCTGCCCCACCTGATAGGACGACGGGCAGAGAATGTTGCGGAAGCCAAGTTCCTCAGCTTTTTTGACGATATCCGAGCAATGTTCGAAGCTGGAACGCAGGCTTCCATCCGGCACGCCGAGATAGGCGTAATCATCGGAACACAAAGCGGAAAACCAGGAGACCTCGGCAGCATCGAGATCAGCGGATGTAACGGGTACGACGGTCATGCAATTCCTCCTCAGGGCCGCTCTCGTTGTTCTTGCATAACATCAAGAAATATGTAAATCAATGATGTATCAATTTTTGTTTCGGGTGGAGGAAACGGCATATGAGACACACTGGTGGCAGTTTGCCCATGTATCTACAGATCGCCGAAATGCTGGTGCGCGAGGTGTCAGCAGGGCGGCTGATCGACGGCGAGAAGCTTGCGCCGGAGCGCGATATGGCTGCCGATCTCGGCATCGCCGTCGGTACGCTACGCAAGGCGCTCGCCGAATTGCAGGAGCGCGGCCTTCTGGAGCGCGTACAGGGTTCCGGCAACTACATCCGCGCGGTCAGCGATCCGCAAAGCGTCTACGCTTTCTTCCGGCTTGAACTGATCGAGGGGGGCGGCCTGCCGACAGCGGAGGTTCTGGATGTGACCCGGCTAGCGAAGCCCGCCGATCTGCCCGCTTTTGGCACCTCCTCCGAAGGACACAGGATTCGTCGTCTGCGGCGCATTGCCGGCAAACCGGCCGCCATCGAGGAAATCTGGCTTGATGGTTCCTATGTTGACACGATCACCATCGAAAACATGTCGGAATCTCTCTACCTCTATTACCGCACTCGCCTCAACCTCTGGATATCGAAGGCGGAGGATCGCGTCGATCTCGGTGAAGTGCCCGAATGGACGCCCGAAGGGTTCGGCCAGAAAGCAGGCGCATCCGTGCCCCGCGTCCTGCGTCTCAGCCAGGCGCAGGATGGTGCAGTGGCAGAAGTTTCCTGGACCTGGTTTGACCATTCCGTGGCGCGCTACGTTTCTCGCATACGTTGAGACTGCGCAAAATTCGCGTGATCTACAGGAGTGAAGGAATTTGACGGCAGGCAAGCCAACCACTGCCCGCCAGCGGGCGATTTTGCGGATATATTTCTTTTAATCAATGACTTAGTAGTTTTTGATTTCTGTCAGAAATAAAATTGATACACTATTGATTTCCTTTTAGTGAAAGGTAATATCACGACCACAGGGAGACAGGCGTTTCGCCACCCCACGTTATTGCCAGACAATCGGGCTCGATTTTCGAAGATGCAGTACGGGGAACTTGAAGGTTGATACCGGCTATTGTGTCCATTGAAATTTCGGGCGTGCCGGTCGTGAGGAGGAAAATATGGCTTCGGTCAGCCTGCGCAAGCTGGACAAGAGTTACGGTGCGCTTCGCATCGTCAAGGGCATCGACCTTGAAATCAACGATGGCGAATTCGTCGTATTTGTCGGCCCTTCCGGCTGCGGCAAATCAACGACGTTGCGCATGGTCGCAGGGCTGGAGAGCATTACTGGCGGCGAGGTGAAGATCGGCGACCGTGTCGTCAACCGGCTGCCGCCGCGCGAGCGCGACATCGCCATGGTGTTTCAGGACTATGCGCTCTATCCGCACAAGACGGTGCGCGAAAACATGGGCTTCAGCCTTAAGGTGCGCGGTGTCAGCGCTTCGCAGGCCAATGCCAGCATCGATGAGGCGGCAAAGATGCTCGGCATCGAGCACCTTCTCGACAGGCGGCCCGGACAGCTTTCCGGCGGCCAGCGTCAACGTGTGGCCATGGGGCGCGCCATCGTTCGCCGCCCGCAGGTCTTCTTGTTCGATGAGCCGCTCTCCAACCTCGACGCTAAACTCCGCGGACAGGTACGCACGGAAATCAAGCGCCTGCACCAGCAGCTGGGCACCACCATCATCTATGTTACCCATGACCAGGTGGAGGCGATGACGCTGGCGGACCGCATCGTCATCCTGCGCGGCGGCGATATAGAACAGGTCGGCACGCCGGATGAGGTTTATAACCGCCCTGAAAGCGTGTTCGTCGGCGGTTTCGTCGGTGCGCCCGCCATGAATTTCGCGCGAGCCAAGGTGAATGGCGACCGGCTGACATTCTCGGACGGGAATTTCCTGCCGATGGCATCCATTCGGCCATCCCGCGAAACGGGTCTCGAAGGGCGCGAAGTCATTGTCGGCATTCGCCCGGAACATTTCGGCCCCGTTGAGGGCTTCGACACGCAGCTTGCGGTCAAGGTGCAGGTGGTGGAGCCACTGGGCTCGGACACGCTCGTCCATTTCAGCCTCGGCGACGCGGCGCTGACCGCACGGATGCCGCCGCAGCTTCGGCCAACGCCGAACGAGGAACTGCGGATCGGGGTCGATCCGTCCAAGGTCCATCTTTTCGACGCAACAACGGAGCGCTCGATCCACTGATTGCCGGGCAAAATGCCACGGCCAAGGATTAATAACGGGAGGAACACATGACATCCAAAACTATCCTGGGCAAAGCCTTCATGGGCGCAGCGCTCTGCGCAACGGTGCTCGCTTTTTCAGGTCAGGCCTTTGCCGATGCCGAGCTGAAGATCTTCGTTTCCAGCCAGCATCAGCCGGATGTCTGGCGCAAGGCGCTCGATCAATATGAGGCGAAGACGCCGGGCGTGAAGGTGGTCATTGAGACCGGCGGCAACACCTCGGAAATGCAGGCGCAATATCTCAACACTGTGATGTCGGCCAAGGATTCGAGCCTCGACGTATTGATGCTCGACGTCATCCGTCCCGCGCAATTTGCAACAGCCGGCTGGACCAGCGATTTTGCCGGCAAGGACATGTCCGCCTATCTGCCGACCTATGCCGAAGCCAACACGGTGGACGGCAAGATCGTGGCGTTGCCAGCCTTCGCCGACTCCATGTTCCTCTATTACCGCAAAGACCTGCTGGATAAATACGGCATCAAGCCGCCGACCACCTGGGAGGAGCTGAAGGAAGCGTCCAAGAAGGTCATGGAAGGCGAAAAGAACCCGGAGCTTCAGGGCCTGTCCTTCCAGGGCAAGGCGATCGAAGGCGCGGTCTGCACCTTCCTCCTGCCCTACTGGAGCGAAGGCAAGTCGCTGGTTGAAAACGGCAAGCTGAACTTCGACAACAAGGCGGCGGTGGATTCGCTGAAGCTCTGGAAGAGTTTTGTTGACGAAGGCATTTCCAAGAAGAACATTTCGGAGGTGGCGACCGACGACACCCGCAAGGAGTTCCAGGCCGGCAAGGTTCTCTTTGCCGTCAACTGGTCCTATGCCTGGACCCATTTCCAGGGCAAGGAATCGCAGGTGAGCGACAAGGTCGGCGTCGCCCGCCTTCCCGCCGTCAAAGGCGGTGAGCAGACGACCTGCCTCGGCGGCTGGGAATTCGGCGTGTCCGCCTATTCCAAACAGCAGGATGAAGCCAAGAAGCTTGTCGAATATCTCTCCAGTCAGGATGTATCGAAGTTCATGGCCATCAATGCAGCGCTCCTGCCCACCTACGCCGCTCTCTACAAGGATGCCGACGTGACCAAGGCAATCCCGTGGTTCGCGGATGCCCTGCCGGTCGTCGAAACAGCAAAGGCCCGTCCGGTGACGCCGCGTTACAACGAGGTCAGCGAGACCATCCGCACCACGGTCAACGGTGTGCTCGCCGGTGTCATGACGCCGGAGGATGGCGCAAAGCAGATGGAAAGCCGTCTGCGGCGCGTTCTGCGATAAGCTTCGGGCCGGAAGGCGGCGTGTGCACCGCGCCCCTTCCGGCCGTTTCGACTGACAGGATGAAAGGCGCCTCAAGGGCGCGAAACGGGCCGGACATAAACCGGTCCGACCGGGAGACGATGACGTGAATCCAGTTGCGGGAGTGGCAAACGTGACAATGCCGGAAAGAACCATGGTTCGGGTGGACGAGAAACCGCAGCCGCGCTGGACGCGGTGGCTCGATCTCGGCGACCGGTCGCTGGCCGTGCTGCTGCTCGCGCCGGCGGCGATCCTGCTTTCGCTCATCATCGTTTATCCGGTGGCGCGGCTCGTCTATACGAGCGTCTTCAGCCTGTCGCTGACCTCGGGCCTGCCGGCGGAATTCATCGGCTTTGAAAATTACACGGCGATGTTCGACGATCCGATTTTCTGGGAAACGACCTGGAATACGGTGCTGATTACGCTGATCACCGTGCCCGGCGCACTGTTCATGGGCCTTGGCCTCGCATTGCTCGCCAACCTGCCTTTCTCCATGCAGTGGCCAATGCGGCTTTCCCTTCTTATCCCCTGGGCGCTGCCGCTCTCCTTTGCAGGTCTCATCTTCGCGTGGTTCTTCCATTATGAATATGGTGTGGTCAACGACGTGCTGAACCGGCTGGGCTTTGAAGGCATTATCTGGTTCAACTCACCGAACTGGGCCTTTGCCGCCATCTGCCTGACGATCATCTGGAAGACCTCCTCCTTCATGGCGCTCATGATCCTCGCCGGGTTGCAGACCATCCCGCGCTCGCTTTACGAGGCAGCGGATGTGGATGGCGCCGGCAAGATCAGGCAGTTCTTCGAAATCACCCTGCCACTTCTGAAGCCATCGATTATCGTCGCCCTCATCTTCCGCACGATCACGGCGCTACAGACCTTTGATATTCCTTACATGATGACCGGCGGCGGCCCCGGCACATCCACCACGACGCTTGCCATGTATATCCACCAGAACACCGTCTCCTTCCTCGATCTCGGTTACGGTTCGGCCTTGGCGGTCATGATGTTTGCGCTTTCCATGTGCGTCACCGCCGTTTACCTCCGTATCATCAGGACGAAGGACTGATCCCATGAGTACCGTCGCCACCTCTTCCGGTCTGTCCTCCTTCTTCTCTGGCAAGCCGCTGCGCTTCATCGCGGCCTCCATTCTTCTGATAAACGGCCTTTTCCCGGCTATCTGGATCCTCTTCACCTCGCTGAAAACCGAGGCGGAGCTGACTGTCAAGCCGATCACCTGGTTTCCGCACGCGCCGACACTCGCCAACTACATGCAGGCCTTTTCGGATCAGCCGCTGCACCTCTTCCTGTTCAACAGCTTCATGGTGGCGCTGCTTTCCACGGCACTGACCATCCTGATTTCGGTGTTGGCGGCTTACGCACTGGCGCGGCTGAACCTTAAATACCGGGCGCTTATCCTGTCGCTCATCATCGCCGTTTCCACCTTTCCGCTGGTGACGCTGCTTGTGCCGCTGTTCGAAATCATGCGGGCGCTCAATCTGCTCAACAGCTGGACGGCGCTGATCCTGCCCTACACGGTGCTTTCACTGCCGGTGTGCACGCTGATGCTGGTTTCCTTCTTCGAAAGTATTCCGCGCGATCTCGAAAACGCCGCCATGATCGATGGCTGCACCCGCATCGGCGCGCTGTTCAAGGTCGTCGTGCCGCTTTGCGCGCCGGGCGTCTTCACCGCAGGCATCCTTGCCTTCGTGAATGCCTGGGACGAGTTCCTGCTGGCGCTCTCCTTCAATTCCAACCCTGCGCTGCGCACACTGCCCGTTGGCATCCAGCTTTATCAGGGAGAGTTCGCTTTCCCCTGGCCGGTCATTTCGGCAGCTTTGGTGGTCGGCATCGTGCCGGTCGCGATCCTCATCGTCATCTTCCAGGAACGGGTTGTCTCTGGCCTCACCGCCGGCGGTCTCAAGGGCTAAAAGGTTAAGTCATGCGTTTCGAAAAGACCCACGATGGATTTACGCTTGCGATCGGCAACCGCACCATCCTTTCCCATTCGCCCGACGAGCCGGCCATCTTTGCCGGTTTCGGCAAGGAACGGATGGATATGTATCGCGGCAATTTCGATATCGAAGACTACGTCGTCGAACGAACCGCCCTGCGCCACGCCGAGATGAGCGGCGATAGCGTCACGCTTTCCTCCGCACCGGGACAGACCCCTCGCCTTCGCCTGACACTCGAAAGCAATGCCATCCTGCTGACGGCGCTGGACAAGACCTTCAACCGTCTCTGGCTGCGCGTCTTTGCGGAAACGGATGAGCATGTCTGGGGCGGCGGCGAGCAGATGTCCTATTTCGACATGCGCGGACGGCGCTTTCCGCTCTGGACCTCCGAGCCCGGCGTTGGCCGCGACAAGACCACCGAAATCACTTTCAAGTCTGACGTCAACGGCAAGGCAGGCGGTGATTATTACAACACCAACTATCCGCAACCGACCTATCTCTCGTCGCGTAGATACGCGCTGCATGTGGAAACGAGCGCCTATTCGGTCTTCGATTTCCGCAATGGCGATTTCCACGAGATCGAAATCTGGGCCATCCCTGAAAAGATCGAATTTTTCGCCGGCGACAGTTTCACCGATATCGTCTCCGCGCTGTCCCTACGGTTTGGACGGCAGCCGCAATTGCCGGAATGGATCTATAATGGCGCGATCATTGGATTAAAGGATGGCGTCAATTCGTTTGCGCGGCTGGAGAAAATCCGCGCGGCGGGAACGCTCGTGTCAGGCCTGTGGTGTGAGGACTGGGTGGGGCTTCGCCAGACATCCTTTGGCGCACGCCTGTTCTGGGACTGGCAGGCGAACGAAACCCGTTATCCGCATCTGCGCCAGAAGATCGCCGAGCTTGCCGATCAAGGCATCCGCTTTCTGGGTTACGTGAACCCCTATCTCTGCGTTGACGGCCCGCTTTTCCCCGTGGCCGAACAGGCCGGTTATTTCGCAACGGATGCGGAAGGAAAAACGGCCCTGGTGGATTTCGGCGAGTTCGATTGCGGCGTCGTCGATTTCACCAATCCGGCTGCCGCCGACTGGTTTGCCGAAGAAATCATCGGCAAGAACATGCTGGATTTCGGCCTTTCCGGGTGGATGGCTGATTTCGGCGAATATCTGCCGATCGATATCCAGCTTTCGAACGGCGTCGACGCTAAGCTGATGCACAATGCATGGCCCACCCTGTGGGCCGAGGTTAACGCGAAGGGCGTCAAAAGTCGTGGCAAAACTGGCGAAGCACTGTTCTTCATGCGGGCCGGTTTCACCGGCGTGCAGGCCCATTGTCCGCTGATCTGGGGCGGTGACCAGTCTGTCGACTTCTCCCGTCATGATGGACTTGTCACTGTCATTTGCGGTGCGCTCTCCTCCGGCCTCATGGGCAATGCCTATCACCATTCCGACATCGGCGGTTACACCAGCCTGTTCGGCAATGTCCGCACCGCGGAACTTATCATGCGCTGGACGGAGATGGCCGCCTTCACGCCGGTCATGCGCACCCATGAGGGCAACCGCCCGCGTGACAATCTGCAGATCGATCAGGATGAAACGGTTCTCGCCCATTTCGCCCGCATGACGACAGTCTATGTCGCGCTTGCCCCCTATCTGAAATCGCTCTCCGCCGAAGCGGCCAGAACGGGGCTTCCGGTGCAACGCCCGCTTTTCCTGCATTACGAGAATGACCGGCAGACTTACGCCATTCAGGACAGCTATCTCTATGGCCCCGACATGCTGGTGGCCCCTGTCTGGAAAGCGGGAGAAGCGCAACGCACCCTCTATCTTCCGGGCGATGGCCAGTGGGTACATCTGTGGAGCGGCGTGCATCATCGCGGTGGAAACGAGGTTACCGTGGAAGCACCACTCGGCCGGCCCGCGATTTTCTACCGCGCCGATAGTGCCAACGTCACCCTGTTTGAACAGCTCCGCACCATCTGAGCCGTTGACAGCCAGCTAAAAAAACGACAGTTTCCGACCCATTCCGAGGGGAGCACCAGACGGTGCTGAGATGGCGTTGAGCCGGACCCTTGAACCTGATCCGGATCATGCCGGCGTAGGAACGGAAACTGTCGCGCCTTCGAGGCGCTGCCCTTTCTCTTCTCCGCTTTGTCTTGATCTCCGCGATTGTCACGTGTGGAGACCGAATGATGATGCTGAAACCTTTTGTCCGTCGCGCCCGGTGCGTCTGCGTCTGAGGTCCGGCTCATGCGTGCCGCCCATGCGTTGAACGGTGTCGGTCTCCTGCTTGTTCTCTGGCAGGCAGGCACATGGCTGTTCTCGCCACCCCGTTATATCATGCCGGCGCCGACCGATGTCGCCGCGGCCTTCCTGCGCCAGCCCGGTTTCCTGTTGGGGCAGGCCATGGTTACATTTCTCGAAATGGCCGTTGGACTGACGGCCGGCGTCCTGGTCGGTATTGTCGTGGCTTTCACCATCGCGGCAATCCCCCGTCCCGGTCGCCTCGTCTGGCCGATGGTTCTGGTTTTGCAGGCCTTTCCGGTCTTCGTGCTGGCGCCCATCCTCGTCCTCTGGTTCGGCTTCGGCATGGCCTCGAAAGCGGTGATGACGGCGATCATCATCTTCTTTCCCGTCGCCTCCTCCTTCACCGATGGCCTCAACAGGACGGATCGCGCCATTCTCGATGCCGCCTCGCTGACGCAGGCAAGCCACTGGCAGGTTCTCACCCGGTTGCGCGTGCCACTGGCGCTGCCTTCGCTTATCTCCGGCCTGCGGGTGGCCGCACCCCTCGCACCGCTGGGCGCTGTCATTGGCGAATGGGTTGGCGCATCGGCAGGGCTTGGATTCGTGATGATCCAGTCAAACGCCCGCATGCAGACCGACACGATGTTCGCCGCCATGGCGATACTCGCCATCATGGCGGTGCTGCTGCGACTGGCGGTGGATCGCGCCACCGCCCATCTGGCGCCTTGGGCCAGGGAAACAGAACACACCATTCCTTTCGGGTATTTACGGAGAATTTCAGCATCATGAAGCGAACTCTTCTTTCTTTCGTCATCGCGGCGGCAAGCATATTTGCCCCCGTTCAGTCACACGCGGCCGACAGGCTTACGGTATTGCTGGAATGGTTCGTAAACCCCGACCATGCGCCGATGGTCGTCGCGAAAGAGCGGGGCCTTTTTGCGGATGCGGGGCTCGATGTTGAACTTGTTCCGCCGGCAGATCCTTCCGCCGTTCCGCGCCTCGTTTCGGCAAAACAGGCCGATATCGGCGTGCACTATCAACCCAACCTATATCTCGACCACGATGCCGGCCTGCCGCTCGTCCGTTTCGGCACACTGGTCGAAACGCCGCTAAACACCGTCACCGTGCTGGCTGACGGACCGATCAAAAGCCTGAAGGACCTGAAGGGCAGGAAAGTCGGTTTTTCCGTATCCGGCTTCGAGGATGCCATGCTGAAGCGCATGCTGGAAAAGGACGGTCTGACGAAAGACGATGTGGAACTCATCAACGTCAATTTCTCCCTGTCGCCATCGCTCATCGCAGGCAAGGTGGACGCCACGCTCGGCGGTTTCCGCAATTTCGAACTGACGCAGATGAAGCTCGAGGGCCACGAAGGCCGATCCTTCTTTCCGGAGGAACATGGTGTTCCGGCCTATGACGAACTGATCTTCGTCACCCATCGCGATCTCGCAACAGACAGCCGCCTGCCGCGTTTCCTCTCCGCCGTGGAACAGGCCGCTATTTTCATCACCAATCACCCGCAGGAATCCTGGCAGCTTTTCATCAAGGCCTATCCCAATCTCGATGACGCACTGAACAAGCAGGCTTTCTTCGACACATTGCCGCGTTTTGCCAAGCGCCCTGCCGCACTCGACCGCGCCCGCTATGCGCGTTTTGGCGCCTTCATGCAGGAAATGCAGCTCATCAAGAAGGCGCCGGCGGCGGACGAAATCGCCGTGGAGCTGAAGCAGCCATGACCATCCCTTTCCCCACGACCACGCAGGCCGCCGAAATCCTTGAAAAAGTCAGACAGGCGCGTCCGCGCGTACATTGCCTTATGAATACCGTGGTGCAAAAATTCACCGCCGACGGGATTACCGTTGTCGGCGGCATTCCCTCCATGACCACGTCGCTGGAGGAAATCGAAAGCTTCGTTACCAAGGCGGATGCGCTGACCATCAATCTCGGCACGCTGGATGCGGAACGGCGCAAGGTTATCCTGCTGGCAGTGAAGATCGCCAACGCCTCAGGCAAGCCCTGGATCGTCGACCCCGTGCATTGTGACTATTCTCCATCCCGGCTGGCCTTCGCGCGTGAGCTCATCACTCTCTCTCCCGCGATCGTGCGTGGCAACCGTGCAGAAATGAGACTGATCGGCGAGGTGCCAGATGCAATCAGGATCGAAACCGGGCCGGTCGATCACCTGAGCGACGCGACGCGACGCGTCAGGATCGTAAACGGCCATCCCTGGATGGCTAAGGTAACGGGTACGGGCTGCCTCTCGGGGGGCGTCATCGCTGCTTTCATGGCCGTGGAACGGGATGCTTTGGCAGCGGCGGCGTCCGCCCTTGCCGTCACCGGCGTCTCCGCCGAACTGGCCGCGTCCTGTGCCAGAGGTCCCGGCACGTTCGAACCGGCATTCCTGGACGCGCTTTCGGCGATTACCGGCGAGGATATCATCAATCATGCGAGGATCGAGAATGAACAAGGTTGATTACCGCCTCAACGCGCTTGTGGATGCGAGCCTCGGTGATGTCGCGCCTCTCTCCGAGCTTGCTCTGGCGGCTGCACTTAATGGCGCGACCATCCTGCAATATCGCGACAAGCACGGCTCGACACGGGAGATGATCGAAAACGCCCGCGCCATCCACGAGGCCATCGCCGGCACCGGCGTGCCGCTCGTCATCAATGACCGGGTGGATGTTGCGCTCGCCTCGGGCGCAGATGGAGTGCATCTTGGCGCCGACGATATGGACGCCAGAACCGCTCGGCGCATTCTTGGCGAAAAGGCGATCATCGGCCTCACGGTCAAGAACCGCGCCGACGCCGAGCGGGCAGCCTCCATGCCCGCCGATTACGCCTGCATCGGCGGCGTGTTCGACACGGTTTCAAAGGTCAACCCGGACAAGCCTGTGGGTATCGATGGATTTTCGACACTCCGCGGCCTGCTGAGGGAATGGCGGCCGGACATGCCGGTGGGCGCCATCGCCGGCATCGATCTCTCCCGCGTCCCCTCTGTCATTGCCGCCGGTGCGGATGGAGTCGCGGTGATCTCCGCCATCTTCCGCGCGGCAGATATTGCCGGCGCGACCAAGGAGTTCCGTTCCGCAATCGATGCCACTCTGAAAGCGAGACAGCCATGACATCAATTGCGTTGACCATTGCCGGATCCGACAGCGGCGGCGGTGCGGGCATACAGGCCGACCTCAAGACATTCTCCGCGCTTGGCGCCTATGGCGCCAGCGTCATCACCGCCATCACCGCACAGAACACCAGAGGCGTAACTGCGGTCGAGGATATTTCGGTGGCCACCATCATCGCGCAGATGGATGCGGTGTTTTCCGATCTCACCGTCAATGCGGTGAAGATCGGCATGGTTTCCCGTATCGAAACCATTGCAGCCATAGCGGAACGGCTCCGGCGGCAATCGCAGCCCGTGGTGCTGGATCCAGTCATGGTGGCGACGTCAGGCGACCGTTTGCTGCAAGAGGACGCCATCGAGACATTGCGGCGCGAGCTTCTGCCAATCGCGACCGTCGTTACGCCGAACCTGCCGGAAGCGGCGCTTTTAACCGGCACGCCGATAGCGGAGACGGAAACGGACATCAATCATCAGGCCGCGGCGATCCTGAAAGCGGGCGCAAAAGCGGTGCTCATCAAGGGCGGACATGGTGCGGGGCCTGAGAGCACGGATTATCTGTTTGCAGATGGCACCATGCAGGCGCTTTCCGCTGCACGCGTAGAGACGAAGAACGATCACGGCACCGGCTGCACGCTGGCGGCGGCGATCACGGCGCATCTTGCGAGGGGAAGCGAGTTGCTGGAGGCCGTGGAGCTGGCGAAAGATTATTTGAATGGGGCGCTTGATGCTGGGCGGAGCCTTGCCGTTGGACATGGGCGGGGGCCGGTGCATCATTTTTATCGGTGGTGGGGGTGAAGCCCCACACTCGATGCTACCTCGCCTTCGGCGTCGCCAGCACATTCCGGATCGCGAAACTCGAATGAATGCGCGAGACCCCCGGCAGCTTCGAGAGTATCTCCTTGTGGATGCGCTCGAAATCCCCCGCACTTTCTGCCTCGCAACGCAGGAAATAATCCGAACCGCCAGTCATGAGATAACATTCGCGGATTTCCGGATATCGCCGCACCGCATTTTCGAAACGGTTGAGAAAATCCTCCGTCTGCCGGTCGAGCGTGATCTGCACGATAACCGAAATGACCTCACCGCCGGCCAGGCCGCTGGTAAGCGCCGTGTAACCGCGGATGATCCCTTCCCGTTCGAGAATATCGACGCGACGCAAGCACGCGGATGGCGAAAGCCCGACCTCTGCAGCAAGCTTTGCGTTGCTGATGCGGGCGTTGAGCCGAAGCAGCCGTATGATATGGCGGTCGGTCGCATCAAGTGACGACATAGAAAATTCCAATCAGCAAAAGAAAATTGCGCGCTTGCCAATTATATCGCATTTCCTTCGAATAATTGCCAAGAAATTCGATAATCGTTGCAATACTCTCATAAGATAAAAATGAGGGTGAACGACCATGGACATGCAGATCAGCCGCCAGCAGGCAGCGGGTGGTGCAAGCGGCCATCTGACCATCGATCTCGGCGCATTGCGCGACAATTATCTGGCACTTGCGGCGATGGCGCCCGCATCCCAGACGGCGGCGGTCGTCAAGGCCGATGCATATGGCCTCGGTGCGGATATGGTCTCGCAAACCCTGTTCGATGCGGGGTGTCGTCATTTCTTCGTCGCTCATATTGACGAGGCGCTGGCGCTTCGGCTGCGTCTTCCCGCCCAGGCGCGGATCTTCGTCCTCAACGGCCTTCAACCCGGCAATGAGACCTCCTGCGCCGCCATGGCGATCACACCGGTTCTCAATTCGCTGGAGCAGATCGCCCAATGGGCGGTCCATGCCAAGACGCTCGGCAGGAAACTTGCAGCCGCCGTGCAGATCGATACCGGCATGTGCCGCCTCGGCCTTTCCCCCGAAGAGCTGGAAACCCTCACCTCCCAGCCGCAACTGTTCGATGGTATCGACATCGCCTTCGTCATGAGCCACCTCGCCTGCGCCGACGAACCGGGCCATGCATGCAATGCGGCGCAGCTGTCGGCGATGCGGCAGGCCACGATTGCGTTTCCTGATGTCCCGGTCTGTTTTTCCAACTCCGGAGGTATTTTTCTGGGTCGTGAGTACCACAACCACCTGCTGCGCCCCGGCATCGCGCTTTACGGCGGCGCACCCTCTGTCGACCGCCCGAACCCGATGAAGCCGGTCGTTCGCCTCGATCTCGCCGTGATCCAGACCCGCACCGTTTCCGCCGGTTCGCTGGTTGGTTACGGCGGTTCCTTCGAAGCGTCCGGCTCTACGCGTCTTGCGACGATCGCCGCCGGTTATGCAGACGGCCTGCCGCGCTCGCTCGGCAATCGCGGCGCGGCATGGCATGATGGCGTGCGCCTGCCGATCGCGGGGCGCGTTTCGATGGACAGCATCATTCTGGACATATCCGCCCTGCCCGAGGGAACATTGACCCAAGGCAGTTTCGTGCAGATGATCGGCCCCGAGCAAACGCTTGAAGACATCGCGGACGATGCGGGCACGATCGCCTACGAAATCCTGACCGGCCTCGGCCGTCGTTATCGCCGTACCTATATTCAGCCGGACGAAACCCCGACCTTTGCTTCAACATCAGTCAATCACAAGTGAGACGATCATGAACGTCACTATCCTCGGAGCCGGCGTCGTCGGCGTGACATCCGCCTGGTATCTGGCCAAAGCCGGGCACAAGGTGACGGTGATCGACCGGCAGCCGGCTGCAGCGCTCGAGACCAGCTTTGCCAATGCGGGTGAGGTTTCCCCCGGCTATTCTTCGCCCTGGGCCGCGCCGGGCATTCCGGTCAAGGCCATGAAATGGCTGTTCATGAAACATGCACCGCTGATCATTCGCCCGACGGTCGATCCGGCCGCCTGGCGCTGGATGAGCCAGATGCTGCGCAACTGTACCTCGGCGCGTTATGCCATCAACAAGAGCCGCATGGTGCGCGTCGCGGAATATAGCCGCGACTGCCTGATGGCACTGCGGGAAGAGACAGGCATCCAGTATGACCAGCGCATGCAGGGCACGCTGGAGGTATTCCGCACACAAAAGCAGTTTGACGCCATCGGCAAGGACGTGGACGTGCTGACGGCGGGCGGCGTGCCTTTCGAAATTCTCGACCGAGACGGCTGCGCCGCCGTGGAACCCGGCCTCTCGCCATCGAAGGAAAAGATCGTCGGCGGGCTGCGCCTGCCTGGCGACGAGACCGGTGACTGCTACATGTTCACCACCGAGCTTGCCCGCATGGCGGAAGAAGCGGGCGTTACCTTCTTGTACGACACGGGGATCATGCGCCCCATCGTTGAGGCAGGACGCGTCAAGGCGGTGGAGACCACCCGCGGGCTTGTGGAAGCGGATATTTTTGTCGCCGCGCTTGGCAGCTACTCTCCACAGTTCCTGCGTCAGCTCGGTCTGACCCTGCCGGTCTACCCGGTCAAGGGTTATTCCATCACGGTGCCGATTGTGAAAGAGGAACGGGCGCCCGTCTCCACGGTGATGGATGAAACGTTCAAGGTCGCGATCACCCGGCTCGGTTCGCGCATCCGTGCTGGCGGAATGGCGGAAATCGCCGGCTTCAGCAAGGACTTGCCCGCAGCGCGGCAGGCAACACTCGCCCATTCGGTGGAAGACCTGTTCGGTGGCGCGGGCGATCAGTCGCAGGCGAAATTCTGGTGTGGCCTGCGCCCGATGACGCCGGATGGTACGCCTGTTATCGGCGCTACCCGCTACAGCAACCTTTACCTTAACACCGGCCACGGCACGCTCGGCTGGACCATGTCCTGTGGCTCCGCCCGCGTCCTTGCGGACATGATCAGCGGTGCGACGCCCGAGATCGACACCCACGATCTGGCAATCAGCCGCTACGCGGCATGACCGGCACGCTCCGGTTTCCGCTGATATCGCCCTCGCACGGCGTGTGAGGGCCGATACACCGATATCCTAAAGCGCCAGAGCGTCCCTGAGGGCTAGACCTTCCTTGGTACGGAGGTCGAGATCGGCCTCTATATGATTAAGATGTTGCAGCATCAGCGCCCGGGCCCTTGCCGCATCCTTCGCCTCCAGCGCATCCAGAAGATCGGCATGTTCGTTATGACCGCAGCTCGATACGCCGGAGCGCCCATAGAGCGCGATGACCAGCGATGAGCGCGCAACCAGTTCATCCATGAATTTTTCTAGGATGGCATTGCCGGCAATTGACGCCAGCATCAGGTGAAAATCACCCGAGGCCTTGATTTCGGCCCGCCGTGCGCTCGGCCCGCGTTCCTGCTGATGCCTGCTCTCCTCCAACAGATGCTCCCGCAGCTTCTTTACCGCCGCAGGCGTGATTTTTTCGATTGCCGCGTCAACGACGCCGGGCTCGATCAGCCGGCGGGACGCAAATACCTGCCGCGCCTCGTCGGGCGTCGGATTGGAAACGAAAGCGCCCCGATTGCGCTCGGCCTTCACGAGGCCCTCATAGGCAAGCATCTGCAGCGCCGCGCGCACCACCGTGCGGCTGACATCGAACAACGTTCCCACTTCCGCTTCCGACAATTTCGTTCCCGGCGCCAGCCGGCGATCGACAATGGCGTCGCGCAAAGTGTCTCGAATGGCCTGGGCACGATCCTCATGCGATGAATCGGGAGATACGGTTATATGGGCAAGGCTCATGGGCGCGTCCTGTTTGCTCCCGAGTTTTAGCGCGAAGCGTGGGACGCAGGCAAACGGGAATTGTGGGCGACAGCCGGTCTGCCACAATTCATTCAGCGACCGTTCAGCAGGCGGGCTGTATTTCCTTAACCATCGAATTTGCAACTGGCAGCACCCTGCCACCTGGATGGAAAAACACCATGTCGTCCTTTGCAGCCAAAACCGCTATGGCTATCGCCGTCGCCGCCGCAACCATCGCTCCCTTCAACAGCGCATCCGCCGGCGACTGGGACCGCCACGACCGCCGCGACGCGGCGCTTCTGGGAGGTGTGCTTGGCCTTGCCGCCGGTGTTGCCGTTGGTTCCGCCCTTTCCCGCCCGGCACCGGTGGAGGAGGAACGGGTCTATATCGATCCGGCACCGCGCCGTTATCAGGCCTATGAGCCGAGCTATGTCTATGAAGAGCCGGACTATCGTTACTACCGGCCAGCACCGCAGCCGGTTTATCGCCCGGCGCCGGTCTATCGCGCGCAGCCGGTTTACGACAGCCGTCCCGTCTATAGTCAGCCCCAGACCTATCGCACCATCGAGCCGTGGACCAACGCCTGGTACGATTATTGCTCGCAGCGTTACCGCAGCTTCAATTCCCGCACGGGCACCTACACGGACTATGACGGTCAGCGTCATTTCTGCGTAGCAGGCTGAACGACGGCCGTTGCCGCAATTGCTGCGATTATTGCCAGGCCGCAGACGGAAAAGTCTGCGGCTTTTCAATGGGGGTCGGAGCAGGACAACTTCGCGCCGTCGCCATAAGTCGTCCTCTGCACAGTTTCAGGCCGCGCCGTTCTTCACATAGTCCGCCCGGTTGATACCGTGGCGTTGCAGTTTGTCGTAAAAGGTCTTGCGGGCGATACCGAGCGTGGCGATGGTTTCCGCGACGTCGCCATTGGATTGCTCCAGTGTCTCGCGGATGATGCGCGCCTCGATCTCGTCCATACGCTCCGGCAAGGTGCCGGAAGCCGGGATTTCCGACTGCAGAACAGATGTGGCCGCCAATTCCGTCTCAAGCCCCAGAACTACCCTCTCGGCAAAATGGCCGAGTTCCCGGACATTGCCGGGCCAATCATGATCGTTGAGACGACGGGAAACCCCGGCGCCGATCTGCGGCACCGGCATGTTGAAGCGGTTGGCTGCCTTGGTGACGAAGTGGGAAAACAAGAGTGGAATATCCGCCCTGCGTTCGCGAAGCGGCGGTATCGACAATGTGACGACATTCAGCCGGTAATAAAGGTCCTCACGAAACGCGCCACGTTCGGCCGGATCGCCGAGGTCAACCTTGGCCGCCGCAACCACGCGGATATCGACAGGTCGCTCCTCGTTTGAACCAAGCGGCGAGACCTCGCGCATTTCCAGCACACGCAGCATTTTCACCTGCACGGCAAGCGGCATGCTTTCGATCTCGTCCAGGAACAACGTGCCACCACTTGAATGTTCGATGCGGCCGACACGTTTTTTCTGTGCCCCGGTAAATGCTCCCGGCTCATGGCCGAAAAGCTCGCTCTCGATCACCGTTTCAGGTAGCGCACCACAATTCAGCGCAACGAAATTGCCCTTGGCGCGCTTCTTGCTCCAACGATGAAGGGCCGTTGCCACCACTTCCTTGCCGCTGCCCGTTTCGCCGGCCACCAGCACATCGACATCCGTATCGGCAATATGCCTGAGCGTCGTGCGCAAGCGCTCCATGGCGGGTGTTTGCCCGATCAGCGGCAGGTCGTCCTCCGCCTGCCCGGCTGCCCGGCGAAGCGCGCGATTTTCCAGCACGAGGCGGCGTTTTTCGAGGGCTCTGCGGGCGCTCTCCACCATCCGTTCGGCGGGAAACGGCTTGGCTATGAAGTCATAGGCACCGTTGTGGAGCGCATCGACGGCCATGGGTACATCGCCATGGCCGGTAATGAGGATGACAGGCAGATCCGCATCGATCTTGCGGACATGGTCGAAAAATTCCAGCCCGGTCATGCCGGGCATGCGCACGTCAGTGATAACGACGCCGTCGAAATCGTCACTCAAAGCTGCAAGCGCCTGCTCGGCTCGGGAAAAGGAAGTGACCGGCAGCCCGTCTAGCTCCAGCGTCTGCACCATCGCCTTGCGCAGCTGCGAGTCGTCATCGACCAGAAATATAGTACCATCCGCCGTCATGTCATGCTCGCTTCAGATATACGGAAAAACACGTGCCTGCATCACCACTCGCCACCTCAATGCGCCCGCCATAGTCCGAAGCGATGTCGTTTGAGATGACAAGGCCAAGACCGAGACCGCCTTCCTTGGAGGTATTGAAGGGTGAAAAAAGCTGGGCACGGATGGCTTCCGGAATGCCCCCGCCATTGTCGCCAACCGAGATTACAACCGCGTCGCCTTCTTCGCAAACACGCACCTCCACCCGGGCCGTATCAATCGCTTCAGTCGCTTCCAGCGCGTTTTGCAGAAGATTGATGAGGATTTGCTCCAGCCGGATGCGGCTGCCGAGCACTTTCATATCCTGATCGGGCAAGACAATATCCAGCGCGTCCATCTGACCGGAAAAACGGCTGCGCAGCAGCAGCACCGCACCTTCGATGACGGTTCGAACACTGACAGGTTCAGCGCCGGTTCGGCCCTTGCGCGCGAGTATCTTCAGATCGCTGGTAATCGTGCCGATACGCTCGGTAAGGGCGGCAATGTCCTCAAGATTTTCACTGGCTTCAGCCAGACGTTCACGCTTCAGCAGAGTGCGCGCATTATCGGCAAAGGCGCGGATTGTCGCCACAGGCTGGTTTATCTCATGCGCCACGCCAGCCGCCACCTGCCCAAGAATGGAAAGGCGGTTGGCCTGCACCAGCTCATGCTGGACATTGCGCAACTCCCCGGTGGTCTTTTCGTGCAGGGCGATTTCCGCCTGAAGATGATCGCGCGTCTTCGTCAGATCGCGGGTTCTCTCCTGTACCTTCAGTTCAAGCTCGGCGCGGGCCCTTTGTTCTTCTTCCTTTTCCGTCAGAGCCTTGTGCCTGCGCCACAGCCACAGCGCTGAAAGCGCAATCAGCGGCATGAGCGTCGCCAGCGCCACCGCCCTGCCCTCGCGGATGGCGGCATTCAGAGCGGGTGCGACGGGCTGAAGATAATGCAGGGTCCAGGATGTCGTCGGCACCGGCACTTCCAGGCGAAGATAATCGCCGCGTTCGCGCCCCGGCTCATCAACGTGGATGAGCGGAACACCGTCGCCCAATGATCGAGCCGTTCGGAAAGGCAGCGTCGCCAGCGCCTCATTGCCGAATTGCAGGCTTTCGGAAATGGTGTTTCGTCGCGCCTCGTCGATGGCCGCGACTGTCTTGAAGCGCCACTCCGGCACGCTCGTCATCAACACGACACCGTTTCTGTCGACGACATAGACCGGCTTGCCTCCGATATTCCAGTCCGCTTCCAGCCGGTTGAACTCGACCTTGGCAATCACGACGCCAAGCGGCCGGCCGTCAGCTGCATCGATCCGGCGGGAGATATAGAGACCTGGCCGGCGACTGACATTGCCGAGCGCATAATGTTCGGACATGCCAGTCTTCATCGCCGCCTGAAAATACTCGCGGAAGGCATAGTTGGAACCGACAAAGCTGTCCGCCTGCCGCCAGTTGCTCGACGCGATGGTCAAGCCGGTCGGCCCGGTCACGTAAATGACAGAGGACTGGGTTCCTTCGATAAGCCCTTCAAGCTTTCGATTGAGCCGATCTAGAGCCGAAGCGCCGCCGCCATCGAGAGCGACGGCAAGATCGGGATCGCCGGAAAGAACCAGCGGAATGGCCCGCGGCCGCTCCAGTGCAACATTCAAAAGGGCGATCTTCAGTTCCGCATCGGTCGAGGCCTCGGAACCCGCCGCACGCAGGGCCTGATGGCGGGCAAATTCATCTGCGACAAGCAGCATGCCAAAACCGATAAGCAGCCAAAGCCCCGCGAGCGCCAGCCATTGCGCCCGTCGCTTCGCCTGGGAATGGAGTGAATTCTCTATCTGGTTCATGGGTCAATTGTGCGGATTTACACACAGACCGCAAGAGTTTTTGTCCGAAATTCCGCACAGTTAACTGTCGCGCCTTTTATCCCTCCAAAAAAGAACTTTTTGAATCAGTTGGTTACGGCAAATAATCAAGTCTGGCATGCGTATTGCACATGTCTCCTCAATCGGCGCGAAGCCGTCAACGACACGGCGATCCCGGGAGGCCAATCAAGGCAGGGTGAGGCCGAGGAGGAAAAAACATGATCGATACGACAGCCGTGGCCGCGGGCCACGCCAAATTGCCATTCTACAAGCATCTGTATTTTCAGGTTCTGGTGGCCATCATAGCCGGTATCGCACTCGGCCATTTCTATCCGGCCTTCGGTGAAGAACTGAAGCCGCTCGGCGACGGCTTCATCCGCCTCGTCAAGATGATCATCGCGCCCGTCATCTTCCTCACTGTCGCAACCGGCATTGCCGGCATGAACGACATGAAGAAGGTTGGCCGCGTGGCCGGCAAGGCCATGATCTACTTCCTCGTATTCTCCACCCTTGCGCTTATCGTAGGCCTCATCGTCGCCAACACCGTGCAGCCCGGCGCGGGCATGAACATCGATCCGGCAACGCTCGATGCCAAGGCCGTCGCGACCTACGCCGACAAGGCCCATGAGCAGACCATTACCGGCTTCCTGATGAACATCATCCCGACGACCATCGTCGGCGCATTCGCCAGCGGCGATATCCTGCAGGTGCTGTTCTTCTCGGTGCTCTTCGGTATCGCGCTCGGCGTCGTCGGCGAAAAGGGCAAGCCGGTCACCGATTTCATGCACGCCCTGATGTATCCGATTTTCAAGCTGGTCGCGATCCTGATGAAGGCTGCCCCGATCGGTGCTTTCGGCGCCATGGCCTTCACCATCGGCAAATACGGCATCTCGTCCGTCACCAATCTTGCGATGCTGATCGGCACCTTCTACGTCACGTCCTTCCTGTTCGTGTTCGTGGTCCTCGGCGCCGTCTGCCGCTATAACGGCTTCTCCATCGTCGCGCTGATCCGCTACATCAAGGAAGAACTGCTGCTGGTTCTCGGTACCTCGTCTTCCGAGGCCGCCCTGCCGGGCCTGATGAGCAAGATGGAAAAGGCCGGCTGCAAGCGCTCCGTCGTCGGTCTCGTCATTCCCACCGGTTACTCCTTCAATCTTGACGGCACCAACATCTACATGACGCTGGCAGCCCTCTTCATCGCGCAGGCGACCGGCATTCACCTCTCCTTCGGCGAACAGATTCTGCTGCTGCTCGTCGCCATGCTCTCCTCCAAGGGTGCCGCCGGCATTACCGGTGCAGGCTTCATCACGCTCGCGGCCACGCTCTCCGTCGTGCCTTCGGTTCCGGTCGCCGGCATGGCGCTGATCCTCGGCATCGACCGCTTCATGTCGGAATGCCGCGCGCTCACCAACTTCGTCGGCAATGCGGTCGCCACCATCGTCGTCGCCCGCTGGGAAGGCGAACTGGACCAGGACCAGCTTGCCCGCGTGCTCAGCGGCAAGGAAGAATTCACCGGCATCGCCGATGTGGATCAGCTTCCGGCCTCGGTGCAGCCGGCAGAGTAATACGACCTCCCAAGGTCCTGCCTGCCCGGCCTCGTCCGGACAGGCCTCGCATGAAGGCCGGCGCGTCATCTCGATGTGTCGGCCTTTGTCGTTCAAGCAGGTGTCGGAAAACAGTTTTTATCGGACGGGCGATGCTGTAGGCCAGATCAAACAAGAACCATTGCGATGAATGGAGTGGCCCATATGAGAAACATTTTCCTGGCGTGGCAATTCTGGGCCCTGTTATCGGCGGCATTCGCGGCTCTGACTGCCATTTTCGCCAAGATCGGCATCGAAAACGTCAATTCCGATTTCGCCACTTTCATCCGAACCATCGTTATTCTCGCTGCCGCAGGCCTGATGGTTTATATCACCGGCAACTGGCAGCAGCCTTCCACCATCTCGGGGAAAACCTGGGCCTTTCTCGTGCTCTCCGGTCTGGCAACCGGCGCATCCTGGATATGCTATTTCCGGGCGCTGAAAATTGGCGACGCCGCCCGTGTCGCACCCATCGACAAGCTCAGTGTCGTCTTTGTCGCCATCTTTGCAGTGCTGTTTTTGGGCGAAAGGCTTTCGCTGCCCAACTGGCTCGGCGTCGTGCTGATCGCCTGCGGTGCGGTACTTGTGGCCTACCGGGGATAGGTCGGCCGGATCAACCGGCCGGCACAATTGCCAAAAATTTTCAGCCTCGGGCGGCCGCAACCTTGTCGAGACCGCGCTTCACACCAGCAAACAGCTCATCCAGTTGCTCCGCGGTAATAATCAGCGGCGGACAGAAACAGATGGATTCACCGATTGGCCGGGTTATGACACCCTCCTCCTCAATCGCGGCGGCGAGGGCAAACGTCGTGTCGCCCGGCTTCATGCCTTCCCATGGCTTCACCTCCAGCGCGCCGATGAGGCCGATACCGCGCGAGGAATGAATGAGCGGGTGATCCGCAAGTGCCTTCAGATGATCGAGGAACCGGCCTTCGAGCCGCGCGACATTGCCGACCAGATCGCGTTCCTGAATGATCTTCAGGTTTTCCAGCCCCACAGCCGTTGCGACCGGGTGGCCGGAGGCGGTGTAGCCATGGCCGAACGATCCGATACGGTCGGACTCATCGGCGATAGGCTGGTAGAAATTGTCATTCATGATGATCGCCGAAAGCGGCATGTAGGACGACGAAATCTGCTTTGAGACCACAAGCACGTCCGGCTTGATACCGTAGGTCTCGCAGGCGAACATCTTGCCCGTGCGGCCAAAACCGCAGATGACCTCGTCGACCACAAGCAGGATGTCATATTTCTTCAGGATCGCCTGTACGCCTTCCCAATAGCCCTCCGGCGGCAAAAGAACGCCACCGGCGCCCATTACCGGCTCGCCCCAGAAGGCGGCGATGGTTTCGGGACCTTCGCGAAGGATCAGATCCTCCAACTCCCCGAGGATACGCGCGGTGAAATCCGCCTCACTTTCGCCCTCCTTCCCGAAATGCACATAGGAGGGGCAGGCCGTATGCAGCATGCGGTCCAGCGGCAGATCGAAACTCTCATGGTTGCGCGGCAAGCCGGTGATCGAGGCCGACGCAATGGTCACGCCATGATAACCCTTGATGCGGCCTATGATCTTTTTCTTTTCCTTCTTGCCCAGTGCATTCGAACGATACCAGACCATCTTGGCGACCAGATCGTTGGCTTCCGAGCCGGAGGAGGTGAAATGAACTTTCGACATCGGCACCGGCGAAAGCTCGATCAGCAGTTCGGCGAGATCGACGGACGGGCTATGCGTCTTGTAGGAGAAGGTGTGGTAATAGGGCAGCTTCTGCATCTGCTTTGTCGCCGCTTCCACCAGCCGCTGTTCACCAAAACCGAGCGCCACCGACCACAGTCCCGCCATCGCCTCGATGTATCGCTTGCCACTGCTGTCGGTGACATAGATGCCCTCGCCGCTTTCAATCACCAGACCACCGGTCTTTTCGAATTTGCGCAGATTGACATTGGGATGCATCTGATAGGCGATATCGCGTGCCTCGACGGAATTCGGCAGGATGGTCATCGATAATGGCTCCGTTTCGGTTGATTGACTGAGGCGTCAGACGTGCTGTCCGCCATTGATGTGGATTTCCGCGCCGTTGATGTAGCTGGACTGTTCCGAGCAGAGAAAAAGGATTGTTTGTGCCACCTCCGCCGTGGTGCCGAGCCGCCCGAGCGGAACCTGGGCATCCACCAGCTCGGCCGTACCTGGAGACAGAATGGCAGTATTGATTTCCCCCGGCGCAATCGCGTTGGCTCGAACGCCCCGCGGACCGAATTCATGCGCCAGTTCGCGCGTCAGTGCGGCGAGTGCCGCCTTCGACGTGGCATAAGCAACACCGGCGAAGGGGTGAACCCGCGAACCGACGATGGAGGTGACATTGACGATCGAGCCTCTCGCCGCCTCCAGCTCCGGCAGGAGCGCGCGGGCGAGCAGCGCTGTTGAGACGAGATTGACATTGAGCACCCGCGTCCAGATATCCGCCGTCGTATCCATCACACCGAGGCGGCTTCCGCCTTCGCCCTTCGGCGAAATTCCGGCATTGTTGACAAGCGCCGCAAGCTTTCCTTCAGGCAGGCGTGAACGCACCTCATCTGCCAGATCTTCTACCCGCGACAGGTCTTCCAGATCGGCCTGGATATGGCTCTCGCGTGCGGAGGGCCAACGGCATTCCTCGGAAAAGGGCTGCCGCGAAACGGTCAGGATCCTCCAGCCCTTTTCCTGAAACAGCTTGACGGTGGCATGCCCAATTCCCCGGCTGGCACCGGTCAGAAGCATGTAAGGAACAGCCATAGAGAACTCCTGTGCCATGCGGATCGTTGAGCCGGCCTCGCATTCAACACGCATGTTAGAGCGCTTCGGCCGGGTGACAAGGGCTTTTTTGTCGCGGTGGGCGAAGTAAGGCCGCTCGCGGGCTAATCCCATTTGATGCGGGGGTTTCACCCGAAGGGAATATTTGAAGCGGATCATTTGCCCATAAAATGAAACCTCCCGAATGTGTGATCTGTATTGGGAGGGGGACACATGCGCATCGACATCATTGACACCGACGCCGGCTTCGAGGCGGTTCGGGAAAACTGGGAATCGGTGTTCATGGCCGATCCCCATGCCCGGCATTTTCTCTCCTGGGGCTGGCTGCGCGATTACATGCCGCGCCGCAGGCGCTGGTTCGTTCTGGCTCTGAGGGAACGTTCGGAAGGCTCGCCCTATGTGGCGTTTTTTCCGCTGCGCATCGTCACCGAACCCGACAAGAAAACCGGCCGCTTTCACGACAGCATCGTCATGGCCGGCAATGCTGCCGCGGATTATACTGGTTTCATCACCCTGCCGGACTATGAAGATCACGCCGTCGCCGGTTTCTGCGCCTATATAAGACAACAGAACTGGACCGAGCTGAAACTCGATTATCTTTCAGGCCCGCCGGAACGGCGCGATGCCATGATCAGGGCGCTTCAGGGCCCGCTCGTCATGTTCCGCGACAATATGCCGACCAACCCCTACAACATCAACAATTGCATCTGCCCGGTGGTGACCCTGCCGGACACGTTTGACGGGTATCTTGAAAGCCACATGAGCAGCCAGACCCGGCAAAAGCTCAGGCGTTTCATGAGAAAGGTCGAGGGCGGGGACGAATATCGCATCAGCTTCGCGACGAAAGACACCATCAAGCGGGACATGGACATCCTCTTCGATTTCTGGCGCATCCGCTGGGCGCCGCATAAGGGCAGGGAACGCACCGAGCTCCTGATCGGCGCGACCCGCCAGATGCTGATGGATGTCTATATTCGCGGTGATCTAGAGGTACCTGTGCTGTGGTTCGGCGACCAGCCGCTTGGCGCACTCGCCAACATCATCGATCGCCGGAAAAAATCTGTAATGTTCTACATCACCGGCCGCGACGAGAACTGGAAGACGCCTTCCCCCGGTCTCGTGCTGCACGGGCACTGCATCCGGAGGGCAATCGAGCAGGGTTTCAAGACCTACGACTTCCTGCGTGGCAACGAGCCCTATAAATATTTCTTCGGGCCGGAGGAGCAGAAGCTGAGCTGCACGCTGTTTCGCACCCGCTCGGGTGATAATCTCGGCGGCACGCTTCACCCGCGCAGTATCCGATTTGTCTACGAACAGGGACTCAAATTTTACAAGGCGGGCAGGAAGGCTGCCGCAAGCATCGCCTTCAGCCAGGTGCTTGCCGCAGCGCCCGGTCATTCCGGTGCCCAATTCGGGCTGGCCAACCTGTCTCTTGATCGGGGCGAGTTCCGGGAGGCGGAAATCGCCTTCCTGGCGCTTCTCGCCAGCGGCCAGGACCCGGTTCTGCTTTGGCTCCGCATCGGTGAGGCACGGCTGGCGCAACAGCATTATCACGAGGCATCCGAGGCCTTCCGCCAGGTCACCAATCGCGCGCCGTTCCACCGCGAAGCGCTCTACAAATGCGCCGTTGCTCTCATCGCCGCCGAAAGAAAGATGGAAGGTGCCGAAATCCTTGAAAGATTGCAGCATTATCATTCGGACGAGGCCCAACATCTCGAATATGCGGAGAAGGCGCGGGCCGCGCTTGCGCGGCTGGAACTGACGAAAACAAAGATCCCACTCCCTGCCGATGTCATCCCGCTCACCGTCAAACCGAAAACGGCGGGCAAGCGCTGGCACCCGCCAAAGGTTTTGCATTGAAGACAATGATCTGTAAGTTGCGGCAGCAAAACGCCGACCGACCTGCAGGGAATTTTGATGTTTCTGACAAATAAGGACATGCTCGATCTCATTGAGCTTCGCCACGATTTGCATCGCCATCCGGAAATTTCCGGAGAGGAGAAAGAAACCGCCCGCCGCGTCCATGCCTTTCTTGAGCAGGCACCACCTGACCGGCTTCTTGCCGGCCTCGGCGGCCATGGCGTGGCGGCTGTCTATGACAGCGGCAGAAGCGGCCCCTCGGTTCTGATCCGCTCGGAAATCGACGCGCTGCCTATCCACGAAAAGGGTGAAGTTGAATATCGTTCGAGCGTCGATGGAAAAGGCCATCTGTGCGGTCACGACGGCCACTCCACCATTCTGACGGCACTGGCGCTTGGCCTTGCCCGCCAGCGGCCGGAGACAGGACGGGTCATTCTTCTCTTTCAGCCGGCGGAGGAAACCGGTGCGGGCGCAGCCGCCGTTATTGCCGATCCCCGCTTTACGGAGATAAAACCGGACTATTCATTTTCACTTCACAACCTCCCCGGCCTGCCCTTCGGCCATGTCAGCGTGGTGGAAGGGCCGGTCAATTGCGCATCGCGCGGCATCAAAATCACATTAGCGGGCAAGACGGCACATGCCTCCTCACCGGAACACGGCATTTCCCCCATGCGGGCGATTGCCAGGCTGATGCCGTCCCTGAGCGATCTCGGTTCCGGTTTTCCGCCGGCACCGGATTTTTCGATGGTGACGATCACCCACGCGATCATGGGGGAAGCGGCCTTCGGCATTTCCCCGGCTGACGCGGAAATCTGGGCGACACTCAGAACGCTGACCGACGACCGGATGGAAAACCTGTGCAACGCCGCGGAGACGCTCGCAAAAAGGGTGGCAGACGAAGAGAGGCTGGCGCTCGATATCACCTATGACGATATTTTCCTGCATTGCGAAAACGCCCCGGACGCCGTCGATCATATCCGGCAGGCGCTGGACGACGAGAAAATCTCCCACGGTTCCGAAGGTCTGCCAATGCGCGCTTCCGAGGATTTCGGCCGTTTCCGTGGCGTCTCGTCGTCGGCGATGTTTTTTCTCGGCGCAGGCCGGGACTATCCCAATCTGCACAACCCCGATTACGACTTTCCGGACGCACTGATCGGTATCGGTGCGCGCATCTTCATGCGGCTCATTCGTAATCTCACCGGCGGGAAATAAGCCGTGGCCGGCTGCACGCCGGCCGCTGTCAACCGCCTTGCGGACCGTTGCTCGGCCGGGCGGCGCGCACTGCCGCGAGCCCCCTGATGCCATCGCGATTACCGATGGAGGCGAGGCTTTCGAATATCTGGGCGGCTTCCCCATAACGGCGCATGGCGAGATAGGAGTAACCGCGCAGCACCATTAGATCAGCACGCTCGTCAGCCAGCCGAGCCCGCTGGTCGAGGAGCAGAAGCGTTTCGGCATAACGTTTCGACTGGAAGGCGGAAACCGCGCGATCGGCAAGGATCGAAACCTGCAGCTCCGTGGCTCGCGGACGATCCATGCGCGATTTCGTCGCCGAGACCGCAGCATGGTCCGTCAGCCCCATGCGCAGATAGGCGAGGCTCTGACCATAGGCCGCATCGCTTTTGACGCTCGACTGACCGCCGGCAATGGCGGCTTCAAAGGCTTTCAGCGCCTCGGCCGGTCTATTCGTCTCCATCAGGCACCAGCCGAGATCGAGCGCCTGCTGCGGCGGCAATCGCTGCGGATCAGGATAGGCGGCACAAGAGCGTGGACGCGAAGCCGTGTTGTTTGCTCTTTGCGCTGGCGAAGACAGTCTCGCCTGCTTGCGTGACGGTTCAGGCGCCTGGACGACGGGTTGAACATAGGTCACCGTCCCTCCCTGCGCCGTTTGAGGCACGGGCGCGGTCTGCTGCGGGGCGGTGGCGAGAGGCGGCGCGGTTACCGCCACGACCGGCTGGCCGGACTGATCCACCATGCGTGCGGTACCCACATCGGCAATACGCTGCGAGCGACCTGCCCATTGCTGCTGAATGCCCCGCAGGCCAGCGAGGTTGCGCAGGTCATGATAGCTCAGTGCCACGCCATAGGCAGACGGCTCATCATCCGCTTTCCAGCCAAGCGCAGTGCTGAACCATTGCAAGGCGAGCTGGCTCTGACGGAACGCAAGCGAATACCAGCCGAACTGTTGTGCCGTCGCCGCGTCCTTGCGCGCGACGGTTTCCGCTGCAATGCGCTGCAATACATCCGGCGGCAGCACGACGGGCGGCTCCAGCGCGAGAAGATTGGCGGTTGCGGCAAGATAGGTTGCGAGCGCATCGTCGGATGTCGCGCGCCATTTGTACATGACGTCCTCGGCTTCACGCGGCTCGTTGCGGTCGATCAGCGCCAGCGCCAGCCCTTGCGAGGCCGACGCGCTGTCCTCTTCCTCTCGCGCCTTGCGGAACCACTTTTCGGCCTCTGCCATATTTTTCTGGCGAATATTGTACCAGCCGAGCAGCAGCGCGTCGCTTGCGCGCTTTTCCGTTTCGGCAAGCCGTTCAAGCCGCATCAGATAGGCAGAAGGGACGGTGATCCCCTCTTTCTCTCCTGCCTTCGCCACGAACTGGCGCGCGAGATCGTTCTTGACCGGCTCGAATTCCAGCTGTCCATCGGCGCCGGGCTTTTCCTTGGCCAGAAGCTCACCCATCATTTCCGCCGGCAGCAGCGCGGATGCCTTTTGCACAGTGGCGAGCCTGTCACTTGCGACAGTGCAATTGTTGAGAATGTAGAGATAGGCGTCGCGCGCCCGTGCCATCCTGTCCGTATTGGCAAAGGCATCGGCAACACGCCACAGAACGTCGACCTCGCTGCAGGTCAGCAGACCGGAATTATTGGCGGCCGTATCCACCACCGTCGCATATTGCTTGAGGTCAGACGCGTTGATGAGGCGCTGACGCGCCTCGGCCAGAGACAGCATGCCGGTCAGGTTGTCCGGCGGCTGCCAGCCAGGCTCTGTCTGCTGGCGGTCGGCAATCGCCTTCCTGACCTCGGCATAACGGCCATCGGTATAAAGCTGCCACATGGCATCGAGCTTTGCATCGCCGTTTTCCGGAACAGCAAGCGGATCAGCCGGTGGCGTCCAGTTTGGATAAAGCGTGCGAAGTCGCGCGATTTCGGCCTGAAGGCGTTGCGTATCGCCTCTCGCGGCGAAATAGCGCAATGCGCTGAGATCGACTTCCGGCATATCACCCGACGCCGGCTCCGCCACGCGCGCGGCAGGCGCCTGCGCCGTCTGTGTTTGCACGGTCTGGGCGCCGGTCTGTGGCACCGGTCGCGGCTCGGTTACCGGCACCGTTACCGGCGGTGTCGAGGACTGCGCTAACTGCGCCATCTCGCGATTCTTGACAAAAGCGTTGATTTGCGCCGGATTTGCCGCAGGAGATATCCGCTGCGCGGCGCGATTGTCCCCCACCGCGGAGGTGTGGACGTCCGACACGCGACCGAGAATGCTGTCACGCCAGTGGAAGGCGGCAAGCGCGACTAGAAGCAGGATGAGGGCCGAAGTCGATAAAGGCTTGTTCATCGGCATTCCCCGTTATTCCTTGCCAGAAACGACAATGCCAGAAGGTGCAATGTGGAAGGATAATAAAGTGTTGGCTGAAAGCTCTTCAGTTCTTCCGGAACGGCGACCCCGCCTGCGACACAGGCCGCGAGCGCCGGAATGATGCGATAGCCGGGGTCCGACAGCACATCCTTGACCGCTCCGCTCTTCAGATCGAAAGTGCCAGCCGCACCGCTTTCCAGCGTCATGCCGTTCTTCAGCCGGTTGAGCAGCTCGGGCGAGCCGATATTCGCCCGCGAGAGATAAAGTGGAATGCGCACCGCATTGTAACCGAACTCCGGCGGGAAACCCGATGCCGGCTGGGCTCGCGTCCGCACCGATACCCAGTCGGCCGGTAGTTTCCTCTCGCCAAAGGCAAAGGCACCAATCTGCGTCACCCCGTCATCGGCTACCGCTTTCCAGAGCGGCGACGGCGCGACGAGATTGAGAACCGGGAAGGCCTCGAATATCAGATACGACGGATTAACCACCGGACCGTCATCCCGGTCCCCCTCGCCAAAACCGGTTGCAGCCGGCAGGAGTAACGAACGCCCTGCGCGTTGAACCACGGTTTTTTTGAGGATGGCGGATGCCATGGCTGTGGATGCCTCGGCGTAATCCTGCCGATTCCATTGCCCGGCAGCCAGCGCCAGCGCATAGGCGATCAGGATATCGCCATCCGTAGCGTTGTTGATATCGGTCACATGCGGACGTGTGCGCGGATCCCATTTCCAGGCGGACAGTCCGTCATCCCGCACCAGCAGTTCGGTGCGTGTGAAACTCCAGATCAGCTCGAAATCGGCGAGGCTGTCGGACAACACGGCAAGCCACATGCCATAACCCTGACCCTCGCTGTGGCTGATATTGCCGTTGCCAGTATCGATAATGCGGCCACCGGGATCGAGAAACGCACTCTTATAGGCCGACCATGCCTCCGGCGGGATCGACGCGGTGCGGCCCGCTGAAACGGCTGTCAGCAACGTCATGATGGAAAGGACGACAACACCGGCCAGTTTCGAAATTCCGCTCTTCATCGATGTCGCCCCATCATGCGCAGCATGGCAAACGTTGCGAGACCGAGGAGCGACACGAAACCAATGAAGGCCAATGAATAGGAGAGAACGTTAGAAGACAGCCAGTTTGCCGCAATCAGCCTGAAGTTCGAGAAGGAAAATGGCCGCGTGCTATAAAGATATGGCCGTTCCACTTCGACGGTCTCGATTTTTTCAGCACCTGCGTCGTAAGCGGCGACACGCCCCGTGACGCCACCCCACCGGTTTTCACGCGTCATCGCCGCCATGCCCTCCAAAAGCTCTCCCGAACTTGGCGCGGTTGCAAGCGTCCAAACCCCTTCACCTGAAGGGCTCAGTCCCTGGGCCAGCATGAAAGAGACATTGGCAGGCGGCGCATAGGGCTGCTCGGCTGCAGGCAGGAAGCGCAATGTATCCGAACTCAGGTCGAAGTTGCGCTTCATCCATTCCTCAAAGGACGAAACCTGTCCTTCCCAGATGCCGCCGTCGACCCGTTCACGCCAGTCATTAAAGAGGTTTTCACTGTTTTGCGCAGGCTGCTGAACACCGGCTCCCACTTTCCAGGAGATCTGGCTGGAGGGAACGAGGTTGAACTGGCTGATCAAAGCCTGCGGAAATTGTGAGATCGTACCAACGAACAACGCGTCCCGGTCGCCGATTACCAATGGCGACGCGACGGTCTCAATGTCGATCGGATGCCCCGCCACGCTCGCCAGCCGGCTGATGAGCGTGGCCGCCGCCGACATCGTGTCCGTGTCAAAACGATCAAGAGACAGGGCGACGGGAGTAGTTCCAGTGCGGTAGGGCTGCCCGGCGCCAGCCATAGCAGCGAGATCGGGTTTGCGACCAATCTGCGCATAGTCCGGAATATGAATTTCCGATGTATCGAACAATGCAAAACGGGGCGTTGCGCTCGCTGGCGCACCCGGTGCGCAGGCCTGATCCAGCGCCGTCATCAACACCGCTTCAATGGTCACCTTGTTCGGACCGGGCTTGAAGTGCCGCATTGTCACATTGATCGGCAGATGTCTGAAAATACCCCCGCCATTATTGGAGATCGGCACGGTGGAGGCGATCTGGTCATTGACATAGATGTCGACATGGCTGCCGGGCAACACCTGCGAAGAATAGGCTGCGTCCAGGAGAAGCGACGCTTCGCCATAGGCCGACGCATAAAAATCGGCGGGCATGCCGATGTAAAATTCATTGCGGAAACGCCGGCCGCTGAACTCGCTGCTTTCGATACCGAGTTCCGAAAGCGCGATCCGACGGTCCGACATGATCAGTGGCACATCGGGTGCGTGCCAGCTGCGCGTCGAAAAAGTGGCTCGCTGAGCGCCCGGTGTTCGCGAGATCGAGGAAAACAGTGTCTCTATCGCCGCTTGCACCGCCTGGGGGGTCGGACCGGTGACGAGAAGCGGCGACGCTCCGCCCGCGACGGCGCTGCCGAAGCCTGCGAAAGCGCCCGCTGATGCTTCAGGTGGCAAAGTTCCGGCCATGCCGGCGATTTCCCGAGCCGTGCCGACGAGGACCGAAAGCGTTCCCGCTTTCCTTTCGACGGGAGGGGCCGTCACAAAACGGACAGTCTGGTTCGGCATCTGGGTTCTGAGCGCCAGCGCCTGCGAAAGACGCAGGAGAGAATCCGCAAATGCCGGATTGCCGAGCGCCGGTGCCACGATTTCGATCGACGTCGTCGCCTTGCCATCAGGTCCGGTCGCCTGGATGTCGTCGATGTTGGCGAAACTGCCTGCAACATCGGCGTTAAAGCCTATGAAGGTATTTGCAGGATCGACATCGGTCCATAGATCATAAGTGGACTGGATCGTGCAATCTGTTCTGTGGCGCTGCTGCACCCCGAGCGACACGACATTCGCGCCGACCTGAAGGACACCGGGCGGAATTTTGAGGGAAATATTCCCCTGGCTGTCCGGCGCCTCGATACGCGCTGCCCCAAGCCCGACATTGTTCACGCTGACCTGAAAGTTCGAGCTTTCCGGGGCAACAACGATCGCGTTCTGATAACCGACATTCAGCGATACGGCTGCATTCACCTGCTCTGGCGTCAGATAGATACTCCATTGCCGCCGGTCCATCTCGCCCGAAAGGCTGAGCTTTTCATAGGGAAGGATATAGCGGCGGCGGCCATCGGCTGAAGAAGACGAGGCGGGCATGGAACCGGGTGAGATGCTTTCCCGGCGCGCGGGCACGGTCACTGGGGGAACCGGCGGCGGTTGGGCCGTCACGTCGGAGGAAGGCGCAGGCTTAGCCGCGAAGGGTGGCGGAACAGGTGGCTGCACCGGCGTCGGGACCTCCGGCTCACGACGCGGTTCCACCGGAGAAATGGCGGGCGGCTCCGCGGGCTTTGGCGCGGTCTGGGCCGGCCTCTCCGGCGACATGTCGAAGGGGGATGACTGCGCAATGGCGCTCGTCGCGACTGCACCCCAGATCATCACTGTCAGCGACTGCCTGATAGGTCCGCGGCCGGTCATTTTACGGCTCCAGCAGGTTTGACGGCCTTGGAACCCGGCCGCAGCGCGCGCGCCAGATAAAAGAGACCACGCTGCGTCTGGAAGAGCGATATTGCCAGGAAGGTCGCCGTACCGCGAATGAGACCGGGGTTCCTGCGTCGCACACGCTGAAACTCGCTCCATTGCTCAGAATTGGCAAAAATCAGGTCGGCGATAAGGCGGTGATCGACGGCCCGCTGCGGGGAGAAGGTGCAGCCGATCGAAATGAACCCCTCGCCTCGCACCGTCCGCACAATATTGAGAGGCATCGTTTCCGGCACGCCCTCGCTGTGGGGTTTGACCCTGACGATCGCAGTCTCGCCTTTTTGGACCGTGGTTGCGTTATCGAATAGATTGATGAGCAGACCGTGGACGGAAACATTGTCGATGGAGGCCGGCACCCAGGTGTCGCTGCCCTCAAGCTTGACCTCGCAGCGCCGCTTCACGGTGATGCGCCGCGAGGCGGACTTGTCGCCGCGTTCAGAAACCACCCCCAGCGCGCAACCGGCGAAGATGAGGTTCAGCAGGTTCCAGCCGCCGACCACGAGCGTGACATCCGCCTTGTAGGGCTCGCTGTAGATACGCCAGACGGCAAAGATCATCGCCACCACCAGCAATCCGAAAATCACGAAGAACGGCCGGCTGATTTCCGAGAGTCGCGCCTCAGCGATGGATTCATCCTTCGCCGTGACCTTGAAGGTTGGCTTGCCCGGATTGAAGATCACCGAAACGACGGCGGGCAGGAGGTGAACCGTCTGCACATATTCGTAGAGTTCCGATATCCACGGCCAGCGGAAACTGCCGTAGAGATAGTTCTGCATCATGAGGTTCACGAGCATGTAGGCCGCCGTATAGGCTAGAAACTCGCCGCCCGAGGCCACAAATATCTGCAGGTCGAAGAAAAGATAGAACAGCGGCGCAAATAGGAAGATCGTGCGCGGAAACGGAAATAGCCAGAACAGCGTCGAGGACATGTAGCAGAGGCGCTGTGTGAATGTGAGGCCACGCTTGAACAGGGGCTGGCGGAAAATCAGGATCTGCATCATGCCCTGTGCCCAGCGGCTGCGCTGACCGATGAAGCTTGCGAAAGTGGCCGGCTGCAACCCGGCAATCAGGGGCTTGTCCACATAGATGCTGTTCCAGCCGCGGGAATGCAGTGCGAGGGCCGTTTCACAATCTTCCGTGATGCTGACACCGCTGAAACCTTCGGTATCCTGCAGGGCCTCGCGCCGCAGTACGGCGGCGGAACCGCAGAAGAAGGCGCCGTTCCACTTGTCGAGACCGCGCTGGATGATGCCGTAAAACATCTCATTTTCGCTCGGCATCGTCTCGAAGGTTCGCAGATTGCGCTCGATCGGATCGGGATTGACGAAGAAATGCGGCGTCTGCACCAGGAACAGCCGCGGGTCTTCTTCGAAATAACCAACGGTTTCCAGCAGGAAGTCGCGCGCGGGCGCGTGGTCGGCGTCGAAGACCGTGACGAGTTCGCCGGTCGAATGGGCAAGGCCGTTATTGAGATTTCCGGCCTTGGCGTGGACATTGCGCTCGCGCGTCAGATAACGCACGTCGAGGTCTTCGCAGAGCTTCTTGAGCTCTTCATGGCGGCGCTGCGCGGCCTGCGCTTCGACAATATTGGCGGCATTGCGCTTCTGAACCGAGCCGCCATCGTCCAGCAGCCAGACCGTGAAGCGGTCCGCCGGATAATCCATGTTTTTGGCCGCCGCCAGCGTATTGGCCAGAAGCTCCGCATCCTCGTTGTAACTGGGCACGAAGACATCCACTGTCGGACGGTATGTGGGCGAGCCGGGCCTGGTCTTGCGCGACGGCAGCGGCATGGACACGATGACAAGGCTGAGCGCCAGCATCACCACGCTATACATTTCCGCCAGATAGAGCAGAAAACCGGGAATGAAGTTCTCAAGCTGATTGACCGGCGGCAACGTGCTTGTCGTGCGCCAGTAGACGTAACGAAGCACGATGGCCGTACCGAAACCGAGGGCCACCAGCCGCCAGACCCCCTGCCCGTTGAAGCCCTTGATCGTTGCGAGGAGAATAAGCGAGATTGCTGTTGCGACCAGGTGGGTCTGCAAGCTGACCGGCATCGTGATGATGGCCAGAACGCAAAGCGACACAAGCAACCAGACAATGATTGTGATGGCCTTGTTCATCCAGAAACTTTCCGTTCTTGTCCCCATCCGGAATTTCGGCCCGGCATCTCCGCTCTCGTCCCCGCCATCATCTGCATCCCTGGCCCGCCCCCGAACCGGAAAGGCACGATGGCGAGGGAATGGACACCTGCGGTACGCCCGATGATTGCTGTTGGCCTGTGACTGCCCCACCGCCGGCGGCGCGCGGGGCCGTCACCGCAGGCTGACCCGACGCACCCGCTGATACCGGCGAAGGAATGTTAACTGCTGCAACGGGCGGCAGCGGCTGTTGTTCCGGCTGAACCGGGGCAGTGGCCGCCGCACGACGAACCGGCCGGACCGGCACGCTGGCGGTCACCTCGCCGCCGGGGCGCATCGGCACCTCTTCCGACTTTATCGGATAGACCGGATTGCCGGGACGGCCGAGATTTTTGTCCACCGCCTGCGGCGTGCCGTAGGGGTTCCAGCTTGGCGAGGCATAAGTCCCGGTGATGGTATAATTATACATCACCGCCAGAAGCCGCTCGACGCTTGCGCCGGACTGACAGAGGCGTAGCCGCACCTTGATGCGCCCCAGATTGCGGAAATCCTGCCGCATGCTTTCGGGGGAACGTATATCCTGCCAACCATAAAGGCAGGTATCCTCACCACGTCCCTTGCCAGCGGCATAGGAAAACGCGCCGTAACTGTTCTGCAGGTAATTTGCCGACATGGCGATAGTTTCACCGGGAAATTCCGCACGGATTTCCCGTGCGAGGGAGGAAGCCCTGAAACCGGTGAACGCCAGGGAATCGAAATCTGTATCGCCCGCCTGCTGCGGACCGAAGAACTCCGCCTTGAGATAATTCTGTCCCGGCGTAGCAGCCTCGGAACGCAATATGACCTGCTGCGCCACGGCGTTGGAATAAGTACGGCTGACGACGGTAACGATTTCGGGACCGCCAGGCGGCGGAAAAATCAGCGCTTCGGAGGGTGACAGAAGCTGCGTCCCGCCGAACGACCGAACGCCCGCGGGAGTATTGCAGCCAGAAAGAACCGCAATGGAAAACAGCAATGAAGTATAGGCAGAAAATTTCACTGCCCTTCGCCCCTTTTTTTCCCCGACGCCGCCCAGATTAAAAGGAAACCGAATCACCAATGACCAGACCATTGTTACGAAATACGTGAGGACTGCGAATAAGCAATCGCAAATTTCCGTTGTAATTTCTGATAGTTTATGGCGTGCGAATCGCTTTTTCGCTGCCATTGGCGAAGGGCAAAAAGGTGGAACCAATCACGCCGCTGCGGGTTGGCTTTGCGTCAGATCGATAATTTTTGCGGTTGCAGCGCAATATGCCACATGGTCTATTTGCCTCCATAGTTACGTATTTTTATTGATCTCAATTTATTCAACTGTAAAAACAGAGAGTTACCGCATGACCATGCAATTTCCGAGTATCGCGCAGACACTTGCCGAGGAGATCGGAACATTACGCAAATGGCTTGACGAGGATGCCCTTCCATTGTGGTGGGAGGCGGGGTCAGCCCGGCCGGATGGCGGCTTTTACGAGCGGCTCGGTCAGGATGCGAAACCGGTTTTTTCCGATGACCGCCGCGCCCGCGTCCAGCCGCGCCAGGCTTATTGTTATGCCGCCGCCGGCCAGCATGGCTGGCACGGA